>NZ_CABROP010000025.1:0-45311 GCF_902472605.1 uncultured Bacteroides sp.
CAGACACAAAAAAGGCCATCTCAAATTATATTTCAATTTGAGACAGCCTCTTTTTTCATTCAATATCTCTTCAAAAGATTACAGAAGACGGTTGGTGGCCGTATCCGGGAATACCACGGTCGGCTTGAAATGCTTGGCCTCCTCAAAGTCCATGAGGGCATACGACATGATAATCACCACGTCGCCCACCTGTACCTTGCGGGCTGCTGCCCCGTTCAGACAAATGCATCCGGTGCCGCGTTCGCCTTTTATGATATAGGTTTCAAAACGCTCACCGTTGTTGTTGTCTACAATCTGTACTTTCTCTCCGGCAATCAGGTTGGCCGCATCCATCAAATCTTCATCAATCGTAATGCTGCCCATGTAATTCAGGTTTGCTTCTGTCACCGTTACGCAATGAAGTTTCGACTTCAACACTTCAATCATCATCATCCGTTATCCTTTATATTTAATGTTATCAATCAGACGTACATCGCCACAATAAGCAGCCATGCAACCTACAATATAATTGCTTTCATCCCATGCTTTCACCGGCTGCAGGGTATTTCCGTCTACAATCTCGAAATATTCCAGTTCCAAACCCGGAGCCCGACGGATACACTCTTCCACGTACTCCTTGGTTTCACGCAAGATGCGTGACCGGCCGAAATCCACGCTGGCAAACAAGGCTCTCGAAATCTGCAAGGCTTCTTTCCGTTGTTCCGGAGTGAGTCGGGCATTGCGGCTGCTCAAGGCCAAGCCGTCTTCCTCGCGTACAATCGGACAACCCACAATCTGGATGTTGAAAGGATACTTCCGCACCATCTCACGGATGATGGCCAGTTGCTGGAAATCCTTCTCACCAAAGTAAGCACGGTCAGGTTCTACCATCAAGAACAGCTTGCTCACAATTTGGCAAACGCCATTGAAATGTCCCGGACGAAACTTTCCTTCCATTACGGTATCCAACGGCGGATAACTGAACTGACGGGTATCCGGTTCCGGATAGATTTCCTCTACAGAAGGGGCAAAAGCCAATGTCGCTCCACAAGACTCCAGCAAAGCGCAATCTGCTTCCAGCGTACGCGGATACTTCAGAAGGTCATTCTGATCGTTAAACTGCGTAGGGTTTACAAAATCGCTGACTACTACTACATCATTCTCAGCCACGGCACGTTTCACCAGTGAAGCGTGACCCGCATGCAAAGCTCCCATCGTCGGAACCAGTCCGATGGTCTTTCCTTCTTTGCGGAAAGCCTCCAGTTCGGTGCGAAGCTCACTGATAGTTTGAATTAACTTCATCTTCTTCCTGTTTTTAGTCGTAAATTCAGAAAACGGCTGCAAAGTAACTATTTATTTGCCACAAAAAGAAACGGAAATGAAAAATTCTTTCTTCACCAACCGAATTTACTACAGCTATCCTGTATAACAAACACTTATATAGCCTACTGTTTATCAATACATTAACATACTATAAGGATTTATAAACGCCCGCCCTTTCGCTTCATTGCCTTATTTTTTGTATCTTTGCACTCTGTTAAGAGCAACAATAATACAATGAGCGCGAAAAAAGTTTTATTCATTACACAAGAAATTACTCCTTACGTACCCGAAAGTAACCTGGCACTGATTGGCCAGAAATTACCACAAGCCATACAAGACAAAGGGCGCGAAATCAGAACATTCATGCCTAAATGGGGCATCGTGAACGAACGCAGAAATCAGCTGCATGAAGTAATCCGTCTGTCTGGAATGAATTTAATTATCGACGATACGGATCACCCGCTGATTATCAAGGTGGCATCTATCCAGGCTGCGCGCAGACAAGTGTACTTCATTGATAATGACGACTATTTCCAGCATCGACAGATGACGTGCGACGAAAATGGAAACGACTATGAGGACAATGGTGAACGTGCCATTTTCTATGCCCGTGGCGTACTGGAGACCGTGAAGAAATTACGCTGGTGCCCGGATGTGATTCACTGCCACGGATGGATGAGCGCAATGGTTCCACTCTATATCAAGAAGGCTTATTATGACGAACCTTCTTTCCGCGACTCAAAAGTGATTTATTCTCTTTATCAGGAGGGCTTCAAATCCACTCTCGCTCCCAACTTTGCCGATCAGGCACTCTTCAAGGAAGTGACTCCGGAAGACCTCAGCATGCTGAAATCTCCGGCAAGCTATGAAGACCTCTGCAAACTGGCGGTAGCCTACTCCGACGGAGTGATTCAAAACGATGAGACTGTCAACCAGAATGTCATTGACTACGCACACAGTCTGAACATTCCGGTGCTTGAATACGCTTCAGGCGATGCCTACGCAGATGCGTGTGACGCATTCTACGACAAGGTATTCGATGGGGCTGAATAATATAAATAGATAAAAAAGTACAAAAATGAGACTTAAGTTCTTGGCCGCAATCGCACTTGCAGCCACACTCTACAGCTGTGATGATACCACCACTGGTATCGGTGATTTTGTGGCAGACGCAGATGAAATCACCGCATCGGCCCAAACATTCGAAGCAACTACAAAGACACTGAAATATACAGACCTGAATCCGGATGGCGTATTCTCCCGTACCAGCAATGCATATTTGGGGAAATTTACAGACCCGGACTTTGGAACCTATACCACGGATTTCATCACACAAATCAATTGTACGGAAAATTTTGAATTTCCGGAAACCATGCAGGATATTATATCCACCACGCTGGAGCTTTCTTATTCCAGTTTCTTCGGTGATTCATTGGCTCCCATGCGAGTAAGAGTGGATTTGCTGAATCAGGCGATTGATGATACGGGCGAGGACTTGGGGCTATATTATACCTCCTATAATCCAGAGAATTTCTACAACAAAAACGAAGAGGCATTGGCCGAACAGGATTATGCCGTTCGTGACAACTCTTGGACAGAAGAGGAAATCGACTCCATCAAAAGTGCCAATGGATATTATCCTCCCTTGGTAATCGACTTGGACAAAGCCAAAAAAGCAAAAGGAGAAGAAACTTTCAGTACCTACTTGAAAAGAAAATACAACGAAGACAAAAATAACTTCAAAGATTCCTACTCATTCATTCACAACGTATTGCCAGGATTCTATGTACACAATACAAGTGGAGAGGGCTCGATTCTATACATCGGAGCTATCTGGTTGCGCATGAAAGTGAGCTACCTGATGGAAAGTTCATCTGGAAAAGTGGATTCTTTGGTCTACACTTCTATCCCATTTGCAGCAACCAATGAGGTATATATGTCTACGCGTCTGAGTAACTCTGGAGACAACTTGGAAAGACTGGCGGCTGAAACGCACAACACGTATCTGAAAACGCCTGCCGGACTTTGCACGGAAGTGAAACTCCCGCTGAAAGAAATGTATGAAGCCCTTGGCAATGATACACTGAACTCTGTATCCATGTCATTTACCAAATACAAAAATGTCAGCGAAACCTCTGCAAGCAGTCCTTACAAGATGGGAACACCACAGAATTTGTTGCTTATCCGGAAGAGTGAGGTAAAAGATTTCTTTGAACAGAAGCAAAATTACGACAGCAAGACGTCTTTCCTTGGCACTTACAGCAGTACCACAAATTCTTATTCCTTCTCACAAGTAAACCGTTTGATCAGTCAGATATTCAGCGACATGAGAACCAAAGAAGAACCTGCTGAAGGATGGGATGAATATAATACGCTGGTATTGATTCCGGTGAAAACAGAAACAGACTCACAGGGAAATACAATCGGGCTTTCGCACGATTTGGAGGTGAACTCAGCCAAGTTAGTAGGAGGTGAAGACGGTGAAAAGATAAAAATGGAAGTTATCTATACCAAACCAAGATTCAATAAATAAACAATGCATTTATTTAATTCTATAGCATAAAAAAAATCCTGGAATCGATTGATTCCAGGATTTTTTTGTCCCGATACTTCGGAGATTTATGCTTTCTTTGAAGTAGTCTTCTTAGCCGTAGAAGAAGCAGCCTTCTTGGCTGGAGCTTTCTTTGCGGGAGCCTTTTCCGCTTTCTGTTCTTTCTCCTTCAGCTCTTCCTGCAAATGTTTCACTTCATCGTTCAACTGTACCAGTTCTTCTTCCTGGTTGCGGATAGTGGTCAACAAAGAGTTCAATTCTTCATCTTCCATATCTACCGGATACAAAGCATTGACACGTCCGATAAAGTCACCTAAGATATTCATGTAATTGGTGAACGCATCATACGGCGAATCGTAAATACCACGGTCCAAAGACACGCCCATCTGTTTGGTGGTCATGAAACGGAAATTGTTGCTGGCCTGCAGGTAATCCCAGTCTTGCTTGATTCTGCGGTCTGAACACAAATATACACGTTCTGCCACACTGTAAAGTTTATTGAATGCCTCACGTTGCATCACGTTACCCAACCACGGGCTGATATCTCTTTCTTCATCGGTCCAAGACATCGGATAAGGTACATCGAGCATATCTACTGACTTCAGCTTAGAAACAATCTCAGAAGGTGTAGAGAATGTGATGCCTTTCTGACGGGCACATTCAGGCAACGCTTTCAAGAATTCCAATATATTGGATGACAACGGCTGGTAAATACCCAGTGCTGAAAGCTCCATAAAGATATTGATAATCTGCTCGTTCTCTGGCAAAGAAGCAATCCAACCGATGTATGTATCGGCAAACAACGGATATTCGCTCCATTCAGTATTAGAGAAACGCAAGCCGATATCGTCTGACAGCTTATAGTCACGCAGCAACAATTTCAGATTCGGGTTCTCGGCACAATGATACAAATAGTGCGGACTCTTCCATCCCAATACATGCTTTGCACCTTCTGCCAGCATTCCCTTGAAGCCCATATCAGCTACGATACCTCCAATTTCATTATCATAAATCAAGCTGGAATTACGGAATACCTTGGGCTCCTGACCGAAATAATCTTTAATCTTCACCCGCATACGTTCCACCTCTTCACGGAAGCAGGTTTCATTCTTCAACGAAGACAAACCGTGTGAATAAGGCTCGCAGAGGAATTCGCAACAACCGGTTGCATTCAGCTCATGCAACAGTTCAATCACTGCCGGAGCATGAATTTCCAACTGTTCCAAAGCCACTCCAGAGATGGACAATGCAACTTTAAACGCTCCATTTGAAGATTTAGCCATTTCAATCAAGGTTTTCAATGCCGGAATATAAGAGCGTTCAGCCACTTCATTCATACCCTGTTCGTTGGCATAATCGTCGTAATAATAATGTTCAGAACCGATTTCAAAGAAACGATAGCGTTTCAGATGGATAATCTGGTGTATTTCAAAGTAAAGACAAATTGTTTTCATATTGTATTGCTGTTTTATTTACCATAATTTTTTAAGACTTGCTCATAAAGTCCACGAATCTTTACGCCGACCTTTTCCCATACGATTCCGTCCACTTCTTTCTTCCCTTCGTCACGGAGATATTCATACAATGACTGGTTCGTACAAATAGAATGGATAGCATCTGCCATGGCGTGTATATCCCAATAATCGGTCTTTATACACTTGGAAAGAATCTCCGCACATCCTGACTGTTTGGAAATAATCGTCGGCACGCTACACTGCATGGCCTCCAAAGGTGAAATACCAAACGGTTCAGAGACTGAAGGCATAATGTATACGTCGCTCATTTTCAAGACTTCATATACTTGCTTTCCTTTCATGAATCCCGGGAAATGGAACCGGTCGGCAATGCCTCTTTCGGCCGCCAGACGGATCATCGCATTCATCATATCTCCACTTCCAGCCATTACGAAACGCACATTACGGGCACGCTTCAATACCATGGCTGCTGCTTCTACGAAGTATTCCGGTCCCTTCTGCATTGTAATACGTCCCAGGAACGTCACAATCTTCTCTTTCGGATTCTTCTTGACCTGAATATCCTGAATCTCCTTGGAAAGCGGAGATACGGCATTGTGCACGGTAAATACTTTACGGGGATCCTGATAATACTTGTTGATTACGGTCTGACGGGTAAGCTCACTCACACACATAATGCAATCCGCATGATCCATACCGTTCTTTTCAATGGAATAAACCGTAGGATTGACATTTCCTCTACTACGGTCAAAATCCGTGGCATGTACGTGGATTACCAATGGTTTTCCGGAAACCTGCTTTGCATGGATACCTGCCGGATAAGTCAGCCAGTCGTGTGAATGGATAATATCAAACTGCTGCTGACGGGCCACTACTCCTGCCACGATTGAATAATTATTGATTTCTTCATGCAGATTGTCCGGATATCTTCCTGAGAACTCCAGACAGCCCAAATCGTTGGTGTGCATATAATTGAAATCCGCATAGATATGATCACGCAAATCATAATAAAGCTGCGGATCCATGTAGCTTCCTACTCTGTCTTTCACATAATCCCACTGCACGTCACGCCATACAATGGGCACGCTGTTCATTCCTATAATACGCAAGAAACTCTGGTCTTCATCCCCCCAAGGTTTCGGGATACAGAAAGTAATTTCCATATCCTCCTGCTGGGCAAGTCCATGAGTCAGTCCATAACTGGCTGTACCTAATCCTCCTAAGATATGAGGAGGAAATTCCCAACCAAACATCAAAACTTTCATACAAACTCCTCCTCTTCTTATTGATTGTTATATTTCTCCAACAAATTCAATGTACGTAAAATTTCCGCCACATTCATGGCAAATGAAATGGCTCCTCTTCCCTGGAACGGTGGATTTCCATCAAACAATTCCGGAATAGAACCGATGCAGTGACAAGTCATCTGGTCTTCATAACTGATCATCTGACGTTCCGCAAACGAAATGGCGCTCCGCTTGTAAATGCGCAAATAAGCTTCCAAGTAGAATCCTTCCAACCACGGCCATGCAGTTCCCTGATGGTAGGCATAATCACGCTGCAATTGCGGTCCCACATAGTTCGGATTATAACCGCCACTCTTCGGACTCAAAGAACGAAGGCCTTTCGGAGTCAGCAGTTCCTTGGTCACAATGTCAATTACTCCCTTCTTCTGTTTGGAATCAAGCGGAGAATAATCGAATGCAGCGGCAAAAATCATGTTCGGACGCACACTCCAGTCCATCATGTTGCCATCCACATAATCCAGCAGATAGCCATATTCATTCAAGAAAGTCTGGATGAAAGAAGGAGCCGCTTTTTCAGCAAACTGACGCAAATAAGCAGCAAAGCCCTCGTCTCCAGCCAGCAGATCGGCTACGAAACAGAGAGCATTGTACCATAACGCATTGAATTCCACGATATATCCCGTTCGGGCTACTACCGGTCGTCCGTTGACCGTAGAATTCATCCAAGTCACAGCCTTTTCTTTTCCGTTGGTATAAACCAGCCCATTGTCATGCACCGTCAGATTAGGATGCTTACTACCTGCCAGGTATTCCATCACATCTTTCAGCAACTTGCCGTACTTCACTCTTGCCTCATCCCAAGAAACCATCTTGGCATACTGCTGTATGGTCCATACCATCCACAGCAACACGTCCGGATGTTCGATTTCCGTTACTTTCAGATGGCTATCCTTTCCTTCCATAAAGGCATACACCGCTTTTATGGCAGTATCCATAATCATCTCAAACTTACCAACCTCTCCAATGGACAATGTCAGTCCCGGTAAAGAGATGAACATGTCGCGCGCCCGACATTTAAACCAAGGATATCCGGCCAAAATGTAAGATTCACCATCCTGCTTGTTCAGGAACTGATGAGCGGAATTGATCAGACAGTTCTTAAAGTTATCACGTGGAGTACGCTGCTCTACTTCGGCAGCAAACAAAGCATTTAAAGACTGTGTTTCGATAGGGGAAACTCCTCCAGAAAATGTGACTGATTCTCCTTTCTTGATACTTACTTCAAAATAACCTGGAACGTACAGATCTTCATTAAAATCATATCCACGTTCACGTTCCTTTGGATATTCAATTCCTCTGTACCAGTCAGGATGGAAACAAAATTCATTTTCCTTACTCAACTGCATATAAAGTTCCGGATATCCCGGATACATGCAAGTTTTAATTCCATTCTCCACAAGATCGTAATGACGACTGGCCTGCGCATTTTCGTGAGTATACTGACGCACACTTCGGAAAGCCAGATAAGGACGAAGCCGGAGCGTAGTTTCTGAATGTGCATCCATCAACGTGTATCGAATCAAAATACGGTTTTCATGATGCACAAACACTTTTTCCTTCTTCAGCACACATCCCCCGACACGATAAACTGTAGTCGGCACTTTCTCACATTCAAACTCACGGATGTACTTGTGTCCTCTCGGACTGAAATTATCACCTCCATACTTGTGCAGACCTAAATTAAATTCTGCCCCATGCTGGATGACAGTCTCATCCAACGAAGAAAGCAATACATGATTCTCATCATCCAATTCCGGAACCGGTATTACCAACAAGCCATGATACTTGCGAGTATTACAATCCACAATAGTCGAACAATGATAAGCCCCCGAGCGATTTGTACGAAGAATTTCTCTTGTCAGAGTTTCTTCCAGATTTGTCATTATCGTCTTATCAAATCGTAAATAACTCATAGTTGTATATTAAGGTTATAAATTAATATTCGTTCTAAAAAGATGTTATTTATTTCCCCTCAAAATTAATGATTAAAAACTAATAGCAAAACCAAAATCCTTTTTTTTTGGCTTCTAAGGCACATTTTTCCAAAAAATATCATATTAGAGATGACAATTCTTACGCTAAAAAAAAGTCGCCTGACAAATTTCTCTTATTTTATCTTAAAAAGAGATTTGTCAGACGACTAAAAATGGGGATAGGCAAAACGCCCTATGCTCCTTAATCTATGATATCAAATCCGCAGTAAGGTACCAATACTTTCGGGATACGAATACCTTCCGGAGTCTGATTGTTTTCAAGCAATGCAGCTACGATACGCGGCAAAGCCAATGCAGAACCATTCAAAGTGTGGCACAATTCCGTTTTCTTTTCTGCGGTACGATAACGGCATTTCAAACGATTGGCCTGGTAAGTATCAAAGTTAGAAACAGAGCTGACTTCCAACCAACGTTTCTGTGCTTCGGAATAAACTTCAAAATCGAAGCAAAGCGCAGCTGTAAAGCTCATGTCTCCACCACACAGACGAAGAATTCTGTAAGGAAGTTCCAACTTCTTCAACAAACCTTCTACATGATCCAACATTTCCTGATGAGACTGTTTGGAATGTTCCGGCTTATCAATACGTACCAGCTCAATCTTAGAGAACTCGTGCAGACGGTTCAAGCCACGTACATCTTTACCATAAGAACCTGCTTCACGACGGAAACACTGTGTATACGCACAATTCTTGATCGGAAGTTGCTTCTCATCCAAAATCACGTCACGGTAAATATTCGTTACCGGAACTTCGGCCGTAGGAATCAGATACAAATCATCCAGTTCGCAATGATACATCTGAGCTTCCTTGTCAGGCAACTGTCCTGTACCATATCCTGAGGCAGCATTCACTACCGTAGGAGGCATAATTTCTTCATAACCTGCTGCACGAGCTTCATCCAGGAAGAAGTTGATCAATGCACGCTGCAAACGAGCTCCTTTTCCTTTATATACCGGGAAACCGGCTCCTGTAATCTTCACACCCAGGTCAAAATCAATCAAGTCATATTTCTTTGCCAGTTCCCAGTGAGGCAGAGCGTTCTTAGGAAGTTCGGTTTCCATTCCACCCATCTTCTCTACCACATTGTCTTCCGCGCCAAATCCTTCGGGTACACATTCGTAAGGCACATTCGGAATAGTGTAAAGCAAGTTCTGCATATCTTCTGCTGCCTTATCCATCTCGGCCTGCAAGTCTTTGCTGGCTTCCTTGATTTCTGCCACACGTGCTTTGGCAGCCTCAGCTTCTTCTTTCTTGCCTTCTTTCATCAAGGCTCCAATCGCCTTTGAAGTAGAATTTACTTCTGAAAGATTTTTATCTAATTGATTCTGTGCACTACGTCTTTTGTCGTTCAGTTCAAGCACTTTGGCAATTGTTTCTTTTGCATTGGCAAAATGCTTCTTTTCCAATCCACGAATTACCTTGTCGGTATCTTCTGTAATTTGTTTAATGGTAAGCATATCTTTTTACTTTTTAGTATAATCCTCTCTGTTTCGTGCTGCAAAGATATAGTTTTTTATTGGAATACATAAACAGATGTCACGTATAAAATCTGTTCCGTTTAGAAAACAGGAAGGGTGTAAACCAATCCCAATGAAATTCGCTGCTGGTTATAACTTTCAGCTCCCCAGCGCGTGGCTCTTTCCGTGAGATGCACATTCTTATACAGCAAATGCAAATAGCATAATAGTTCACTGTTTTTCAATGGATAGTATTCGGCACAAAGCTGGGCGTTCCACACTCTCCGATAGGTACCGGCATTCACATCACCCGACGACTTGAACACATTTCCCTGCTCATACACTCCTTTCACATAAAGATTCCAATGAGAAGCTACCCGATAGTCCAGGTTAAAAATAGTCGTGAAATAATCCACGTTCGACAAAGTCTTCCCTACTCCATCCTGTACGGTCACTCCGCTAATCAATCCTTTCGAATCGATTCCCTCGCGAGAATACATGAAATCGATGTACCCCAAAAAAGGTTTCTTGTCCCACACATTACCGCAGGTAAAATAAAAGACATTCTTATTTTTGGCCAGCTGCCCATACGACAACGAATAACGGAGCTGCATGGCATGATCCACGAAATATCCGTCCCAGTTCACCGTAGCCAGCAAAGGAATCTTGGTGGCCTCCACTCCTTCTGGCAATCCATACATGAACTGGTCATTGCTGTCTCCATTCCGGTTGTTGGTCACCTGAAAATTAAATTCATGGCTGTCGTTCATCTTATACGCCACATTCAATCCGGCCTGATAGCAAGGTATCGTGTTGTTAAAATCAGAATAATGCCGTACTTTAATGGCATTCACCCAACATTCATACCCACTGAACTGCACAGCCTGCTTTCCAGCGGTCAGCTTCCATCTGTCATTCAACTGCCAACCCACCATGGCCAGCTCCACCGAACCCGAAAGATTATCCAACGGAATATTGGGAGTAGTGTACTGATTCAATGATTGCCGAAAATGATAGGTAAACTTCTCATGAAAACCTCCCAACACCTCCAAACGGATACGATGCACCTTGAAAGCCGTCTCATCCAATTGTCCGTTCTGAAAAGACGCATCCACCGCCGAGCAGAACTGGATATTCATATCGGCCCAGTCCACTTTGCGTTTTCCCTCGGTCAAACGTTCCAGTAACGGTTGTTCCTGAGAAGAAATCATAGGCTCACTTTGTGCGGCTACTTTCAGGGTTAATCCCCAAAGTATCCACAAAGTAACCTTCCATTTAAGTCCACACTTCACACCTAAGAATTGTTTCATCGGCAACTCACAGACTTTGACGAATACGTACCAGTTTGACAAGCAAGTCTTCCAGCAAATCCAGTTTCAGCATATTAGCCCCGTCACTCTTCGCTTTGGAAGGATCTTCATGCGTTTCCATAAACAGACCATCCACGCCGACTGCCACACCAGCCTTAGCCATCGTTTCAATCAGCTGCGGCATACCTCCGGTTACTCCTGAAGCCTGGTTAGGCTGCTGCAAAGAATGGGTCACATCCAAAATTACCGGATGTCCGAAAGACTGCATTTTCGGAATCCCCCTATAATCCACAATCAGATCCTGATAACCAAAGGTCGTACCACGCTCCGTCAGCATCACTTGATCGTTTCCGGCTTCCACCACCTTATCTGCGGCAAATCGCATGGCAGCCGGTGAAAGAAACTGTCCTTTCTTGATATTGACCATCTTTCCCGTACGGGCTGCCGCTACCAGCAAATCCGTCTGACGGCAAAGAAAGGCCGGAATCTGCAAAATATCGACATATTCGGCAGCCATTTCAGCTTCGGGAGCTGTATGGATATCCGTCACTACAGGTACATCAAACGTACTCCGCACCTTTGCCAGAATCTTCAAAGCCTTTTCATCGCCAATGCCTGTAAAAGAATCCAAGCGCGAACGGTTCGCCTTCCGGTAAGACCCTTTGAACACATAAGGAATATGCAATTTATCCGTAATCTTCACTACCTTTTCTGCAATACGGAGCGCCATGTCTTCTCCTTCTATCACACACGGTCCAGCCAAGAGGAAAAACATATCCTCCCGCTTCAAATCTGAAATGTTCTTTATCATAATCAATCAGGAATTATCAAAGTTATCGCTTCTGGAGCAATAGTTATCTCAATAGGGAAATGACGGTCCAGCCAAAGACGTCCATCCAGACTGACTTCCGCATTTTGAGCCCGTAATACTTTTACACAACGTGTCCGGTAAGGCTTTACGATTTTATGGTTCAACAAACGTCCCTGTTGCAACATCCACAATCCGGAAATCAATTCACGCAGTTCCGGACGATATACAATCGATACATCCAGCCATCCATTGTAAGGTACTGCACTCGGCGTAAGTCCATAGCCATAAGCGCTACCCACAGCCACCGCCATGATCCGCCCCCGGATATGCTCATCGTTCACCTTCAGATGCATCCGATACAATTTTCTTTCAAATGCCACCAAAAACAAAGAAGCCAGATAAGAAACCAACGGAATACCCCAGAATCTTCGGGTTTCATTGGTAATCCGCACAATCCGTGCCCCCAGTCCCATGTAAACTGCATTCAGGAAATAGCGGGTCTGATGCTGTTCTCCATCAAAATAAGAAAATACGCCTGTGTCTATTTTCCGCAAGCGGCGGTTAATCAATACATCCACCGCCATCTTGTAATCATCCGAATTCAAGCCCCAGTATTTGGCAAAATCATTGCCAATGCCATTGGGAATGATGCCCAACGCCACTTTCTGCTTGTCTTCTATATCGGAATTCATAATGCCATTCAACGCATCATTGATGGCTCCGTCACCTCCCACCACTACAATGGTCAGGTATCCGTTGTTCACCATCGTTTTTGCCAGGCGCTCTACAGACCCAAATCCCTCCGACTGCACATAGTCATATTTCACCTTACACTCGTCCATGTAAGCGCGAATATTCCGCCAGCGTTTCTGCGCTTTGCGACTTCCGGCTTTAGGGTTGTAAATGACCCCCCATCTGTCTGGTTCTACTGCCATATCGGTTAATTTATCAAGTCTACAATTAGTTTCACATTCTCCTCTATCGGCGATTCCGCATTGATCCAATGAATCTGGAATCCCCTCCTTTCCATACCCCTGAACCAGGTCATCTGCCGTTTGGCAAACTGATGGATGGCGATTTCAAGCTGATGGAACATCTCCTCGTACGAAAGTTTTCCAATCGCATACAAAGTCAGGTATTTATATTCCAGTCCATAATAAATCAAGTCATCCGGATGAATACCCTCTGCCAGCAAGGATTTCACTTCATCCACCATCCCTTCTTCCAGTCGCTTTTTCAACCGGCGGGTTATTTTTTCTCTCCGTAGTTCCCGGTTAATGTCTACACCAATAATCAGACTGTGTATCTCCGGAAACGAACGAGCGTTGACATCCTGAGTCAAATAAAATTCTTCGATTTCAATGGCACGAATCGCCCGTTTCACCGTATCCACGTCGGTGGAATTGTGCAATTTCTTATAATGGCTTAGTATCTCTGTCAGTTCCGCCAGAGATTTGGAAGACAATCGCTCCCGCAACTCTTTATTTTCAGGTACAGGCAGCAAACGGTAACCTTTCAAGATAGACTCCAGGTACATGCCTGTTCCTCCACACAAGATAGGAAGAAGCCCTCTGGACCTCATGTCTTCATACGCAGCCAGGAAATCCCGCTGATATTCAAAGACATTATACTTATATCCCGGATCCACTATGTCAATCAGATGATAAGGAACTTGGTAACCATCTACCACATAATCCGACAAATCTTTTCCTGTTCCCAAATCCATTTTACGATACACCTGCCGGCTGTCGCCGCTGATAATTTCTGTTTTCAGACGAGCTGCCAATGCGGCCGCCAAAGAAGTTTTGCCGGAAGCCGTAGGACCCAGTATCGTAATCAAATCATACTTCATAAGAGCCAAATTGAGGAGTTCGGCAGCAAAGATAACCTTTTTCTGCACATCAAGCATGATTATGAGCAAAAAAAAGCCGCCAGGAAAATCCTGACGGCTTTCGCTATATGGTTTAAACTAATTAGCAGTTTACAGAAGCCATGTGAGCGATCAAATCCAATACTTTGTTAGAGTAACCGATTTCGTTGTCATACCAAGAAACAACTTTAACGAAAGTATCAGTCAAAGCAATACCAGCTTTAGCATCGAAGATAGAAGTGTGAGTGTCACCCAAGAAGTCAGAAGAAACAACTGCATCTTCAGTGTAACCCAGGATACCCTTCAATTCGCCTTCAGAAGCTTCCTTCATAGCAGCGCAGATTTCAGCATAAGTAGCCGGTTTAGCCAAGTTAACTGTCAAGTCAACTACAGATACATCCAAAGTCGGAACACGCATAGACATACCAGTCAGTTTACCGTTCAAAGCCGGGATAACTTTACCTACAGCCTTAGCAGCACCAGTTGAAGACGGGATGATGTTACCAGAAGCAGCACGACCACCTCTCCAGTCTTTCATAGAAGGACCGTCAACAGTTTTCTGAGTAGCAGTAGTTGAGTGAACTGTAGTCATCAAACCATCAGTGATACCCCATTTGTCGTTCAAAACCTTAGCGATAGGAGCCAAGCAGTTAGTAGTACAAGAAGCGTTAGAAACGAACTGAGTACCTTTAACGTAAGTCTTTTCGTTAACACCGCAAACGAACATCGGAGTGTCATCCTTAGAAGGAGCTGACATTACAACATATTTAGCACCTGCCTGAATGTGAGCCTGAGCTTTTTCTTTAGTCAGGAACAAACCAGTTGATTCAACAACGTATTCAGCGCCAACTGCATCCCATTTCAAATCAGCAGGATTCTTTTCAGCAGTTACACGGATTTCTTTACCGTTAACGATCAATTTGCTGTTTTCAACGTCTGCTTCGATAGTACCGTTGAATTTACCGTGCATAGTATCATATTTCAACATGTATGCCAAGTAATCAACCGGGCACAAGTCGTTAATACCTACGATCTGAATATCGTTTCTGTTCTGAGCTGCACGGAATACGAAACGGCCGATACGACCGAAACCGTTAATACCTACTTTAATCATTTTGTTTAAAATTTAAAGGTTTTATAATTGCTTTATAAACACTCACTCTGTCTGTAACCAAAGAGAAGTATTAAAATGTCATCCCTTTCTCCTCGATTGCGATGCAAAAATAAGTATTTCTTTTTAAAGTCAATCAAGAATAGGAGAAAAAATAATTAAAAAAAACCGGCTTTTACACCTTATTTATATATAGGGCCTTATTTTATCTGATTTTTACTTCTCAAAAACGTAATTTGCAATCTCAATATACCAAATTGACATTATCAATCCATAACTTATTTCCAGGCGACCCGATAAAGGCACCTCCCATACTGGACGTAAACTGAAGAATCAGATGAGTAGGATGTTCATTTTCTCCAGCCCAACCCACTTCCTTAATCAGCTTGCTTTCTCCTTTACTATTTCGAGCATAATATCCACCTGTACCCAGTTGCATCAAATCTGCCACATAACGTTTGTCATGCGTAATATCTCCATACATAATTTCATACGTAGCTCCATTATGCCATCCCTGAGTCTTATTATATTTCACAGCCACCGTTCCCACTCGTTTAGCAATGATATTCCCTTCCGCATCTTCCGTACGTTTCTGTAAAAGGCACACCATAATGGCGCAATCCTGCCCTGGAATGGTTGCCTTCTTGCTGAAACCTGTCTGACGGATACGATTGGGTTCACCCGACATCTGCACTTTATAGTCATAACGGATGGCTTTAGGACGTGAAGTAAAAGGAAGGCCCGAATTCAAAGCTTTCTCTCCATCCTTAGTACCGGTAATAGGCTCTTTCATATCTCCAAGAAACATTGATCCAGAAGCCAATACCGTAATATTTACCAAGCCCAGCACCTTCACACTTTCAATATGGGTTTCCAAACGGGCACAATAGCCGTTACCTCTCTTTTCAGGATATACGCTGGTATTGGTCTTTACGATTCCCATCACTTTGGCCATCACATTGGAGTTTCCCCATGGAGACCCGCCCTGATTCACATACGCCACATTTCCATCTATTTCCTTTGTCGGTCCCAGTTCATACAACAATTTTGTATTTCCCCCGATAATTCCTGATTCGTGAATCTTACGGGTTACCCACTGGTCCATATCGCCATATTTAATGGGAACAACCTTTTCCTGCGCATGCATTGCCAAAGGCATGCCAAGCAGGCACACACCAATAATCCTATATAACTTCATAAATGCTAATTATTTTCAGGCGGCAAATATACAAAAAAAAGCGACCGTGTAAAAACAGTCGCTTTCAATCCACCTATATGGACCAATAAATCTTATTTTATGTCAAATTAATAGACACGATACAACAACCAAGAGCCTTGGAAATCCTCACGATTCGGATATTTGGCCTTGAATGCGTCTCTTGCCCGAGCTGCTTCATCTCTGGTATCGAATGATTCTACTACCACACGGTACATATTACGTTCCGCATTATATACCACTTTGGCATTATATCCGTCACCATCGAGTTTAGACTTCAGCCCATCTGCATTGGCTTTTACTCCAAAGCTACCACAAACTACGCTGTAGGCTTTCAATCCATCGCCAGAAACGAGTTCTACTTTTTCTTCTCGTACTGGAGCTGTAGAAACTACGGGAGCCGGTGCTGCTTCCACTGCAGGAGCTTCTGCCGGAGCCTCTGTGGCAGCTGATGCTTCTGCCAATTCTTGCTGTTTAGCCTTTTCATAAGCTTTCTTGTAAGCACTTTCACTTGATTTACAAGAAGAGAACGCCAATGCAGTGCACAATGCCATTCCCATTACAACTACTTTCTTCATGTTATCTATACAAAATTAGATGAATATTCAGTTTAACTGTTGCAAAGGTAACAATATAAAATCTGCCTGACTATTAAAATCAGTTAATTATGCTCTTTACCTTACATAGATATGCATTTTTCAATAAAAAAAGAACAACATATCAGGATTATTATTAGATTTGTAAAGTAATAACTTTAAAAAAGCAGATTTATGAAAGCATTAAGTATCGTAGCAGCATTCTTGGGTGGTGTAACTTTAGGAGCTGCAGCAGGCATTTTGTTTGCTCCGGAAAAAGGCGAAGAAACCCGTAGAAAAATCGCAGAAGTTCTTCGCAAGAAAGGCATTCGACTGAATCGTGCTGAAATGGAAGATTTGGTCGATCAGATTGCAGCAGAAGTAAAAGACGCTGAATAATTTGTCGTAAGTATAAAGCAGGCTTTTCCGAGGGAAAAGTCTGCTTTTATTTTTTCATCAAAGAATAACTGCTTATGTTCGCAAACGATAAAAGCATTGACAACCTGGAGGCCCTTTTCAAAGAAGTCAAAAAATACATTGAACTCCAAGGACAGTACATAAAACTGGATTTAGTAGAAAAACTGACGATTCTTCTGTCCACCCTTATTCTCATCCTCATACTTATCATACTCGGCATGATGGCGCTTTTCTATTTCTCATTCATGCTGGTCTACGCTTTAGCTCCTCTTGTAGGAAGTCTGATTGGCGGATATGCCATTATCGGAGGAGTCGTGCTCCTTTTGGCTATTCTTATCTACCGAATGCGGAAACAATGGATTTTCCAACCTATGGTACATTTCCTGGCCCGGTTATTTTTAAACGAATCTACCCCAAAAGAATAAAATAATGGACGAAATAAAAACCCCTATCAATTATAGCGTGGAAATGATTTCCAGACTGAGAGCTCAAAAGAAGCAAGAACTCAGGGACTCGAAGGCACGCATACAGCAACTTACTGAAAACTTATTTGCTCCCCAGCAAAGCAAAAACAAGATGGAGAATCTCATGCAGCATGTCAATGCTGGAATTGCTGCCTACGACGGACTCCGGACCGGCATCATGATTTTCCAACGCATTCACCGTTTTTTTAACCGAAAGAAAAAATAAATTCACGAATGAAAACCCAATTGTTGATTACTGCTCTTGCCACATGCACGATGGCCGGAGCGGCAGAAAATCCGTTATGGATGCGCTATTGTGCCATCTCCCCAGATGGAAACACCATCGCATTCTGTTACAAAGGAGACATCTATACCGTAGCCTCTACGGGAGGAAATGCCAAACAGCTGACCACAAACCAGGCTTTTGATACACATCCTATCTGGAGTCCGGACGGACAGCAGATTGCCTTTGCATCTTCCCGCCAAGGCAGCTTGGACATCTACATCGTCTCCAAGGATGGAGGAACTCCCCAAAGACTTACCACTCACTCCGGGAATGAATTACCTGTAACTTTTACAGATGAAGGACATATTTTATTCAGGGCAAGCGTAATGCCAAATGCAACCGACTTGTCTTTCCCCAGTTCCCAGTTTCCGCAAGTGTATGAAGTCAGTACCCAAGGAGGACGCCCCGTTCTGTATTCTTCTTTCCCCATGGAAGATATCAGCGTAGGTAAAGACGGTACAACCCTGCTCTATCACGACCAGAAAGGATATGAAGACCCTTGGCGCAAACATCACACTTCTTCCATTACCCGCGACATTTGGATCAGCAAGGAAGATGCCAATCATAAACGCTCTTACCAGAAACTGACTTCTTTCAACGGAGAAGACCGCAGCCCGGTATGGAGTGCCGACAACCAGTCGTTCTACTACCTGAGTGAAAAAGGAGGTTCGTTCAATGTATTCAAACGCAACTTGGATGGAAGCAACGAAGTACAGCTGACCCACCATACCCAACACCCGGTACGTTTCCTGTCTGCCGCCCAGAACGGTTTGTTATGCTACGGCTACGACGGCGAAATCTATACGGTTAAAGAAGGGCAGTCTCCACAGAAAGTCAACATCCGCATCGTGACAGACCAGACTGAAACGGAACTTGCACACCAAATCAGAACCTCCGGAGCTACGGAAATTGCCGTATCCCCTAACGGAAAAGAAGTGGCCTTCGTGCTTCACGGCGATGTCTTTGTCACATCTACCGACTATAAAACCACCAAGCAAATCACAGATACCCCTGAACAAGAACGTAGCATAGACTTTTCTCCCGATGGAAGAAGCATCGTATATGCTTCTGAACGAAACGGCATCTGGCAGATTTACCAGTCTACCCTTACTGAAAAGGAAGAAAAGCTGTTCACTTATGCCACCGGCATCAAGGAAGAACGGCTCACACAGACACAAGTCACTTCTTTCCAACCCCAATACAGCCCGGACGGAAAGAAAGTTGCCTTTCTTGAAAACCGTACCACTTTACGTGTACTCAACCTGAAAGATAAATCCGTATGTACCGCCATGGACGGAAAATACGAATACTCTTACAGCGACGGTGACCAGTGGTTCCAATGGAGTCCCGACAGCCGCTGGCTACTTTGCGGCTACATCGGCACAGGAGGATGGAACAACAACGACGTAGCACTGGTCAACGCTTCCGGCAACGGCGAAATCCATAACCTGACAGAAAGCGGCTACAACGATTCCAATGCCAAATGGGTACTGGATGGCAAAGCCATGATCTGGGAAAGCGACCGTGCCGGATACAGAAGTCACGGAAGCTGGGGAGCTGAAAGCGATGTCTACATCATGTTCTTCGACCTGGATGCCTACGAACGTTTCCGCTTGAGCAAAGAAGAGCTGGCACTGGTGGAAGAAAAAGAGAAGAAAGATGAAGAAAAGGACAACAAGGACGACAAGAAAAAGGACAAAAAGAAAGACAAATCAGAAAAAGAGGATGAAGTTACTCCTCTGACCTTCGACTTGGAAAATTGTCGTGACCGCGTGATCCGACTGACAGTAAACTCTTCTTTCTTAGGCGATGCCGTACTTTCTCCCAAAGGTGACAAATTGTATTACCAGGCTTCTTTTGAAGATGGAGCCGACCTCTGGGTACACGACTTAAAGGAACAGAAGACCGAACTCCTGCTTAAAGATATCGGATATGGTTCACTGATTTACAACAAAGAAGACAAACAGCTGTTCTTGTGCAGTAACGGAGCCATCAAGAAGATTGACACTGAGAAAAACGACATCAAAAACGTGAATTTCGAAGCCATCTTCAACTACCGTCCGTACAAGGAACGGGAATATATCTTCAACCACATCTGGCAGCAGGTACTCGACAAGTTCTACGTGGCCGACTTACATGGAACCGACTGGAAATTCTACCGCGAAAGTTATGCCCGTTTCTTGCCGCACATCAACAACAACTATGACTTCCAGGAAATGCTGAGTGAACTGCTGGGTGAACTGAACGGCTCCCATACCGGCGCCCGCTATTATGCACCGGGAGCTACCCTGTCAACCGCCTGCCTGGGTGTCTTCTTCGACAACCAGTACGAAGGCGACGGCTTGAAGATTCAGGAAATCATCGCCAAAGGTCCGTTTGCCGTCAAGAAAACCGAGGTCACTCCGGGTTGCATCATTGAAAAAATCGACGGACAAGCCATACTGAAAGGTACTGACTATTTCCCGATGCTGGAAGGAAAAGCCGGAAAGAATGTACAACTCAGTATCTACAACCCAGCCAACGGCAAGCGCTTCCAGGTGAGCATCAAACCCATCAGCATGGGGGCACAGAACGAGCTTCTTTACAAGCGCTGGGTGAAACGGAATGAGCAGATGGTGGAAAAACTTTCCGGAGGACGTATTGCGTATGTACACGTGAAAGGAATGGACAGTCCAAGCTTCCGCACCGTATATAGCGAATTGCTGAGTGACCGGAACCGTAACAAGGAAGCCGTCATCGTGGATACCCGACACAACGGTGGAGGATGGCTTCACGACGACCTGGCCACTTTGCTGAGCGGCAAAGAATACCAGCGCTTCGTGCCACGTGGACAATACATCGGCAGTGATCCGTTCAACAAATGGCTGAAACCTTCCTGCGTCATGGTCTGCGAAGATAACTATAGTAACGCACATGGCTTCCCATGGGTATACAAAGAGCTGAAAATCGGCAAACTGATTGGTGCTCCTGTGCCCGGCACGATGACCGCCGTTTGGTGGGAACGCCAGATAGACCCAACTATCGTGTTCGGTATCCCGCAGGTAGGCTGCATGGATATGCGTGGCCAGTACATGGAAAACCATCTGCTGGAACCCGACATCACCGTATACAACACGCCTGAAAAATCGTTGAACGGCGAAGATGAACAATTGGAGGCAGCCGTAAAAGAAATGCTCAAAGAGGCCGATGCCGTAAAGAATAAAAAATAAAAGGACAACCCTCTAAAAATCAGGCGGGGAAAGATGGAAAAACAATCCTCTTTCCCCGCCCTTTTAATTATGTAGTCAAGTCATTGACGTATATTTCAATGAGAACTATTCAGCCTTCTCCGTCAACAGCTGCTTCCGCAATGACTGGCGGTCATAATTCCGCTGATGCTCTTTCCAGTATTTCTCCAGGTTATCCGCCTCTTCTTTGGTCAGATGAATCACAGCTCCATGCTTGGGAGAAGTGTAATTCGTGGTTTTCATCACGCCCTCATTGAAATGGCCCAAGTTCTTGAAATGCACAAAATCGGTGGTTTCTGCAAACCCAAAGTTATGAGGAGTAATGCTGAAAATATCATACATCAGCACCCACTTGTTCTCTCCAATCCGTTTCCATACATTGGGGGCCTCACAGGCCTTCGGCTCAAAGTCATACCAACGGGCATCGTACACATAACCTCCGTCCATCCGGTCGGACACGGCCTGCTTAATGCCGCCCACGCCATCGTGTGCCACATAAAACAGATGATACTTGTCGCCCACCTTCGTGATGTCGCCATCAATGGCCGACACCCCGTCCATCGGATACTCAAACAAAATTTGTGGAGTGCTTTCTATCTTGTTGAAATCATCGTTCACATACACATAATACAATTTATTGGCCTCATTCTTGAAACGCATGGTATAATAAATCATCAGACGTCCTTTCTGGTCGTCGTAAGCCACCTCAGGTGCCCACGCGCAACCAATTTCGCTCAATCCGGCAGAAAGCCGATCAAAACGGATATTCGCCCGGTTCCAGTGAATCAAATCCCACGACTTCATCAGCACCAGTCCCCGGTTGTTTCCCCATCCGTATTCCGCTCCTCGTTCCCATTCCGTAGTACGATAACCGTCACGCACCCCAAATACGTGTAAATCGGTCATTGCCAGATAAAAGGCTCCGTCCGGTCCGCGAAAAATGTGAGGGTCACGAATTCCATGCTGATAAGCTATCGTATCGCCGGCCAGCACAGGTTCCCCGTTATTGACAGCAGTAAAGGTATATCCGTCACGGCTTATCGCCATATACAGGCCATGCGTTTCATCCCGATGGAAAACCATGAGGTAGGCTGCCATATCTTTTTCTTCCGGTATGGCATTACGATAGCGGAAATCACGGAACCCCACCTTTCCTTTTCCGGCAGCAAAGAGTGCCGGACGCAAGGCATAGAAACCTTTATATACATTATGGTTCAAACGGGATACATCCACATTCTCGGCCAGCACTTCCCAAGTCTTTCCATCCGCACTGACCGACATTTTCACGCGGTTACCCTGATTCAACAGTTTCACCCAGAAGTGTTTTCCCATCCGGTTAGGCAGCGTCAAAGGCCTTTCCTCTCCCCGGTAAACCGTGAAGTTCTTTCCATCGGATGTCACACCGGCATAGGCTTCCTCATTGTAGAAAAGCAACAGTCCTCCCGTGTTGCCACTGCCCAATGCTATCTCCACTTCCGTTTCATAACATTTATCCACGGCCGTAGTCAAAAGCAAACGACCATCTGCCGGAGTATGTCCCTTGGCTTTTACCTGCATTTCTCCATCGGCGAATGTCAGTGCTTTCGGCGCATATTCTTTCCAGAAGGTCCACTGCAATCCCAATTCCGACCCGCTGAAATCATCCGAAATCTTCATCTTCCACTCCGGTTGTCTGCTTTTGCCCAACCAGTCAGCCTCCTGCGTCGTACGACACCATCCGTCGGAGGTCCATTCTATCGGTTCCATCAAGGTAGAGCGCCCCAGCGTATGATACCCGTTAGCGTACGCATGATATACTAACCACCAGTTACCGTTCACATCATCGATAAGTGTTCCATGTCCCTTTGACCACCAATTCTCGCTGGCACTATATGTATGCACAATTGGATTATACGGGGAATTTTCCCAAGGACCGAATACCGACTTGGAACGGGCCACCACACACATGTGACTGGTGGCTGGACCGGCGGTACCCCCCTCTGCCGACATCATGTAATAGTACCCGTCTTTACGAATCAGCTTAGGAGATTCCAAATACCTATCCTTTCCTTCCGTAACCCAGTTGGCCGGATATTCCCATCCATCGTACACTTCGCGGCTCGGCCCGGTGACTTTCAACCCGTCTTCACTTAAAGGAGTGATCCATCCGTTGTTGGTAAACAGATAACGTTTCCCGTCCTCTCCCACCACATGGCCGGGGTCTATTCCTTTCAATGCCAGTTTCACCGGCTTACTCCACGGGCCACGAATATCGTCCGCATAAATCACATAAATCTCTCCCGCAGACGTAGGATAATAAATATAATATCGGTTCTGATATTTCAACAAATCAGGAGCCATCGCAGAGCCCTCATACTCCGGCAAAGCCCGACATACCGGCTCCCAGTTCATCAAATCAGTGGAATGCCAAATAAGGAAACCCGGCGCATAATAAAAAGGTGAATGCGTAATGTAATAATCCTTACCGTCACGCAGGATGGACGGATCCGGATAATCTCCGGGGAAAATCACTTTTGGAAAATTCTGTGCCCCCATTCCAGTCCCCACAGAAATGAAAAGCACAATCAACAAGAATAGTTTTTTCATGAGATTTTATAAGATGCTAAATTATATAATACACAAAAATAGCCAGTAAATTTTGAAAAAACGGAGAAAAAAGGACACAAAAGGTAGAGAAATGTAACTATTAAAAGGCCTCTCCCAAAACGCACTTGCGTTTTCCCTAAAACGCCAAAGAGTTTTGCTCAAAACGCACTTACGTTTTAAGTCAAATGCACTTGCGTTTTGAGTCAAACGTACTTGCGTTTTTTCAAGCACAAAACCGTTGCCCGATCATTCCATAATCAGACAACGGTTCCTAATATAAAAAGAATCTCTTAACAGATCAATAGCTATGATCGTCTTCCTTCACTTCCTTCATGGTCAACGGCTTGCGGTCGATAGCCCGCCATGCATAGATGATATAAGCCAGTACAAACGGAACCAAGATAGACACATAGGCCATGGTTTTCAACGTAAATTGGCTGGAGCAGCTGTTGGCAATGGTCAGTGAACTCTGCAAGTCGGCGGTAGACGGATAATAAGCCGTATGGTTATAGCCAACCACTAACAGCAAGGCCAATACGGTCAATACCGTACCGATTCCGGCAAACCAGATGCCGCGAGTATAGGTCTTGCAGAAAATGCTCTTGCCGATTCCATACAAAACACCTACCACTCCTATCAGGAACAGGACGAGCAGATACGGCATTTCTATCAGATTATGGAAATACTTGAACGGTTCCATCACAATCAGTCCGTTGTCCGGGTTCACCGCAAAGCCGTCTTTCAACAGCGTACGGATGACAAATGCCAGGAAAAATACCAGGAAAGGCACTACATCCGCAATCAGCTGCCGGCGGAAACGAGCATTCAGTTCTTCATAACGGATATTGTTGATGAAATACAGGTTCCCCAACAAACGGGCAAGGAACAGCACGGCAAATCCCAATACCAAGTTCCAAGGGTCGCCAAAAGCATCCAGTCCATGCCAACCGTTTCCCCAATGACTGATAACCGGCATCATCTCGTCGGTCAGGTTGCCCTTGCTCACCACGAAATTGGAGCCGTTGAAGAAAGTTGCTACGGCTGCCCCCAGCAACAGCGGACCGACCACTCCGTTCAACACCAGGAAGAACTGATAAGTGCGTTTGCCCAACCAGTTGCCCAATTTCGACTGAAACTCATAAGACACCGCCTGAAGCACAAAGCTGAAAAGGATGATCATCCACAACCAGTACGCCCCTCCGAAGCTGGTACTGTAGAACAAAGGGAAAGAAGCAAAAAAGGCTCCTCCAAAAGTAACCAGTGTCGTGAAGGTAAATTCCCATTTACGGCCCGTGGAGTTCACAAGCAAAGTACGTTCGTCTTCTGTACGTCCCAGGCAATACAACAAAGAGTTTCCTCCCTGCACAAACAGCAAAAATACCAGCAAGGCACCCAGCAGAGAGACCAGAAACCACCAGTAATGCTGCAAGAATATATAAGTTGAATCCATATTTTTTCGGTTTTAAGATAATGTATCGGTTAGTTTATTTTTCATCCGGTCCTTTACGGATGGCTTTCACCATGATGCCGATTTCCGCAATCAGCAGTACGGTAAACATCACAAGGAAAATAAAGAATGTGGTCTGTACAGAACCAGTTTCCAGTTTTGAGACAGCCGCATTGACGGGCAACAAGTCCTGAATGGTCCAGGGCTGACGTCCCATCTCGGCCACAATCCATCCGGCCTGACTGGCAATGTAAGCCAACGGAATACTCCACAAGGCAATCCAATGCAACCAGTTCAGCTTAGCCAACTGTTTCTTCCAAACCAAGATCAGGATTACCAGGAAGAACAGGATGAAATACATTCCCAAGCCGACCATCACCCGGAATGACCAGAACAACAATCCGACATGAGGAACCAAAGTATCTTTATCCTGAATATATCCGTAACCAAAATAAGGCATGTATTCATCCAACGCGCTGCGGGCAATCTGCATGGCCGATTCATCACCTTGCTGCTTGGCTCTGCGGAAATCGGCCAAGGCTGTAATGGCTTTCTTCCCGTTGGCCATTTTTTCTTCAGCCGAAAGTGCGGTAGAGCCGTCCGGCAACGTATAGCCACCGTTCTGCAAATCATTGATACCCGGCACATAGCCCGAAGTGCTGTGGGTAGCCAGGAAAGAAAGCATTTCCGGAATTTTGATGGCACCGACCACTGTAAGCGGTTCGTGCGTGCCTCCTTCATAGAGTGCCTCCATGGCAGCCAGTTTCATTGGCTGTACCTGTGCCACCTGATAAGCAGACTTGTCACCCGTTCCGGCAGTCACCAAAGCAGCAAACAGTCCAATGGCAGCCGCCACCTTCATGCTGGCCAGGGCAAACTCTTTTTCACGCTTACGAATCAGATACCAGGCACTGATACCGATGACAAAAGCCGCTCCTACCATCCAGCTGCTCAACACGGTATGGAAGAATTTCACCACAGCTACCGGAGAGAACGCCACAGCCATGAAATCGACCATTTCATTACGCATGGTTTCCGGATTGAATTCCATTCCCACGGGATATTGCATCCAAGAATTGGCTACCAGAATCCACCAAGCAGAAATCGTGGCTCCTAATCCGGTCAGCCAAGTAGATGCCAAATGGAATCCCTTGCTCACCTTGTGCCAGCCAAAAAACATTACAGCCACAAAGGTAGCTTCCATAAAGAAGGCAAGAATACCTTCAATGGCCAGCGGGGCTCCAAAAATATCTCCCACAAACCAGGAATAATTACTCCAGTTGGTACCAAACTGGAATTCCAGAATCAAACCGGTAGCCACACCGATGGCAAAATTAATTCCAAAAAGTTTCATCCAAAACTTTGCAGTGCGTTTCCAGAATTCATTACCCGTACGCACATACAGTGTCTCCATAGTTGCCATAATCACGGCCAAGCCCAATGTCAATGGCACAAACAACCAATGGTAAATGGCCGTCAAGGCAAATTGTGCCCTCGACCAGTCAATCATCGAAGTGTCGATTGTTTCAAGCATAAAAAAATTACTTTATCGGTTAATATAATAAGGTATAATTATTCTGCCATCCGGTCGGTCAGTTCCACTCCCACATAGTCCTGCTTTTCCGTCTCACTCTTTCCACTCCGGAACGAAGGAAAGAAAAACAACTTCAAGATGAAGAACATGACAAACAGTTTAATCAGGATAATGGCCCACAACGTACGGCCAATGGTCATCTCCCGAAAACCGTCACGGTAAAAATGAAAAATTCGAATGATAGTGTTTTTAATCATAATGTAGTTTTATAATGATTACAAAGTAAATGCTTTATCGGGAAAAAACAAGAGTTTATCGAGATATTCTGTGGAAAAATCTATCTGTTTTGCGCTTCTATATATAAAGGAATACATTTGCAATGTAAAAATTCAATGAATTATGAAAAAAAGAGAACTCATTTTCTTCACCGCATTTGCGACTTTCCTGTCAGCCAATGCCCAGGAGAAACAAACCTGGTCGCTCGATGACTGCATAAATTATGCACTGGAGAAAAACATCCAACTGCAGCAAAATAAAATTTCCTTACAGGAAAGCGAAGTGGATGTGAAAACGGCAAAGGCTGCACTCTTCCCAAGCCTTTCATTCAACACCGGACAGAATGTGGTGAACCGTCCTTACCAACAGAACAGTGCCACTGTAAGTGGAACGGAAATTATCAGCAGTAACAACAAAACCACCTACAACGGCAGTTACAGCCTGAACGCACAATGGACACTTTGGAACGGAGGACAACGCCTGAACAACATCAAACAGCAAAAGAAAAATCAGGAAATAGCCGAACTGAGTGTGGCAGAAACCGAGAATACTCTCAAAGAAGAGATTACAAAACTTTTCTTGCAGATTCTTTATGCAGACGAATCGGTCAACATCAACAAAGGGACATTGGAAGTGAGCAAAGCCACTTATGAACGGGCCAAGGAACTGTTCAACCAAGGCAGCATCTCCAAAGCAGATCTGGCACAGCTGGAATCACAAGTTGGAAACGACGAGTATCAGCTGGTGACTTCCGAAAGTTCACTGCGAAACTACAAGCTTCAGCTGAAACAGATGCTGGAACTGGACGGTACCGCCGAAATGGAACTGGAACTTCCGGTACTGGATGACGCCAAAGTAATGCAGCTGCTTCCAAGTCAGGAAGATGTTTACCAAACAGCCCTGGCCAACCGTCCGGAAATACAGAGCAGCAAACTGAGCATTGACAATGCCAAGCTGGCCATTTCTTCTGCAAAGAGCGGCTATTTCCCGACCATCAGTCTGTCGGCCTCTACCTCCAGTATGACCAACAACTCCAGCCAGAACAACTGGGCACAGCAAATGAAATATGGCTGGAACAACATGATTGGATTGAACATCAGCGTACCGATTTTCAACAACCGCCAAACCAAAAGTGCGGTAGAAAAAGCACAGTTCCAATACAATTCCTCTTTACTGAATCTTCAGGACAAGCAGAAAGGATTGTACACGGATATCGAGACCATCTGGCTGGACGCACTGAATGCACAACAACAATATGCAGCAGCCGAAGTGAAACTGAAAAGTAGCCAAACCAGCTTCGATATGGTCAACGAACAGTTCAAACTGGGTATGAAGAATACCGTAGAACTACTGACAGAAAAAAACAACCTGCTCAGCGCACAGCAGCAGCGGATTCAGGCCAAATATATGGCGATATTGAACCGTACACTACTTGATTTTTATGCAGGAAAAGACATTGAATTATAATAACCTAACAATATGAACAAGAAAAAAATAATTATCACAGCCGGCGTCGTAATTGTACTGGCTGTGGCAGGATACTGGATTTTTGGCAAGAAGAGCGCACAAGGCAAAGTAGACTTCGTCACCGAAACAGTAGCAAAAGGTAATATCAGCAATTCCATTACAGCCACAGGAACCATCGAACCTGTCACTGAAGTGGAAGTCGGTACACAGGTATCAGGTATCATTGATAAAATATACGTAGATTATAATTCGGTAGTAAAAGAAGGGGAAGTGATAGCCGAGATGGATAGAGTGACCCTGCTCAGTGATTTACAATCAGCGCAAGCTACATACGACGGTGCAAAAGCCGAATACGATTACCAAAAGAAACTATACGAGAGAAACAAAAAGCTACATGAAAAGCAACTGATTAGTGAAACCGACTACGAGCAAAGTACCTATGACTACGAACGTGCCAAGAGTACATTCGAACAAAGTCAGGCCGCTCTTTCAAAGGCAGAACGAAACCTTTCTTACGCTACCATCACCTCTCCAATCAATGGTATTGTCACCAGTAAGGACGTAGAAGAAGGACAGACCGTGGCATCTGGTTTCGAAACACCGACCCTGTTTACTATCGCTGCCGATTTGACCAAGATGCAGGTAGTGGCCGATGTGGACGAAGCTGATATTGCCGGAGTGAGAGACAGTGCCAGAGTCACATTCACCGTAGATGCCTATCCGAATGATGTGTTTGAAGGACGAGTTCACCAAATCCGACTGGGCAGTGCCAACAGCAGCAGCTCCAGCAGTACCAGTACCAGCAGCGAAACGGTAGTCACTTATGAGGTAGTTATTACTGCCGACAATCCGGACCTGAAGCTGAAACCAAGACTGACCGCCAATGTAACCATCTATACGGATACACGTGACAATGTACTCGTGGTTCCCAACAAAGCATTACGCTTCACTCCAGAAAAAAATCTAATCGGCAAAAAGACCATCACTGACTGTGAAGGTGAACACAAAGTATGGACCATGGATGCCAACGGTTTCACAGCACACCCTGTAAAAATCGGTCTGAGCGACGGAAGCCACACGGAAATCCTGGAAGGTATCAGCGAAGGTACTCCGATTGTCACAGAAACGGTATTGAAAGGATTTGCAAATGCAGCTCCTGAAGCTTCTGCCGACGGAGAAAGAAGCCCCTTCATGCCAGGCCCTCCGGGAAATGACAAGAAGAAACAAAAATAAGGAGATACTGTCATGAAAAAGACTGTCATAGAATTACAAAATATCAAACGGAACTTCCAAGTAGGAGACGAAACGGTACATGCGTTGCGCGGTATCTCGTTCAGCATTCAGGAAGGAGAATTCGTGACCATCATGGGTACATCCGGTTCCGGTAAGTCTACCCTTCTGAACACATTGGGATGTCTGGACACGCCGACCAGTGGGGAATACCTTCTTGACGGGGTATCCGTACGTACGATGAGCAAACCGCAAAGAGCGGTACTACGGAACCGGAAAATCGGATTCGTATTCCAGAACTACAACCTGCTGCCAAAAACGACAGCCGTAGAGAATGTAGAACTCCCGCTGATGTACAACAGTGCTGTCAGTGCCGCTGAACGTCGCCGCCGAGCCATAGAAGCCCTGACTGCAGTGGGACTGGCTGACCGTTTGGAACACAAATCTAACCAGATGTCCGGTGGACAGATGCAACGTGTAGCCATTGCACGTGCACTGGTCAACAATCCGGCGGTCATCCTGGCCGATGAAGCGACCGGTAACCTGGACACACGTACTTCTTTCGAAATTCTGGTCCTCTTCCAGAAACTTCACCAGGAAGGACGTACCATCATCTTCGTGACACATAATCCGGATTTGTCACAATACAGCAGCCGCAACATCCGACTGCGCGACGGACATGTCATTGAAGACGTAACCAACCCCCATATTCTTTCGGCTGCGGAAGCACTGGCTGCCCTGCCGAAAAACGATGATGATTGACAATTTATCGAGATGACTTATGAATGGAACAAACCTTTTTAAAATAGCTTTCCGGGCATTGGCCAATAATAAGCTACGTGCTTTTCTGACCATGTTAGGAATCATTATCGGAGTAGCTTCCGTCATTGCCATGCTGGCCATCGGACAAGGCTCCAAACGGAGCATCCAAAAACAAATCTCCGAAATGGGCTCCAACATGATTATGGTCCACCCGGGAGCCGAAATGCGAGGAGGTGTCCGTCAGGACCCATCGAGCATGCAAACCCTGAAACTGGAAAATTATGAGACCTTACGCGATGAATGTATGTACTTGTCGGCTATCAGCCCGGACGTTTCGGCTTCCGGACAGCTGATTTCCGGTTCCAACAACTACCCGTCTTCAGTGAGTGGAGTCAGCCTCGGCTATCTGACCATCCGTCAGCTGACCGTGGAACAAGGAGACATGTTTACAGAAGAAGATATCCGCACGGCAGCAAAAGTGTGTGTCATTGGTAAAACCATTGTAGACAACCTGTTCCCCGACGGACAAGACCCGATTGGAAAGATTATCCGCTGCAACCAGGTTCCCCTCCGTGTCATCGGGGTGCTCAAATCAAAAGGATACAACTCCATGGGTATGGACCAAGATGACGTGGTACTGGCTCCTTACAGCACGGTAATGAAACGTCTGCTGGCCCAGACCTACCTGAGTGGTATCTTTGCCTCCGCTCTGACGGAAGACATGACGGAAGAAGCCGTAGACGAAATCACCACTATCTTACGCCGTGAACATAAACTGAAAGAAACAGACGATGATGATTTCACTATCCGTACGCAACAGGAACTCAGTTCCATGCTGAATACCACTACCGACTTGATGACCACCTTGCTGGCCTGCATCGCAGGAATCTCTTTGGTAGTAGGAGGTATCGGTATCATGAACATCATGTATGTCAGTGTCACCGAACGTACCCGTGAAATCGGCCTTCGTATGTCTGTGGGTGCAAGAGGAGTAGACATCCTGTCACAATTCCTGATAGAATCCATCCTGATCAGTATTACAGGAGGATTGATTGGAGTGATTCTGGGCTGTGGAGCCAGCTTCGTCATCAAGACGGTTGCCCATTGGCCTGTATTCATCCAGCCATGGAGTGTATTGCTGTCATTCGCAGTATGTACCCTTACCGGTGTGTTCTTCGGATGGTATCCGGCCAAGAAAGCCGCCGACCTGGATCCGATTGAAGCACTGCGCTATGAATAAAACATAACGGAACTACTTTGTTCTTCATAACTTTGGTTTCCTGTCCGGCCGTCTATCTCTGCAATAAATAATTCAACGTATTTACTGCATGCGACGGCCGGACTTTTCTTAAAAAATCGTATCTTTGCTTTAAACCTATCTGTATGACACACCTCACTCATAACAAACAATACCTATTAGAACTGACCATCCACACCATATGCTGGGGATTATTTTTCGGATTTCCGTTATTTTTTACGCAGCACGACAATGGAAACATTAACTGGAAGGAATTCATCAATCATTCTGGAGTCTCTCTTTCCTTCTTTGTCATTTTCTATATCAACTATTTGATTTTAATTCCTACCATACTTTTTAAAGACCATATCGGACGGTTCATTCTACTGAACATTGCACTCATTTTTATAGTTTCCATTGGATTGCGCTACTGGCACAACGTGATGGCATTTCCCCCACCCGTACGCCCTCGTCCTTATCTGCCACCCCAATACATCTTTTATATAAGAGACATCACCAGCATGATTTTTATGGTAGGACTGAGTGTGGCCATCCGGATGAGTCTTCGCTGGAGTGCCACAGAACTGGCACGCCGTGAAGCCGTAAAAAGCCGTACGGAGGCCGAACTCAAGAATCTGCGTAACCAGTTGAATCCTCATTTCCTGCTGAATACCTTGAATAATATCTATGCGCTTACTGCATTCGATACAGAAAAAGCCCAACAAGCCATTCAAGAACTCAGTAAATTATTACGCTATGTACTGTATGACAACCAGGAAACATTTGTTCCTTTGAACAAAGAGGTAGACTTCATTCGAAACTACATTGAACTGATGCGCATCCGGGTTTCCTCGCAAGTGAAAATCAGTACCCATTTCCAGATTCGTCCGGACAGTCAGAGTCCGGTAGCTCCCCTGCTGTTCATTTCACTGATTGAAAACGCTTTCAAGCATGGAGTATCTCCCACCAGTCCAAGTTTCATTGACATTACTCTGGTGGAAAAAGAAGATAAAATCCACTGCATAATACGCAATAGCAACTATCCTAAGAATGCTACCGACAAGAGCGGATCGGGTATCGGACTGGAACAAGTACGCAAAAGACTGGAATTGCTGTACGCCGGCCATTATGAATGGCAGCAACAAGTCAGCCCTGACCAAAAAGAATACAGTTCAATACTCACTATTGACATTCCTGACACTAACAATAAACAAACCATACCATGACAATCAAATGCGCCATTATAGATGATGAGCCGCTGGCTCTCGGATTGCTGGAAAGCTATGTAAAGAAAACCCCCTCACTGGAACTGTGTGGAGCATACTCCAGCGCCATTCAGGCCATGGAACTTCTGACTGAACATCCGGTAGACCTCATCTTTCTGGATATTCAGATGCCGGAACTGAACGGACTTGAATTTTCTAAAATTATTCCAAATACCACCCGCATCATATTTACAACTGCTTTCGGACAGTATGCCTTGGACGGATATAAAGTCAATGCGCTCGACTATCTGCTCAAACCCATCAGCTACTCGGATTTTATGACAGCCGTCAACAAAGCCGTGCAATGGTTTGAACTCTGCCAGAAAGCAGAAAATGCTTCCAACGAAGTACAATCATCCGACGATCAGAAATACATCTATGTTAAGAGTGACTATAAGCTGATTCAAATTGAACTGGATAAGATTCTCTATATTGAAGGGCTGAAAGATTACATAAAGATTCATCTCGAAGACAATCCACGCCCTATCTTGTCATTGGTCAGCATGAAAATGATGGAAGACAAACTACCTGCCAACCGGTTTATCCGTATCCATCGGTCTTTCATAGTGCAAAAACAAAAAATAAAAATTATAGAAAAAGGAAGAATTGTTTTTGGAAAGGACTACATTCCGATATCGGACAGCTACAAGCAGGACCTCCAAAATTATGTTAATAAACATACTATTTGAAAATTTGTTGTATTTCCAACATTTTTTTCTGAAACAATTCAATTTTTTATCGATTTTCTTTGGTTACAACAAATCTAAATCCTATATTTGTAGCGTACATAATAAAAGCGGAAGTTGTGAAACTTCCTTTAGAATAGTTTAGTTAAGTCTAGTTTAGTTTTTGTGTTGTGATACTCCTGCTAATAGTGATTAGCAGGAGTATCTTTTTTATTGTTCAAAAGCATCTCAAGCCATTTGGAAAATAGATTTATTAACAAATCTCTCTGAGATAGTTGTTAAAAAACATCAAAAAAAGGGAAAACTGCATATTCTTACATTTTGCATGAAGATATTAAGGAATCGCAATCAATTTATGAATCTGCAAACTCAAACGCCAAACGGGATGTAACTTAATGTAATCTACCACTTCCGAAGTATTCATGCATGAACAAGGCTGCAAAAAATAGGCAGAAGCCGGAATCTGCAAATAAGGTTCTACGTCCTGACCTTGATAAACAATCTTTATTTCATCCACCCGTTCCACTCGCAATTTAGACTCTTGCTTAGGCGAACAAGTCACCCAGTCAATCGCCTTAGGAAGCACACAAGTGCCATTGGTTTCAATACAAACATATTTACCGGCTTCGTGCAACGCCTCCACTAAACAATCATCAATCCATAAGCCTGGCTCTCCTCCTGTCAAAATCACCATCCGACAAGGATAACGTCTAACTTCCGCCAAAATATCTTCGTCCGACATCAGGATACCTTGCTCATGCTGCGTATCGCAAAAATCACATTTCAAATTACACCCAGAAAAACGGATAAACACGGCTGGAGTACCCGCATGAAACCCTTCCCCTTGGAGACTGTAGAAAATCTCATTAATCTTTCTCATAAATCACAGTATTTCCTTCCGATTCACAGACTTCTACTTTCACACAATGAGGCACTTGTTCACAAATCCACCGGGCGATATTCTCAGCAGTCGGATTGCAAGGCAGCACATCATTCAAGTTTTTATGGTCTAACTGCCCTTTCACCACATTCTTAATATGGGTAAAGTCAACTACCATCCCGTCTTCATTCAACTGTTCCGACTGACAATAGACGGTGATAATCCAATTGTGACCATGCAAGTTCTCACACTTGCTTTCGTAAGAAAGTTCCAAACGATGCGAGGCAGAAATCTCCATCCGCTTAATAACAGTATACATAACAATTTAATTTTTAAAAGATTAAAAACTCCGCATCTAATGTCACCTCAATGCAATCACAAAGGTAAAAAGAATTATCAGACAGAAAAAAAATCGCATGCAAAGATTTGCGTAACCACTCAATCTCACAAATTTTAATAAAATCCGCAACAAATATTTTTGAAATTCCAACCAATACAGTATATTTGTATATACTTTTTTGATATACGGATGACGGAAGAGGACAAAAAACTGTTGCATACTTTCGAAGGCAAGCTACGACAATTGCTGTTTCTTCACGAAGGATTGGAAAAAGAAAATCTTTCATTAAGGAAAGAGCTTGACGCAAAAAATGCTGAAATAAACGAACTGAAAGACAGTTTAAAAGAATTGGAAACCAAGTATATCAATTTGAAAAATGCCCGTATTCTCAGTATCAACGACAATGACCTCCGAGATACCAAACAAAGACTGGCAAAACTTGTGCGTGAAGTCGATAAATGCATCGCTTTGCTGAATGAATAAGACAAAACGGTGAAGTATATACTTTTATGGACGAAAAAAAGAGATTTAATCTACTAATTGACAACGAACGTTATCCCGTATCTATATTCCCGTCGGAAGAGGAAGGGTATCGAGAAGCTGCCAGACAGATTAACTATAAACTGAATAAATACCGCAGTGCATTTCCTGAATTCAACAGCATACAACACTGGAAGATGGTGGCACTCGATTTAGCGTATGAAAATACTTCCATGAAAGACCGGAATGATACCCGTCCGTATATGGAAAAAATAAAAGAACTGAACGAGGATATCGAACGATGCATCCAACAAAGTCAGGACAAAGGTTTATAGAGAGATAGAAATATTATTAAAGCTAATTTCACGCATAAGCTTGTACCGAAGGAATTCCAACGGAAAAGTTTATGCGTTTTTTATTTATATATTTAAATTAATTATAATGTTGACGACAGTAATACTAGCGATTGTGGCCTTCCTGGTGGGGGGTGCATTGTCGTATGGATTCTTTAAGTACGGCTTGAAGACGAAATATGACACCATTATTAAGGAAGCCGAAACAGAGGCTGAGGTAATCAAGAAAAACAAGCTTCTGGAAGTGAAAGAGAAATTCTTGAATAAAAAAGCGGATCTGGAAAAAGAAGTTGCTCAGCGGAACCAAAAAATCCAACAGGCAGAAAACAAGCTGAAACAACGTGAAATGGTGCTCAACCAGAAAAACGAAGAACTCCAGCGCAAACGCAACGAAACAGAAGCCATTAAAGAAAATCTCGACGCACAGCTGGTAATCATTGAAAAGAAAAAAGAAGAACTGGACAACCTACAGTCTCAGGAAAGAGAAAAACTGGAAACGATTTCCGGACTCTCTGCAGAAGAAGCAAAGGAACGTTTGGTAGAATCGTTGAAAGAAGAAGCCAAAACACAGGCCCAGTCTTATATTAATGATATCATGGACGACGCTAAACTGACCGCTAACCGTGAAGCGAAACGTATCGTGATTCAATCTATCCAACGAGTAGCTACTGAAACTGCCATTGAAAATTCCGTCACTGTATTCCATATAGAATCAGATGAAATCAAAGGACGTATCATTGGACGTGAAGGCCGTAACATCCGTGCATTGGAAGCTGCAACCGGTGTGGAAATCGTAGTGGATGATACTCCGGAAGCCATCGTACTTTCTGCCTTCGACCCGGTTCGCCGTGAAATTGCTCGTCTGGCTTTGCACCAGCTGGTAACCGACGGACGTATCCACCCGGCCCGTATCGAAGAAGTAGTAGCTAAAGTACGCAAGCAAGTAGAAGACGAAATTATTGAAACAGGTAAACGTACTACCATCGACTTAGGTATCCACGGCCTGCATCCGGAACTGATTCGTATCATCGGTAAGATGAAATACCGTTCTTCTTACGGACAAAACTTGTTGCAACATGCCCGTGAAACAGCCAACTTATGTGCGGTAATGGCCTCAGAACTGGGATTGAACCCGAAGAAAGCAAAACGCGCCGGTCTGTTGCATGATATTGGCAAGGTACCTGATGAAGAACCCGAATTGCCACACGCATTGTTAGGTATGAAACTGGCAGAAAAATACAAAGAAAAACCCGATATCTGTAACGCTATCGGAGCTCACCACGATGAAGTGGAAATGACCAGTCTGCTGGCTCCTATCGTACAAGTCTGCGATGCCATCTCCGGAGCCCGTCCGGGTGCACGCCGTGAAATTGTGGAAGCTTATATCAAACGTTTGAACGACCTTGAACAACTTGCGATGTCTTATCCGGGAGTTACCAAGACTTATGCTATCCAAGCCGGTCGTGAACTCCGTGTCATCGTAGGGGCAGACAAGATTGACGACAAACAGACAGAAAGCCTGTCCACAGAAATTGCCAAGAAAATTCAAGACGAAATGACTTATCCGGGACAAGTAAAAATCACAGTCATCCGTGAAACTCGTGCGGTCAGCTTCGCCAAATAAAATCCACAATAAAAAACCGGAATCAAAAGATTCCGGTTTTTTATTTCATACCAACACTCTTATTTCGTTTCTTCTTCCAAAAAAGGTAGCAGCACTTTTTCTGCACACGCATAACCTTCTTCATACAAATCGGATAATTTCTTCACATCTTTCTCTATCCGGTTTACCACCACTTTCTTTTCTGGACGAATGACGATGATACGTCCTTCATCCTCTAACTTTTCTACTAAGTCCAACTGTTCATTGTATGCAGCACACCGTTTGCTGAGTACCAGACGCAACCGAGGATAACGACGATAGATGAAACGAGGCACACGAATGTCTTTCTCTGACTTTCGGTATCCTCTGTTACGAGTCAACACCACCACATTCCGTTCATATCCTTGCGAAATCGCACGCAGTACCGGAATAGAATCGACAATTCCTCCATCCAACATCGGCCGACCGTCTACATAGGCAATAGGACACACGTAGGGCAAGCTGCTGGAAGCTTTGGCGATATCTACCAACCGCACCCTGTCTCGCTCCTTCTTTTCTTCCAAATAACAAGCCCTTCCCGTCACACAATTGGTGGTGACCATCTCAAACCTCGCCGGATTATTAAAATAGGCCTCATAGTCAAAAGGTGCAATCTGACTGGGGAATAAATCATAAAGCAAGTGCTGATCCAGTATACTATGCTGATACCATAAATATTTCAGCCCAATATAATGATACTGTGCCATCATATCAATATTACTGAACTTAGCACGACCACGCTGATGTGACATGTAAGACAAACCATTACACGCCCCAGCAGAAACACCAATCACATAGGGAAATTCCAAATGACGATCCATCATGAAATCCAGCACTCCGCACGTGAACACACCACGCATGCCTCCACCCTCTAAAACCAATCCTGTTTTTTCAAAGTCTAGTTTCATACGTCGCTTTTTTAAAGTAACCTTGGATTTGCAAATATATGTTTTTCCAATACATTTACGCCATTTTTTCTATTTTATTTACTACATTTGCAACATAATTTTCACAGATGTGATATTAAAATGAAATGAATATGTTTGATTCGCTTACTTATCAGAAACGCCGGAAAGCTCTAAGAGACAAAATGAGCAACGGCATCATCCTCATTCTTGGGAACAACGAAGCACCCGCCAATTATCCTGACAACACATATAAATTCCGTCAAGACAGCTCGTTCGTCTACTTTTTCGGACATTCTCACCCGGGCTATGCGGGTATCATTGACATTGACAACGGAACGGAATACTTTTTTGGCAATGATGTGGACATGGACGACATCATCTGGATGGGTCCCCAGCCCAGCGTACAGGAACTGGCAGCACAGGTAGGAGTTGAAAAAAGCTTCCCGTTCGACAAGCTGAGAGATTTTGTAGGAAAAGCTATTGCCCAAAAAAGAGCCATTCATTTTCTCCCGCCTTACCGCTACGACAACATGCTACTGTTGGAAGAGCTGACGGGGATCAAAGCTTCCATGACCAAACATCATGCGTCGCTCGAGCTCATCAAGGCAGTTATCTCACTGCGGGCCGCAAAGGAAGATTGCGAAATTGCAGAAATCGACAAAGCCTGCAACGTGGGATATGAAATGCATACAGCAGCCATGCGCCTGTGCAAACCGGGCGTATCAGAACAATACATCGCCGGCGTACTCGACGGAATTGCCTCGTCTTACGGACGTATGGTATCTTTCGCTACCATATTGACCCAAAACGGACAGACACTCCACAACCATGACCACAGTCATATTTTGCAGGAAGGCCGGATGATGCTGACCGATGCAGGTGCTGAACTGATGAACTATTATTGCTCTGACCATACTCGTACCATCCCAGTAGGCGGAAAATTCACCAGCCGTCAGCGAGATGTGTATGGCATCGTATTAGCTTGCCACGACAAGGCACTGGAACTGGCTCGTCCGGGAGTAACTTACAAGTCTGTACACCTGGAAGTTTGCAAGGTACTGGCCAACGGTTTAAAGGAACTGGGCCTGATGAAAGGAAATGTTGAAGATGCCGTAGCCGCAGGAGCGCATGCCTTGTTCCTTCCCCACGGACTGGGACACATGATGGGACTGGACGTACACGACATGGAAGATTTGGGTCAGTGCTACGTGGGTTATGACGATGAAGTTCAACCTTCCACTCAGTTCGGACTGGCTTCTCTCCGTATGGGACGACGTTTACAAAAAGGATTTGTCATCACCGACGAGCCCGGATGCTATTTCATTCCGGCCCTCATCGACAAGTGGAAAGCAGAAAAACTGCATACCGACTTCCTGAACTTCGAAGCCATCGAGAAATACAAAGATTTTGGTGGTATCCGTCTGGAAGACGATATTCTGATTACAGATAACGGTTCTAGATTCTTAGGCGAAAAGCATATTCCTATCACCTTCGAGGAAGTGGAAGCGATAATGAATGAATAAATGATTTATTAACCTATAATATTTTATCAAACAATGAACAAACTTATTTTATTGGCCGCCGCAGGACTCTGTTTCGGAAGCATGTATGCCAAAGGTCCTAAGAAAGACAAGGCGGAAGAGGGATTCACTTTCACCACTGTAAAAGAAAACCCTATTACTTCTATAAAGAACCAGAATCAGTCTGGTACTTGCTGGTCATTCTCCAGCATCGGCTTCTTGGAATCTGAACTCCTCCGCACCGGAAAGGGAGAATTCGACCTGTCTGAAATGTTTGTGGTACACAAAACAATGGAAGACCGTGCCGTAAACTATGTACGTTATCACGGCGACGCTTCATTCTCTCCGGGCGGAAGCTTTGAAGACATCGTATATTGCTACAAAAACTATGGTATGGTACCACAGGATATCATGCCGGGTATCCAATACGGAGACTCTCTTCCTAACCACAACGAACTGGATGCAGTAGCAGGTGCTTACGTAGAAGCCATCGGAAAAGGGAAACGAAGCAAACTGACTCCGGTATGGAAAAAAGGTGTAACCGCCATTTATGATACTTACCTGGGAGAATGCCCGAAAGAATTTACCTACAAAGGCAAAACTTATACCCCGAGAACATTTGCTGATGAAGTATTAGGATTGAACATGGACGACTATGTATCACTGACTTCATTCACACACCATCCTTTCTACCAGCCGTTCAGCATCGAGGTACAGGACAACTGGCGCAACGCTTTGTCATATAACCTTCCAATCGATGAACTGATGGAAGTAATGGACAACGCCATCAACAATGGATACACTTTTGCTTGGGGTGCAGACGTCAGTGAAGAAGGATTTACCCGCGATGGTGTAGCTGTATGCCCGGACGTAGCAAAAGGCGCAGAACTGACCGGTTCCGACATGGCACGCTGGCTGGGACTGAGCAAATCAGACAAACGCAAAGAGCTGACCAGCAAACCTCTTCCTGAAATCAATGTCACTCAGGAAATGCGTCAGACTGCCTTCGACAACTGGGAAACGACAGACGATCACGGTATGCTTATCTATGGTATCGCAAAAGACCAGAACGGAAAAGAATACTATATGGTAAAGAACTCATGGGGCTTGAGCGGAAAATACAAAGGTATCTGGTACGCTTCTAAAGCATTTGTCAAATACAAAACCATGAACATCTTGGTCCACAAGAAAACCATTCCGGCAGACATCGCTAAGAAATTAGGATTATAAGATATTAGTATATAGACTAATTATAAATAATAAGCGGCTCATTCCATAAATTTAAGAAGGAATGAGCCGCTTTTTTCTTTCTTTTTACTAATTTTACGGATTGAAGTCGAGAAAGCTGATTTTCCCGACAAAAGGCTTTGCCAATAAAAATCCGACAGCAAGCATACTCGTATCCTCTGCCGGGAACAACGCAAGGTCTTGGTTAGCAGAAAAAAAGAAAAAACATATATAAATGAACTACAAATGGAACTATCAACCTCCTACACTTCAAGAAAGAGAAGCAGCTAGAGCCCTCGCCAAAGAAATAGGAATCAGTCCTATCTTGTGCAAGTTGCTGCAAGAAAGAGGCATACACACAGCTGCCGAGGCCAAACGGTTCTTTCGCCCACAACTGAACGACCTGCACGACCCCTTCCTGATGAAAGACATGGATGTGGCCGTGGAAAGGCTGAATCAGGCGATGGGAAGAAAGGAGCGAATCTTAGTGTATGGAGATTATGACGTCGACGGAACAACCGCCGTCGCCCTTGTTTTCAAGTTTCTACAACAGTTCTATTCGAACATAGACTACTATATTCCCGACCGATACAACGAAGGATATGGTGTGTCAAAAAAAGGAGTAGACTATGCGTATGAAACAGGTGTCAAACTGGTCATCGTGCTGGATTGTGGAATAAAGGCAGTTGAGGAAATCACTTATGCCAAAGAAAAAGGCATTGATTTCATCATCTGCGACCATCACGTACCCGATGAAGTACTTCCCCCAGCCGTAGCCATCCTGAATGCCAAACGCTTTGATTCCACTTACCCGTACGAGCATCTTTCCGGATGCGGAGTAGGATTCAAGTTCATGCAAGCTTTTGCCCAGAACAACGGCATTGAATTCCATCAGCTGACTCCCCTCCTCGACCTGGTGGCGGTAAGTATTGCTTCTGATATTGTACCCATTATGGGTGAAAACCGTATTCTGGCCTATCACGGGCTCCGACAGCTCAACGCCAATCCGAGCATCGGACTGAAAGCCATTATTGACGTATGCGGACTGGCCGAAAGAGAACTCACCATCAGCGACATTGTCTTCAAAATCGGACCGCGCATCAATGCATCAGGACGAATCCAAAACGGAAAAGAAGCCGTAGACCTGTTGATTGAAAAAGATTTTGCTGCCGCACTGAAGAAAGCCAACCGCATCAACAGCTACAATGAAACCCGAAAAGATTTGGATAAGAGCATGACGGAAGAAGCCAACAAAATTGTCGACAACCTGTCTGACTTATCCGAAAGACGTTCTATTGTCATCTTCAATGAAGACTGGCACAAAGGAGTTATCGGCATCGTGGCTTCCCGACTGACGGAAATCTATTACCGCCCAGCCGTTGTACTGACACGTACCGACAACTTGGCGACTGGTTCTGCCCGATCTGTATCCGGTTTCGACGTATACAAAGCCATCGAATATTGTCGGGACCTGTTGGAAAACTTTGGCGGTCATACCTATGCGGCTGGTCTCTCCATGAAAGTGGAAAATGTGCCGGAATTCACCCGTCGGTTTGAAGAATATGTCACCAACCATATTCTTCCGGAACAGACCAATGCTACCATTCAGATTGATGCACAGTTGGATTTCAGGGACATCACCCCGAAATTCTTCTTCGACTTGAAGAAGTTCAATCCGTTTGGTCCGGAGAATCATAAGCCGATCTTTGCCACGCTAAATGTCTACGACTACGGTACCAGCAAGGTAGTGGGTCGGGACCAAGAGCATATCAAGCTGGAGCTGGTAGACAACAAATCGAACAACGTCATGAACGGAATCGCTTTCGGACAAAGTTCGCAAGTCCGCTACATCAAGACCAAACAGTCGTTTAATATCTGCTACACGATTGAAGAAAACACCCACAAGCGAGGGGAGATTCAGTTGCAGATAGAAGACATCAAGCCCAGCCGCAGTTGATTTCACATGCCTGACTATCTGAAAATCCTGAAACAATACTGGGGATACGACCACTTCCGTGGAATACAGGAAGATATTATCCGCAGCGTCGGTGAAGGCCGTGACACCTTGGGGCTCATGCCCACAGGAGGAGGTAAATCCATTACTTTCCAGGTGCCGGCCCTCGCACAGGAAGGATTGTGCCTGGTCATTACCCCTCTGATTGCCCTGATGAAAGACCAGGTACGCAACTTACGCGAACGAGGAATCAAGGCCACGGCTGTCTATTCCGGCATGACGCGCGAAGAGATTCTGATTGCCTTGGAAAACTGCATCTTCGGCAATTACAAGTTTCTCTATATTTCCCCAGAAAGATTGGGCACGGAAATTTTTCAGATTAAACTCCGCAGCATGCAGGTGAGCCTCATCACGGTCGATGAGTCACATTGTATTTCTCAATGGGGATACGATTTCCGACCGGCCTATCTGAAAATCGCGGAAATACGACAATTGCTTCCAGGCGTTCCCGTCATTGCCCTGACGGCTACTGCCACTCCGGAAGTGGTCAAGGACATTCAAGAACGCCTTCAATTCCGGCAAGAGAATGTGTTCCGCATGAGTTTCGAACGGAAGAACCTGGCCTATATTGTCCGACATACCGAAGACAAAGACGGCGAGATGTTGCATATCCTGCAACGGGTCAACGGTTCCAGTATCGTATACACCCGCAACCGGAGAAAAACCAAAGAAATTGCCCAACTCCTCAATCGGAATCACATCACGGCTACTTTCTACCATGCCGGACTCAGCGACGATACCAAGGACTTACGGCAAAAAGCCTGGCTGAAAGGGGAATACCGCGTGATGGTAGCCACCAACGCTTTCGGAATGGGTATTGACAAACCCGATGTACGTCTGGTGATTCATGCCGACGTACCTGATTCTCCCGAAGCCTATTTTCAGGAAGCCGGAAGAGCCGGACGTGACGGACTGAAAGCGTACGCAGTATTGCTGTTCTGTCCCCGCGATAAAATCACTCTCAAACAACGAATCAGTGATACTTTTCCTGAGAAAGACTATATCCGAAAAGTGTACGAAGACATCAATTTCTACTACCAGATGGCCATGGGAGACGGCTTAGGATGTACCTTTGCCTTTAACTTGGATGAATTCTGCCACAACTTCAAGCATTTTCCCGTACAGACCGACAGTGCCTTGAAAATCCTGACCCGCGCCGGCTACCTGGAATACACAGACGAACAGGACAACGCTTCACGGATCATGTTCACTATCACCAAAGAGGAATTGTACCGCATCCATGAACAGAATGAAGATACGGAAAAACTCCTCCGCATCCTGCTGCGGACATACACCGGACTGTTTACCGACTATGCCTACATTAATGAGGAACTTCTCTCTAACCGTTCGGGATTGAGTCGGCAACAGATTTACGAAACCCTTCTCTTTCTCACCAGACAGCACATTCTCCACTATATTCCCGGGAAAAAGACACCTTATATTATCTACACCCGTGAACGGCAGGAAACCGATCGCATTTATCTGAGCAGAGAGGTATACGAAGACCGGAAAGAAAGTTATCGCCGACGTATCGAAGCCATGATTGAATATGCAGAAAGCGAAAACAAATGCCGGAGCCGCATGCTGCTGCATTATTTTGGAGAAAAAAACGAACACAACTGCGGACAATGTGATGTATGCCTCCAGCACCACCATTCCGGACTGCGACAAAGCCAGTTTGACGAAATCAGTCGCCAGATACGCTCGCTGCTGGAAATGGAATCTCTTTCCTTGCAAGAACTGAAGACCCGAATGGAAGATGTGCCAGAAGAGCAACTTACCAAAGTCGTTTCCTATCTACTGTCGGAGGAAATCATCCGACAAGAAAACGGCCGGTTGCAGAGCTGACTTCGAGACATAAAAAAACGGCGGAAAGGAAAACCCTTCCGCCGTTTTTATGAAAATTTCATTAGGGATATTCAGTAAATGTCCCCAAAATAAGATGGCATATGAAATGATTATGGTCTATCATCTTCATATGCCATTTTTTATTGTCAATTTTCCATGTATTCTTACATAATTCTATCCATCAGGACATGACACTTCTGAAGAAGCCAGATGACCTCTTCCGATTCCGTCAGTAAA
>NZ_CABROP010000026.1:0-44715 GCF_902472605.1 uncultured Bacteroides sp.
AACGCTGGCGGATGTCGAACAAGGAAATGCCGAACAACCCCAGACAGGAAATGACGATGGCGACAAAGGCAAACGAAGTGTAAAGCACTGCCAGCCGACGGTCTGCCGCATACATCTGTTTCACCTGATCGGAAAACAACGTATATTCAAACTCTTCGGTACCATACACCTCACGTTCCACTTTTTTCAAGTAATCTATCACCGCAGCCAGACGTCCCGGACGGAATGACAACGTATAAAGATCACCGGAAAAACTATTTCGCACCACAAATACCATCGGATGTACCCCCGCACTGATATGTCCATCATAGTAATCGTCGATGACCGCCACAATAGGATGCGCTTCCGGGTTTTGAGCCCTCATCTTATCATCTTCATACATCAATGTAGCTCCTTGACAGGAATCATACCCCAACGCCTTCAGTGCCGCACGGTTCACCACATAATACTCCTCTTCCCCGTCTTCTTCCTCTTCCATTGAGGGAAGCGCTCCCTCCACAAAACGCAATTCATAAAGCCGGAAGAAAGAAGGAGTGGCATACCACATATACAAAAAAGCCGTACGCTCATTGTTTCCTATAAACTTCATTCCAAAATCACTGGAGGTCAGTGCAGATTGATCCGCTACCCAATACTCAACATCAGGGCAAGCTTTCATCTTGGCATCAAGCTGTTTCACTCGCTGCATGCGTGCCTGTATGTCTTCCGGGCTCCGATAAGAAGAGAAATCCTTCGACTCGTGTGCCAGATGCGCCACCAAAATATTCTCCGTACGATACCCCGGGTCTGTATGCAGCAAAGTATCAAGCTGACGGTTAAAATAAAATGCCAGAACCACTAATATCAAGGTAAGTACATACTGCAACACCAGCAGTCCCATTCTCGCCCGTACCGACTGCCCGGCCGTACTCACCAAACGGATGCCGACGGAAGGCAAGATACGCGTGAAACGGAAATACGGATAAAGCGAGGCTACCAGCGGCAGAAATACAAGTAACACCAAGGACAAACACCCATCGAAAGCAGTATAGGGGAAATCAAACCCGAAAAAGCGGGACACAGGTACCCGGGTCAGTTCAATGCATACCCACGCAAGCAACACCGCCAAAGCGGAAAGCAGAAAGTTCTCGGCAAAAATCTGTGCAAAGACAGCTCCTCTTCCTGCTCCAAACACCCGGCGTATACCATATTCGTGCGTGCGTTTGAGCATAAAAATCATGTAAAGGTTGATGAAGTTCAGCAATCCGGTAACCAGCAGCAACACACAAATACCCATGAATATCTGCAACTGTCCCCAATCTCCCCATACATAAATAGGTGATTGTTCCCTTATTTCCAACTTGGAAAAGTAACATTCTTTCAAAGGTACGAAACGAAAGGTGTACACCCGTGTATCCGACGGATAGTGCGGATTCAGGCTGCGTGGATGTTTCCCTACTTGATTAAGCTTATTCATATCTGCTCCGGGCACAAAACGATACAAATCCAACGGCATCTTCTCCCACCTATTGGAAGAAGTATTTGCCAGAAGCAAATCGAAATTCAGCCAGGTCTTGTTGGTAGGAGAGCCAATCACTCCTTTCACCACATATTCTTGTCCGTTGGAATAAGTGATTGTCTTTCCGACAGGGTTGTCCGACCCAAAAACCTCCCGTGCATACGATTGGGTCAGTACCACTGAAGAAGGATCAGTCAGATTCTTTTCTCCCTGTATCAGCGGATAAGAGAACAGTTGAAAAAACGTGCTGTCCGTAGCAAGGGCATCGCAACGGTAACGGTGTCCCTCACTGACCAGAAAATCATTCTCCAACGGAACAAAACTACATTTCGTTTCTATCAGTTCTGGAGCAATCAGTACACTGTCATTCCGATAAGCTGCATAAGAGCCCCAATATACCCCTCCCGACACATTCACTTGCACGGCATATACATTTTCCCGGTCCACACAATGGGTATCGACCGTCAGTTCCCGATGGATGTATCGGAGTAAAATAATGCAGCAAGCCAGACTGAAAGCCAGTCCCAACAGATTAATCAGGGTGTACGTCCGTGCACGGAGCAGGAAACGTAAAGCGTAGCGTAGTGTGTTCATATTGTTTTCTTTTCTTATTTTCTATATCATTCTTTTATATCATTCACTCTTTATTACCTCTGCCGGGTTCTCATTTGCCGTTTTCCAAATGCGATGCCCGATACAAGCCACTACACAAAGGGCAACACCGACAAAAATCAGCAGAAATGGAAGGAATCCGATTTCCACCTGACGGTTATAGTGCTCTATCCAACGTCTCATCACCCACCAGGCAGCAGGGAAGGCAATCAGCGAAGAAACGACCAACAGCAAAGCATATTCCCCGAAAAACATCCCAAGGATATTCCTCACCGTAGCTCCGTTTACCTTGCGGATAGCTATCTCCTTACGGCGCCGCTCGCAAGCTAATGTCACCAGCGAGTAGATACCAAATATCGAAATGAAGATACACACCAGCGATGAGAACCCAAGCAATGACGACAAGGCATCTTCCGACTTCAGATAATCGTTGTAACGTTCTTCTTCACTATAGAGAAAGAGCTTACGGTCGGGCAGCTCGGCACGCTGCATCTCTTCAATGCGACGGCGACATTCGTCCCACGTTCCCGGACGGTATTTAAAAAGGACAAAACAGCGGGCATGCATCCACTCCACCCGGTCGGTGTTGACAAACATCGTGCAGGGAAGTTTCTCAGTAGGCGATTTATAAGCACAGTCTTTCACCACCCCGATAACGGTCATCGGCTCTGTCCTACGATCAACAAAAAACAGCTGCTTGCCTACAGCTTCTTCAGGAGTCCAACCCATCCGGCGGGCCGTACTTTCCAGAATGTTCACTTGCCGATAATCCGACTTTTCCGACACCCACTCGCCTGCCAACAGCTGCATACCGTAAAAACGGAAGAAGTCTTCACCTGCCAACACTTCATCAAAAGACAAAGGCTCCTTCAAACGGCCTTCCATACCTGTTCCTCCATCTATCAAGGACGATGAATAAGCTCCCATACCCAACAACGGCCAGTAAACCGGGCGTATCACTTCCGTCACCATCGGCAAAGCCTTGATTTTCTCGGCCCATACGTTCATGTCCACATTCATCCAAATGCTGACGGCTGCCCGTCCGCGATAGTCCATGCCTGTATCCACATTCCGCAAATGGTGCAGTTGCAGCTGCATGGCCACCGCACAGAAGATGAAAGCCATACAGACCGTCAGCTGGAGAATGACACTTCCTTTCCGCCAAGCGATACCCGAAAGCGCATTACCCGTATGCATATTTCCATGTAATGACCGCTTCTGAAACAGCCATACCCACAGCACCACGATGGCCATCATGACGACCGATACCGACAGGATGTAGAACAAGATTGAACGGTAGTTCGAAAAGTCAGCATCCTGAATCAGCGCATACCGGAGGAAGACCGGCATCAGCAACTCTACCAATACCATCCCCACGACCAAGGCCGCCAGGACTGTCAGCAGAAAATCAGTACAAAGCAAAGTAACCAACGAACGCAGTCCTGCCCCGCAAACCTGCCGCAACACCATTTCTCTTCTGCGCGTACGGAAACGGTCGATATAAATCGTCAGGTAATTGATAAAGGCACAAACGATAATAAGTCCACCTACAGCAGCAAACCAGGTAATATAACGGAACTGCACTGTCTGGTTGTTTTTAAGGATGAAACCTTCCGTGGCACGAAGGCCCGTCAGCGGCTCCAGGTAGAAACGTGTCAGTCCCGTGTTCTCCTGAAACCTGCTTTTGGTCAGTTCTTCGGGGAAGTGGGCATTCATCTTCTCCAGCAATCGGGAGACATCCGTACCTGGCTTCACTTTGACAAGTGTCCGGTAAGTATAATCGTCCCAGCCTGTCCGTCCGCTTCCGTTGCCCAGAAAGGCGTAGGGGAAATTGGTGTGCGCTCCCCAGTCGCTCACTACAGCGCCAATGGTATATTCCTTGTTCCAGTTGGCATTGGTCACGGTTTGGCCAATCACATCCGTAGTGCCAAACAGCTGTTTTGCGGTCTTCTCCGTAATGGCAATACGGCTATCTGTGGTACCGGCACGAAGAAAACTTTCATCCCCCTCCAAGGTACGGAAGTCCAGCATCCGCAAGGCGGTAGTATCGGGCAGAAGCATGGGCAACTCCAGCATCCGGTTGTCTTTCAACACAAAAAAAGTTTCTGCCTCAAACAAACAGTAATCTTCAATTTCCGAATAATGTTCCTTCAGGTAACGTCCCAAGGCATAAGGCGTGAAGCTCTCGGAAAAACCTCCGAAACTATCGTCATTCACTCCAACCAGATACAGACGGTCTGCATCACGATGAAACGTATCGTACGTCATCTCATAATGTATCCAGAAGGCAGAAAGGGCAAAGCATGCCAAGCCCACAGCCAGTCCTAAAATACTGACCACACTCTGCATACGGTATTTCAGCAAGTTACGCCAGGCTATTTTCAGGTAATGTAACCACATAGTCTTTCTATTTATTCAGTTTATATTCATGTTTCATTACTTCACGCAGATTGATGCGAGAGGCTTTGTTCACCTGCCAGCACAATGTGATAACTGACAATAGACTATCACTATCTCTTTACCACCTCTGCCGGATTCTCCTTCGCTACCCGCCAGATACGCCAGCTGATACAAAGGGCTATCATCAGCGCCATGCAAAGGAAAATGACCATATAAAGCCACCACGACAAAGGAACCTGTTCTACATAATTCTCCAGCCATCGTTTCATCAGTATGTAACCCACAGGAAAAGCAATGGCAGAAGCAATGCCCAACAGCCACAGATATTCGCGTGCAAAGAGTCCTAAGATATCTTTTACCCGTGCCCCATTTATCTTACGGATAGCCATCTCCTTGCGACGGCGTTCACAGTTCAAGGTAACCATCGAGAAAATCCCGAAAGCAGACATCAGAATGCAGACCGTGGAAACAAAAGCGAGCAAACGCATCAGCAGATTTTCAGACTTAAGATAAGTATCATATTCATCCATCACATTTACCAGGTTATATTTTACTTCGGGATAGTCGCTGGCAAAAATACTGTCTACCCGATGACGAAGTTCAGGCCAGCTTCCTTCGTGATATTTTATCAGAACATGATTTCCGTTCATCCAGCCAGATCTATTCACATAAAGTGTAGGCTGTACTGGAACGGTAGGGGCTGTAATATGAAAATCACGCACTACCCCGACTACAGTAGCCTTCTCCTTCTGTTCCTGACTATAGGTTATGACCATCCCCACAGGATGGGTTACCCCCATAGCCCGGACAGCCGATTCATTCAGCATTACCTGATTGTCTCCACCATCCTGCCGAATAAATTGACCAGCTGCCAGCTGAATATCATAGAACGCTGCCAACGTATCGTCCATACAAGCCATGCGTATATCCTGCATTTTCCAGTCAGATGGCTTTCCATCCCAATCAATGGTAACAGTTCCCCGGGCTCCTTCGGGCAGAAGTCCCCAATAGCCGGTAAGCACCTGACGGACAAAAGGCATCTGGCGCACATGCCCTACGATTTCATCCTTTGAGGTGTCAGGATAGACAAAGGTGAAGGCCGCAAGATTATGACGCTCCCAGCCCAAATCAGTCTGTCGCAAATAATTCAATTGTTTCATCAATACCACTGTGCTGAAAATGGCCAGCAGACTGATGAAAAGCTGTATTCCTACCATCACCTTCATTTGCTGTCCCGACTTTCTGCGTTCCGGACGCAAGGAAGAATAACGGAAAACAAAAGGTAACAACAGCAGCAGCGAAAGCAGCAGCACAATCAGGAAGTACAGCAGTGAATTGCCGTACACACTGCCTTCCACTCCCGAAAGCCGCTGGAATAAAGGATATAGCAACTCCACCAATACAAAACCGAAAAAACCTGACAACAGAATAAGCAATGAGTACTCGGTAGTGAGCATGGCAAACAGTCCCCTTCCGGAAGACCCGCATGCGCGTCGCAACGCCAGTTCACGACGACGGATTTCCATTCGCGAAAGGAAAAGGGCAAGATGATTGAACAACGAACAGAGAATAACCAGCCCTCCAGCTGCCGCAAATAGTCTCAGATAGAAAAAGCTAACGAGACGATCTTTGTTAAACGAGGCTTGACGGACTTCGGAAAGAGGCATCAGGCGGAGTCGGCCAATCATTTTGCTATTCAAATCATCCACTTTCCCGGCATAGGCACGAAACTTCTTTTCCATCGACTGAGAAGAAACACCCGGAGCAAGACGGACCACCACCTCAAATCCTCCGTTGTACCATACATCCTGCCATCTACGGAAATAACTTCCTTCATGAATAAAATCAAACGAAAAGTTACTGTGAGACAAATCACTTACCACGGCACAAACGGTAGATTCCTTATCATTACAGGTTACGGTGCGGCCCAGCACATCCGTTGTACCAAACAGCTTCCTGGCCATCCGTTCTGTCAGAGCAACCTTTTCATCGGAATAAAAGAAATCATAAGTACCCGTCAGCACACGAACATCAAACATATCCATAAAACAGGAATCCAACATCATACTAACGGCCTCCAAAGCAGGCTGATCTTCCAATCTCAACTCAGCTGTCGAATAGCGGGTAAAGGCACAAGCCGCCTCTATTTCAGGAAATTCTTTCTTCAACAGCGTGGAGACAGGATAAGGCACGTGCGATGATATACCTCCAGCCTCCATGGAAGTTTCAGTATAAATCAGGTACATGCGGTTGGCTGCGTCGTAACGGCTGTCGAAAGAAGATTCGTAACGCATCCAAAGATTGGCAAATGCGAAACATGCAAACCCCACCGCCAGACCTATGACATTGACCACAGTCTGCATACGGTATTTCAGCAAGTTACGCCAAGCTATTTTCAGGTAATGTGCAATCATATCTTTTTCACTCATTCGTGTCAACAATTATAAAATCAGGTATTTTTAATACCACATTATATCGCCTTCAATTTCCAATCATAAATTGAATCGATTTCAGAAAACTTCTCCTTATTCTCCACCTTCATGAGAAACTCCAACGCATGGTTATGTCCTTGGGCAGAAGCCTGTTGGAACAAATGTTTTGCCTTGGCATAATCCTTCTCAACACCTTTTCCGAAATAGTACATCAATCCCAGATTGAACTGCGCCGCGGGAGAATTCAATTCGGCCGCCCTTGAAAGAAGTTCAGCTCCTTTCGATAAATCTTTGGGGTATCCATGCCCTTCTATATGAAACACAGCCAGATTAAACAATGCGGAAACATTGTCTCTTGAAGCAGATTTTTCAAACCAGTATATGGCATCGCCCACACTGGTTGAAGTTCCGTAACCGAAAGTGTACATATAGCCCAGATTGTTCATTGCGTCCGTATTATTATACGCAGCAGCCCTTTTATACAGCTTGAACGCTTCCGAATAGCTCTTGGTGACTCCCCAGCCATGCCTGTAAAGGCTGCCCAATCCCACTTGTGCTTGGGAATGTCCTTGCAAAGCAGCCAGACTGAGATATTTTCTGGCTTTAGAATAGTCGATGTCGGTTCCTATGCCATACGCATACATATAGCCTAAATTGTTCTGAGAATCTGCATTGCCGTTATCTGCCGATTTCAGAAATAATTTCATGGCCTTTTTGTAATTCCTTACCCCTGTCTTCCCCTGATAATATATGTCACCTAAAATAAACTGGCAACGCTTTGCACTGTCAATTCTTGCCAGTTTTGAGTACAGTGTCGCGGCGTCCTCATATTTTTTCTGTCTGTACAAACTGTCTGCCTGCATGTAAAGCGTCTGGACATCTCCCAAAAACCAAGTATATATAGTATTACGGTTTTTAAGCCCCAGTACAATCATTGCCAACAAAAGACAGATTCCCAAAGCAATAGTTATATGTTTTATTTTCCCTTTCATAAATCAATAATTATATTCTACTATAGGATACTCCGGAGAGTCATTGTTTCCAATATTCACTATTATTTTCCCAACTTTCTGTAATTCTTCACTTTAATCGTTTTCAGTACTTCCCTGTCAGTACTCCAGTACTCCCTTGAAAGTACTCCAGTACTTCTTAGGCAGTACTCCGGTACTTCCGGGGAAGTACTGGAAGCAGGTGGAAGCATCTGGTTCATTCACTTAAACACCAGCTCTTCCGCGTCGCCAAAGTTATCATATCCTGTGGTAATCACCCAATCGCCGGGCTGCAAACCTTCGGTGATTTCGTATTGCAGGGGGTTCTGGCGCCCGATGACCACCGGAACCTTTCTCGCCCGGGTCTTGTCGGCATTGAGTTTGTAAATCCACTGACCGCCGGTCTGCGAATAGAAATTACCGCGTGGAATCACCAAAGCTTGTTCCGGTTGTCCTAACTCGATCTGTACCCGGAAGCTTTTTCCCAGACGGACATTCTCGGGCATTTCTCCCGTAAAGACCAAGTCCACATCAAAGGTGCGGTCTTTCACCTCCGGCACCACCTTACTCACTTTCAAGGCATAACGTTTTCCCTGGTAAGTCACAGATGCCGGCAAGCCTACCGTTACCCTATCCACATAATATTCGCTCAGGGAAGCATGCACCTTGAACTGCGACATGACCTTCACTTCCGCCAGATTCTCTCCGGCTGCCACCTGCTGCCCTAATGTGACCTTCACAAAACTAAGCTGCCCATCCGACGGCGCACGTACCACCAGCTCTTCCATCCGCTCCAAGGAACGCTCCAGCTTCTTCTGTTCCCGTTCCCGGTCGTTGCGCAACAGTTCCCTGCGGATGACCGTCATGGCCGAATCGCTCTGCAGGCTCTGCATCTTCAGCTGGGTAGAGGCCGTCTTGTAACGGAACTCATCTTCCGACACTTCCAACTGCGCCTTGCTGCGGATGCCCATGCGGTATTCTTCCTGCTCCAAGGCAAAGCTTTTCCGTATCTTGTTCAGTTCGTAAGCAGCCTCCAGTGTCTGCTGTTTCAGGGTCAGACTTTTCTGTTCCATCTCAAGGGATTTCTCCTGATAAGAGATGCGCTGCTTTTCCCATTCATCCCGCTGGTCGTCTATCTCACGCAACAGGTTGGGATTGGTCAAGACCAAAATGGTGTCTCCCTGCTGCAGCAAACTGCCCTCCTCGGCCACGATACGCTCTACATTACCCGACTCGCGGGCATTGACCATCAAGGTCAGGATGGGATGCACCACTCCTTCCACGTCCACGTATTCACGGAAAGGGGCCTGCTTCACCTCGGCCAGTTGCACGGAGTCTGCCTCAATGCGTAAGCGCTGCGGACCGGAGGCCAGTATAATCACATAAATCAGTCCGGCCAGCAGAAGTACGCCGCCTGCCAGATAAAAACGATAGCGCACGTACCAGGGTTTCTTTTTCAATTGTATATCCATAATCGGTTTGTGTTATATTTCAGGTAAAGTTTCAGTCAGCGGACAATTCCGGTAAAAATCATATTGCGTCAGGCTGCGGAGTCCGTAATACAGCATCCAGTAGGTTTTCAGGGCCTCGATATAATTGCGCCGGGAGGTGTCTTTCTCGGTGGTGGCCGCATTCAAATCGAGCACCGACGATTTGCCCATCAGGTAAAGGCGGAGGGCCACTTCATACCTCCGACGGGCTGTTTCATCGGTACGGGAAGCGACTTCCACCTGCCGCGCCTGAAGATTGAACTGCCGCACCATCTGCCGTACGTTCAGTTCAAAGTCGTTCATGCCCTGCTCCACCTGCGTCTTGACCAGTTCAATGTTCGATTTGGCCACACGTACCTTTCCTTTTCCTCTTCCCCAGTCCAATATCGGAATCACTACCGACAGGCTCACGTATTGCTGGTCGAGGGGATTACGATAGGAATCCCGAAGCCGGTCGGCCGTCTGCGAAAGCCCGAACTGAAGATACAAATCTGCCTTCAATCCCCGGCTCGCACGGGCGGAAGCCAACTGGCTGCGGCTTTCCAACTGCCTCCGCCGGTAGGTCTCGATTTCCGGACTGTGCAGATGAGCCTGTTCCAGTGCCTTGTCCAAAGGTACTTCAAAAGCCGGCACACTGTCGTGCGGAATCACCTCTATCTCTTCTTCCTCCCGGATACCTAAGAAAGAACGGAAAGTAAGCATCGCGTCTTCCACACTAATACGGGCTTTCATCAGGTTGGTCTCCTCGGTCAACTTGTTCACCTCCAGCTGCAACATCTCGTTCTCCGTAATGTTGCCGATGCGATACCGTCCGCGGGCATAGCGATACAAGGTATCGGCAGACGCATAGTTGGCACGGGCAATCTCCATATCGGACTGGGCTGCGGCTAACGCGAAAAACAGTTCACAGGTTTTCGAAGCAATCAGCTCCAGCGTCTCGGCATAGGTTTTCTTGGCTTCCTGAAAACGGACCGGTTCAATGCGGCGGTTCCACTTCAAGGAATTATAGCCAAAGAGCGACTGCTGGTAACCTATCGTAAAGGGCTGGGTGTTATAGGCCGTACTTTTCTCACCCAGTTCATCCATGCGCTGGGCAGCCGTCTGCATGAAAAAGTTACCTCCTGTAAACCACACGTTCTGGCTGACGGAAAGCGTCAGGTCGGTAGCCAACTGGTTCTGGCGGAGAAACAATTCCGTACCATCGGGCTGGGTTACTTTGTTAATCTGCCGGTTCAGATAAGGAGATGCCGACAAACTCACCTCAGGCAGATAGTCTGCCCGAAACGAACGGTAACTCCAGTACGCCGCCCGATAAGTATGCCGGGCAGCTTCGGCCTCCGGAGAACTGGCCTGTGCCATCCGGATGGCCTCTTGCAGTGTCAGCTTCTCGCCCCACACGGTTTGTCCACAGAAAAGCAGACAAGCCATAAGTAATCCTATTTTGTGTTCCATCTTCATACGCATAGTGATCTGCTTTTTTAGTTCCAAAAACCGTGCCATTCGGATAACACGTTGATTATGCATAAGATAGGAAGAATGGACAAATTTATTTCATGTGCGCATTCGCACAAAAAGCGTGCGAAAGTGCACATACAGCACAAGCAAAAAAGCATTATCTTTGCGAAAGACACCTTGATATTGTATGGAAGAAAAAGGAAAAATACTCATCATTGACGACAACGAAGACGTGCTCTTCGCGTTAAACCTGCTCTTGGAGCCTTATATTGAACAAATACGGGTCACTACGCAACCTTCCCGGATTACCCATTTCATGACGACTTTCCACCCCGACGTGATTCTGCTCGACATGAATTTCCAACGGGATGCCATCAGCGGGCAGGAAGGACTGGATTACCTGAAACAGATTCTTCACCTCGACCCGCAGGCGGTAGTGGTATTCATGACGGCGTATGCGGATACCGATAAGGCGGTACAGGCCATCAAAGCCGGAGCTACCGACTTTATTTCCAAGCCGTGGGAGAAAGAGAAATTGCTGGCCACCCTGTCGTCTGCGGTCAAGCTGAGCCGTTCCCGTCAGGAAGTCGGACGGTTGCAGAATGAAGTGCAGGCGTTGAAAGGAGACGACACGCTTCCGGAACTGATTGGCGACTCTCCGGCCATGCAAAAAGTGAAAGAAACCATCTACAAGCTCTCCGATACGGATGCCAACCTGCTGATACTGGGAGAAAACGGTACGGGAAAAGACTTGGCGGCACGCATGCTGCGCTTCTTCTCGCCCCGACGGGAGCAGGTGTTCATTCCCATCGACTTGGGAAGTATCCCGGAACAGCTGTTCGAAAGTGAATTGTTCGGGTACGAAAAGGGTGCTTTCACGGATGCCCGGAAAGCGAAACCGGGCAGAATGGAAACGGCTTCGGGGGGTACGTTGTTTCTGGATGAAATCGGGAACCTGTCCCTGCCCATGCAGGCCAAGTTGCTGACGGCCATCGAAAAGCAGTGCATCACCCGCCTGGGGGCAGTGAGTCCGATACACATTGATGTCCGCTTAATTTGTGCCACCAACGCCAACCTGCACCAGCTGGTGGCGGAAGGGAAATTCCGACAAGACTTGCTCTACCGCATCAATACCGTGGAACTGCACATTCCTCCCCTCCGGGAACGCGGAGAAGACATCCTGCTACTGGCCATGCATTTCTTAAGTCAGTACAACCGGAAATACCGCAAGGAAATCAAGGGACTGACGCGTGAGGCAAAAAACAAACTCTTGAAATATGAATGGCCGGGCAATGTGCGCGAATTGCAGCACACCGTGGAACGGGCCGTCATCTTGAGTGAAAACGGACTTCTGAAGCCGGATGACTTCCTGTTTCCGCAGGGAAATACGCCTCGTCCGCAAGCGCTGGCGGAAGAACTGAATCTGGAGAAACTGGAAAAGAATGCGATTGAACGGGCCTTGAAAATAAGTGCAGGAAACATGAGCAAGGCCTCCGAACTGTTGGGAATTACGCGTTTTGCATTGTATCGGAAACTGGAAAAATGGGGCTTATGAAAACGTATGGATACCACCTCATATTGCACATTGCGGGCTTAGTCCTCTGCATCATCGCAGGCGTGCTGGCCATCCAGCATGAACTTTTGTTCTGCAGCATTATCTGTGGACTGTTGCTGGTGGGCATCTGCTATCACTTATACCGCATCCAGATGCGTCAGACCGAAACCATGGGTCGCCTCGTGGAATGTATGAAGCAGAATGACCTGGGGCAACGGGTCTGTGCGCCTTTTGCCGATCCGCAGATGCAGAAACTGGCCGACGACCTTTCACTGGCGCTGAAGAATCTTCGCACCCGCATATTGGATGAGGAGGTGAAGCACCAATACTATGAAATGCTGTTGAACAAGGTGGATACGGCCGTTCTTGTAGCCGACCGGGACAACCGGATAGAATGGATGAACAAGGCGGCCCGTGAACTGTGGGGGCATTGTGCCCTTCTGCCGGAAGAAATCAGTACCGCCATTCAGGAAAATCGGCAGGTAGCCCACCTGCAAAAGGGAAATGCCACTTTTGACCTCTCCCTATCCGTCACGCACATTCAGCTGCAAGGACGGACCTGCCGGTTGATCAGCCTGAAAAACATTCACGGGGCCTTGGAATACAAGGAAATGGAAGCCTGGCAGAAACTGATACGGGTGCTGACGCATGAAATCATGAATTCCATCACTCCGATTATTTCCTTGGCAGACACCTTGAACGAACGGAGTCAGGAACACCCCAACGATGCCCGTACACGCACCTACGTGCAGCAAGGATTGCAAGTCATCTACCGCCGGGGAAAAGGATTACTGGAGTTTGTGGAGAACTATCGGAAACTGACCCGCATTTCCGCTCCGGTGAAAGCAGAAATTTCCGTGAAAGAATTTTTCAATGACTTACAGCGTCTTTATCCGGACCCGGAATTTCATTTTGAATACCCGTCTTCTCCCCTTAAATGGCTGGCCGACCGCACACAGATGGAACAGGTGTTCATCAACCTGCTGAAGAACGCCCGCGAGGCTTGTGCCCATCGGACGCATCCGGATATCCGTGTCCGCGTGGAAGCTCATGCGCAGGAGCTGGTCTTCGAAATCCGTGACAACGGGGAAGGCATGCTGCCGGAGGTAACAGAGCGTATCTTTGTCCCTTTCTTCACCACCAAAAGCAACGGTTCGGGCATCGGACTCACCCTCTGCAAACAGATTGTCAGCCTGCACGGCGGACAAATCAGTGTACAAAGCACAGCGGGGAAAGGAAGCTGTTTCCGCCTCTCTTTCCCCGCCGTATAATCAAATTTTATAAAGACTTATTTCATGACCCATTGCAGGCAGACCGGCTTATCGGTATGGATGGTCTTTCCTGTATCCTGCAAGAGACCGGTTTCTGCATCACGGGCAAATACCTGAATCTCGTTGGTATCGCGACAAGCTACCAGCAAGTACTTGCCATTGGGTGTAATCGTAAAGTTACGGGGATGAATGCCCGTCAGCTGATAACCGACCTTCGTCAGGGTTCCGTCGGCAGGAGACACTTTGAAGATGGCCACTCCATCCGCCTTCAGACGGTTGGAAGCATACAGGAACTTTCCGTCGGGTGAGAGATGGATATCGGCACTACCCTTCGCGCCTACCGTATCTGCCTTGATGACCTGCTGCTGCGTCAAGGTCTTTCCATCGTATGAAAATACCACAACCTCTCCCGAAAGTTCGGTCAACAGATAGGCATGTTTCCCTTGCTTGTCGAAACAAGCGTGACGCGGGCCGGAACCCGGTGCCAGTTCAATGTCGAAAGCGGCAGATTCATCCAACAAATCAGTTCCCTGTGTACCGGAAGCCTGTTTCACCGGAAACGCGTGGATACGGTCGGTGCCTAAGTCATTCGCCAAAAGGAACTTGCCATCGGGCGTGAAATACACGCAATGCAAGTGAGGCTGGTCCTGACGTTCTTTGTCGGCTCCTTTTCCCTGAAAAGCAATAGCATGCCCCTCTCCTAAACTTCCATCCGCCAGACGGGGAAAGACCGTGATATTGGCCCCCATGTAATTGGCTGTCAACACAAACTTTCCATCCGGACTCACCGTAATATAACACGGTGAAGCTCCTCCCGTCGACTGACTATTCATCAGCGACAGACTGGCGGTCAGGGTATCCAATGCCAAAGCATTGGCTGTAAAGCCCTTCTCGGTTTCTCCCACTGAATATACGTGCGTCCCGTCTGAAGCAGGGACCAAGTAAGACGGATTCTCAATACCCGACAAGGCACTGGCCTGTACGGCATCGCCTGTCTCCTGATTGAAACGATATACCTTCACCCCTTCCTGGTCGGCTTTCGCATAACTGCCCACCAGCATCAGCAACGTATCTGCCTCATGGGTCACACTGGTTTTCTGCTCACTCTTTCCGGTGCAGGCTCCCATCAGGATACCGCCCACACACAACGACATTAAAATCTGTTTCATCTTAGATTTACGGTTATTTTAATAAAGAATTCAAATACTGTCCCTTCTTCTGCGTCAGCTTGCCATAACATACCGCATGTTTCGGACAATGGTGGTAACAAGCCTGACACATCGCACAACGGCTGCCCCATTGTGGCCGTCCCTCTACCATACGGATATTCTCCAACGGACAACTTTTGGCACAAAGCCCACAACCGATACATGCTTCCGATGCATAAAACTTTTTAGGACGGATCATGAAACGGTTGAACATCGGACGCACCACATACGTTTTCAGCCAAGGCACACTTCCTTCATGGCAATCAAATCCCTCTTCCCGTCGGGCAATCCGTCGGCTGACATCCTCCACCCTGCTGGGAGCCAGCTTCTGTTTACGAGCCGCCAATTCCGGTTCGTCCACATCAAAGCCCGACATACAGACATACGTGTTAGGCATCATCACCGAAAAGCCAGCCTTGCAACGCCAGCCCCGTCGAGCTGCAGCCCGCGCAAACACCTGTGCCGTCTTTCCTGTATCATCGCCACAGGTACAGACAAAATACAAATAATCGGGTGCACCTTTCCATTCCAACTTGGCCAACGCTTCCAGTACCACTGGAGGAGGCCCCCATGAATAGACTGGGAATACAAACCCCAACCTGCCATCGGAAGACTGCGGGAAGTCCGGTTTCCCGTTCAGCAAGTCTGTTAATTTATATACAGAGTCCTGTAAAAGCTGTCCCAATTGCCGGGCCACCCATTCAGAGTTACCTGTTCCAGAAAAATAAAAAATCATATGAATCTTATTACGTTCAACGTTCACATACAAATAAAGCGAAGAACCTTGACTCTGATACATCCAAGATTCTTCGCCTTAGAAAAAGGAGAAGCCGTACCCGAGGCGTGACGAAACTCCGAATGACAGGTTTTGAGTGCCCCCCTTCCTTTGTAATCCACCGGCATAAATGCTACCCGAAGGCGTGGCCCGCCATTGGAAGATGAAGCTGTTCTCGGTATTTCTTATAATTTGATGAGTTTCCCGATTCTGCAAGTGCGGCTTCATTTTTGTATTACAAAAATAATACTTTAATCTGAAAAAACAAAATATAAACCACTTAATTTTTAATATAGACCAATAGCGTCAATTATTTTTCTTCAAGAAAAGAGATAATTTTAAAAGCTCCTGCTGACAAGTTCATATAAAAGCAAAAACGGAGTATCACTCTCCGTGACACTCCGTTCTTATTCGTTAATCGTACCTGTGATTAAGCAGCTTTTGCTTTAGCAACAACAGCTTTGAATGCTTCAGGATGGTTTACAGCTAAATCAGCCAAAACCTTACGGTTGATTTCAATTCCTGCTTTGTGCAAAGCACCCATCAACTTAGAGTAAGACATACCTTCCAGACGTGCAGCAGCATTGATACGCTGAATCCACAATGCACGGAAGTTACGTTTTTTGTTCTTACGGTCACGGTATGCATAAGTCAGACCTTTTTCCCAAGTGTTTTTAGCAACGGTCCAAACATTCTTTCTTGCACCAAAGTAACCTCTGGTTAAACCTAAAATTTTCTTTCTTTTTGCTCTAGAAGCAACGTGATTTACTGATCTTGGCATAGTTTTAATTCTTTTTTGAATGATAGCGCCGATATTTTACAATCGAACTTGAAGCTAATGCATTCGGTTAATAATTTAAAATGATACGTTTACGCTTTTTCCTTTCAAGATTACTTCATGCAAAGAAGTTCCTTAACTTGAGTCAGGTTAGCACTGTGTACCAATCCTGCATGTACAAGGTTTCTTTTCTGCTTTTTAGTCTTCTTAGTCAGGATGTGACTGTGAAAAGCGTGCTTTCTCTTGATTTTACCTGTTCCGGTAAGAGCGAATCTTTTTTTAGAACCGGAGTTAGTTTTTACCTTTGGCATCTTATTAAATTTTAATTATTATTACTCAATGGCGGCAACGCACTATACCGGCGCGTTACACGCTCTTTTCTATTTTCATTCAGCTTCTTCAGCCTTTGGAGCAACCGGCTTAGCAGTTTTCTTAGGAGCAGTAGCCTTTTTAGGAGATAAAGAGATTGTCATTCTCTTGCCTTCCAACAACGGCATTTGTTCAACCTTCGCATAGTCCTCCAAGTCATTAGCAAAACGCAGAAGCAACACTTCTCCTTGCTCTTTAAACAAGATGGAACGTCCTTTAAAGAACACATAGGCCTTTACCTTATCGCCATCTTGCAAAAAGCCGATAGCATGCTTCAACTTAAAGTTGTAATCGTGTTCGTCAGTTTGAGGCCCAAAACGGATTTCCTTCACATTAACCTTAACTTGTTTTGCCTTTTGTTCCTTTGCGCGTTTCTTTAATTGATAAAGGAATTTAGAATAATCTATAATTCTACAAACTGGAGGAACAGCGTTGGGTGAAATTTCTACTAAATCAGCTTCGTGTTCTTCTGCTAGTTTTAAAGCTTGTGCTATCGGATATACGGCCGATTCGATATCATCTCCCACGATACGTACTTCTTTGGCGCGAATCTGTTCATTGATTCGATGCTGCCCTTTTAAAGTGTCATTTTTCATTAAAAATTCTTTTCTTCCTTTTGTTTGCTTTTAAATTATAAATTATCATTAAATTTATCTGTTTGTGAAAGCAAATATCGCATTGCTTCCACAAACGGTTGCAAAGTTACCATTTATTTATCATATTATGAACTTCTTCTGCAATATTTTTTGCAAAATCTTCGATTTTCATGGTTCCTTTGTCTCCTTCACCCTGCTTACGCACAGCAACTTCTCCGTTTTCGGCTTCTTTTTCACCTACAACCAGCATGTAAGGGATACGTTTCAATTCATTGTCACGAATCTTACGTCCAATCTTTTCGTTGCGGTCGTCCACGATGGCACGGATATCGTATTTCTTCAAATCCTGACGAACCTTGTCGGCATAGTCATTGAATTTTTCAGAAATAGGCAGGATAGCTACCTGATCCGGGGTCAGCCACAACGGGAACTTACCGGCTGTATGTTCAATCAATACGGCTACGAAACGTTCCATAGAACCGAACGGTGCACGGTGAATCATCACCGGACGATGCTTCTGGTTATCAGAGCCCATGTATTCCAGCTGGAAGCGTTCCGGCAAGTTGTAGTCTACCTGGATAGTACCCAACTGCCAGCGACGGCCGATGGCATCCTTCACCATGAAGTCCAGTTTCGGGCCGTAGAATGCAGCTTCACCGTATTCTACTTTTGCCTTCAGTCCTTTTTCTTCGCAAGCTTCTACGATGGCACGTTCAGCCTTTTCCCAGTTTTCATCACTACCGATATACTTTTCACGGTTCACTTTGTCACGCAGAGAAATCTGTGCTTCAAAGTTTTCCAATCCCATAGAAGTGAACACGATAGAGATAATATCCATTACGCGGAGGAATTCATCCTTCACCTGATCCGGACGGCAGAAGATGTGCGCATCATCCTGTGTAAAGCTACGTACACGAGTCAATCCGTGCAACTCACCACTCTGCTCGTAACGGCAAACCGTACCAAATTCTGCAATACGCAACGGCAGGTCACGATAAGAACGCGGAGAGTTCTTGTAAATCATACAGTGGTGAGGACAGTTCATCGGTTTCAGGAAGTACTCTTCCCCTTCTTCCGGAGTGTGGATAGGCTGGAAAGAATCCTTACCATATTTCGCATAGTGTCCGGAAGTAACATACAACAGCTTGTTACCAATCGGCGGACACATTACTTCCTGATAGTCGTAACGTGACTGGATGCGACGCAAGAAATCCTGCAGACGGATACGCAGTGCAGTACCTTTCGGCAACCACATCGGAAGTCCCTTACCTACCGTATCAGAGAACATGAACAAGTCCATTTCCTTACCAATCTTACGGTGGTCACGTTTCTTGGCTTCTTCCAGCATTACCAGGTATTCATCCAGCATTTTCTTCTTCGGGAAGGTAATACCATAGATACGAGTCATCTGCTTACGGTCTTCCTGACCTCTCCAGTAGGCACCGGCTACAGACAACAGCTTGATAGCCTTGATAGGAGCTGTAGAAAGCAAGTGCGGGCCACGGCACAAATCCGTAAATGCACCCTGTGTATAAGTCGTGATGTGACCATCTTCCAATTCAGAAATCAGTTCACACTTGTAAGTTTCTCCTCTTTCACCAAACATCTTCAGCGCATCATCCTTCGAGATGTTCTGGCGAACCAATGTTTCTTTCTTGGCAGCCAGTTCAGCCATTTTCTTTTCGATGGCAGGCAGGTCACCTTCCTTGATGATAGCCTCACCCGGATCTACGTCATAATAGAATCCATTTTCAATAGCCGGACCGATACCGAACTGAATGCCCGGATACAATTCCTGCAGCGCTTCAGCCAGCAAGTGTGCACTGGTGTGCCAGAAGGCATGCTTACCTTCTTCGTCATCCCATTTATAAAGAACGAAGTTTGCATCTTCGTTGATAGGGCGATTCAAATCTACAGTTTCGCCGTTTACGCCACATGCCAGCACATCCTGTGCCAGACGGGAACTGATGCTTTCTGCAATCTGCAGACCCGTAACTCCTTCGTTGTATTCACGAACAGAGCCATCAGGAAAAGTTATCTTAACCATAGTCTTTATGTGTTTATCTGTTATTGAGACGCAAAAATATAAACTTTTTAATTAAAGAAGAAAATTGCATTCATTTATTTCTCCTCCACCGTGGTAAATCGCTTGATAATGTTGTAGGCTGAGAAAATTCCCAACTCACCCGCCTTACTCAAATCCTGGATACCTTGACGGTTGTTACCCAGGAAGATATTTGTCAGCCCACGGTTGAAATACACATCCGCAAAACGCGGATCCAGCTCAATGGCCTTATTGTAATCCACCAGTGCGGCCCGGTAATCTTTCATCACCGCCAGAATATTTCCTCTGTTATAATAAGCGTACACAAAGTCAGGAGCCAGTTCAATCACGCGGTCCAAATCCTCACGCACCTTATTATAATCATACGAGCGCACCTGCAAATCCTTGTTGTCCACTGTTTCCAATTCATACTTCCGGTCACGCTTGCGGTATTCCAACTGTTTGTAGTAAATCAGTGCACGGCTGAAATAAGCCGGGTAGAAAGTAGAATCACAACGGATGGCATCGTCCAAGTCCTTCAACGCATTGTCAAAATCCTGCACCAGATAGAAATCAAGCGCACGCGCATAGTAATGCAACACATCGTTCGGTTCCTTCACAATGGCAGCCGTCTGCTCATCGATGGATGCGAAATGCTGTTTCACCTGTTCTTCCGAAAGCGAAGCTTCGTTGTTCGTAATCAGCAAACGATGAGGAAGAACCCCACGGGCATTCAAGTCGTCAATACCTTTATAATAATTGACCTGCCGTTTCACTTCTTCCGGACGTTCGTAATAGCTTAGTGCAAACATCGGCTGCGGCAAGATGGTCACATTCTTGTCCTGTACCCGGCCTCGGTAATCTGTCTTATAGCGGTCTTCTTCCGACTCGTTGTCGGCCACTACAATCTTGCGGTAGTTCTCCACATTCTTATCCGATTTCTTTCGGGTCTTGTCTGTTGAAGCCGTCTGTTTCTTCGTTCCGTTCTGCGATTCAATCTGCGCTTTCAGCACCTTGAACTCATCGGCATCCGCCCCCTTCAGGTCACCCACTTTCCGTCTGGCCTGTGCACGATACTGATAACCGGCCAGAAAGTTAGGATACTCTTTCAGCACAGCCGAATAGTCCTCGATAGCCCCCGTATAATCTCCCGTACGGTCACGCAACAATCCTCGGTTGAACCGGGCCATCAGATTGTCGGGTTCCATCTTAAGCACAAAGTCGAAGTCCTCGATGGCACGGTTGTCATCGCCCACCTGTGCACGCAGCAATCCCCGGTTATAGTGTCCGATAAAGTTGTTCCGGTCCACATCCAATGCCAGGTCATAGTCCGACATGGCTCCTCGCAGATTATTCTGGTGATAACGAGCCAGCGCACGATTGATATACACGCCCGCATTGCGCACCGAAAGACGGATGGCCTCCGTCAGGTCCGCTTCCGCATCCTTGTATTTCTCCCGCTGCAGGAAGAGCATCCCTCTCGACGACCACGTGTCCGGATTATAACGGTCCATTTCGATGGCCTTGTCGGCATCTGCCATGGCCTGAAGCGTATCCTTCTGTTTCAATGACACCTCCGTACGCATCAGATACGCATCTGTATAACGCGGAGAAATGCGAATCAGCGTATCCAGGTCGGCCCGGGCCTGCGCATACTGTTCCTCGTGCATCCGGCACAATGCCAAATTATGCCACAAGCTAATGTTTTCCGGATCCATTTCCAAGGCTTTCCGGTAATCCTGAATAGCCCCCTGATAATTCTGTTGTCGGATACGCGAGATACCCCGCACCTGATACGCATTGACCACAAACGGATTGCGTTGCAACGCTTCCGAGCAGTCGGCTTCTGCCCCCTGATAATCGTCCAGGTTCATCTTGGCCAGTCCGCGATAGAAATACGGTTCCGCCAGATACGGCTTCGCTCCGATTACCTGATTAAAGTACTGGATAGAGAGGACATAATCCTCGAAATAAAGTGCATTTTTCCCGATGGTCATCACCCGGTCGGTATTAATCTGACCCAAGGCGACCATCGGGAAAAACATACCTATATATAATATGTATAGGAATCTTCTGATCATTTGACGGTTTTCACTTTATAAGAGCAACGAGCCTTGCCATTCACCATGCCGTTCAGTTTTCCGCGAATCATCTGCTTGCGCAAAGCCGACAGATGGTCGATAAACATGGTCCCTTCCAGGTGATCAAATTCATGCTGCATCACACGGGCCAAATAACCTTCCACCCACTCGTCGTGTGGCTGCATGTTCTCGTCAAGGTAAGTGACATGAATCTTGTCCGGACGCTTCACGCTTTCATGGATACCCGGCAAGCTCAGACAGCCCTCTTCCATCGATACCATCTCGCCTCCCGTTTCCAAGATGTGCGGATTGATGTAGGCACGTTTGAAATCCTTGAACTCCGGCATGTCGTCCGACAACACGTCCAAGTCGATTACCACCACCCGGATGGGAAGTCCCACCTGCGGAGCAGCCAGTCCCACGCCGTCTGCACGTTCCATTGTTTCAAACATATTCGTAATCAGCTCTTTCAAGCCTGGATAATCCGGAGTAATATCTTCGGCTTCCTGACGTAACACAGGCTGGCCATACACATAAATCGGTAAAATCATATTTTATTCAGTTTTTGAGTTACATTCTTCTTGATTCCAAGTACGACTGCAAAATGATGGTCGCACTGATTTCATCCACCAGCGCCTTGTTCTGACGGGCCTTCTTCTTCAGCCCCCCGTCCAACATGGCCTGATGTGCCAGCACAGAAGTAAACCGTTCGTCCACCAGTTCTACCGGCACGTCCGGCAGTTTTTTCTTCAGCTGTGCAAGGAAAGGCTTGATATACTTCATGTTTTCCGAGTCCTCGTTGTTCAGCTGCTTGGGATGCCCCACAATGATACGTTCCACCTTTTCCTGGGCCACGTATTTCAGGAGGTAGTCCATCAGTTCGTGCGTCGGTACCGTAGTCAGTCCGTTTGCAATAATCTGCATCGGGTCGGTCACTGCGATTCCCGTGCGCTTTCTGCCATAATCAATTGCCAAAATTCTGCTCATACGCCGACAAAAGTACAAATTTATTCCTTACCTCTTTATATATAATACTTAAAAAAACATACCACCTCCCCCAGCCTTCCAATCTGAAACCTGCTATTTCAAATAAAATCAGAGGCACACATCGGATTTAGGAAAAATATGCGTACCTTTGCACGCATAGAATACATATTTTACATCACACAATATGCAGGAAAAAATCATTATCCTTGACTTCGGTTCACAAACCACGCAGCTCATCGGCCGCCGTGTGCGCGAGCTGAACATGTATTGCGAAATTGTTCCTTACAACAAGTTTCCGCACGACGACCCGTCGGTTATCGGCGTAATCTTGTCGGGAAGCCCTTTCTCCGTGTACGACGAGAAGGCTTTTAAAGTAGACTTAACCCACATCCGCGGAAAGTATCCTATCTTAGGTATCTGCTACGGTGCACAGTTCATGGCCTACACCTACGGAGGTAAGGTAGAACCAGCCAACACCCGTGAATACGGACGTGCCCACCTGGCTACTTTCAACCACGAAAGTCCGCTGCTGAAAGGCATCCGTGAGCACTCTCAGGTATGGATGAGCCACGGTGACACCATCACTGCCATTCCCGACGATTTCGAAGTGATCGCCTCTACCGACAAAGTAGCTATCGCTGCTTATCAGGCAAAAAATGAAAAACTCTGGGGTGTACAATTCCACCCGGAAGTGTTCCACACAGAAGACGGTACCCAACTCCTGAAGAATTTCGTGGTAGACATCTGCGGAGGAAAGCAGGACTGGAGCGCAGCCTCTTTCATCGAAACCACAGTAGCCAGCTTAAAAGAACAGCTCGGCAACGACAAAGTGGTATTAGGACTGAGCGGTGGCGTAGACTCTTCAGTGGCAGCCGTATTGCTGAACAAAGCTATTGGCAAGAATCTGACCTGTATCTTCGTAGACCACGGAATGTTGCGTAAGAACGAGTTCAAGAACGTGTTGCATGACTATGAATGCCTCGGCCTGAACGTTATCGGCGTAGATGCCAGCGAGAAATTCTTCTCCGAACTGGCTGGAGTGACTGAACCGGAACGCAAGCGTAAAATCATCGGAAAAGGTTTCATCGACGTATTCGACGAAGAAGCCCACAAGATTCACGATGTGAAATGGCTGGCACAGGGTACCATCTACCCCGACTGCATCGAGTCATTGTCTATCACCGGAACCGTCATCAAGAGTCATCACAACGTAGGCGGTCTGCCCGAAAAGATGAACCTGAAACTTTGCGAACCTCTGCGCCTCCTGTTCAAGGACGAAGTTCGCCGCGTAGGTCGCGAGTTGGGTATGCCGGAACACCTGATTACCCGTCATCCGTTCCCGGGTCCAGGCTTGGCCGTACGTATCTTAGGTGATATTACTCGTGAGAAAGTACGCATCCTGCAAGATGCCGACGATATCTTCATTCAGGGCTTGCGCGACTGGAAAGTAAAAGATGAAAACGGAAACGAAACTGCCCTGTACCATCAGGTATGGCAGGCCGGAGTTATCCTGTTGCCGGTACAAAGTGTCGGAGTAATGGGTGATGAACGTACTTACGAACGTGCAGTAGCCCTGCGTGCGGTAACCAGTACCGATGCCATGACAGCCGACTGGGCTCATCTGCCGTACGAATTCCTGGCAAAGGTTTCAAACGATATCATCAACAAAGTAAAAGGCGTGAACCGCGTTTGCTACGATATCTCTTCCAAACCACCAGCCACCATCGAATGGGAATAATTCAATTTCCTTCTTGATATAAAAAATAGCCTCAGCTTTTTCAGCCGAGGCTATTTTTTATGCTTTCATTGTCTTTTTCCGTATCGTCAACCAATAGGCAGTCAATACCATCAAGCCGGTAACTACCCACGACACAGGGTAAACGGTCATCAGCACATCGTATCCTCTCCATATCGGCGACACCACGTAAACCCACACCATTCGAAGCAAGCAAGTACCAAACACGGTCATCAAGGCCGGAGTGAGCGACTTGCCCATACCTCGCAAGGAAGAGCCCGCAATCTCATAACTGCTGGCGATGAACTGCAAGGCCAGCACAATGTGCATACGAAGAGTCCCGTAATGATGCACCATCGGTACATCGGAAAAGAATCCCAAAAAGAAATCACTCTGCCAGGCAAAGAGCCAGTTAAACGCCGCACAAAACGCCACGCTCGACCCCATGCAAATCCAGAACACCCGATGCACACGGTCCATTCTTCCGGCCCCATAGTTTTGTGCAATGAAGCTGATGGCGGCTCCATTAAATCCCTGGATGATGAAATAACAATAGTATTCAAAATTGACGGCTGCTGCCGAACCGGCAATCGCATCGGCTCCGTAACTGTTGATGGACGACTGTACCACCACATTCGAAATGGAGAAAATCATCCCCTGCAAGCCCGCCGGCACACCAATACGCAACATACGGTTCAGCTCCGTAGAATAAATCTTCATCTTGCTGAAATGCAGCCGGAAAGGCTCTTTTTCCTTGCACAGTAACCGGATAATCAGCGCCGCACTCACCGCATTGGAAATTCCTGTGGCCACGGCCACACCTGCCACTCCCATGTGGAAACAAAGCACGAACAGCAGGTTGAGCAACGTATTGACCACCCCGGCAATGACCAGAATATACAGTGGACGACGGGTATCGCCCATGCTTCGCAGAATCGCCGCCCCAAAGTTGAAGGCCATGATGAAAGGCATGCCCAAGAAATAGATACGCAAATAGGTCACGGCCTGATCCAGCACATTCGGAGGGGTTCCCATCCATGTCAGAATCGGCTTGGCTGCTACCTGTCCCAGCAACAGCAGAAAAATTCCACTCAGCAGGGCCACCAGTTCCACCGTATTGATGGCATGACGTATGCTCCGGTCGTCCCGCTGACCGATATGGTTGGAAATAATGGCACAGGCTCCCATAGAGATACCCATGAACAAGTTGATAAGCAACCCGATGACAGGCGCGTTACTTCCCACGGCTGCCAGGGCTTCACTTCCCACAAAGTGTCCTACCACGGCCACATCGACCGAATTAAAAAGTTCCTGTAACAAACTACTGGCTGCCAGCGGAAGGGCAAACACCAGGATTTTCTTGAACAACGGCCCGTTGAGCATGTCAATCTCGTTGCTCCGGGTCCGTTTCTTATCCACGCTTTGATCCATCTTTTTACCTTCTTCAAAAATGCGCGGCAAAGTTACTGCAAATTTGGGAAAGATGGATGAAATCTCCCTATTCGTTTTCTTTCTGTTTCAATTCGTCCGTAAATTCCTGATAAAGGGCTACGGGACATAGTACCACAACTTGGTAGTTTCGTCAGATAGCCGTTTGTAAGTATCCGAACAATAAAAACGACGTAGATTGTTGTCATTGAGTCTGTAGCCCCCGTTTCATTGCGGTTGATGCAGTTTCAAAGTTCCTTGACTCCCAAATCCCGATTCCTTACATCCACCTCACGAATATAATCACCCAGCCGTCTATAATTCTCCTTACTCATAGTTGTTCTTGTTAATCAGATTGACTACTACTTTCACCATAATATCCTTTTCTTCTGTACGACTCTCAGCAATCATTAGCGTAAGAGCCACAAGGGTGTTGTCGGCAATGCGCTTACTCCCATCCGGATTGTAGAGAATACCGTTACCGGACATAAACCACAGGAAAAGGGTGGCAGCAATACGTTTGTTGCCATCACTAAACGAATGGTTTTTCGTGACGAGATAAAGCAGCATAGCCGCTTTTTCCTCCACAGAAGGGTAAAGATCTTGCCCGCCAAAAGTCTGGTATATTTGCCCGATGGAACTTTTAAAGGAATCATCCTTCTCATGGGCAAACCACTGACTTCCACCGAATTTTTCCTTCAGTTCTTCTATCGCCTGCATGGCTCCCTCGTAGGTAGCATGGAACTTTATTTCGTTAGTGGTCTGCTCTACCGCCAGTTGCTGATAATCGTATCTGTCCAACGTATCGAGAGCATAAGCGTAATCGGAAACCACCTCCACCAGATTGAGCGCATCTTCCGATGTCAGTGCTTCCTGTGCCTTGACTGTACGGCCCAAGACCGTTACCAATTGCTTCAATTCAGTATAACGCTGTTCGGTCAAAGTTTTGTTGACGACATAGCCTTTTACAAGATAGTCTTTCAGCACTCTATTTGCCCAACGGCGAAAGTCTACACCTTTTTTTGATTTGACCCGATAACCAACAGAAATGATGACATCAAGGTTATAGAAACGTACATCATGTGTCTGGCTTTTACCTTCTATCGCACCATGTTCTGTGGTTGTCGCAAAATTTGCGACAACCACTTCGCCTGCAAGTTCTTCTTTTATGGCATTCGCTATATGCTTACGGATTGTTTTTGAATCGCGCCCAAATAGTTCAGCTATCTGATAGGCATTCAACCATACCGTATCTTGATCTATTCTGACCTCAAGCCGTGTTTCTCCATCTTCCGAACGATAGATTACTATTTTGTCATTCAATTCCATACCCTAACTCCCTAAACAGATTCAACAAATCCTTCTTGCTTTCTTCTTCCTGTTTCAACAAGTCCTTCATTTCTACTTGCAGCTCTTTCATCTTACCAATAGCGACATATTTGCAAATGTAATGATTAAGCATGAGAAAAGCTATAGTTGCATTTAAAAGATTCCATCCAACCTTATCCCCAGACCCTCAAGTCCTTCATCCGAAAACCTCCTGTCATTTTTTACGTTTCCGCAGGCAGAAACCTACGTTTCCCTTACGGAAAACATACGGCTCCGCACCGGGAAACGTACGGTTCCCGATAGGGAAACATAGAAAATGTAAAGACCTATTCCTCTTAATGTAGCATCGTTTACATAAAAAGGCCGGAAGTTTCTTCCACTCCCGGCCTTCAGAATATCATCATCAAAAACGAACCTAATCCGCCTGCATCTCAAACCGCCATTCCCCGGCGGAAAGCCTCAACTGCCGTTCGCTTTTCGGCTCGCCGTTCACACGCCAGCTACGAAATTCGGCAGGAAGCTCCACTTCGGCAGACGTACCTTCCGGCACCCGGAGATACATGGTTCCGCCATGAGCCGACTTGTCCATTTCCAGCACGATGCGGCGGCCACCCGACAAGGGGACTTGCGTACGGATGAAATTCAGGTGTGCCGGATGAGGAGCTACACGGAAAGTCCGAAAGGCCGGTTCCACGGTCTCTATACCGGCGATGTACTGCGAAAGAATGGTCAGCGGGCCTCCGCTCCAAGCGTGATTGTAGGTACCGCCTCCGAAACCTTCACTGCCGATGCCCCAGCCTTCCCACAAGGTGGTCAGCGGGCTCTCAATCATGGCGTGGTAACGCAGCTTCATGCGGTTCAAGGCGTCCTGATAATAGCCCATCGTACAGAGGGCTTCCAGCACGTATTTCTCCATGTACGGACTGGCATGATACCACTCGGAAAAGAAAGGACGGATGACCGGATACAGTGCTTCGGGCAAGACACCCGATACGACAGCCAACGCCTGTGCACGGTCGTCGGGCTTTCCCTGATAACCCGGAGAGATGTAATATTTTCCGTTCCAGAACGTACGGTGGAACACTTTCCGCAAGCGGTCGGCAGTGGCGTGTGCCCAGGCGGCTTCTTCCGGTTCGCCAACCAACTGGTTCATCTCTTCGTATCCCTTCAGGGCAATCACGTACCAGAGATTGAACAGCAGCGTCATGTCCTTGTTCTCTCCCCAGTCGCCCCAAGTCCATCCGCCGGAACGGGGTACGACCAATCCCAAGGAATCGGTTTTCCACACATGAATGTATTTCTTTACCCGCGGAAGTACGTCGAGAATCGTCTGACGGTCGCCCGTGCCCATGTAGTAGGTCCAGAAACCATAATGGCTCACACTGGCCAGCATCTGCATAGGCAGTTCGTCTTTGTAGTTCTCGGCCGGTACGGGGGCAAAGATGGTGCTGTCGGCCCGCTGCCATCCCATCAGCTCATGGATGCCCTTGCGGGTCAACAGATGGGCTTTCTCGTCGAGGGCATAGAAGGCCTCGCCCAGTTCGTTCACCACGTCGCCCCACCACTGAGCACGTTCGCGGTCGGGACAGTCCATGTACGTGTCGCGCATGGTGATGTACAGCGTACGTTGCGCCTTGTTCCACAAGCGGGTCAGCATCGGATCGTCGCAAGCAAAACTGCCGGCAAAAGAGGTATCGTATCCCGTTTCACGATATTTTACGTCGAGCACCTCCACGCCTTCCGGTAATTCATACTGTACGAAATGCCCGTTCATCCAGCCCTTGCATTCAAACTCCTGCTCGCCTTCCCTCGTGCGATATTCAGCAAACACATTGGGAGCCGAACCACCCCAATAATTGTCTGTACGGATGCGGATGCACTTGCCGGCCGAAGCTTTCAAACGGAGGTAAGGAGTGACCTGTGCATTGTAAGGCAGATAGGCCCGCAATAGGGTATCGCCCTGCATCTCGGTGCGTGCGTAGGGTTTCAGGCCATAGTCTTTCCAGAACGGTATCGGACGGTCGACCAGCCGGTTCCAACCCGCTTTCTCCAACGAAATTTCGGTGGCTTTCTCCCATTTCTTATCGTCATAATCGGGCGACTGGAAAGGGATGTCTTTGGCCGCATCGAACCCGATGTTTGATTCCGGCAGACGGAAATTAGGCTCCTCACCTTCCGGCACATAATAGGCCGGATGAAGTCTAACACGCCATTTTTTATCAGGTTTCACCTGCTTTCCGTTGCAGGAAAGGGAGAAACTGATACCTGCCGTAGGAGAATTGCAGTGGCTGAAGCCGTCTTTACCAAAATACCACACCAGCACAGCCACGGTATTCTTTCCCGCTTTCAGAGCAGGGAGCGAGGTGATGACATCGCAGTAGGTATCCGATGGATTCGGCCCGCGTTTCAACCCTCCTTCCGATACTTGCAGCTCACCGTTCACCCAAAGCCAATACTTTGTATCGGCAGCCAGACGCAGTTCCAGCGAACGAGGCGTTTCATCCAGCGTCACCGTATTGCGGAAACACCACCAGGTACCGGGGCCTGCCGGCTCTTTTCCTTTCATCGTCCACACTTGTGCCTGAGTATAGAGAGAAAAGAGACAAACTATCACACATAACCACTTTTTCATGCTATTTGATTTTTTACTCTACAAAAATAACAGACATGAAAAGAAAACAATGACAAAACAATAGATTTTCCCAAAACTAAGAAAAATGGCATAAAAAACAGCCCGCTCCTCTTCTCAGAGAAACGGGCTGCATATCATAGAAATAGTCTGGAATCAGTCGTCGATATCAATCACACGCATCTGGCCGTCGAAAGTAATTTCCCAACGGTTGGAAAGTTTCACTTCATACTCATTTCGTTTGCGCTCAATCTGAGTAATGGAAGCATCGGGGTAGTTGGTCTTCACATACGTACGGATGGCAGCTGGAACAATCTGCGACGGGACACCCGACTTACATTTCACTTCCGTCCACTCACCCGATTTGTCAAATTCCACTTTTTCGCCATTGGTGAAAATCACGTCGTACGATTTGCTGAACAAATCACTGTCTTGTTTGGCCAAAGCCACTTTTTTACCTTTAAAATAGGTAGTAATGAAAGTCTGAGCCTTGGTAGGAAGCTGTCCTACCTGGATAGGTTTTTCGTTATCGGCCATTGCCACGGTTGATACAGTGAACACACACACGAGCAGGAAAACTAACTTTTTCATAATGTCTATTGTTTTAAAATGAATACTTTAATGATTTATTGTACTGCAAAGATGAGACCCAATTCTGAAAAGATTCTGAAGAATCACCTTTTTTCGACAAAAAATCAAGAAAGAATCGTGAAAATGTGCATTCCGTCCTCAAAACGATAGGAAAGACGGAGCCGATACGCCTTACAAATAGAATCGACCAAAGCCAGCCCCAGTCCCGTGGAACCTTCTTTCTTCCCTTCCTTATAAAAGCGTTCAAAGATACGGTCTTTGTCCAGGGAAGCTTCTCCGGTATTGCGGATTTCAAAAGAAGAGGCAGTGAAAGTAAGCGTAATGGTGCCTCCTTCCTCAGTATGCACAAACGCATTTTTCAACAGATTGGTCAGCAGGACTGTGGCCAGCGACTCGCTCATCTCCAGTCGGAAACAATCTTCCACGTGCATTTCTACCTGCACGTGACGATACGCATACACTTCCTTGTAATCGTCCAAGTAGTGCATCAGCAGCTCGTTCAGGCAAATCGGCTTCACATCGGTAAACTGACGGTTCTCTATCTTGCACAAAAGCAGCAGCGACTTGTTCAGACGGGTCAGATTTTCCAACGTACGGTGGGTTTTCATCAGTTCCGAAAGCTGTTTTTCGGACAGCGTGTCGTCCTCCATCAGCATCTCCAGGCGGTTGCGACAGATGGCCAGCGGGGTCTGCATCTCATGGGAGGCATTCCCGATAAAAAGTTTTTGCTGCTCATAAAGCTGCTCGCTGCGTTCGGAGAACAGATTGGCCGCTTCATTCAGTTTCCGGAATTCCACAATCCGCAACGACTCGTCGAGCGGCTCCTGCTTGGTACCCAGCCGGTAGTTCTCCAGCCATTTCAACAAGGTGTACAGCGGACGCATATTGCGATGGAACACCCAGGCATTGACGGCCAAAATCATCAGCAACAGAAGAACGTACAAGAATACAATCCATCCGAGGATGGCCCGCTGAAGGTCGTACTTCTCGATGGTAGGCGTATAAACCACCAGTTCCATGTATCCTCCGTCGTCTTTCTGGAAAATGGTGATCAGGATTCGGGCCGGTTCGGTTTCCCCTTTTGCCGTAATATACACCATTTCATCCCGGTAGGAGATTTTGGGATAAGAGGCAGCATACTCCGCACTCACTTCATGCAAAAAATACTGGTTGTTCGAACCGTTGCTCGTGTCCGGCATTTTCTCTCCTGAAAGTGAACGAAGTATCAAAGATTCGGCATAATCGCTCAAAGAATCGTCTACTTCGTCGTTCACTTCCTCCATCACAGCCAAATAGAACAAAACAGCCCAGCACGTCAGGATGACTACCAGAATGGCGGACATGCGCCACATGACCAGATGAAACAGTTTCATTCTTCTACCAGTTTATATCCTATACCATAAACAGCTTTCAGCTCTACCGTAGCTCCCGCATCTTTCAAATGCTTGCGCAGGTTCTTAATCTGGGCGTAAATGAAGTCAAAATTATCTACCTGGTCAATGTGGTCGCCCCATACCGATTCGGCCAACGTGGTCTTGTTCACCAACCGTCCGGGACGCAACATGAAATAAAGCAGAATATCGTATTCTTTCCGGTTCAAATCGATTTCAGTCCCCCCCACAATGACTTTAAAATGGTCGGGAATAACTTCCACATTACCATAAGTCACTTTCTTCTCTCCTTCGCGCTGGTTACGACGGAACAGACTCTTCAAACGGGCATGCAGTTCGGCCAGGTGATAGGGCTTCGGAAGGTAATCGTCTGCTCCTAAATCAAGTCCTTTCACCTTGTCTTCCAGCGAATCCTTAGCCGACAGGATAATCACATTGGTGCGCTTGCCCATAGCTTGCAGCTCTTCCAGCAAATCAAGTCCGCAGCCATCGGGCAACATGATGTCCAGCAAGATGCAGTCGTAGTCATAATCCTCCACCTTGCGCAAAGCGGTCTTATAATCAGGTGCCTGGGATACCACATAACGTTCTTTTTCCAACGACCGAGTAGTGATTTCACGAAGATCCGCATCGTCTTCTACAATCAATATTTTCATGACATATCATTTAAAGGCAGAAAAAGCCATTCCAGACCTTATAAATTTGTCCGGAATGGCTTCGTTATGATTATCTGAATAAACAGTTATTATTCATTAAACCAGCGTACATAGCAGAAGTCCTGACGGTGAGGCAGCGCGTCGTTCTTCGGGAACATACGGTATGCTACCTTAAAGCTACCCGCATTCGACAAACCGGCGATCATTTCAAAGGTGAACAGATTACCCTCACGTTTCACCATCTTCATCGGATTGACCGCATAGATGTATTCGCGTCCTTCCGCATTGGTGTAAGTAACGACCTGTTCAACACCGATGGCATCGTCCAGACCCTTTTCATCAATCACGCAAGTCAACTTGTAGTCCTTACCGCTTTCTACGTTACCATTGCACAAATCCTGGCACTTGTTGAATGAAACCACCTGGATTTCGTCCCACTTGGCAGCCACTTCTTCCTTCCATGCGGCAATCTTCTTTGCCTCTTCAAAGTTATTGGCTTCCAATGTATGGAAACGAGTAGCTTCTTTGGTATAGAACTTTCTGTAGTAGTCATCCAACTGACGTTTCATGGTATAATGAGGAGCTACCTGAGCGATAGAATTCTTGATGGTTCTTACCCAGCCTTCAGAATATCCTTTCTTGTTTCTCGCATAATACAACGGCAGGATTTCTGTTTCGAGGATACTGTAGATAGTAGCGGCATCCAACTGGTCTTGGTGTTCCTGGTTCTGGTAAGTACGTTTTTCGGTCAATGCCCATCCGGCACCTTCACGATAGCCTTCCAGCCACCATCCATCCAATACAGAGAAGTTAACTACACCGTTCATCAAGGCTTTTTCACCAGATGTACCGGAAGCTTCCAACGGACGGGTCGGAGTGTTCATCCAAATATCTACACCTGAAACCAGACGACGGGCCAGCTTCATATCGTAGTTTTCCAGGAAGATAATCTTACCCAGGAATTCCGGACGATTAGAGATTTCTACAATCTTCTTGATCAATCCTTGACCGGCACCATCGTGCGGGTGAGCCTTACCGGCAAACAGGAACTGAACCGGATAGTCCGGGTTGTTGACAATCTTAGACAAACGGTCCAAATCAGTGAACAGCAAGTGAGCACGTTTGTAAGTGGCAAAACGACGGGCGAAACCAATCAACAGTGCGTTCGGATTAATCTTATCCATCAAAGAAACCACACGAGACGGGTCACGCTGGTTCTTCAACCAAGTGTCGCGGAACTGGTCGCGGATATAATTGATCAATTTGTTCTTCAAAGCCACACGAGTCTTCCAGATTTCTTCATCGGGCACATTGTAGATACGTTCCCAAATCTTCGGATTAGACTGGTCGTTCATGAAGTTCTTGTCAAAATATTTATTGTACAAGGCTTTCCATTCAGAAGCACACCAAGTAGGGAAATGTACACCGTTAGTCACATATCCTACATGGTTTTCTTCCGGGAAGTAACCTTTCCAGATACCAGAGAACATTTCCTGAGAAACTTTTCCATGCAACCAGCTCACACCGTTCACTTCCTGACAAGTGTTGCAAGCAAAGGTAGACATACAGAAGCGTTCGTTCGGGTCACCCGGATTGATACGGCCCAAGTCCATCAAATCCTGCCAGCTGATACCCATACGCTGCGGATAACCACCCATGTACTTGCCGAACAAACCTTCATCGAAATAGTCGTGTCCAGCCGGAACCGGAGTATGTACAGTGTACAGAGAAGAAGCACGAACCACTTCCAATGCTTCATCGAATGTCATGCCGCTTTCCACGTAATCACACAGACGCTGTACGTTACACAATGCCGCATGTCCTTCGTTGCAGTGATATACGTCTTTCTTGATACCCAGTTTCTTCAACAGCAATACACCACCGATACCCAACAGGATTTCCTGTTTCAAACGGTTTTCCCAGTCACCACCATACAGCTGGTGAGTGATGGAACGGTCGAATTCACTGTTCATTTCATTATCGGTATCCAGCAAATACAAAGGTACACGACCTACATTGACTCTCCATACGTATGCATGTACGTAATAGTTCAAGTAAGGTACATCCAATACCAACGGCTGATCGTTTTCGTCTTTCACACGTTCCAATGGCAGGCTACCGAAGTTCTGTGCTTCGTAGTTGGCAATCTGCTGTCCGTCCATTGAAAGGCTCTGAGTGAAATAACCGTAACGGTACAGGAAACCGACACCACACATGTCTACATTACTGTCTGAAGCTTCTTTCAGGTAATCACCTGCCAAGATACCCAAACCACCGGAATAGATTTTCAGTACGTGAGTCAAACCATACTCCATACAGAAGTATGCAACAGACGGACGGTTCTTATCCGGCTTTACAGACATATATTCAGTGAATCTATCATAAATCGCATTGATTTTGCCCAGCATCTCTTTATCTACAGACAATGCCTCCAGTTTCTCATAGTTCAATCGTTCCAACAGAGCAACCGGATTCTGCCCTACAGCACGCCATAATTCCGGATCCAGTTCTTTGAACATATCAGTGGCATCGTCATTCCATGCCCACCAAATGTTGCGAGCCATCACTTCCAGCATCTTCAGAGATTCCGGAATACGGGATTTCACATTAATCTCCCGCCATACAGGAGAATTAGCATAGTTTGTCTTGATTTTCATATCACTAATTTACTAATGTTTTAATAGTTCATTTTTGTTTATAGGATTTGCAACGTTCATGCGCCTTACGCAAAGCGATGTCGTATGCCTCATAATAGTAGCGGATAAAGTGTTTCCATAAAGCTTTTTCCGCGATATCTGCCGCATTGTTACGAATTACGTTCACTTCCGATTCTGACAGTTTAGAGAAATCCGTAATGGTATCACGAATTCCATCGGCCACTTCCGAGTAGTTATAATCCGTGCGATGAATCACCTTCACACCGTCTTGCAACGTACCGTAGTGTCCTTTCAGCGAGTTCACCCACAAGCCAAAGCCTGCCAAATCGGTTGTCACAGTCGGCACCTTGAAGGCAATACTCTCCAACGGCGTATATCCCCAAGGTTCATAATAAGAAGGATACACACTCATGTCGGCACCAATAAGCAGGTCATAATACACTTCGTTCAATATGCCGTCCTTTCCATCCAGGTAGCAAGGTACAAAAATCACCTTCACCTTGGAATCAGCCGCATTCGACATGTTCAAATATTTCAACATATCCAAAACCTGGTCGTGACTCATATTATGCAACCAATGGGTGATGAAAGGAACCTCCAAGGGAGTATCGTAATCCTTATCACTTTCCAGACGTTGCTTTAAGTCTTCACGCGCCTCGCCTACCCAACCTGGCACATTGACAAAAGCCAAGACTTCACGAGTCAAGTTCTTCTCACGGGTTAAACGGTTCAAGGCCTCCAGATAGACATTGATACCTTTGTTCTTGAATTCATAGCGTCCGCTGGTAACCACAATCAACGTATCGTCGTCCATCTTCGTACCTAACAGCTTGTTGGCCAAATTCAGGAGCAAGGCTCTGGCATATTTTCGTTTCTTTCCGAACATTTCACCTTTCGGAACGAAATCATCTTCAAAACCGTTCATCAATACCACATCGGCTTCTTTTTCCAACAATTCCTTGCATTCGTTGTTGGTAATGTCGCTGACCGTAGTGAAACAATCTACAAAATGGGCAGTCTGCTTCTCAATGGAATGCTTGGACTCCACATTCAGTTCACGGGCCATTTGGTCACCGTTGTAAGCGAATAAATAATCATAGAGGGGTTTATTGTTCCCGGCAATGGAACGTCCGATGGTTGTTGCGTGTGTAGTAAAGATTGTGGCTATTTCCGGTACATGTTTCTGCACGTAGAGGGCTCCCATTCCGGTCATCCACTCGTGAGCCTGGTAAATTACCTTGTCGGTCATGGTCAAATTGTACCTGTAGAAACTTTCGACCACCTTTCCGGCTGCATACGAAAACATGGAAGCTTCATCGTAATCCCCATAGGCATGCAAGGAGTCTACATGATAGTCAAGCCATGCTTGCGTATAAATATCATTTTTATCTTTATAAAAAGGAGTAAAATCCACTAAGATTGCAATGGGGGTCCCTGGAATATTCCATCGTCCGACCCGAATTTGCAGACCGTCCTTTTTGACTGCATGTTCTTTCCACGCTTCCAAAAGTTTCGGATCTTCGGTGAACATAGGATTTTCCTTACCCAACCAGACATCTGGTCCTATAAAAAAGATTCGATCAGGGAAAGTGTTCTGCAAGGTTTTTGCTCTTGTAGACAATACAGTGTAGATGCCACCCACTTTATTACATACTTCCCAACTAGATTCGAAAATATAATCAGGTGTTAGTAACTGTTTCATCATCGTCTTTAATATCTTCTAAATCAACCGCGAAGATACAAAAAATATTGAAACGGAAGAAAAAAACAAAATTTTTTATGCCGACAGCCTCGTTTCTGTACATAACAGATAGACAAATGTATCATAGCAATCAGACTATCAACAGAATACGAAATTTGTATATGTAACAAAAATGAAAAAGAAATCCCCTTCAGACAGCCTGACGACCGTATGAAGGGGATACAGAATAATTCACTAATTTATGCCAGTGCAGATCCCATCAAGAAGGTAGCTGCCAAAGCAACAATAGCATACAATTCAGGGAATACTGCCAAAATCAGGGTATTACCAAATACGTTGTGTCCCTGTCCGATGGCTGCAATACCGTTGGCACAAACCTGTCCCTGACGGATGGCAGAGAACAAGGCAACCAGTCCCAGACCGATACCTGAACCTAACACAGCACAAGCCTGAATAGCCGTAATCTCCGGAGTCAATACGCCAAAAATACTCTGGAACATAAAGTAACCGGCAAAACCATACAGACCCTGTGTACCCGGAAGGGCCGTCAATACCAAGAAGTTACCAAACGCACTGTCATTTTTCTTCAATGCGCCAATGGAGGCATTACCTGCAATGGTTACACCATATGCACTACCGATACCTGACAAACCAACCATAATTGCGATGCCGATGTAGGCAATCAAAAGATTCATTTCCATAATAATTATTTGTTTTTTAGTTTTTAATTACTTTGTTATTTTAATTTTTGAAAGGCTTGTATTCCTTTCCTCCTCCTTCGTATCCGGCATTCTTGAAGAATTCCACGAAAGTCAGACGCATCGGATGCACCATGGCACCCAATACATTCATAAAGATATTAATAGCATGGCCGATGACAAATATCAGCACCATGACGATCGGACCGGCTATCACATTGTCCGGACTCATTCCGACAGCCAAACTATTGAATACACTGGCCAGAATACCACCGGAAAGCCCCAAGGCAAATAGACGGACATACGACAAGACATCGCCTAACAAACCAGTAGCCATGTTATAGCTGTCCCACAGCCCTAAACCGATATTGACAAACACATTTTTATCCGGACTATTGTACAGATAAGCCATCAGTACGCCTATGCCCAAGAAAATCAGATGCAACGTACCGCCCATCGCCATCACACCCGGAGCCGCAAAAGCTACCGCCGTGCTGACCAGAATCAGAATCCAGCCAATAGTAGAGATGGCATATTTCACGCCAAACTGAATGGTCTGATTGACAGCTTTCAGAATCATACCGAAAATAATCTGTACTCCTCCCAAGATCAGTGAAAGATTGAACATCTGCTGGTTGTCCAACGAAATGGATTCTTTCAAAGTCTGGAAGAACGGCAATTGAATGTCATACAGGTTAAAGCCGAAACAGGTACCTGTCAGCAGTCCGCACACCATAGTCGAAGCGCCCAGAATCTGCACCAAAGTCAGAATCGGCTTCATGGAGGCACTCAACTTCTTGGCAAACAAACGATATAGCGTAACAGCCAACAACATAAACAAGCCATATCCGGAATCTCCCAAGCAAAGACCGAAGAACAACATAAAGAACGGGGCAAAGAACGGAGTCAAGTCCAGTTCGTTGTATTTCGGCAACATATACAACCGCATGATTGGTTCGAATAACCGGAAAAAACCTTTGTTTTCCAATAGAATTGGTACATCATCCCCCGGCTGTGGAGCTGCTGTTTCGTAATAGACTTCCTGCGAACGGAGATATTCGGTCATTTCCGGTACTTGCTCCGTCGGAATCCATCCCTCCAGCAACATCAACTTATTGTCGGCCAAAGCATCGGTACTCAATACGACTTTCGAGAACTCAATCTGCGAATGTACCCGATGCTGGGCAGCCTGTAAATCCGGAATTACGGTTTCAGCCAGTTCCTTCAATTTATTTTGAAGCGTTTCCTGCTGAGCCTTTAAGTCGGTCACGGTCTGTTGCAAAGTAGAAAGTGAATTTTCCGGCAACTTAGCCGTTTCCACTTCCAGTTCCGGCACAGTGTCACCTTTCGTAATTGTGACAAAATAGAGCTTCGAACCAATTTGATTAATCACCGTAGCATGATACAAATCGGTCCATTCCGGCTTGAGCTGCTTTTCCGAACAGATATAAAAACCTGTCTGATAACCGGCTGCCTGTAAGCGGGAAATATTCTGCGGATCAAAATCGCCCCACGGTTCTAACATCGTCACCTCTTTCTCTACCGCCTGAAGGCGATGAGCAAGTTGCTGCGACTGATGAAGCAATTCTTCCGTTTGCTGCAAGGCTTGTTCTCCTCTGTCTGCGTCTCCTTTATGCGATTCAGTAGAAGGCACTCCCATTCCCTGCAACAACTTGATGGCAGAAGCATACCGGGCCGACAAGCGGATACTCTCCTGCAAGGAAGCATTCTCAGCTCCTCCCTGCGCCTTTGTCACCACATGTACGACTCCCAGGTCACGGATACTTTTCAAAAAACAATCATACTCTTTATGGTACACCAAAAAAGTAACCTTTGTCATTTTTGCAATCATACTTCCGCCTCCTTTCTTTTCTCCTGAATAGACTTCAAAATCTTCTGAGAGGATTTTGACAAGTTCTCCTCATCTTCCATAAAGCGTTTGATTTTCCGCAGCGCATCCTGATAACCCGGTATCTGCACCTTCTCAAACAGGTTTACCTTCTGAGTGGTTTTCTTTCGCGCATGTTCCAGCAAATCAAGCTTGGCCAGCGTGAACTCTCTTTCGATGGCTGTTTCGGCAAGTTTCTGCAACAGATGAATACCGTCGGCATACCACTTCGGGCTACAGAATAAGCTAAATGGCCGGATATCAAACTCCACCTCATCCAGCAACGGAACACGGACGCCTGCAATCTTCCTCACACCCAGATGCACATCTTTTACCCTTACCAATGAGGCATCAAATTCATTCCAAAGGGCATGCATGTGCTCGTATGAGGAGATTTGCGCTTCCAGTCGTTCCTCCAGCCCGGCAGCTTCTTCCTTGCAGCGTTTCACTTCCATGCGCAGGGCACTCTCCTTATTCTTAATGATAGGGAGCGTACGCACACGGACCTTCAGCTGCTTTTCAAGCTGTTGCAAAGAGGTCTTGTTATACTGAAATTTTATTGCCATTTTAAAGTCTTATATTTTTATTTCTTCCAATACTGATCTACGAATTCTTTCTTGATGTTCACCTCTTCCGGCTTGAAATATTTCCGGAACAGTCCCCAGGTCACATCCAACATTTCGGTTGTGTTCAGGTTCACATCGATGGCCAGCAACTGGTTGGCATAATCCTTGGCAAAAGCCAACGCACGTTCATCGTAATTGGTCAGGTCGAAACCGTTTTCCATCTTGGTCTTGGCATTGGCGGCATCGGCATACAGACGTACGGCGGCATTCATCACCTGCGGATGATCTTTACGGGTCTTCTTACCGCTTACCAGCTGTTTCAAACGTGACAATGAACGGAACGGATCGACAATTACCTTACCGATGTCGCTGTCACGACGCAAGAAGAGCTGACCTTCCGTGATGTAACCTGTATTATCCGGAACTGCATGTGTAATATCTCCTCCCGAAAGGGTAGTCACCGCAATAATCGTGATAGACCCTCCACTCGGGAACTGTACAGCTTTCTCGTAAATCTTCGCCAAGTCGGAATAGAGTGAACCCGGCATAGAGTCCTTCGAAGGAATCTGATCCATACGGTTGGACACGATAGCCAACGCATCGGCATACGAAGTCATATCCGTCAGCAGCACCAATACCTTTTCATTGTGCTCCACCGCAAAATATTCAGCAGCGGTCAAGGCCATATCCGGAATCAACAGACGTTCTACCGGCGGATTCTCCGTGGTATTCACAAAACTGATGATACGATCGAGGGCACCTGCATTCGAGAATACATTCTTAAAATAAAGGTAGTCATCGTTCGTCATACCCATACCTCCCAGGATAATCTTGTCAGTCTGTGCACGCAAGGCCACATTGGCCATTACCTGGTTGAAAGGCTGATCCGGGTCGGCAAAGAACGGAATCTTCTGTCCGGATACCAAGGTATTGTTCAAGTCGATACCGGCAATACCCGTTGCAATCAGCTCTGAAGGCTGTTTACGACGTACCGGATTTACCGACGGGCCACCAATTTCTACTTCTGTACCTTCTACCTCCGGCCCTCCGTCAATCGGTTCACCGAAAGCATTGAAAAAACGTCCGGCCAGCTGCTCGCTCACCTTCAGCGTAGGAGACTTACCTAAGAAAACGACCTCTGCATTGGTAGGAATACCTTCCGTACCTTCAAAAACCTGCAGAGTCACCTCATCACCGGCAATCTTCACCACCTGCGCCAGCTTGCCGTTCACCATAGCCAGTTCATCGTAACCTACTCCCGTCGCTTTCAGCGAACAAGTGGCCTTGGTTATCTGGCTAATCTTTGTATATATTTTTTGAAAAGCTTTTGTCGCCATTTTCTACCCATTTATTGATTTCACTTATTTTACTTTTCGTTCATCCACCAGTTCCTGCAACTGTTTCCGGAACTCCGTGTACTGCGGAGAGCGGAACGGTGAATAGTTCATCTGCTTGCAGATATTAATCATTTTCTTGAAGTAGTCCATCACTTCCACAAAATTGTCGAAGCTGAAATCCGTATGGCAAATATCAATCACCATATTCACGATTTCTTCCTGACGTTCCATCGGAGTCACTGCATCCACCTCATCAAACGCATCCTGCTGCAAAATCACAAAGTCAATCAGTTCTGATTTCCAGAAAATCACGTGATATTCTACAGGTACCCCGTCATCACCTAAGATGTTGATCTGCTCGGCAATTTCCTTACCACGCAACAAACGCGTCTTCAGTTCTGTCACCTTGCCAATCCATTCTCCATTGATATGCTCTGTAATATAAGCTTCAAATTCAGGGTATTCCAGATACTTGGAATAAGAATCAATCGGGTTTACAGCCGGATAACGCTTACGGTCAGCACGTTCCTGCTCCAAGGCATAGAAACAGCGGGCCACCTTCTTCGTATTTTCCGTCACCGGTTCCTTCAAGTTACCACCGGCCGGTGACACCGTACCGATAAAAGTAATGGAACCCGTCTGTCCATTGTTCAGATGTACATAGCCCGCACGGCCATAGAAGTTGGAAATAATAGCAGAAAGGTCCATCGGGAAGGCATCTGGTCCCGGAAGTTCCTCCATACGGTTAGACATTTCACGCAAAGCCTGTGCCCAACGAGAAGTAGAGTCGGCCATCAGCAAGACTTTCAATCCCATGGCGCGATAAAATTCAGCCATCGTCATAGCCGTGTACACAGAGGCTTCACGAGCAGCTACCGGCATGTTGGAAGTATTGGCCACGATAATCGTACGCTCCATCAGCTTCCGTCCTGTATGCGGGTCTACCAATTCCGGGAACTCTGTAAAGATTTCCACGACCTCGTTAGCACGCTCACCACAAGCTGCGATAATTACGATATCCGCTTCAGCCTGTTTGGAAATCGCGTGCTGAAGCACCGTCTTTCCTGTACCAAACGGTCCCGGAATAAATCCCGTACCTCCTTCCACTATCGGGTTCATCGTATCAATGACACGTACACCCGTTTCCAGCAGTTTATAGGGACGCGGCTTCTCTTTATAATTGGTCATCGCCTTCTTCACCGGCCATTTCTGAATCATATTCACCGGAATCTCGTTGCCTTCCACGTCCGTCAAAACTGCAATTGTATCTTCTATCGTATATTCACCTTCCGCTACAATGGATTTCACCTTATAAGTGCCCTGAAGCTGGAAAGGTACCATAATCTTCAATGGCTGATGATTTTCTTCCACTTCACCCAACCAAGCAGAAGGCCCCACTTCATCACCCGCTTTTACAATGGGTTTAAATAACCATTTCTTTTCTTTATCCAGCGGATAAGTATACTGGCCACGTTTCAAGAATACCCCTTCCATTTTGTCAAGGTCGTTCTGCAATCCATCATAGTTTTTCGAAAGCATCCCCGGACCCAATGTAACTTCCAGCATGTGGCCCGTAAATTCGGCTTCTGCACCCACTTTCAGTCCACGTGTACTTTCAAAAACCTGTACATACACATTTTTACCCACCACTTTGATGACCTCAGCCATCAGGCGGTCGCCTCCGGTCGAAATATAACAGATTTCATTCTGTGCCACTGGACCATCGACGGTTAATGTAACCATATTGGCGATAACGCCTATCACAGTTCCTTTTGTTGCCATTCTATTTTATTTTTACTATTTTCTAAACTCTTCCGGAATCTGTACCTCTTCCTTCAAATGCTGAATCATCTGACGGAACAGTTCGCTTCCCTTTTCTTTGTCCAGTGAAATCCAGCGTTCAATCATCTCCAGCTGTAGCAAAAAGACAAACAGACGCTCTACCGTGAAATAATTGAAAAATGACTCGTCTTCCAGCCATTTCCAAGCCAGCAAATCCGTTTTCTTTTCTCGTTCCACCAGTTCATCCATTTCTGCAATACGTTGCAAGTCTTCCATATACTCCAACTGCTCACCCAAGCCGAAATCACGCGCATTCGACGTTCTCAACAGTTCACAGACCTCGGTATCTCCCACTATCCGTGAAGCTACTTCCAGTTTATATTTACGTGAGATAAAAGCAGAAAGGATATTGTTCACATTCAGACTGAACTCAAACCAACGGCTCACAAAACGATTACCACATTTCATGGCGTACGCATAATAGGCAGCCGCAAGTGCCTCCTCAGCAACGAAATGTTCTTCACCTGTATTCTGAAAATACAATGCTACAAAATCATATAAATAAGAAGGGAATTTTTTCTCACGAGCATCCCCCTGACGAACAGCTTCTATCAGAAGAAGCAAATCTTCGGCAGAAAAATTTCCTCGTTCGTCCACTCCCGCATCCTTATCCTTTAATAATTTAAGTAGATTTCTATTATCAAATTTCAGGTAAAACAAATCGATCAGTTTTTTGTCCTTATCAGACAACGAAGGATAAAGTTCAGATTTAAAGTTTTCAACGGTATAGCTCAGCTTGCCATCATCCAAAGATAAAGTAGGCAAGCCAGCCACCAAGTAATAATAGTTGCTCATGCCATTGGATTAAAACAACATTTTAACTAACTGAGGACGAAGGAATTCTTTAAAATAATTTTCAAACTCTTCCTCTCCGAAATTCACCTTATAAGAGCCATCTGCAGGTGAAATGGAAAACAACATCTTCATTCCATTTACCTGAGTGATAGTGACACCTTTATCCAGCAAATTCTTTGCCTTTGAGGTAAAATATTTCTTCAAGCTTTCCGCATCTTTCACTGAAATATCAATCGGTTCATTAACTGACCATTTTTCAGCCAGAGTCAGAATAAATTTATAAAGGAATTCCTTGTCTGCAGTAAAACCTTTCACTGCATCTTCCACAGTTTGGTTAGTCAGCAGATTGGCTACTTCCGTCTTCAACGCATTCACCGCCTGACCTGCAAAAAGTTTTAACTCTGATTTCGTGTTTTCAGTCAATTCATCAGCTGATTTTTTTGCATCGGCCAGTATCACTTCAGCCTGTTTCTTCGCATCTTCAATCAGCTTCTCCGCCTGAGCCTGAGCTTCATTCACCAGTCGCTGAGCTTCCTCATTTCCTTTTTCTACCCCTTCACGGTAGATTTTATCGGTTAGCTCTTGAATTTTGTTTTCCATGATGATTTATATTTATAAAAGATTACTGCCTATAAGATTTTTTAGTTGCCCAAATATAACAACTTTTTTACTCAAAGCAAGTATATTCCTCATGAATATTTAACTGAGAACACTGAAAATAAATGAAAATCTTAAATTATGACTTTTTAATGCGGAAAGCCTCTAATTCCGTTCAAAGTACATGTTTTCAACGACTTAAGCAAACAAAAGTATAGAAAAACCGAGAAAGAAGGATGCACAAAAAAAGCCCCGAAGCATTTCTGCCTCGGGGCTCTATCTAAAACGGCGACTACCTACTCTCCCACTTGTACGCAGTACCATCGGCGTGGCG
>NZ_CABROP010000027.1:0-44206 GCF_902472605.1 uncultured Bacteroides sp.
TTTACTGACGGAATCGGAAGAGGTCATCTGGCTTCTTCAGAAGTGTCATGTCCTGATGGATAGAATTATGTAAGAATACATGGAAAATTGACAATAAAAAATGGCATATGAAGATGATAGACCATAATCATTTCATATGCCATCTTATTTTGGGGACATTTACTGAATATCCCATTTTAGTGGACGTCGGTTGCTGTGATAGCACCCGACGTCTGTGTTTTTATGGAGTTGATTTAGGATTTCGGATGAGGAAATCTTTTTTGGATAAAGGGACGGTAAATGAAATGTCCGGCCAGGGTGGCGAGCAATACTCCGACGCTGTTGGCGGCAAAGTCCATCCATTCTCCACTGCGGTTGTCTGTGCAATAGGCTTGTAGGATTTCAATGCATCCGCTCATCAAGATGGGAAACAGGATACAGAGGATAATCAGATTCCATTTTTTGATAATTGAATGATGAATTAGGTATTCTATCCATAACACGGAACTGAGTCCGCCGTACATACAAAGGTGAACGAGTTTGTCGAAGTTTGTGATTTCTTCCAACCGGGTCTGGGGAGGGGTAAAGAAGGATAAATACCAAATCACCAAAATTGTGAGAATAGAAAATGGATAATGTCTTAAATTCTGCATTTCGCTTAAAACTTTAAATTATCGTGCAAAAATAAGATATTTTTTATACATTTGTCACCTGTTTTTCGGTGTAATTATAATAAAATGATTTATGCAGCACAAAAGTGAACGAGCGAATTTTGGAAGTAAGTTAGGAGCTATTCTGGCAGCTGCTGGCTCGGCAGTAGGATTAGGTAATATTTGGCGTTTTCCGTATGAGACAGGAAACCATGGGGGAGCTGCATTTATATTGATTTATCTGGGATGTGTGATTGTGTTCGGACTTCCCATCATGATTGCAGAATTTACCATCGGACGTCGGGCGAAAGCTTGTACGGGAGGAGCGTTTGAGGTATTGGCTCCCGGTTCGCATTGGAAATGGGTAGGATATGCCGGAGTGTTGACCGGTTTTCTGATTTTAGGATATTATTCGGTGGTAGCCGGATGGACCTTGGAATATGTCTGGCAGGCCGTGACATTCGGCTTGTCTGGTAAGACTTCCACAGAATATGTGACAATGTTCCAGGATTTCTCGCAACAGCCGTTTCGGCCGCTTCTCTGGTTATTCATCTTCATGTTCGTCACACATTTTGTCATTGTCAAAGGGGTGAAGGAAGGGATTGAAAAATCTTCGAAAATCATGATGCCTATCTTGTTTGTTCTGGTCATTCTGTTGGCTGTCTGTTCGGTGACGTTGCCGGGAGCGGAGAAAGGAGTGAAATTCCTTTTGCATCCGGATTTTAGCAAGGTTACTGCGGATGTCTTTCTGGGGGCCATGGGACAGGCTTTCTTCTCTCTCAGCTTGGGAATGGGTTGCTTATCGACCTACGCTTCTTATTTCGGGAAGGATACCCGTTTGGGGCATACGGCATTGAGCGTGGGAGTTATCGATACTTGTGTGGCGGTACTGGCCGGATTGATTATTTTCCCTGCTGCTTTTTCCGTAGGTATCCAGCCGGATGCAGGGCCTTCCTTGATTTTCATTACCTTGCCGAACGTGTTCCAACAGGCTTTTGCCAATGTTCCGGCTTTGGCTTATATCTGTGCGATAGCCTTCTATGTACTTTTAGCCTTGGCAGCCTTGACCTCTACCATTTCTTTGCATGAGGTGGCGACGGCGTTTTTGCACGAGAGATTCCATTTTACACGAGGACGTGCCGCTTGTATTGTCACAGGGGGATGCCTGCTTATCGGTATTGTTTCTTCACTGGCGTTGGGAGTATGGAGCAATGTCAAGATTGGGGGAATGAATATGTTCGATGCGCTGGATTATCTTACTGCTAAGATTATGCTGCCGGTATGTGGAATGTTTGCCGCCATCTTTGTAGGCTGGGTACTGGATAAGAAGATTGTGAAGGGAGAAGTTACGAATTATGGATCCTTGAAAGCACCTTATTATCCTGTCTATTTGTTGGCATTGAGAATTGTGGCTCCGTTAGGTATCTTGGCTATATTTATGAATGAATTGGGCTTGTTGAACTGGTAAATGTGGAAAGATTTCTTCTATTATTCGCGGTCGGAACGGAGAGTCATTCTGTTGTTGTTGGGGTCGCTGGTAATCTTGTGTATCTTGTGGGGAGTATGCCGGATTACGCAGCCTTCTGAACAGGTTTATCAGGAAGATAGTGCGGAAATTGATTCTTTTTTAGCTTCCGTAAGGCAACGTAAAACCGACGATACCAAACGGAAGTATGCAAAAGACAGATTCAAAGAAGTCCCGCAAGCCATTCTTTTTAATTTTAACCCGAATACAGCCGATTCTTCCCAGCTACGGAAGCTGGGGCTCTCTGCTTTTGTGGTTCGCAATATCCTCCGTTACCGGAAAAAGGGAGGCCAATTTCGTACGCCTGAGTCCTTTGCTAAGATTTATGGGTTGGAGGAGCAGCAGTATCTTTTGTTGAAGCCTTATATCCGTATTCCGGAAAAGGAGGAAATCCGTCGTCTTTCATCGGTGGAAGAAGCTCGACAGCAGACTAAGACGGAAATAAAACGGATAGAAAAGTATTCGGAAGGAACGCTTGTGTCATTGAATGAGGCAGATACCACTGAACTGAAGCGTGTGCCGGGTATCGGGAGCGGAATTGCGAAATTGATTGTAGCGTACCGGAACCGACTGGGGGGATTTACTCGTGTGGAACAGCTTCAGGAAGTTCCCCATGTAGATGCGAGTCTGAATAAATGGTTTGTGATTAAGGGAGGACCGTTCCGGAAAATCAGAGTGAACAAAGATGGACTGGACAAATTGCGAAATCATCCTTATATGGATTTCTATAAGGCTAAAGCCATTTTGGAATATCGCCGTAAACGGGGAAACATTAAAGGTCTTTCCCGGCTCTCTTTGTTTGAAGAGTTTTCTGAGAAAGACCTTCAGCGTTTGTCTCCTTATTTATCTTTCGAATAATTATTTACGAGTATAACCGGCTGCTTCTGCAATCTTTACCGGAATTTCTGTGTTGTCAATGCGGTTTTGGAACTTATCTGCTCCTGCACCGATGGCAAATACTGGCACGTAACCGGCAGAATGTCCTCCGCTGGTCCATCCGGTCAAGGCAATCTCATCGATAATCCGTTTGGCCTCTGCAGCAATCGGTTCATCTTGTGCATATTCGCTCTTTTCCATCTTCATTTCCTGGTTCTGCAGGCTTTGTTCGTACACGGCTTTCAGACGAGCTTCTTGTTTCTCACTCAGTTCCACTTTATCCCAGAAACCAAAGTTATCTTTCAAAGCCTGCTGTACAGCTTCCCAAGACACTTTATTATTAGTCTTTGCACGTAACTGGTTGATGATTTTGGTAAATCCGCTTTCGCTGACCTTCTGGTTCTTCAATACCTGCAGGTTCAGTTTGTACGGACCTTTTCCTAAGACAAAACCTCCTGTTTCATGGTCGGCAGTGACCACAATCAGGGTTTCGTCCGGATGTTGGGAATAGAATTCATAGGCCACTTTGATGGCATTGTCAAAATCTATGATTTCATGGAAGACAGTGGCTGCATCGTTGCTGTGGCATGCCCAGTCAATTTTACCTCCTTCTACCATCAGGAAAAATCCTTTTGACAGGTCTTTGGAAAGGAAATTGATGGCTGAACGGGTAATTTCCTGCAAAGTTAAGTCTCCTTTTTTCCGGTCGATAGCATAAGGAATGGAAGTCCGGTCTGCTTGTGAAGAAGCTTCTGACTGGAACAGAATCATTTTATCAGATTTCTTGCATTTTTTGAGGTAGTCTTTATAGCCTCTGGCAATGGTGTAGCCATATTGGGAGGCCATGTCATACAGACTCTCAGACTGTGGATTGTGTTCGTCTTTAGGTTGCAGGAAGTCTGAACCTGCGTAGAAGTCGAATCCTGTAGTGTACAAGTCTTTTCCTATGGTATAATAGCTTCCTCTTCCGGCTGCGTGTGCATAGAAAGCAGCAGGAGTGGCATGGTCTACACTTACACTGGTGGCAACTCCTACCCGACAGCCATGGTCTTTGGCCCATGTGGCTACACTGTAGACGGGTGTCTGTTGGTCTTTTAACACTCCAATGGCTCCGTTCTTTGTTTTATTGCCAGTAGCTAGTGCGGTTCCGGCTGCTGCCGAATCCGTCACTCCGTTTGTGGCAGAGAAAGTGGTGGCTACCGTAGTATAGGGAAATTGGGTAAACTGCAAAGGAGTAATTCCGATTTTCCCTTCTAACTCACCAAGGTACAGTTCCGTACCCTGTACTTGATTCACTCCCATTCCATCTCCGATGAAATAGAACACATACTTGGCCTGTTGTGCATGGATTTGACAGAAGGCCAGTAGGATGAACATGACGGCGATTGATAATTTCTTCATAAAGTTCTGTGTTGAATAATTTTTTGCGAAAATACGGAAAATTGTGACGATTGCCTCCCTTTCTGTGAAAAAGATATGGGAAATAGGTAAACGTTTTGGGGAGATTTCATTCTTATTGTTGTAACGATATTACATTCTTATTATGAAAAAGACAAATTTAGTAGGGGCATGTCTGGTTTTGTCCTTGTTGGCTTCCTGCCAGCAAAATGAATCGTTGTCAAACATGGGTGAAGATGCAGTCCTTCGTTTAAGGGCTTCGGTGTATGCAGCAGGTGCAGAGGCTCGAACTGTGACAGACGAAATGGGGGGCACCGAATTCTCGGAACTGGATGCATTGGGATTCTTTATGCCGGAAGAAAATAATCCTGTAAAGTGGACCCTGACCAGTGGTCAATGGATTTCAGAATCTTCGTTGACCTGGAAAGATAAAGTGAACACTTTTCAGTTTTGTGCATATTATCCTTATTCAGAAGAAGCCACCACACGTACCAGCATACCGATGCCGGATTTAAGCAAGCAATCGGGTTCCCTTTCCGAAGTGGGGGATTTTGATTTCCTGACCGCTCGTTGTCAGACTAGTTATCAGGAGACGGATAATGGTACAGTTTCTTTTACCGGTTCTTCTTCTTTCAAGCATGTGTATAGCCTTCTGGCCATCACCCTCAAGAAAGATTTACCCGAAGAAAATGTATTGTTGAGTCAGGCTACACTGGAAGGAGAGAACTTATTTGGACGTAGCACTTATCATTTTGGGGAACAGGGAGATGCAGATGGCATGACGTATGAGGAGGATTCCGAGGCAGATGCATTGACATTTGATTATGAGGAGCCGGTGACAGTAACAGAGAAAGCTGGATATACAATGTATTTCTTATGTAATCCATCAGAATTGGAGGAAAATACCAAGTTTTCTATAGCTTACCAGCGTGATGGGGTATCTTATACGGCTTCCACTGAAAAATTGGGTAAGCAGTTTCAAGCCGGTAAATTTTATCGGTTTACACTGAAACTGACAAAAGAAGCCTTGCAGCTGGTAGGATGTGAAGTGACGGGTTGGATTCCAGAAGAACTTCCTGAATTAACTATTGACGAAATCCCGGTAGAGTAAACTTTCCTTAAAGAGCTTATTTTGTATAAGGCCTTTTTCTATGAAATCACCTCCGTTGCAGCTTTTTGTAGCGGAGGTGAAATTTTATCTGCATGTAGAATTACCTTAAATTTCGGAAAAACATGTAACTTTGCACTTTCAAATAAAGAATAATCAATTCTTAGTTCATTATAAGCAATGAAAGCACTGAAGGAACGCATCATGCGTGATGGGAAATGCTTTGAAGGAGGAATCCTCAAGGTGGATAATTTTATCAATCATCAGATGGACCCGATTCTGATGAAGTCAATGGCTGTGGAATTTGTACGAAGATTTGCCAGTACAAAGATTAACAAAGTGATGACCATTGAGGCGAGCGGAATTGCCCCAGCTATCATGGTAGGCTATTTATTGGAACTTCCGGTTGTTTTTGCCAAGAAGAAAAAGCCAAGTACAATGGAAAATATGTTGACTACCACAGTCTATTCCTTTACGAAAGATCGTACGTACGATGTATGTGTAAGTAAAGATTATTTGTGCCCGGGCGATAAAGTATTGTTTGTGGATGACTTTTTGGCCAATGGGAATGCAGCAAAAGGAATTATCGATTTGGTACAGAAGGCTGGTGCCGAATTGGTTGGCATGGGATTTTTGATAGAAAAATCATTCCAGCATGGAGGAGATTATCTTCGTGCCCAGGGAATTCATGTGGAATCTTTGGCAATCATAGAGAGTTTGGATAATTGTCAAATTAAAATAAAGGAGTAACAGTAAAGCAAATCTTTGATGGAAAAAGAACAACAAGCAGCCCAGAGTGCCGGGCTTATTTACGGTTTGAATGACCGTCCCCCCTTGAAAGATACTATTTTTGCCGCGTTGCAACATTTGTTGGCCATTTTCGTGGCTATTATTACGCCTCCGTTGATTATTGCGGGAGCATTGAAGTTAGATTTGGAAACAACCGGTTTTCTGGTTTCCATGGCCCTTTTTGCTTCAGGTATCTCAACCTTCATCCAATGTCGTCGTGTGGGGCCTATCGGTTGCGGTTTATTGTGTATTCAGGGAACGAGTTTCTCTTTCATCGGACCGATTATTTCGGCTGGTTTGACCGGAGGATTAAGTGCAATCTTTGGTGCATGTATTGTTTCTTCATCGGTAGAAATGTTGATTAGTAGAGTGTTGAAGTACACGCGTCGTGTGATTACTCCTCTGGTGTCGGGTATTGTCGTGACCTTGATTGGTATGAGTCTGATTAAAGTGGGAATCTCTGCATGTGGAGGAGGAGCTGCCGCACAAGCCGACGGTTCATTCGGGTCTTTCCACCATATTGGATTGGCTGCGCTGGTACTGGTACTGATTATTTTCTTTAACCGTAGTTCCAACCGTTACTTGCGCATGAGTTCGATTGTGATAGGTTTGGTAGTCGGTTATGTGCTGGCCTGGGCTTTGGGCATGGTCGATTTCTCAGCGGTACAGAGTTATGGAGGATTCAATATTCCAATTCCTTTCCGCTATGGTATTTCATTTGATATTTCTGCCATCATCGGATTGGCGTTGGTGTATCTGATTACGGCCATTGAGGCATACGGAGACATTACAGCCAACTCTTTGATTTCGGGTGAGCCGGTAGAAGGAGAAACCTTTGTAAAGCGTGCTTCTGGAGGTATTCTGGCAGATGGATTCAACTCCATGCTGGCTGGTTTCTTTAATTCATTCCCTAATTCCATTTTTGCCCAAAATAACGGTATGATTCAGTTGACGGGTGTCGCCAGCCGTTATGTGGGGTATTTCATTGCTGGTTTTTTGATTCTGTTGGGTTTGTTCCCAGCGGTAGGTCTGGTGTTCTCACTGATGCCGGAGCCCGTGTTGGGAGGAGCTACTTTGCTGATGTTTGGTACAGTGGCTGCGGCCGGCATTCGTATTATTTCTTCACAGAAAATTGACCGAAAAGCTACGCTCGTAATGGCGTTGAGTTTTTCTTTTGGTCTGAGTGTGGAGCTGGTACCCGATATCTTGTGTCAGTTGCCCGATACACTCCGTAACATTTTCTCTTCAGGTATCACTACCGGTGGATTGACCGCTATCTTGGCCAATCTGTTGATTCAGATAAAGGAATAATTTTCTTCAGGCATAAAAAAGCCCCGTTCCCATGCAGGAGCGGGGCTTTCTTTTTAGGAGCTCTTTATTTATTTGACTTCAATAACTTTACGAGCCTGAACTTTTTCTTCGTTAGTCTTTTTCGGCAAATCGATTGTCAATACACCGTCGTTGACAGCAGCATTGATTTTCTCTTTCTCCACGTCATCAGGGATAATCATGGATTGTTCGAATTTGCTGTAAGAGAATTCGCGACGCAAATACTTCTTGTCGTTTTCCTCTTTGTTTTCGCTCTTCTTTTCCATTGAAATGGTCAGCGTATTGTCATCAGCCAGTTGAACGTGAAAGTCGTCTTTCGTCATGCCGGGAGCTGCCAATTCAACTTTATACTCTTTTTCGCTTTCAATTACATTGATTGCAGGAGCTGTAGAGTTGGCCTTTACCATCCAGTCGTTATCAAAGAAATCATTAAAGATACTCGGTAACCAGTTCTGATTGTAATTTTTTCTAGTCGGCATCATAGTTGTAATCTCCTATATTAAGTTGTTTTATTATCAATTTTCTTTCCGGAGGGCTTCTGCTTTCGCTTCCGCGATCCGCTTGAGAGATTGCAAAACGTATGCCTTTTAGGGAGGGTATGCCAAAAGGGACATCGATTTTAAATCCCGTTTAACTATCCTTCTCGTTTTTAAACTTAGGCAAACATTGGTGGGCTTCCTGCTTGCCACTTGTCGACAGATTGACATAAAATCAACTGCCAAACTTTCACTCTGTGGAATAAATGAACTCAGAATTACAGAAAAAAAGCCATTACGATTCCGCAATGGCTTTCTCTTTATTATAAATAGGTTAGGTTTATCGTGCTACAAATAAAGACTGGCTGTTTGCCTGGCGTGCAGAAATGATTCCCTGCAAGTCTGGAGAAACGGTCATCGGAGTACCATCTTTCTGAGTGAAAGTGATAGTGCCGTCTTCATTCATTGTAAACAATTCATATGTCTGTCCGTCGGCTGATACATTCCATGTGTTCTTTTCCTGGTTGTAAACCAAATTCAACGGCGTATTTTCTTCTCCCTTTTTGGTGATGGTATATCCGTCTTCGTTTGTACGTACAAGATATTCTCCATTTTCACCTTTCACTGTTTTTACGGTTCCCACATTCTCAGCCAGTGGATTGGAACCTGACCAGAATTCAATAGAGTTCAATACGATGATGTCGGCAAAATAGGCAACTTGGTATACAGGAATGATATGGAAGGCAAAGAATACAATTTCATTGACAAACTTGTTTCCGATATTGCTGTTCCAATCTTTTAAACTGTTCCACAATCCGAAGGAGCCGATACATGATGAACAGATGATGCTGGCGCCGAGAATCAGGCACGCAGCTGAAAGTTTTAATTTTCTCATATCTGCTTTAGTTTTGGGTTAATATTTAAGTGAGTATTGTCTTTTGTTATTACAATTTGTTACAAAGTTAGAAGTTATTTTCGATTGTGAAAGAGAAATGTAAAAAAATCGTATCTTTGCGTCGTTTTTTGTGAGAAATTAATGATTAAATAGAACAATAGCATGAAAGAAAAGATTCAGAAGAAGTTGAGCGATTCGAAGGCGGCACGCTGGATGGCCTTGTTCATCGTCTCGTTTACAATGATGTGTGGGTATTTCCTGACCGATGTGATGTCACCTTTGGAAAACTTGTTGACCACGAAAGGAAAAGTAGTTTATTTTACGGACGACACTTCTATGCCTGCCGATACCTTGGTAGCGAAGGTACGTTTGTTCTCTGCAGCCAATATGCTTTCCGAACCCGATTTGACGGTCGAGAAGTTAGGAGCAGGCGCAAAGATGCAGTATCAGGAACAGGTAAACGGGCAGCCGGTCACGGTGGAAAAGACCATCAGTTCAGTGGCACGTGGTGAAGGTTGGTCGAGCACGGAATATGGATTCTTTTCGGGTGCTTATGGTCTGATCAATGTCTTTCTGCTGATGCTCTTCTTCGGAGGCGTGATTTTGGATAAGATGGGTATCCGTTTCACCGGTACCATGTCGTCCGGATTGATGCTGGTCGGTGCGTTGATAAAGTGGTATGCCCTTTCTACTGATTTTGGCGATGCCCAGCTGTTTGGCATGAACATGCAGGTGGCATTGGCTTCTGTAGGGTTTGCCATCTTTGGTATGGGAGCTGAGATTACCGGTATCACCGTGTCGAAAGTTATCGTCAAATGGTTTGCAGGTAAGGAACTTGCATTGGCCATGGGACTTCAGGTAGCAATGGCCCGTATCGGTACGGCCCTCGCGTTGGGGGTCAGTCTGCCGGTGGCCCGTATGATGGGTAACGTGTCCTATCCGGTATTGTTCGGTGCCATTGTGTTGTGCATCGGATTTGTGTCCTACCTGGTATATTGTATGATGGACCGCAAGGAAGATGCATCGGCTGAAGCCGTACGCATGGAGAGTGGTCAGGAGAAGGAAGAAGGATTCAAGATGTCCGATTTGAAGCAGATTTTCTGTAGTCGCGGATTCTGGCTGATTAACTTGCTTTGCTTGATGTTCTATGCGGGCGTGTTCCCTTTCTTGAAGTTTGCCACAAAGCTGATGATTTATAAATACGACGTGCCCGAATCGTTTGCCGGTCTGATTCCGGCCCTTTTGCCGTTTGGTACCATCTTGCTTACTCCGGTGTTTGGTTCCTTGTACGACCGTATCGGCCGCGGAGCTACCTTGATGATTATCGGCTCTTTTATGTTGACCGCAGTTCACGTGCTTTTTGCACTCCCCATTATGAACTATTGGTGGTTTGCCGTAGTGGTGATGATTGTGTTGGGAATTGCTTTCTCCTTGGTACCGAGTGCCATGTGGCCTTCCGTACCTAAGATTATCCCGATGAAACAGCTGGGCTCTGCGTATGCCATTATTTTCTACATCCAGAACATCGGTCTTACTATGGTTCCCTGGTTGATTGGTTGGGTGATTGAACATTTTGCTACCCTTCGCAACGAGGCTGGAGTGATTACAGGTTATGACTATACCGCTCCGATGGTGATTTTTGCCATTTTTGGTGTGTGTGCCATTGTGATTGCCATGTTGCTCCGTGCAGAGGATGCCAAGAAACATTATGGTTTGGAAGAGGCCAATATGAAGAAATAATTGTTTCCTAAAATAAAAAAAGGAGTTGAAGCCTTGTATGACTTAGGCTTTAACTCCTTTTTTGTTTTTAGACCAATCAGCTGGGGATGAAGTCCTTGCTTTTGCTTTCTTTTAATCTTTTGTGAGTCTATAAGTGTGTATTTGTTTGTCTTATAGATTTTTTCGTGTATCTTTGATACATGTTTTTGTACAAGGCTGTGAGAAATAGCTGTTATACAAGTTTACCTATGAATTCTACAAGAAAAAAATCACCAATTACCTGGGTGCCTACTGCATATTTTGCCATGGGCCTGCCTTTTGTCGTGCTGAATATGGTTACTGTGTTGATGTTCAAGGGACTGGAAGTCGATGATAAGCTGATCACCTTCTGGACCTCATTAATCCTTCTTCCCTGGACGTTGAAACCTTTATGGAGTCCTTTCTTGGAATTGTTCCGGACCAAGAAATTCTTTGTCATTGCGACGCAGTTGATTACGGGAGCCACCTTCGGATTGGTAGCCTTTTCGCTGAACCTTCCGCATTTCTTCAGCATATCCATTGCCTTGTTGGCTATTGTTGCCTTTAGCGGGGCTACCCACGATATTGCCTGCGACGGCGTGTACATGAGTGAACTGTCCAATGAAGAACAGGCCAAGTTTATCGGATGGCAGGGAGCATTCTACAACATTGCCAAGATTCTGGCGACGGGAGGACTCGTGTATCTGGCCGGCTATCTCATTGAAATGAATGCCGGGGCCGGCATGCTGAGTGCCACCAAGAGGGCCTGGATGATTATTCTGCTGATACTCTCAGTCACGATGTTGCTTTTGGGGCTTTATCATTACTTTGCTTTGCCCTCCACTCAGGCAAAACGAAAAAAGGAAGAAGCTATGACCAGCCGGGAGGTATGGAGAGAGTTGGGAGAGGTGTTGCTTGATTTCTTCCGCAAGACCCACATTGTATATTATATCTGCTTCATCATTTTGTATCGTTTTGCCGAAGGGTTTGTGATGAAGATTGTACCTTTGTTTCTGAAAGCCGGCCGGGAGGTAGGAGGACTGGGACTGAATGAAAAGGAAATTGGATTGTATTATGGGACGTATGGCGCGGCGGCCTTTGTATTGGGCTCATTGCTGGCCGGATACTATATTGCCCGGCGTGGACTGAAGAATACGTTGTTCACGTTGTGTTGCATCTTTAACTTTCCGTTTGTGGTGTATGCTCTGTTTGCTTATCTGCAACCGGAAAGCGGCTGGATTATTTGTAGCGGCATCGTCTTTGAATATTTCGGATACGGTTTCGGTTTCGTCGGCCTTTCCTTGTTTATGATGCAGCAGGTGGCTCCCGGCAAGCACCAGATGGCACATTATGCCTTTGCTTCGGGTATCATGAACTTAGGGGTGATGATTCCCGGCATGCTGAGCGGTTGGGTGTGCGAAAGTCTTGGAGAATGGTTCAACAAACCGGGAGGCTATGAGCCTTTCTTTATCTTTGTACTGATTGCTACGATTCCGGCTTTTCTGATTACGTATTTCATCCCGTTCAAATATGATAACGACGGAAAGCTGATAAAAGGTGAACGAGAATATATCTAATCTAAATAAAAACAGACTGAATATGAATGACAAATTTGTAATGCCGTGGGAAGAACGCCCGGCAGATTGTAAAGAGGTGATGTGGCGGTATTCCAAGAATCCCGTCATCGGGCGGTATCAGATACCTACGTCGAACAGCATCTTCAATAGTGCGGTGGTACCCTTCAAGGATGGGTTTGCCGGCGTGTTCCGTTGCGACAACCGGGCCGTGCAGATGAATATCTTTGCAGGTTTCAGCAAGGACGGCATCCACTGGGAAATCAATCACGAACCGATCAAGTTCCAACCCGGAAACACCGATATGATTGAGTCGGAATACAAATACGACCCTCGTGTCACGTGGATTGAAGACCGTTACTGGATTACATGGTGTAACGGTTATCACGGCCCTACCATCGGTATTGGCTATACCTTCGATTTCAAGGAATTTTATCAGTGTGAGAATGCCTTCCTGCCTTTTAACCGCAACGGAGTACTTTTCCCGCAGAAAATCAACGGTAAATATGCCATGTTGAGCCGTCCGAGCGACAACGGGCATACTCCTTTCGGGGATATCTACATCAGCTTCAGTCCCGACATGAAATACTGGGGCGAGCACCGCTGTGTGATGAAAGTGACTCCTTTCCCGGAAAGTGCCTGGCAGTGTACGAAGATTGGAGCCGGTTCTGTACCGTTCCTGACAGAAGAAGGCTGGTTGATGTTCTATCATGGTGTTATCACCACCTGCAACGGTTTCCGCTACTCCATGGGAGCCGCGATTCTGGATAAGGACCATCCGGAGAAGGTGCTCTATCGTACCCGCGATTATCTGTTGGCTCCTGCAGCACCTTATGAACTGCAGGGCGACGTGCCCAATGTGGTGTTCCCGTGTGCCGCCCTTCAGGATGGGGAAAGAGCGGCTGTGTATTACGGGGCTGCTGATACTGTGGTCGGAATGGCTTTCGGCTACATTTCCGAAATCATTGATTTCGTGAAACGTACTTCCATTGTATAAGAATGAAAATTTTATAGGACCGTTCCCATAGTTGAGGCTATGGGAGGGGCCTTTTTTTATTTTAAGCCTATGAAAAAACTAATTGCATGTCTGAATTTTTTGTTCGTTGGGATGTGCCTGCATGCCCAGGAACCAGTAGATTATGTCGACCCGTTCATCGGGACCACCAATTTCGGTACGTGTAATCCGGGAGCCGTATGCCCGAACGGCCTGATGTCGGTCGTTCCGTTCAATGTGATGGGCTCGGCAGACAACAAGTATGACAAGGATGCCCGCTGGTGGTCTACGCCCTACGACTATACGAACAGCTATTTTACAGGATTGTCTCATGTCAACTTGAGTGGGGTGGGGTGTCCCGAATTGGGGTCTCTGCTGTTGATGCCTACCACTGGGGAACTGGATGTGGATTATCATCACTATGGCAGCAAGTATGAAAAGGAAACCGCTTCACCGGGATACTATAGTCTGCAACTGACGAAATACAACGTGAAAGTGGAGGCTACTTCTACCCTTCGGACCGGATTGACCCGTTTCACCTTTCCGAAAGGAAAGAGCCACATCCTGATGAACTTAGGAGAGGGGCTGACCAATGAATCGGGAGCCTATTTGCGCCGGGTGAACGACCGGGAGATAGAAGGCATGAAACTATTGGGTACCTTCTGTTATAATCCGCAGGCAGTATTTCCCATTTATTTCGTGATGCGAATCAACAAGGCTCCGCAACAGACGGGGTATTGGAAATTCCAGCGTAAGATGAACGGCATAGAGGCCGAATGGGACAAAGACAACGGAAAATACAAGTTGTACACACAATACGACCGTGATCTGGCCGGTGATGACATCGGTGCCTGGTTCACCTTCGACACGGAAGAAAACGAACAGATTGAAGTGGCCGTGGGCGTTTCTTTTGTCAGCATGGAGAATGCCCGCCAGAACTTGGAGGCCGAGCAGCATGGAGCCGGTTTCGATGAAATCCATGCCAGTGCCCGCAGCCAATGGAACAACGACTTGAGCCGCATCACCGTGGAAGGGGGTACGAAGGCACAGAAAACCGTGTTCTACACCGCCTTGTATCACACCTTGATTCATCCGAACATTTTGCAGGATGTGAACGGAGAATATCCGGCAATGGAAACGGGAGAAACCAAGACGACACAAAACAACCGCTATACGGTGTATTCCTTGTGGGATACCTACCGCAACCTGCACCAGTTGATGACACTGGTGTATCCGGAACGTCAGATTGATATGGTGCGTACCATGATCGATATGTACAAGGAACATGGCTGGTTGCCTAAGTGGGAACTTTACGGCCGGGAAACCCTCACCATGGAAGGCGACCCCAGTCTGCCGGTCATTGTGGACACGTGGATGAAAGGCTTGCGTGATTTCGACATGGAAACTGCTTACGAAGCCATGCGGAAGTCGGCCACCCTGCCCGGAAAGGACAACCTGATGCGTCCGGACAACGACGACTATATGAGCAAGGGCTACGTGCCTTTGAGGGAACAGTTTGACAACTCCGTATCGCATGCGCTGGAATATTACATTGCCGACTATGCCTTGTACACACTGGCCAAGAGCTTGGGAAAGAAAGCCGATGCCGACTTGTTCTACCAGCGCTCCATGGGTTATAAGCATTATTATTGCAAGGAATTCGGTACGTTCCGCCCTATCTTGCCGGATGGCACGTTTTATTCTCCGTTCGACCCGCTGCAAGGACAGAATTTTGAACCAAGCCCGGGCTTCCATGAAGGAAATTCCTGGAACTACACCTTCTATGTGCCCCACGATGTAAAAGGACTGGCCCGATTGATGGGCGGACAGAAAAAGTTTGTCGACAAGTTACAGATGGTGTTCGACAAAGGTTATTATGATCCGGCCAATGAACCGGACATTGCCTATCCTTACCTGTTCAGCTACTTCAAGGGGGAAGAATGGCGTACCCAGAAAACGGTGCGCGAACTGCTGGCCAAGTATTTCACTCCCAAGCCCGACGGCATTCCGGGGAATGACGATGCCGGCACCATGTCGGCCTGGGCCGTATTCAGTATGATGGGCCTCTATCCCGACTGTCCGGGCGTACCGGAATACACGCTGACCGACCCGACTTTCGACCGGGTTACCATCCGTCTGAACCCGGAGTTCTACGGGAAAGACCAGCTGGTCATTGAAAAGAAAGGCAACGGTTCAGCAGAAGGATATATCCAGAAGATTGAACTCGGTGGAAAGAAGACCGGCTATCGTATTCACCACAATGACTTGGTGAAAGCCGGTACCCTGACTTTCTATAAATAAAAATAAAATCAATTTTCCTCAGCTTGTTTCCTCTTGACGGTATGACGCACCACGCCGATGCTGATTTCGTATAAGAGGACGATGGGGAAAGTGACAATCAGCATTGTAAACACGTCTGAGGTAGGAGTGATGATGGCCGCAAGAATCATCGCGAGGACCCAGGCGTGTTTTCTGTATTTGGCCATGAAGTCGGCCGACAGAATACCGAGTTTGGCCAGTAGCCAGGTCAGTACGGGTATTTCAAACGTGATGCCCATCATCAGGCTCAGCATGTTCAGCGTATCGATATAAGAGCTGAGCACAATGGTGTTCTCCACTTCCGGGCTCACCTGATAGGTGGACAGGAAACGGAAGGTGAAGGGAAAAATCAGAAAATAGCTGAACAATACCCCTGTGAGGAACAGCAGGTAGCTCCAGCATATCAGGCGACGGGAATATTTCTTCTCGTTCTGGTAGAGGGCAGGGGATACGAAATGAAAAAGCTGGTAAAGAATGTAAGGAGAAGCCAGCAGGATGCCCGCATAAAACGAAACGCTCATGTGCGTGAGAAACTGCCCGGAGAGCTGGGTATTGATGAGTTTGACCGGAAGTGTCTGTGCTTCCAGACCGGAAATATGAAGCACCTGTCCCAGCCAGGCGAAGAAACGGTAGGTACAGAAATCCCCTTCCTTGGGCGCCAGAATCACGCCAAAAAGTTCGTCCTTGAAGCAGAAAGCCAGCAGCATGAGCACCACTACCGCGCAGGCGATGTGGATAATCGTTTGTCGGAGTGCGTCCAAGTGGTCCCAAAAGGTGAGTTCCGTGGGTTCGTTCGGCTTCACGGCAGTTATTTTTCTTTGTGGTCAGTAGAAGAAACTTCCTCTTTTTTGCTGTCAGTTTCTTTCAGGTTTTCTTCCACTTCGTTCATACCCTCTTTGAAGCTTTTTACTCCTTTTCCGAGACCTTTCATTAGTTCCGGAATCTTCTTTCCACCGAACAATATCAGGATAATCAGGATGATAAATAAAAATTCCTGGGTACCGATACCCATCAACAATAAGGTCGTATTCATGTAGTTCTGTAAAATAATGGTTTGTCTGTTATTGATTTCTACGCAAAAATATGGATTGTTTTTTATCTGCGCAAATGTAAGTCTTTGGCATTTTCGTTTTTAAAGGAAAAAAGCAGTGCGCTTGAAAGAATTCTTCCAGTTGTCCTGAGGATAATTCTTTTTTGTTTCCTTGTTTTCTCTGTACCACACTGCGGGATTTGTATTTCACAGTGTGAAATATGTATCCCACACTGTGGTTTTTGTATCCCACAGTGTGAAACAGAGAATTTGTCTTGAGATTTGTAAGAAACTACAGGAGGATTTTGTTTTATATGGACCTAAATGATTGGTTTGTCATTTTGATGCGTTTTAAACAGATTTAAGAATAAAAGTTTATGATTGTTAGGCTATGCGCATAAGAATGTATACCTTTAGGCCGTTTTTATTACTAAGGAACCTATCGAAAAGAGTATGAGAAAGACAAAACTATTTTTTGTGGGTGCAGTTGTCCTGATGTTGGGAGGGACGACGGTACATGCCCAGTCGTGGAGAAACGGCAGGGCCTATACGCTGGACAAGCAATATGCCAGCTATCCTTGTGTAAACTTATTGGACAGTACAAGTGTGACGGTGGAACCCACCGGACAAGGTTCGTTTGCTGTCTGCCGGGCCGTACGGGTACAAAACACCGCCGGAGCTCTGCAGCAACGGGTCTTGAAATATGACTACGACCCGCTGACGGCGGCTGCTACTTTCAAGCGGGTGACCATCTACCATGCCGACGGTACACAGACCCCGGTCGATGTGAGCAAGACCTGCGATTACGCTGCTCCAGCCAGAGCCATCTATTGGGGAGCCCGTCAGATTATGCTGGAAGTGGGTGCCCTGAAACCGGGTGACATCATTGATTATGAAATCGACAAGAAAGGATTCACCTACGCCTTGCTGGCCGACCAGCCGCAAGAGGGAGACGATTCCCGTTTCATTCCCCCGATGCGCGGACAGTTCTACGATATTGTGCCTTTCTGGGCCACTGAGCCGACATTGCGGAAAGTGTACCGCGTCAGCCTTCCGTCCGAGAAAGAAATCCAGTTCCAGTTCTATCAAGGCGATTGTGCTTCCTCCATGCGCTACGAGGACGGACGAAAAGTCTATACTTTTGTCAAAGACGAAATCATGCCGTTCCGCCGCGAACCGAACATGGTGGATTTCTATGACGCTGCGCCGAAGCTGATGATGTCTACCACTGCCGACTGGAAAGAAAAATCGCGCTGGTTCTATGGCGTCAACGAAGACTACGGCAGCTTTACCGCTATTCCGGAAGCTCAGAAAAAGGTGGATGAGTTGATTCGGGGCAAAAAGACTGAGATGGAGAAAATCGCCGTGCTGACCCATTGGGTAGCCGATAACATCCGTTATGCCGGAATTACCATGGGAAAGGGCGAAGGTTTCACCCTGCATAACCTGGAAATGGATTACACTGACCGTTGCGGCGTGTGCAAGGACATCGCCGGTACTCTGATTTCGTTCCTGCGGATGGCGGGATTCGAAGCTTTTCCGGCCATGACCATGGCAGGCAGCCGTGTAGAGACCATTCCTGCCGACCACTTTAACCACTGTGTGGCCGTAGTGAAACTCAGTAATGGCACCCTGATGCCCCTCGACCCGACGTGGGTACCTTTCTGTAGGGAATTGTGGAGCAGTGCCGAACAGCAGCAGAACTACCTGCCGGGTACGCCCGAAGGTACCGACTTGTGCCTGACTCCGATTTCTGACCCGGAAAACCATTACGTACGCATCAAGGCCCAGAATACCCTCGATGAGAAAGGTACACTAAAAGGTTCCTTCACCATCGAAGCCGAAGGTCAGAGCGACAGCAACATCCGACGCATCTTTACCACCGGATTCCAGAGCGAATGGGCGCACTCCATGGAACGCCAGTTGCTGAACGTATCGCCGAAGGCCCAGCTTCTCAGCGTGGACTACGGACGCGAGCCGAAAGAATATCAGAAAGCCCCCATCCGGATTACGTTCCACTATGCCATTCCGGAATATGCCATGAAAGGTGACCAGGGAGAACTGGTTTTCAAGCCGTTCGTGCTGAACAACCTCTATACGCAGGTACTTTCTTATCTGCGGATCGATACCAGCCTGGAGAAGCGGGATTACGGCTTCAAGGACGGTTGCTCTCGTCTGGTAGAAATGGAAGAAAACCTGAAGCTCCCGGCCGGATACAAATGGCAAGGAAAGGAAAAACAGGACCAGATGGACGGTACGGGTGCCGGATTCACCGGAAGCCTGAAACAAAACGGCAACCAGTTGCAGTTGAAGACCTCCCTGCGCTTGAAGAAGCGTGTCTATGAAGCTGCCGACTGGGATAGCTTCCGCAAGGCAGTCAACACCGCCAAAGGATATGGAGAATATATGGTAGTCAAAAAGTAACCCCTTATGCGAGGGCTTAACATGAAACGAAAAGCAATGAAAACATTATCAATTTACATAGGAATCATAGGGATGCTTTTGCTGGCTGTCCTGCCGGCCAAAGCCGCATCGGAAGCGGAGTTCCGCAAACTTTCGAAGACCTATACTCTGCGGGCCGACGGTAGCCAGGAGGTACGGGTGCAAAAGGAACTGACCCTGTTCACACATGCCGCCATGAACAGCTTGTATGGAGAAACCTTTATCGTGTACGACCCGGACTTCCAAAAGTTGGAAATCCACGAATCTTACACTCGTCAGAAAGACGGTACCGTCATCAAAACCCCGGCCAATGCTTTGGTAGAGGTACTTCCCTCTGCAGCCGCCAATGCGCCGGCCTACAACCGTCTGAAAGAGATGGTCGTGGTACACACCGGACTGGAACTCGGGGCTACCATCGTGCTGGACTACTCCATCGTGAGCAAGGCAGGTTATCTGCCGGCCCTCGATGTCTGCTGCCCGGTCAAAGAGCTTTCCCCCATCAAGGAATATACCTTCCAATTGAACGTGCCGGCCGATAAGATGGTACACTACGAACTGTTGAATGCTTCCGCCCAGCCGGCAACGGCTCAGAAAGACGGCATGAAGTCCTTCACCTGGACTTTGAAAGATGTACAGCCCCGCCCGTATGCCTATCCTTCTGCAAGAGGCAGCATGGGACAAGTACAAATGGCAGCCAGCGGTATGATGCCCGTCTTCATCGCCTCTGCCTGGGCAAATTACGGTGAAGCTCTGAAAAGCCTGAAGGCCCAGTTCCAGGCAGGCGACCCTGCGGTGGTCAAAGCCAAGCTGGCTGAATTGACTCAGGGCCTCAAAGACAATCCGCAAGCTGTCCGCAATGCCATCGCCAGCTACATGACTGAAATGTACCGACTGGGACGTTGTGGCGTATCCTTGCAGGAAGCCGGCTATCGTTTACGTCCGGCTTCAGAAGTCATCCGTTCGGCTTACGGAACCCAGGCGGAACTGGTGAACTTGGACGTAGCCTTGCAGCAGGCTGCCGGATTGGAAGCCGAAGTGGCTGTATGTGCCTTGCATCCGTCAGAAGCCGCTGACCAAGGGTTGTCTACCATCGTATCGCTGGTTGCCCAAAGCAAACTGATGCCGGAGAAAGTGGCCCTGACCGGTACGGATGAGGCCGGTCTGCAATCCTTCCTGACCGTAACCGATTTGGAGGGCAAGTCTTTGAAATTAGCAGACTATTTGGGAGCCAAGAAGTCGCAGCAAACTGACACTCTGAAAGTAGATGAGACCAAGATGCAGCAGCCTGCCGAAGGTTGGGGAATCGTCACCCTGTCTGACCCGACACCGGTCCGTACCCTTTATACATATGCTGCCAATACGACCATTCCTGAGAACATCCTTCTGCCGAACACGGTAGACTATACCTTGGAAACTGTGGTCTGCCTGCCGGAAGGAATGAAAATGGCTCCGCGTGCCGATAGGGAGCTCAGCAACGCCTGCGGAAAAGTTGCCTTCAGCTACCAGCCGACAAAAGACGGCGTGAAAGTGACCCGCACGCTCAAGATTGATCGTCAGTTGCAGACTCCGTCCAACTACAAGGAACTGTATGCCTTGCTTGCTGAATGGAAAGATGCCAACAACCATACTTTGGTAGTCAAGAAAGTATCAGAATAATCAACATTTACAGAAATACATATTCTATCTGTATTTATAGTCGCAAGAGCTGTAACCTTTTGGGGGTTGCAGCTCTTGTTGGGTATATAGGTGGTCATTCTTATTGGCTTGGAAGAAATGTCAGGAAGATGTCAGTCAAATTTTTAGGCTTTTATGCACTGGAAGGGTAGCTTTGCGGCTGAATCTTAAATGGATGGAATATGAAGGCAGATGTGCATTATGTAGGAATGCGGCGTTTTTTAGTTCTCCTTGTATTGGCTTTAATGGCGGGTTCTCTTTTTATCACGCAGAAGAAGGAGAAAGACGATACTCCTCTTCCCAAGAAACTGGAAAAGGTGATGCGTACTACGCGGATGAATACCTATCGGGATCCTTTTTATGGGTATGTGGTACATTATCCGTCCTTTTTCGAGCAAGTTTCCAATCCGCAGGTCAAGGAAAAAGGTTACTGCCAGTTCCGCTTTTGGAATGTGGAGCAGATTGTACAGACCGCGTTTGTGCTTCCCAATCTGGACAGCCTGACGGTGGCACAAGGAATGGCTCGGTTTGCCCGGGAATTGCATGCCACTTATCAACGTGAGGAAGGTGATGGTTTTATCCTTTCCGGACCGCTCCATTTGGAAAACCGGGAAGTGGCGGGCCATCATTTTTATGCCAAATACGTGCAGTGTCAGAAACTTTGGTTCGTGCAGATTCTTACTTATCCGGAGAATTGTACGCAGGCGATGACGCGGCTCATCCGGGAGATTGACCGTTGGAAGGTATGGGAGAAAAAAGAAGAGAAGAAATTGCCCGAATCGTTTGACTGTGAGCCGCAGACTACTTCACCGTATGCAGGGCCTTGCTTCCCTTGGATATTGATTACCAACTAAAGTTCAATTTTCTTCTATCAGCCACTTTTCGATACCTCTCATCTTTTCGCTGAAGTTCACACCTATTTTATATAATTTCCGTGAGTCTGAAGCAAAAGGAAGCGCATATTGTTTGTCGTGGATTTGTTGCAAGGCTTCCTCGGCGGTTCCGTCCAGCTTGAATTCCATCACGTAGATGTACTTGTCGGTTTTGACTACCATGTCAATACGACCATTGGAAGTGTGGTATTCAGCTTGTGTATAAAATCCCAGCAATTTGAATACGATAAAAAGCACATTCTGATAATGCAGTTCCAAATCACGTGCCAGTTCATACGGTGTGTCGGAGAAAAAACTTTGCAGGCGTTGCAGAAATGCGTTCACATCTCCTTTGCGTATATCCTTTACAAAACTCATGATTTCGAACGAGGAGTTCCCGGTGTTCAGATGGGCATAGCAGGGAAGGAGGAACCTCGTGAATCCTTCTTCCACCTCTTTGTTGGGGAATCCCAGATAATATGCCCGAAACTCTTTGTCGTATCCCTTGATGGTGAGATATCCGCTTTGGTACAGGATGGGTACAGGGTTGATGTACATCGTATCGATACTTTCTAGAGAGTCGGCATCTGCCATTTCTTCAGTGAAGCGATACAGGTTATAGCGACTGTGTTTGAGCAACTCGACCAGGAAGGTAGGTGTTCCCGTTTCGAACCAGTAGCTTCCAAACCTCATTTGGGCAAAGGTATTCAGCAGACTGAAGGGGTTGTAGATGTCTTCACTTTTTTCGGTGAAGTGATATCCGTCGTACATTTCCTTGAGCGTGGCCTTGGTCTCTTTCTCCGTCATGCCGTTCTTTTCACCCAGTTCGATGATATCCTCCTTGAAGTCACGGTATAATTCTTCCTCTGTGATACCGCACAGACTGGCGAAACGGTTATCCATGGAAATGTCCATCAGGTTGTTCAGGTCGCTGAATACGCTTACCTTACTGAATTTGGTTACTCCGGTGAGCAAGGCAAACTTGATATACTTGTCGCAGCTTTTCATTACTCCATAAAAGGCCTTCAAGGTATTGCGGTAGTCAGTCATCAGTTCATCGTTACCGATGACCTGAAGCATGGGTTTGTCGTATTCATCGATAAGGATAACCACGTTACGTCCTGTCTTTTCGGCCGCCCGCTGGATGATACCTTGAAAACGCAGGGATAGGCTGGTTTCACTGGGACGGGTGCCATATCTTGATTCCCAACCACATAGCATATCATTGAGCATGTCATACAAGCTGTCTGGCGTATCATATTTTTGAGCGTTCAGATCCAGATGCAGAATAGGATATTCAGTCCATTCTTTTTCCAGCTTTCCCATGGAAAGTCCTTCAAACAGTTCTTTTCTCCCTTGGAAATAGGCTTCCAGCGTGGAAATAAGCAAACTCTTTCCGAACCGTCGGGGACGGCTGAGAAAGTAATATTTACCACTCTCGGCAAGCTTGTAAACCAATGCGGTCTTGTCGATGTAGCAGTAGTTTCCTTTGCGGATTTCTTCAAAACTTTGTATGCCTATCGGATAATTCTTTTTCATCATGGGCTTGAATTTACCTACTCATACATTATGGAGATATATGAAGGGGGATGTTTCTACAAATGTAATGAATTTTATTTCATGTACAAAGGATATGGTTTTTCTTCCTATTCTTGAAACTACCCTACAGGGTAGTGGAAAACTCTCACGAAGTATGGAACTTTGCAGCAGGAAACTAAAAAACATCATACAATGAAGAAGAGTATTAGAATAGTAGTAAAAGTTACTTTATCCCTTTTGATTCTTTTGATATTGGGATTTATCGGATTGGTCATTTATGCAAAGTATTTCTATAATCGGGATGTAAAAGTCGTTTCTTATTATGCCGATGAGTTATGTATTGGGAAGGAGGATTTTAAAGCAGAATTTGAAGAAATCTATCAAGTTACCCTGGACGAGTACTCATTGTATCCTTCCAAGCATTTGAACATGGATAGTTTGCATCAAGAGTATGTACGACGAATAGCAAAAGAGGCAAATACACCTGTTGATTTTGGCAAGATATTGAAAGAATATTTTGCTGCACTAAATGCGGGTCATGCCTCCGTTTATCTAAACGATTATACGGCCAATTATGCTCCATTGTATATTGAAGGAAGAGTTTTTATTAATCAGCCTAATTTGTATATGCGTGAAAATGGCTTCCAAGATAAGGATGAAATTATGAGTATAAATAAAATTCCGGTTGCAGAATGGATTGCCACGAACGAAAAATATACTCCTGCTTCTACCGAAAAATGCCGAAGATTGATGACCGCCCGTAAGCTATTTCGTTCTTGGAGCGATACTATTGCAACCTATCAGGTAATTCGAAATCAAGATACGGTGAGCCTGACGCTCAATCTGAAAAAAGCATCTGCCTTTCATGAAAAACAAAACCCTACTGTGGAATGGACGGTATTACAGGATAGCATTGGATATATTCGCATATTGTCTATGATGGATCCGGTTGTTGATGAATTTGACAGAGCTTATCAACAGGTAAAGGACTTTCCAGATTTAATCGTGGATGTCCGTGAGAATGGAGGAGGAAATAGTGGAAACGGTAAAAAAATATGCGAGTACCTCATCCATAAGCCACAGCCACATTGCGTATCGCCGGATTGGGAAATAATTCCTCGGAAAGATTCATATAAGGGTAAATTATTTCTTCTGACTAGTACATATACCTTTTCTGCCGCTGAAAGTTTCACATTGGATTTAAAAGAAAGTGGTGATGTGACAATTATCGGTGAAGGGACTGGTGGGGATACAGGAAATCGTCCTCGTACATTTCATACTACGAATGGAATTTATTTTCGTTTGCCGACAAGAGAGCCTTTTTTTTCACCAAACGGATTCCCAATGGAGGGAAAAAGTATCATGCCTGATTATAAAGTTTGTCAGAATGTAAATGATTTTATGAAAAACCGTGATACGGTATTGGAGTTTGCCTTAAAAATGATTGGTACTAATAATCAGTAATGAACTTGAACGGAAGAAGATGGAGGAATACATCACTACCCATCCTCCAGTTGCCACTCTGCCGAAGTTCTATATCGTCTTCCTAAATCAGCCTCAGATTGGCTGCGATGCCCACGGCCTCAGTGATGTTTTCTGCGTGTAGTTTCTCAAAGAGTTTCTTCTTGTGAAACTTGACGGTATTGGCATCAATAAAGAGAGTTTCTCCTATTTCTGTGTTCGACAGTCCTCTGACGGAGAGCTGGAGAATCTCTTTTTCACGGTCGGAAAGAATCAGTTCGGGCTGTTTTTTCCATCGTCTGCCCTCGAATGAATAGATGTAACGGTCGGTGCATGTATGGTCTGAAATGACGACCTCCCCGATGTTTTTCTCCGGTGAGAGTGAAACGGTACATAGCGCCAGCCATATATCTCCTTTGTCACTCAACAAGATGGGGGTCAGCTTGTGGTGGATAAGATGCGAATGTCTTTCTGAGGTACGGATATGAAAGTTATACTCAATGGACAAGTCAAGTCTTTTTTCTACCGGCTGGTCATAGTAAAACCGAAATCCGGCCTCGTTGATTTCCATCAGACGGTTTATCTCGTCAGGTGGAACCACCTCAAAATAGAAGGCATAACCCTTATGTTGCACTTCTTCCGGTGAACGCCCGCAGAGAAACAGGGGGTTGGATGATACATAAAGGAAATTCTTGCGGTTATAGTCGATGATGTATAGGCTATGATTGGTGTTGCGGGCCAACGCATCGGCCATAGAAATGCAAACAGCGGTTTTTGAATAATTGCTGTCGGCGATTTGCATGTGTGAATTGAGGGGACGGAAAAATTGGTTGAGCTCGTGTGATGTCATATTGTGATCTTGTTTTGCGCTGTAAAGGTAAGGAAATTTTTCTTTAAAAATTTTGAGCTGTCTTGTCTCTTCCCTAAAAGATGGGTATCTTTGACTCGTTTTTCATTTAACATTGATACTCATGCAGGATTTTGTTCATTTGCACGTTCATACGCAGTATTCTATTCTTGACGGACAGGCTTCTATTCCCCGGCTGGTAGACAAGGCGATAGCCAACGGTATGCGAGGAATCGCAGTGACCGACCACGGAGATATGTTCGGTATCAAGGAGTTCTTCAACTATGTCAACAAGAAGAACGGGGGTACGAACGGGGAGATTAAGGATTTGAAGAAGAGAATTGCCGCCCTCGAAAGCGGTAAGGAAGAATCGGAAAACCCTGAAGCGGAGATTGCGGCCTGCAAGGAACAGTTGGAGGCTGCGAAAAAGAAACTGTTCAAACCGATTTTCGGTTGTGAGATGTACGTGGCCCGCCGTCGGCTGGAGGACAAGGAAGGAAAGCCCGACCAGAGCGGATATCACCTAGTGGTGCTGGCCAAGAACCTGAAAGGTTATCACAACTTGATTAAGCTGGTGTCGAAGGCATGGACCAAGGGATTCTACATGCGTCCGCGTACAGACCGTACGGAGTTGGAAAAATACCACGAGGGCTTGATTGTGTGTTCAGCTTGTCTGGGAGGAGAGGTGCCCCGACGCATTACGGCCGGACAGTTTGAGGAGGCCGAAGAGGCAATTCGCTGGTACAAGAATCTGTTTGGGGATGATTACTACTTGGAGCTGCAGCGCCATAAGGCCATTGTGCCCCGTGCCAATCACGAGGTATATCCCATGCAGCAGGTGGTGAATGAAAAACTGATTGAATATGCCAAGAAATACAATATCAAGCTGGTGTGTACGAACGACGTACACTTTGTGGACGAGGAAAATGCCGAAGCCCACGACCGGCTTATCTGTCTGAGTACCGGAAAAGACCTGGACGACCCGAACCGTATGCTTTATACCAAACAGGAATGGATGAAGACGCGGGAGGAGATGAACGAAATTTTTGCCGATGTGCCGGAGGCATTGAGCAATACGGTGGAGGTGTGCGACAAGGTGGAATTTTATTCCATTGACCATGCACCCATCATGCCGACATTTGCCATTCCGGAGGATTTTGGTACGGAAGAGGAATACCGCAAGAAGTTCACGGAGAAAGACTTGTTTGACGAGTTTACCCGCGACGAAAACGGTAATGTGGTGATGGATGAGGCTGCGGCCAAGGCAAAGATTGAACGTCTGGGAGGATATGAGAAGTTGTATCGTATCAAGCTGGAGGCAGATTATCTGGCGAAACTGGCTTACGACGGGGCGAAAAGACGTTATGGCGAGAACCTGTCGGAAGAGGTGCAGGAACGTATCAAGTTTGAGCTGCATATTATGAAAACCATGGGTTTCCCGGGATACTTCTTGATTGTGCAGGACTTCATTAATGCGGCGCGTAACCAGCTGGATGTGTCGGTAGGACCGGGACGTGGTTCGGCAGCCGGTTCGGCAGTGGCCTACTGTCTGGGTATCACGCAGATTGACCCGATTCAGTATGACTTGCTGTTCGAGCGTTTTTTGAATCCCGACCGTATCTCCTTGCCGGATATCGATGTGGACTTCGATGATGACGGTCGAGGCCGCGTGTTGAACTGGGTCACGGAAAAATATGGACAGGAAAAGGTGGCTCACATCATTACGTATGGTACCATGGCCACGAAGCTGGCCATCAAGGATGTGGCCCGTGTGCAGAAGCTTCCACTTTCGGAGTCCGATCGCTTGTGTAAACTGATTCCGGATAAGATTCCCGATAAGAAACTGAATTTGCCGAATGCCATTGCGTATGTGCCGGAGTTGCAGGAGGCAGAAGTGTCGCCGAATCCGGTATTGCGGGATACCATCAAGTATGCCAAAATGCTGGAGGGTAACGTGCGCAACACGGGCGTGCATGCCTGTGGTACGATTATCTGCCGTGACGATATTACCGACTGGGTGCCGGTAAGTACGGCCGATGACAAGGAAACCGGCGAGAAGATGCTGGTGACCCAGTATGAAGGTTCGGTGATTGAAGATACCGGACTGATTAAGATGGACTTTTTGGGACTGAAGACGCTGTCCATCATCAAGGAGGCCATCGAGAATATCCGCCAGAGCAAGGGCATTGTATTGAATATTGACGAAGTGCCGATTGACGACCCGGCTACTTACCGCTTATATAGTGAAGGACGTACCATCGGTACGTTCCAGTTTGAATCGGCAGGTATGCAGAAGTACCTGCGCGAACTCCAGCCGAGTACGTTCGAGGACTTGATTGCCATGAATGCCCTCTATCGTCCGGGACCGATGGATTACATTCCGGACTTTATCGACCGTAAGCATGGCCGGAAACCGATTGAGTATGATATCCCGGTGATGGAGAAATACCTGAAGGATACGTATGGTATTACGGTGTATCAGGAGCAGGTGATGTTGCTGTCGCGTTTGCTGGCCGACTTTACCCGAGGCGAATCAGATGCCTTGCGTAAGGCCATGGGTAAGAAGTTGCGTGACAAGCTGGACCACATGAAGCCGAAGTTCATTGAGGGTGGAAAGAAGAACGGACACGACCCGAAGGTGCTCGAAAAGATTTGGGCCGACTGGGAAAAGTTTGCATCGTATGCCTTCAACAAGTCGCATGCCACCTGTTATTCGTGGGTGGCTTATCAGACGGCTTATCTGAAAGCCAACTATCCATCGGAATACATGGCGGCCACGATGAGCCGGAACATTTCGAACATCACGGAAATCACGAAACTCATGGACGAATGCAAGTCGATGGGTATCAAGGTGCTGGGACCGGATGTGAATGAAAGTAACCTGAAATTCTCTGTCAACTACCACGGAGATATCCGCTTCGGACTGGGGGCGATAAAAGGCGTGGGAGAATCGGCTGTACAGAGTATTCTGGATGAACGTCGGAAGAATGGAGAATTCAAAAATATATTTGATTTCGTGCAGCGGGTCAATTTATCGGCCTGCAACCGGAAGAACATTGAAAACCTGGCACTGGCCGGGGGCTTTGACAGTTTCTCGGGTATCAAGCGGGAAGATTTCTTTGTGAAAAATGCCAAGGATGAATCCTTCTCGGATGTATTGGTACGTTACGGTAACAAATACCAGCTGGACAAGGCTGCTGCTGCTAATTCCCTGTTCGGTGGAGAACATGAGGTAGAGGTCGCTACTCCGGAAATTGTGCCGGCACCGGCTTGGAGCGACTTGGAACGCCTGAACAAGGAACGTGACTTGGTGGGAATTTACTTGTCGGCCCATCCGCTGGATGAGTTTGCTGTGATTTTGGAGAATGTGTGCAACGTGCACATGGCGGATTTGGCCGATCTGACTCCGTTGCAGAACCACGACCTGGTGATGGGAGGAATTGTGACGGGGGTACGCGAAGGGTACACCAAGACTGGAAAACCCTACGGCATCGCGAAAGTGGAAGATTATTCGGGTACGGCGGAATTTGCCTTCTTCGGCAACGAATGGGTGGAAAAGAAGAATTTCTTCATGGAAGGTATGTTCCTGTTCATGCGAGGAAAATGTCAGCCCAAGCAATGGCGTCAGGAAGAATGGGAAGTGAAGGTTAATTCCATCGAGCTGCTGCCGGAGGTGAAGGAAAAGGTTATCGAAAAACTGACCGTGACAGCTCCTTTGTCGGCCATTGACGACCAGATGATTATGGAATTTTCGTCGTTGGTGAAGGATTGTCCGGGGAATGCAGAGCTGCACTTCCTGGTGCGTGATGAAGACGGACAGATGTATGTCAACTTGATGTCACGCACGATGAAGATTTCCGTACAGAAAAATCTGGTGAATTATTTAAAAAACCAACCATTGTTGGACTATAAAATAAATTAGTATATATTTGCGTAGAACTTAAAACTATAAACGATTATGGCATTGAACATTAAAGACGACAATTTTGAAGCTATTGTAGCAGAAGGTAAACCTGTGGTGTTGGATTTTTGGGCTACATGGTGTGGACCTTGTAAACAAATCGCTCCATATATTGAAGAACTGGCAGAGGAATATAAGGATAAAGTAAATATCGGCAAATGCGACGTAGACGACAATGCAGATCTTCCTGCACAGTTCGGTGTCCGCAACATTCCTACCGTGCTGTTCATTAAAGATGGAAAAGTGGTTGACAAGCAGGTGGGTGCTACTACCAAGGCTGCTTTGCAGGCAAAGGTAGAGGCTTTGTTGAAATAACTCAAAATCAAATAAGTTATGGGAATGGAAGACGACTTCTTGTTGGAAGACGAGGACGATGAAAAAACCATCGAGTTCATCAAGAACTATTTGCCTCAGGACATGAAAGAGGTTTTCTCGGACGATGACTTGTACTACATCTTGGATTTGATTGTGGATTACTATACCACGAGCGGTTGTCTGGATGCACAGCCGGACGACGAAGGATATATCAACATTGACCAGGATGAGATTGTGAACTACATCGTCAAGGAGTCTACAAAGGATGGTATGGGACCGTTTGACCCGGATGCGATCTTCTTCGTTGTACAAGGCGAAATGGAGTATGGCAACCAGCTGGGACAGGTAGAGTAAAAATACATACCGAATTCCTGAAAGAATAAACTCCGGGGTTGTGAAATGCAGCCCCGGAGTTTGTTTTTATTGTATAAGATGAGTTGGGTACTTTTATTTGGTTTGACTGTATCCTTCTGCTTTCAGCAAATCGATGATACGTGGCTTGAATTCTCCTTGAATGAGAATTTCCCCGTCTTTTACGGAACCTCCCACACCGCATTTCGTCTTGAGCATTCTGCCAAGTTCCTTTAAATCCTCTTCCGAACCGATGAATCCGGATACGACGGTGACGGTTTTTCCGCCTCGTCCTTTCTTTTCGATGCTGACTCTCAGCTTTTGCTGTTTCGGATCAAGAGTCTCTGTTTCTTCCTCTTCTTCTACGTGATAGTTGAAATCGGGGTTCGTAGAATATACAATGTTCAGGCGGTCTTTCCAGTCGTTCTTTTTCATGTGAATTTAATTTAATCCGTCTTCAAAGGTATGACATTTTTCAGGAATCGTGTCTAAGGTTTGCGAGAAATAGTTTAATTTTGCACTATTATTAAATAGAGCACAATCCGGATGGCTGTACGAAGTCGTAAAATTATGGACAAGATTCCTGAGCCTACTTTACGCAGACTCCCATGGTATCTTTCGAATGCGAAGCTGATGAAAGAGAAAGGGGAAAAATATGTGTCGTCTACCCAAATCTCCAGACAAATCAATATTGATGCTTCGCAGATAGCGAAAGACCTTTCGTATGTGGATATATCCGGACGTACGCGAGTGGGGTATGAGGTGGACTTGCTGATTCAGGTGCTGGAAGATTTCCTTGGGTTTACGAACATGCACAAGGCTTATCTGTTCGGGGTTGGTAGTCTGGGGGGTGCCTTGCTGAGAGACTCCGGTCTGTCGCACTTCGGATTGAAGATTGTGGGCGCATTCGACATCAACCCGAATCTGGTGGGTACTACCATTGAAGGAATTCCCATTTATCATACCGATGAGTTTGAGCAGCGGATGGCAAAGGATGGGGTGAGAATCGGGGTGCTGACTGTTCCTATCAACATTGCGCAGGACATTACGGACAAGATGGTGGCCGGAGGAATCAAGGCTGTATGGAATTTTACACCGTTCCGTATCCGTGTACCGGAAACCATCGTGGTGCAGAACACTTCACTATATGCGCATCTGGCCGTGATGTTCAATCGTTTGAATGAAATTATAAAGAAATAACTCCATGAAAATTATTGCTATAGGCATGAACTACAGCCTGCATTGTCATGAATTGCATGCAGGGGAGGCCTTGCCAAAAGAACCGGTGATTTTTATGAAACCGGACTCTGCCTTGCTGAAAGACAGCAAGCCTTTTTTTATCCCTGATTTTTGTGAACAGGTAGATTATGAAACGGAGATGGTGGTGCGTATCTGCCGCCTGGGAAAGAATATTTCCGAGCGTTTTGCTCATCGTTATTATGATGCAGTGACCGTAGGCATTGATTTCACAGCCCGCGATTTGCAGCGCAAGTTCCGTGCGGAAGGAAAACCCTGGGAATTATGCAAAGGATTTGACAATTCGGCGGCCATCGGTGATTGGGTACCGGTGGAGAAAGTGGGCGACATTCAGCACGTGAACTTCCATCTGGATATCGACGGAAAGACGGTACAGCGAGGAAATACCGGTGATATGTTGTTTACTGTAGACCAGATTATTGCTTACGTCAGCCGTTTCTGTACCCTGAAAATCGGGGATATGCTGTTTACGGGTACGCCGGTGGGAGTCGGTCCCGTACAGATAGGCAATCACCTGGAGGGATATTTGGAAAATGAAAAACTTCTTGATTTTTACATACGATGAAGATTAGAGTAGGATTTGGATTCGATGTGCACCGTCTGGTGCCCGGACGTGAATTGTGGCTGGGTGGCATTCGTCTGGAACATGAATTGGGCTTGTTGGGACATTCTGATGCCGACGTGCTGATTCATGCCATTTGCGATGCGCTGCTGGGAGCAGCCAACCTGCGTGACATAGGTTATCATTTCCCTGACAATTCGGCGGAATTCAAGAATATCGACAGCAAGATTCTGCTGGCAAAAACCGTAGAACTGATTGCCGGAAAAGGCTATCGGGTGGGAAACATTGATGCAACGGTGTGTGCCGAACGTCCGAAACTGAAAAACCGCATTCCGGAAATGCAGGAAGTGTTGGCCAAGGTGATGGGCGTGGATGCAGACGATGTCTCCATCAAGGCAACGACGACCGAGAAACTGGGCTTTACCGGACGGGAAGAAGGAATTTCGGCCTATGCTACGGTATTAATTGAAAAAGATTGAGAAGGAGGAAAAAGAATGAATCCGAAATATTCAGTAGTCATACCGGTATACAACCGGCCGGACGAGGTGGACGAACTGTTGCAGAGCCTGACGGGACAAACCTATAAGGATTTTGAGGTTGTAGTGGTGGAAGACGGTTCTGCCATCCCGTGTAAGCAGGTAGTGGAGAAATACGTCGGAAAGCTGGATGTGCATTATTTTGAGAAACCCAATTCAGGTCCGGGACAAACCCGAAACTATGCGGCGGAACGGAGTCGGGGGGAGTATCTACTGATTTTGGATTCCGACTGTATTCTGCCTGAAACGTATCTGGCGGCGGTAGAAGCCGAACTACAACGGGAGCCGGCGGATGCATTTGGAGGACCTGACCGTGCGCACGATTCGTTTACCGACGTGCAGAAAGCCATCAACTATGCCATGACTTCTTTTTTTACTACGGGAGGAATTCGCGGAGGAAAGAAGAAAATGGATAAGTTCTATCCCCGTAGCTTCAACATGGGAGTCCGTGTCGACGTGTACAAGGCGTTGGGGGGATTTTCAAAGATGCGTTTCGGGGAGGACATTGATTTCAGTATCCGTATTTTCAAGGGAGGATATCGTTGTCGTCTGTTTCCGGAAGCGTGGGTATGGCACAAGCGCCGTACGGACTTGAAGAAGTTTTTCAAGCAGGTACACAATTCCGGCATTGCCCGTATCGACTTATACAAGAAATATCCGGAATCGTTGAAAGTGGTACACTTGCTGCCGGCAGTGTTTACGGTAGGCGTGGTACTGGTCTTGCTGGCGGCCTTTATCTGTCCGTGGAGCTTGTTGCTGCTGGCATTGTTTGCGGTCATTATTTTTACAGATGCTTCTCTTCGCAATAAAAGTGTGAAAATTGGTGGACTGTCTGTCCTTGCGGCGTTTATACAGTTGACGGGTTACGGTTCCGGATTTTTGCGGGCGTGGTGGAAACGTTGCGTGTGCGGGGGAAAGTCCTTCTCTGCTTTTGAGAAAACGTTCTATAAATAAGGATTATTTTTTACTCCGGTCCGGTGGTTCCGTCAGTCATTCTTTTGAAAAGGTACGCATACCATGAACGAGAAACTGAATATCAACCAGTGGGCGGAGGAAGACCGACCCCGGGAAAAATTGATGCAGCATGGCCCGGCAGCCTTAAGCAATGCCGAACTGCTGGCCATCCTGATTGGCTCCGGCAATGCGGAGGAAACTGCGGTGGGCCTGATGCGGAAAGTATTGGACGACTGTCATAACCGCCTGAGTGAGCTGGGAAAATATACTGTGGACGACCTTTGTCGTTACAAGGGAATCGGTCCGGCAAAGGCCGTCACGATTTTAGCAGCTTCTGAATTGGGCAAGCGTCGGCGGGAAGAGGAGCCTTCCGAGCGTAAACGAATTACCAGCTCGCAGGATGTGTATGCCTTCTTTCATCCGTTGATGTGTGATCTGCCGGTGGAAGAATGCTGGATATTGTTGCTGAACCAAGCCGCCAAGGTGATAGATGCCGTGAAAATCAGTCAGGGAGGACTGGCTTCTACGCAGGTGGATGTCCGTTGTATCTTGCGGGAGGCTATTCTGAAACGGGCTACTTCTATGATTCTCTGTCACAACCATCCCTCGGGAAATACCCGTCCCAGTTCGGATGACGACCGTTTGACTCATGCGTTGCTGGAGGCTGGACGTACCATGAACATCCGTTTGTTGGATCATGTGGTGGTTTCAGACGGAGGGTACTATAGTTACGGAGATGAAGGACGCCTGTAAGTTCGTTTTTTTGCAAGGTTAGGATGAAAAAATGGAGATTTTTGCCTATGTTTGCAACGAAGAATAAAGATTGAATGATTATGGACAACGACACGAAGTTGAAAATTGAAGAAAAGATTATTGATATGCTGAAAACAGTGTACGACCCGGAAATCCCGGTAAACGTATACGATTTAGGCTTGATTTATAAGATAGACCTTCAGGACGACGGCGAGCTGACCGTCGACATGACGTTGACGGCTCCCAACTGTCCGGCTGCTGATTTTATCATGGAGGATGTGCGTCAGAAGCTGGAATCGGTGGAAGGCGTGAAGTCCGCACAGATTAATCTGGTCTTTGAACCGGAATGGGACAAGGACATGATGACGGAAGAGGCAAAACTGGAACTGGGATTCATGTAAATAAATGGGTATGGATACGATGAAAAATGTATATTTCCTCTCGGATGCCCATCTGGGCTCAAGAGCTATTGCGCATGGCCGTACGCAAGAACGCCGTCTGGTGAATTTCTTGGACAGCATCAAGCATCAGGCTGCAGCCGTGTATCTGTTAGGCGATATGTTCGACTTCTGGTATGAATTCAAACTGGTGGTTCCGAAAGGCTATACTCGCTTTCTGGGCAAACTTTCTGAACTGACGGACATGGGAGTGGAAGTGCATTTTTTTATCGGTAACCATGACATTTGGTGCGGAGACTATCTGGAAAAGGAATGTGGCGTGATTCTGCATCGGGAACCCTTGACGTGTGAAATTTACGGGAAAGAGTTTTTCTTAGGGCATGGTGATGGACTGGGGGACAACGACCGGAAGTTCAAATTGCTGCGAACTATGTTCCACAGTAAGACTTTGCAACGCTTGTTCTCTGCCCTGCATCCGCGGTGGAGCGTGGAACTCGGATTGGAGTGGGCCAAGCATAGCCGTCTGAAAAGAGAAAATGGCCGTGAACCGGAATACATGGGTGAAGATGAAGAGCCGTTGGTATTGTTCTCGAAGGAATACTTGAAGAACCATCCTGATATCAATTATTTTATTTACGGACACCGTCATATTATGCTCGACTTGATGTTGAGCCGTACTTCGCGGATGATGATTTTGGGGGACTGGATTACAGAGTTCTCGTATGCAGTGTTCGACGGAGAAAACATGTTCCTGGAACAATACGTAGAAGGAGAGACCTCGGTGGAATAATTGGGACAAGCTATAAAACTATAAAATCAGGCGTTGATAAAAGCATGAATGGTGCTTTTATCAACGCCTGGTTTTTAGTATAACTATATGGCGGAAATTATCGGGCTACTTCACCGCTTTCATGACGGGCCAGCAAGCCTTCTACTTCGGATACCTTAACCATATTATAGTCGCCGGCAATGGTATTCTTCAATACGGAAGCGGCGGTAGAGAAGTCTACGCGTTTCTGGTTGTCTTCGAATGCATTCTGTGCATACAGCATAGCGCCACAGAAGGCATCGCCTACTCCTACACAATCGATGACGTTGTCGATGTCGAATACACGACTGTATTTCATTTCGCCGTTGGCGTAAAGTACGCCGGCAAATGTATGGTGCTCGGAGCTCATCACGTTACGCAGGGCGATGTAGATATACTTGCAGTTCGGAATCTGCTGGCTGATGCCTTGGCAGAATTTTTCATAAGCGGCTGTATCGTATTTCTCTCCGCTCTTGGTAGCCTTGAAACCTGGGGCCGGAATGCCGGTCACAAGGGCATATTCCCCTTCGCTTCCGAACATAATGTCACTGCTGGTCATTAACGGGCGCAATACTTCTTGAGCAGTTTTTCCGTAGTTCCATAGGTTCTTTCGGTAGTTGATATCGTAAGAGATGGTCAGTCCCATTTCTTTGGCAATATCGATGGCTTCCTTGCATACGTCGGCTAGCCCGGGAGTCAGTGCGGCATCAATGCCTGACCAGTGGAAGATGGCGGCGTCCTTGAAGATTTCCCGCCAGTTAATCATACCGGGTTTCAGTTCAGAGAATGAGGAATGTTCGCGGTCATAGATGACGTTCGAGTTACGCATGGCTGCTGCTTTTTCCATATAATAGGTACCAAGACGATGCCCGCCAAAAAGGATGTGCTTTGTACCGATGTTGTGTGAACGGAGTTCTGCAATACAAGTTTCTCCCAATGCGTTGTTCGGCAAGCGTGTGATGTATTCTACTTCTCCACCGAAGTTGGCGATGGAAATGGCTACATTGGCTTCGCTTCCTCCATAGTTGACAAGGAAGTCGTGGCTTTGTTGAATACGCAAGTTGTCAGGAGTGGTGAGACGGAGCATGATTTCTCCAAATGTTACAATCTTTTTGCTCATAGTGGGATGTTTTTGTTTTAACAGAACGGAGTAAAAAAGAAGAGGATACCTCTTGCAGGTTTCCTTTTCCTTGCCTTCGTTTCCGCGGCAAAGATAGTGAATTCCTGTCAGGGGGTATCCTCTTTTAACTCTTTTAGGATTCCTGCGACTTATTTGTTGTTCAGGATGTTCATAGTGTCGGTAGCAATCATCAGCTCTTCGTCGGTCGGGATGACTACGACTTTTACTTTTGAATTGTCGGTAGAGATGATGGCTTCTTTTCCACGTACTTTATTTCTTTCCGGGTCGATTTCTACACCCAAGAAGCCCAAAGTCTTGCAGACACCGGCACGGGCAGTAGCCTGGTTTTCACCTACACCACCAGTGAACAGGATGACGTCGACGCCTCCCATGGCTGCAGCGTATGCACCGATGTATTTAGTGATGCGGTAGAAGTACATGTTTTCAGTCAGGATGGCACGTTCTTCGCCTCTTGCTACTGCGTCTTCCAGTTCACGCATGTCGCTTGATTTTTCGAACATACCCAACACACCACTCTTTTTGTTCAACAAAGTAGACATTTCGTCTGGAGTCAGACCTTCTTTCTTCATGATGTAAGTGATGGCTCCTCCGTCGATGTCTCCACTACGGGTTCCCATCATCAAGCCTTCCAACGGAGTCAATCCCATGCTGGTATCGATACATTTTCCGTCTTTTACAGCGGCGATGGAACCGCCGTTACCGATGTGGCAAGTGATGATGCGACTGCCTTCCTGCGGGATACCCAGGAATTCACATACACGTTTGGAGACATAACGGTGAGAAGTTCCGTGGAAGCCATAGCGGCGGATACCATATTTTTCATAATAGCTGTAAGGAATGGCATACAGGTATGCATAATCCGGCATAGTCTGGTGGAAAGCAGTATCGAATACAGCTACCTGCGGAACTTCCGGCAACAGTTTCTGTACAGCGTAGATACCTTTCAGGTTGGCCGGGTTGTGAAGCGGACCCAGGTCGCAGCACTCTTCTACAGCTGCAATGACAGCATCATCAATCAGTACAGAAGCGCTGAATTTAGTTCCTCCGTGCAATACGCGGTGACCTACCGCCTTGATTTCATGCAGGTTCTTTACAGCTCCATATTCCGGGTTGGTCAGGGTATCAAAGATAAATTGTACGCCTGTAGTATGTTCTGGAACGTCTTTTTCAATGATTTTCTTTTCTCCGTTCGGCAAAGTCAGTTTCAGGAAAGAACCCGGAAGACCGATTTTTTCAATACCTCCTTGAGCGAGGACTTCTTTTGTAGTCATTTCAAACAATTTGTACTTGATTGAAGAACTACCGCAGTTGAGTACTAATACTTTCATATAAGTTGGAATATATTTTTATGAATGATGAAAATCATAATGCCACTCTGTGAGAAAGGGAGTGGCATTATGGATATGATAGGATTCGGATGATTACTGAGCTTTGGCTGCGATGGCTTGGTTAGCTGTAATGGCAATCATCTTATATACGTCGTCTACACTGCATCCGCGAGACAAGTCGTTAACCGGACGAGCAATACCCTGCAAGATAGGTCCTACGGCAGTAGCATGTCCCAGACGTTCTACCAGTTTGTAAGAGATGTTTCCGACTTCCAGACACGGAACAACCAATACGTTAGCTTTTCCGGCAATTTCTGAACCCGGGGCTTTGCTGGCACCAACTTTCGGAACCAATGCGGCATCAGCCTGCAGTTCACCGTCAATCTTCAGGGTCGGATCCATTTCTTTGGCAATCTTCAGAGCTTCTACTACTTTGTCTACTACTTCATGTTTAGCAGAACCTTTGGTTGAGAAGCTCAACATGGCTACACGCGGGTCGAGGCCTGCTACAGACTGAGCTGTACGAGCTGTACAGATGGCAATCTGTGCCAGCTGGTTGGCATCAGGAACCGGAGTTACGGCTACGTCACCCATTACCAGGATACCGTTGTCACCACATTCAGGAGCGTGTGTCAGCAACAGCATGGCACCTGAAACGCAAGTGATGCCCGGAGCGGTCTTGATAATCTGTAATGCCGGACGGAGTACATCGCCTGTGGTATTGCGGGCACCTGCCAACTGTCCGTCAGCGTCGCCAGATTTGATAATCAGACAGCCCAGATAAAGCGGATTCAAAACCAGTTTGCGGGCTTCTTCAATAGTCATGCCTTTTTTCTTACGAAGTTCGCAAAGCAGTTGTGCGTATTCTTCTTTCTTCGGATGGTTTTCCGGATCGATGATGGTAGCTTTGTGAATGTTACCTAAACCCCATTCCTTTGCCAGTCCCATGATCTCATCGGGGTTACCCAACAGAATCAGGTCTGCTACACCATCTGTCAATACTTGATTGGCAGCTTTCAAAGTACGTTCTTCTGTTCCTTCCGGAAGCACGATGCGCTGTTTGTTTGCTTTAGCGCGTTCAACGATTTCACTGATTAAATCCATGATTTATATGTTAAATGGTAAATTCTTGTTGTGTGTGGTAATGAATTTCTCCTTTATTCGGTTGCAAAAATAGCTATTTTTGTAATATCAAGTTTGCAAAAGGCGTTTTTTTTTGCTTTAAAGTATGCAAAAACCTTTACTCTTCTTATGGGGTAAAATAAAAACAGGTTTTTAAGTATATCGGCTTTCCTGATTATGTAAATTTGCGCCGGTTTTCAATAAATTAAATTTAAGGTAAAATGATTCGACAGTGTTCTATTCTTTTTGGATGTCTGGCATTGGGTGAACTGATTGTGTACCTGACAGGTGTGAAATTGCCTTCAAGTATTATCGGTATGCTGTTGCTGACTCTGTTCCTTCAGCTGGGTTGGATAAAGCTGGAGTGGGTGCAAGGCTTGACTAACTTTTTGGTAGCCAATCTCGGTTTCTTTTTCGTGCCGTCGGGAGTGGCATTGATGCTTTATTTCGACATCATTACAGCGCAGTTCTGGCCGATTGTAATTGCCACGTTGGTTAGTACAGTATTAGTGTTAGTAGTTACAGGTTGGGTTCATCAATTGGTTCGTAAGTATGGATTTTTTCGAAAATAAATTCTTTCTGCTGGCCATCACGTTTGGCTTTTATTTTATTTCAAAGTTATTGCAGAAAAAGACAGGTTGGGTGTTGTTAAATCCCATTTTGGTAGCGATTGCCTTGTTGATTTGCTTCTTGGAGTGTACAGGTGTTTCTTATAAAACTTATTCGGAGGCAGGTAGTTTGGTGGAATTCTGGCTGAAACCGGCGGTGGTTGCTTTGGGAGTCCCTTTGTATTTGCAATTGCGTATGATTAAGAAACAGCTGATGCCAATTTTGGTCTCTCAGCTGGCAGGTTGCGTAGTGGGACTGGTGTCTGTCACCATTATTGCCAAGCTGATGGGGGCTTCGCCTGAAGTCATTATGTCGTTGGCTCCGAAATCTGTGACGACGCCGATTGCCATGGAAGTATCGAATGCGGTAGGAGGAATTCCTTCTCTGACGGCAGCCGTAGTGATTGTAGTGGGATTGTTTGGAGCAATCTGCGGATTTAAATTGTTACAGGTGGGACGTGTGGCCAGCCCGATTGCCCAGGGATTGTCCATGGGGACAGCCAGTCATGCGGTAGGTACCTCACGTGCCATGGAAGTAAGTGGCAAGTACGGTGCATATGCCAGCCTGGGACTGACGTTGAACGGAATTCTGACCGCTTTGCTCTCACCGACGATTCTGCATTTGTTGGGATTGTATTAAAGGTTGTTACGGGATGTCATATTGTCCAAACAGTACGTGGCTGGGTAATGGATGAATTGGTTTTTCTAGGAGAATACATTATATTTGTCCTTCAATCAAGGAACCAAATTTGTTATGATTGCATTTAAACCGATTGAACTAGACGACAAGGATAGGGTTCAGAAATATACGTTACGCAGCTGGCGTCGTAACTGCGACCTGTCATTTTCTAATTTGTACAGCTGGCGTTTCTTGTATCGTACAGAGATTGCGGAGAAAGACGGCTTTTTGTTGTTCCGTTTTTATGCCGACAATCAGCTGGCCTACATGATGCCGGTAGGAGAGGGTAATATACGTTCCATATTGGAAGAGCTGATGGCGGATGCCCGTAGCTTGGGAGCGCCTTTCCGCTTGTTGGGTGTATGCGTCGGAATGCGCGCGGAGCTGGAGTCGGCTTTCCCTTTCCAGTTTGACTTTGTGGCCGACCGTGACTATTTTGACTATGTGTATCTGCGGACAGATTTGGCTACTTTGCGTGGAAAGAAATACCAGCCCAAACGGAATCACATCAATAAGTTTAAGGCGGCTTACCCGGATTATGAATATAAACTCCTGACGCCGGAACTGATTCCGGAATGTCTGCAGTTGGAAACGGAATGGTGCAAGGCTAATGATTGCGCTGAGAATCAGGCATTGCAGGACGAGCGTCGTTCCATGACAGCGGCTTTGCAGCACATGGATCAGCTGGATATACAGGGGGGAGTGCTTTATGTGAATGGCAAGATTGTGGCCTTTACTTTTGGGGCTCCCATCAATCACGAGACTTTTGACACGTGTGTGGAAAAGGCCAATACGGAGATTGAAGGGGCTTACGCCATGATTAATTATGAGTTTGCCAATCATATCCCTGAACAGTATATTTATATCAATCGGGAGGAGGATCTGGGACTGGAGGGACTTCGCAGGGCGAAATTGTCTTATCATCCGGAGATTCTTCTTGAAAAGTATGTGGCAGAACTGAAATGACAATAAAGGAGCAAGTCAAAGTCCTCTGGAAACACTGTTTCCATGATACGGACGAATTCATTGATTTTTATTTTCAAAAGCGGTATACCGATGACCTGAACAGTTATGTGGAAGCAGACGGCCGGGTCATTGCTGCTTTGCAGCGTATTCCTTATTCGCTGACTTATGAAGGAATGGGGATGCCTGTCGCGTATATTTCCGGAGCTTGTACCGATCCGGCTTATCGAAACAAAGGAGTGATGCGTCGGTTGCTGGCAGAAGCTCATCGTCGGATGTATCGGGAAGGGGTGATGTTTTCCACTTTGATTCCGGCGGAGGAATGGTTGAAGGGATATTATGCCCGTTCTGGATATGCGAATTGTTTTGCACAGGCAAAAAAGTTATTAACAGCTTTCCCTTCGCCTGTTGATAACTTCTCGAAGCTGTTCAGAATTGTTGAAATCGCTCCAAGAAGTGCTCTATGCAGCGATGCTTATCGTTTTTTTAATCATTTTCAGTCGTCTCGGGAGGCTTACATACAGCATGATTGGGAAGATTTCCACATTATATTAACCGATTTGCAGTTGAGTGACGGTTCGTTGTGGGGGGCTTTTCAGGAAGGTGTGCTGAAAGGACTTTGTTTTTGTTTCCCGGATGAAAATCTGTTGAAGATTACGGAACTGGTTAGTACGGAGAAAAAAGTGGAACAGGTCCTGGTGGATTATTTGCTGTCTCATTATCAGCTGTCTCAGACGGAATGTCTGGGGCGGGAAGGAGATGAGTCTTATGAGCTGGGGATGGCGCGAATTATCCATGTGGAAGCGATGTTGCGTTTATTGGCTGGAAAATCTCACAAAGACCTTTATATAAAGGTAGAAGGAGATGAGGCTATTCCCGAGAACAACGGTTGGCATAACATTGAAGATGGACGTTATTTTAACGGACGGATGGAAGGACGTGAATATCGTGTACTCTCCATTGAAGAGTTGACCCGCCTGCTGTTTGAGGGGAAACATCCTTATATGAATTTGATGCTGAATTAAGGACGGATTATTGGTTGCTGTCGGAAGTCAGCATTCGTTCCAGTTCTTCGGCCGTCAGTTTCAGGTGGAATTGTCCGTGGTAGGCAATGGAGATGCCTCCGGTTTCTTCCGATACAATGATGGCCATGGCATCCGTTTCCTGTGAGACTCCCAAGGCAGCCCGGTGACGTAACCCCAGTTCTTTGGGAATCTCCAGGTTGTGTGAAACCGGAAGAATACATCCGGCAGCTTTTATCCGTTTGTGGCTGATTACCATGGCTCCGTCATGAAGCGGACTATTCTTGAAGAAGATGTTTTCTATCAACCGCTGGTTGATGTTCGCATCAATCACATCACCTGTACGTACGATATCGTCCAACGGAAAATCTTTCTCAATGACAATCAAGGCCCCTACTTTTCCTTTGCTCATGTTCAGGCAGGCCATGACGATGGGCATGATGTCTTCTCGGTCCGTTTCATTTTTCTTGTTGCCTTTCAAAAATCGGAACAGGCTGTTGCTGCGGTGTCTGGATCCGAGGCTGAGCAGGAAGTGACGTATCTCATCCTGAAACAGTACGATGAGAGCAATGACACCCACGCTGACCAGTTTGTCAAAGATGGAGCCCAGTAATCGCATCTGGAGCACTTGTGACACGATTACCCAGATGATGATGAATACCAAAATGCCAATAAAGATATTGATAGACCCCGATGATTTCATCAGCTTGTAGGTCTTATACAGCAGGAAAGCTACCAGCAGGATATCGAGAATATCTTTAAAACTAAGTATGTAGATATCGAAAGGCATAGTCGTAAAGTGTTTGGAATAAGTAGGTTTTGGTGTTATCGGTCTTTCAGTGCATTGAAAATGTGAACGGTTTCTACGGCCGCTTTTACATCGTGCACCCTGAGTATTTTGGCTCCTTTCATCAAGGCAATGGCATGTACGGCTGTGGTACCGTTGAGTGCCTCTTCAGGAGTCTCATTCAATAGCTTGTAGATCATAGATTTTCGGGATACTCCTACCAAAACAGGCAGTTGGAAGAGCTGGAATTCTTCCAGTTTATCCAATATCTCGTAATTGTGTTTCAGGGTTTTCCCAAAGCCGAATCCCGGATCAAGTATCAGGTCTTTTACTCCCAATGTCCGAAGCTTTTCTATTTTCTCGGCAAAATAACGGATAACCTCTTTTACCGGATTGTCATAATGCGGATTGAGTTGCATGGTTTGCGGATTCCCCTGCATGTGCATCAGGATGTAAGGCACTTTCAGCTGGGCGATAGTGGGAAACATGTGGGCATCTAGGTCGCCTGCAGAAATGTCGTTGACCAAGGCAACTCCATATTCTTCCACACACATCTTGGCTACATCCGCCCGAAAGGTATCAACGGAAACCAAAGCTTCGGGACATTCCCGCTGTACAATTTCCAGCCCCTGCCGTAGCCGCCTCATCTCTTCTTCCGGTGATACGTCTTCCGCATCCGGTCGCGATGAGTAAGCTCCCATGTCGATGAAAGTTCCTCCTTCTTCCAGAATCTGGTGAACCCGGCAGATGATATCTTTTTCGGTTTGTTTACGGCTGTCTGCATAAAAAGAATCCGGAGTGAGATTGAGGATTCCCATCACCTTCGGTTGTGATAAATCCAGCAGTTCTCCTTTTACATTGATGTATTTTGCGAATGTTTCTTCCATGAATTTTCTATCCGTTTCTACCTCGCAAAGGTACGTACAATAATTCAATTTGTTTCAGTTCTTTCTGGCGAATTTTCTTTTCAAGATGGATTTTTCGGCCTTTTTATCTCTTCTTTTTTCACTTTTGGGCAAAAAAATGAACCAAAAGTTTGCAGGTTACAAATTTAGTTGTACCTTTGCAACCGCAATTGAGAACGAGACTCTCGGGCGTTTAGCTCAGCTGGTTCAGAGCATCTGCCTTACAAGCAGAGGGTCGGCGG
>NZ_CABROP010000028.1:0-43205 GCF_902472605.1 uncultured Bacteroides sp.
AAGGCTCCGGTGACGGTCGGTCTGTTCCTGACAGCCTTCCTGATAGTGGCGGTGATTTCCGTGGCTACGTTGCTTTGGCAGGTGCACAAGGCTTCCCGCATCAATCCGAGTGAAGTAATGAAAAGTGAATAATAAAAGAATGAATTTATAATGATTGCACATTATTTGAAAGTAGCTTTCCGCAATTTGTGGAAATACAAGACACAGCATCTGATTGCGTTGGTCGGAGTAGGGGTAGCCTTGCTGTGTTTCAGCATTTGTCTCTACGTGGTTCGTTATGCTTTCAGCATGAATCATTGTTTTGCAAACTATGAACGGATTGCCGAACTCAATATTCGTGACATGAAAGAAGAGAAGGTGTTGAATTGTACTCCTGCGACGTTGGCCGAGGAACTGCGTCTTCAAAAGCCGGATGGGATTGAGGCGTTGTGTGTGGTGGATTATTCACCGATAGAACGTCCTTTCAACGTGGAGATGCCCGACGGGAAGCAGTTACCTTATTCCTTCGCCGTGGCAGAGACGGATTCTTCCTTCTTTCAGGTACTGACTCCTCAAATTTTGTGTGGTTCGGCTGAGGTAGCTAAGATGATGCCAAATTCATTGGTTGTGAGTGAGAGCATGGCACGCCGGGTATATGGGGATATTCGTCAGGCGGTAGGAAAACAGCTGGTACTGATGCGCCGGTTGTACACTTCGCCGGATTCTACTCCACGTACCGGTGGAACGGTTTATACCATTCAGGCAGTGATTGAGGATATTCCAGAGAACAACAGTATTGCTTTTATGGAGCATCTGGATATGTTTTCCCTCAACGATTCGGAAGGAATCATCCAGAATGATGCCCGTTATGCCATTATCAGTTCCTTTACGTATGCGTTGCTGCGTAAAGGTTTTACTCCGGAGCAACTCAATGAGTGGTTTTATCGCAGCAAACAGACGCATCGGATGCAGGATACAAGCTTTGCGGTGGAAGCTCATCCGATGGGAGATAGGGGCTGGAATGGGGGACTGCTTCGTACGATGGTATGGACTACGATGGTAGCCGGGGTATTGATTTTGCTGGTGGCCTTGCTTAATTTCTTTCATCTGCTTGTGGGGTCTTTTCTTACTCGTATGCGTGAATTCAGTATCCGGCGAATGGCGGGAGCGTCCGGAGGCAGTCTTTTCGTCCAACTGTTCACACAGTCTGCCTTGTTGGTTTTGCTGGCCGGCTTGTTGACCGGTGTCTGCATTGAGGTGATGGCTCCCTGGTTGAGGCTGGAAATGGCCGGTTTGTCTTTGCAGTTTGATACTTCTCTGCTGATGGTACAGAGCTTTGAGTATCTGGCTGGCCTGTTGGGAGTATGTGCTTGGGTGTGTGGAATAGTCGTGTGGAAGGTACGTCGCACGCAGGTGCATGCGGGGGTATCGGGCGGTGTACACCGGGGAGGAAAGAGACGGATGCGGAATCTGTTGTTGGGAGTGCAGTTGTTTATCTGTTGGGTTTTTATCTCACTGGCAGCGGCACTTTATCTACAGTCGGATAAAACAGGGCGTACCTTGTTCGGGACATTGAGTTTGGAGGAGAAAGAGCAGATTTTGAGCATTCCGATGGATTTTTCCTTTATGAATGCCGTGCAGAAGCAGGATCTGATACATCAGTTTAAAAACTTGTCGGGAGTCGAAGAAGTACTTCCGGCCGACATCAATTATTTGGGAGGTGTTTCCGGTACGGGTATGTATACGGAGAAAGACAATAAAGACAGTTATGTGGATGTAAATGTGATGCGTGTAACTCCCGGTTTCTTTCGTTTCATGCACATTCCGATGCGGTCGGGACATACGCTGCGTGAATCGTCTGATTTGGTGATAGACGAGGCTTTGTCTCGTCGTCTCGGAAAGGACATCATGGGGAAACCGCTTTATAATTATGACGGAGATGCCTACACGGTTAAAGGAGTGTGCCAGACATTTGTGTCCAGTGTGTATTATGATAGTGAAGGATTTATATTCCTTCTGAGCGGGTTCGACGATTACTGTGGGCATTGTTATGTGAAATGTAAGGAGGGGCAGACGGAAACCGTATCTCAAGAGGTCCGGAAGATACTGAAAAAAACGTTGCCGGAAAGTGTGGAAGTGAAGGTCAGCACGTTCATGGACGACATCTGTGAGTCACAGGCGCTTGAGTTCAAGCTCCGCGGAATTGTATTATTCTTTTCGGTAGTGGTGCTGGTGATTTCGTTGTTGGGCGTGTATTCAGCCGTGACCATCGACACGGAATATCGGCGGAAGGAGATGGCTATCCGAAAGATTAACGGTGCCGGAATGCGTCAGATAGTCTGGCTGTTTGCCCGGCTTTATGTGACTCTACTGACGGTGACGGCTGTGTGGGGATTTGTGTTGGTTGAATTCTTGTTGAGGCAGTTTAGTACCTTGTACACGGTGTTCTTCCGGCATGGGGTGGCTTTCTATTTTTGCCTCTTCCTGTGTGTCTCCTTGTTCGTCGCCTTCACAGTGGCTTTCCGTATTTGGCAGGTGTCCCGGGTGAATCCGGCAGAAGAAATCAAGCGGGAGTAATATAATAGTATAATAACCTAAAATGAATAAATAACCATGAGAAAACAAGTATTAGCCTGTCTGCTCTTAGGTGCATTGGGAGCGCAGGCACAAGAGAAATTTGTAGTGGAAGGACAGTTGAAGCACATTCCCGATGGAACCGTGTTCAGCTTGATGAAGCGAGAGGGGAATGTCGGGAGTATGGCGGCTACCGACACGTTGCGGAACGGCACATTCCGTTTTGAGCTGACTACCGCCGGAAACGGGCTGGAACGCTATGATTTGATGGCACATGACAAGACGAGTTTTCCACCCATGTCGCTCAGCTTGTGGGTGAATCCCGGAAGTCGTTTGCTCGTACAGGGAGAAAATCCGTATATCTACTCTTGGACGGTAGAGAGCGATGTGAAGGAACAACAGTTCCAGCAGCAGCTGATGCAGGCTTCCCGCAAGGAATGGGAAGAGTTTCAGCGGTTGTCCATGCAAGAGTTTGAACTGATGAGGTCGGCTGCACAGGGAGGAAACAAGGAACAGGCTCGTGCAAAAGCAGATAGTCTGCAACAGCTGACGGATAAGTTGAGCGATCAGATTACGCAGCACAATATCGCACTTATGAAACAGTCGCCGGTCAATGCCGTCTGGATGGATGAATTGTATCGGATGGGGATGTCGGTGAAGTTCCGTAAAGACTATCCGTATAAGGAAGACGTGCGGCAGTTGTACAACCGTTTGGATGCTGCACAGAAAGAGACTTCTGAAGGGAAGAGCGTGTACCTGGCTTTGAATCCGCCAACCGTGGTCAAGGCGGGCGAGGAAGCTGTCGATGCGGATATGTATGATTTGGAAGGCAAGGTTCACCATTTGGCAGAGTTTCGCGGAAAATACGTCCTGCTGGATTTCTGGAGCCGGGGATGTGGCCCTTGCATGATGTCGCAGCCGGAGCTGAAAGAAATCAGCGAGATGTACAAGGACAGCCTGGAGGTGGTCAGTTTGAGCATTGAGAACCGGAAAGGATGGGAAGAGGCTTCTAAAGCGCATGCCATGACTTGGAATAACTGGAACGATTTGGAGGAAACCAATGGATTGTATGCCCGTTATGGCGTCAGAGGTATTCCCCATTTTGTGTTGATTTCTCCGGAGGGAAAGGTAGTTGACAGTTGGAGTGGATATGGAAAAGGGCTGTTGAAGCTGAAAGTCAAAGGCATGTTGGCTCCCAAACAGCCGATGCGTATCGAATGGAAAGACGGTCACAAACTGGTGCATCATCCGCGGAAGAAAACAGAGAAAGTGGATGTGCTGACCATCCGTCAGGTGGAACTGACTGACTCGGCTACGGTGCTTCGCGTGCACGCACGGTATATTCCAAACTATTGGATTCGGCTGGACAAAGCGACTTTTTTGATGTCGGACAAGGGGGTGAACTATCCGCTCCTGCGCAGTGAAGGTTTCGCAATAGACGAGCAAGTGTTTATGCCTGATAGCGGAGAAATGGATTTCACGCTCTATTTTGCTCCGCTGCCGAAAGATACCCGTTGGTTTGACTTTTCGGAAGGCGAGCACGTGGAAGGGGGATACTATATCGAAGGCATCCGTCTGACAGAATAATAACGTACTAAAATTGACAATGGATGATACTGAGTGTTACACTGAAAATGATTTTGCGAAGCTGGTGGCGGAACAAGGTGTTTTTCCTTGTTTCGGTAGCCAGTCTGGCATTGGGATTAGCCTGTACCAACTTGCTGATGACGTACTTTGTGCACGAGCATGGGTTGGAAGGGCGTAATCCGGACCGTGACCGTATGTTTTTCCTACAGCAGGATGACCCGATGGCGGAAGGGAAACGGGTGGCGTATGCGGCGGCTGAGATTCCTCCACAACTGAAGGAAGGTTATGCGGAAGTGGAAGATTTTTTACGCTTGGGAAAACTGGATATGCTATATTGTAAGGTGGATGGACAGAAGGTGGAGAGGGATTTCATGCTGATTTCGGCGGATACGACTTTGACTCACTTTTTTGACTATCGTACGGCGGAAGGCAGCTTGGAGCAGGTACTTCGTCAGCCGGGGAAGATGGCCTTGAGTACGGCATGTGCCCGTAGCCTTTTTGGAGAAAGGCAAGCCATCGGAAAGCAAGTGGAGGTGCATTTGGCCTACGGGGGTACCCGTACCTATGAAGTGGCGGCGGTGCTGAAGGAGCGTGAACAGTCGCTCCTGCAATTTGACATGCTGACTGCGAATGATCCGGATTTGTTTTGGGGAGGCCCTACGTTGCTGAAGTTGACTCCGGGTACGGATGCCGCTCGTTTGGCCGATAAACTGAATGCGGACAAGGTGCCTACATTTATGCCCGGTCAGACGAAATATTACCTGGATCCGCTGGATGCCATTTGTTTCACGACTCCCGACGATGCTTCCCAGCAGACACTCGACTTTGTCAGTCAGACACCCGTGCAGACTCTCTATATCAGTCTGCTGGCAGCCGTACTGATATTGGTCATTGCCTGCTGCAACTATACCAACATGAGTTTGAGCCGCTTGCTGCAACAGCTGCGTATGATTCATGTGGAGAAATTGATGGGGGCTACCTTGCGCAATATTCGTCTGCAACTTTTCGGGGATGCTTTCCTGACGGTGGTGCTGGCGTTCGGACTGTCCATTTTGCTGGTGAACGACTGCTTGTCCCTGTTTAATGACCTGTTGGGTTCGCGGTTGACCATGACGTTCTTCTTCAGTAGTCAGATGCTGCCGTGGTTACTGTTGTTTATCTTATGGATGTCGGTAATACCGGCGTGGTACATCAGCTATCGTTTGTCACGCTTGTCGTTTACGGAATACCGTACGCTTTACAGTGGCCGGCGCAAGCAGCGCTTTGTGGCAGTATTGGTAACGGTGCAGTTTGTGATTTCCATCGGTTTGTTGCTGGCTACGCTGACAGCCCGCAACCAGATGGAACTGACCCGCCAGCGGGCTTCGCGTTACGAAGGCTGCATTGAGATAGGAGATGCCTTTGGGGCCCCGTTGGCTCCTTTCAAGGCGGAACTGGAGAAACGGGTGAAAGGCATTGAATCCATGACACTTTGCAAATCTTCGGTACTCAGTGCCTGGATACGTCAGTTGAATGTGCAGCGTCCCGGTGGGAAGGAAGTGCGTACCAATCTGCTGACCTTGGAAGGCGACTCCACTTTATTGCGTACCTTGCGCATTGAACAGTTGAGTGGAGAATCTCCTTCCCGCCTGTTGGAGCGTCAGGCCTCTCCGGTACTGGTGAACGAGAGCTTTGTTCGGCTGTTAGTGCCTGCGGGTACGGAGGTCGTGGGACATGCCTTGCGTGAGTTCGATACGGAGACTCAAGATAGTCTGGCGGTAATAGGCGGTGTGGTGCGTGATTTTTCCATCAATTCACTGGAGGAAGCTGTAACGCCCCTTGTCATCACACTGCTGTCGGCAAGTGACTTGCAGAAGGGGTCCTATCTGCAACTTCGTTTTCGTCCGGAAAGTCGTGAGGCGATTTTGCGACAGATAGAGACGGTATGGAATGAGATGAATCCCAACCAGCCTTTCAGATACACGGACATGCATCAGGAGTTTATGGCACGCAATCAGAAAGTGCTTTCCTTGTCGCATATCCTGACGTTCTATGCCGTCATCGGTCTGTTGCTGACAGGCTTCGGGTTGTTTGGCATTGCCTGGTATGCTACCCGTCAGCGGATACGTGAAATCAGTATCCGCAAGGTACATGGGGCCACACGTGGGCAAATCATTTGGCTGCTCAACAAGCCGTTCTGCCTTTATGCTATCGTAGCCTATGTGGTAGCTATGCCCGTTGGCGGGTGGTTCATGCTGCATTGGCTGGAGCAGTTTGCCTACCATGCCCCGCTTTCGGTCGGACTCTTTGTATGGCCGTTGCTGGTGGTGTGGGGCGTTTCGGCGCTCATCGTCTGTCTGCAAGGTTGGATATTGAGTCGGGTAAATCCGGTAGAGTGTATGAAACAAGATAATTAATTAATAGTCAAGAATGGAGACTGATAATGTGATTCAATTAAATTTTAAGTGTATGATTAAGACAGAAAATTTACAGAAAGTGTTCCGCACGGATGAGGTGGAAACTTGGGCATTGAATAATGTAAGTATCGAAGTAAAAGAAGGGGAATTCGTGGCCATTATGGGCCCTTCCGGTTGTGGAAAATCTACCTTGCTGAACATCTTGGGATTGTTAGATAACCCCACCGGAGGAAAGTATTATCTGAACGGGGTGGAAGTGGGCAGCTACACCGAATCGCAGCGTACCTCCTTGCGTAAGGGCGTGATTGGCTTCGTGTTCCAAAGCTTCAACCTGATTGACGAGCTGAACGTATATGAGAATATTGAACTACCCTTGCTGTATTTAGGAGTGCCTTCGGCAGAGCGTAAGCGGAAGGTGGAGGCAGCTATGGAACGAATGGGGATTACGCATCGGGCCAAGCACTTCCCGCAGCAGTTGTCGGGAGGTCAGCAGCAGCGTGTGGCCATTGCCCGTGCGGTAGTGTCGGGCCCGAAACTGATTCTGGCCGACGAGCCTACCGGTAACCTGGATTCCAAGAACGGACGGGAAGTGATGGAGCTGCTGACCGAGTTGCACAAGGAAGGCACTACCATCGTGATGGTGACACACTCGCAGCACGATGCCGGTTTTGCCGACCGCGTGATCAACCTCTTCGACGGACAGGTGGTGACGGAAGTCAACCTGTAAGGAGCAGGTTGCGCCTTTCTATAACTGTTTCTTGAACCGACCGGGCGACATGCCGCTGTGACGCTTGAAGAACTTGCTGAATGCGGCCTGGTCGGCGAAACAGAGTTTTTCGGCTACGTCCTGTACGGAATAGGCCGGATTGAGGAGGCAGATTTTGGCCTCTTCCATCAGGCTTTCATTGATGAGCTGGTTGGCCGATTTGCGGTAGGCCTTTCTCAGTTTGGCCGACAGGGCGTCGGGCGACACACAAAGTTGGTCGGCATACCATCTCACTGTGTGATGAAAGCGGCAGTGGGTATGCATCAGGTAAAGAAAGCGGGGAAGCGTATCGTCCCATGGGAGGACGGGCTCTTCTTCGCTTTCCTGTTTATAGGTACGGAAAATGATGTTCCAGATCTCCAGTACCAGGGAACGGAGCGTGTTCTCCAGAATTTCATGCTGAAAATTGTTTTCTGTCTGTGCAAGGGTGTGCCGCAGGATGTCAAACAAGACCCGGATACGGGTGATGTCGTCTTCCTTTAGCGTAAGGAAGGGCTCTTGTACATAGCGGTAAATGTAGGGTGTAACCCTCGGTCGGATACATTCTGCCGCTTGCAGGAAGAGTTCCCGGCGGGTAATGAGCAGGCAACCTTCAAACTGGGCATCGGTTTTCAGGTCGGTCCATTGGTGAGGTTCGATAAATTCAATGTAGGCCGGAGCTTGGATAATCACGCGGTTTTCGGGAGTTTGCAGGCTGAGTTCCCCTTTTAGCATGAGCAGGGAAACCGTGTGCTGGGTATCGATAGTACCTTTTCGGAAAACCTCTTCGCCTTGTACATGAAAAAGGCCCATCAGCTCGTTGTAAATCATTCCTTCCTCTTTTCCCCCTTCGGAAGACAATGGCTGAAGCCATTTGGTAAAAGCATATTCTCTCATCTTATTGTATGGTTGTATTGTATTTGCGCGTCTAAAGTACGTACATAAATCTATGCCTGAAAGTCTTTTTATATGTTTTAGAAAACGTAAACAGAATAAATGCTAAAGAATGGATTCGGACAAATGTTCTTAGGATTGGGACAAATGCCTTGGTAGAACAGGCTTCTAAATTTGCACCTGCTATAACAACAGAATGAGTCAAATCAACTAAAAAGAGAACAAGATGAAAAAAGCATTTGTTTTTGTCGGAACGTGTCTTGTGACTTTACTGGGACTGCTGACGGCTTGTACACAGTCGGCCAGTACTTCGCAGGAGAGCGGATACAAGACCATGACCGTAAAAAAAGAAAATCGTCTTCTCACCAACAGCTATTCGGCGGTAGTGAAGGGAAGGCAGAGTGTGGAAATCCGTCCGCAGGTGAGCGGCACGATTACCGACATTTGCGTGAAGGAAGGGGCCAAGGTGCAGAAAGGGCAGGTACTCTTCGTCATCGACCAAGTGCCCTATCAGGCAGCCTTGCAGACGGCAGTAGCTAATGTGAAGAGTGCGGAAGCGGCGGTGGCTACGGCTCGTTTGACTTCGGACAGCAAAGAGGAACTCTTCAAGGAAAAGGTGGTTTCTGATTTTGACCGTCAGACGGCACGGAATTCCTTGCTGGAAGCAGAAGCCAGTCTGGCACAGGCCAAGGCAGCCGAGACCAATGCACGCAACGACCTTTCTTATACCGTGGTACGAAGCCCGGTGAATGGAGTGGCAGGTATGTCATCCTATCGAGTAGGGGCCTTGGTCAACTCGTCCATTACCACTCCGTTGCTGACAGTCTCCGACGATGAGGAAATTTATGTGTATTTCTCCCTTACGGAAAACCAGATACTGTCGCTGGTCCGACAGTATGGGAGTGTAGAAAAGGCGCTGGCAGGCATGCCTAAAGTGTCGTTGCTGCTGAGCGACGGTACGACGTATGCCCATGAGGGTACAGTGGATGCCATCAGCGGTACTATCGATACAGAGACCGGAGCCATCAGTCTGCGGGCCGTGTTCCCTAATCCGGAAGGCATGTTGCGCAATGGAAGTACAGCTACGCTGGTATTGCCTTATACCAAGAACGATGTGCTGGTGGTTCCGCAGGAAGCCACTTTTGAAATCCAGGACAAGGTGTACGTGTATAAGGTGAACAAGGAAGGTAAAGCCGAATCGGCTCAGGTGACGGTCTTCCCGCTGAACAACGGACAGGAATACATTGTGGAGAGTGGCTTGCAGGAAGGCGACGTGATTGTGGCCGAAGGGGCCGGATTGATTCAGGAAAATACGCAGATTCTTTCCGTACATACTGAAAAATAGGAGGGTGCCATGAAACTGAAGACTTTTATCGACCGGCCTATCTTGTCGTGTGCCATTTCCGTGCTGATTCTGATATTGGGAATCATCGGTCTGAGCAATCTTCCCATGGAGCAGTATCCCGACATTGCACCGCCTACCATCATGGTGTCGACCACTTATACCGGTGCCAATGCGGAAACGGTGCTGAAGAGTGTCATCGCTCCGCTGGAAGAAGCTATCAACGGGGTAGAGAACATGACGTATATGACTTCTACGGCGACCAATACGGGGTCGGCTTCCATTACGGTGTATTTTGCACAAGGGACCGATCCGGACATGGCGACCGTCAACACGAAGAACCGTGTGTCGGAAGCAGAAGGACTGTTGCCGGCGGAGGTGACCAAAGTGGGAGTTACCGTGGAGAAACGCCAGAACAGTATGGTGAAGATTCTGGCACTGTACAGTCCTGATGACAGTTACGACCAGAATTTTATCAACAACTATTTCAAGATTAACGTAGAACCTCGTCTTTCCCGTATCACGGGCGTCGGAAATGTGAACGTGATGGGAGGGGATTATGCCATGCGTATCTGGATGAATCCCCAAAAGATGGCCCAGCATCAGCTGGTGCCGGCCGATGTCATCGCTTTGCTTGATGACCAGAACGTGGAAGCGGCTACAGGTACGCTGGGCGAGGATTCCGAAAATACATTTCAATACACGTTAAAGTACCGGGGTCGGTATGAAACGGCAGAAGAGTTTGGCAACATGGTACTCAAGGCCTTGCCTTCAGGTGAAGTGCTCCGCCTGAAGGATGTGGCCGAGGTGGAATTAGGTGCCCAGACTTATGCCTATAACAGCCAGATTGCAGGCCACCCCGGTGCTACGTGTATGATTTCGCAGACCGCCGGCTCAAATGCCAACGAGATTGTGAAGGAGGTGGATGCCCTAATGGCAGAAATCTCGAAAGACTTGCCAAAAGGGTTGGTGCTGACCGACCTGATGAGTACGAAGGACTTCCTGGATGCGTCAGTGCATGAAGTGGTGAAGACCTTGATTGAAGCCATCATTCTGGTGGTATTGGTGGTTTATTTCTTCTTGCAGAGTGTACGTTCTACCATCATTCCTTCGGTATCTATTATCGTGTCGTTGGTGGGTACGTTCGCCTTCCTCTATGTGGCCGGATTCAGTCTGAACCTGCTGACCCTCTTTGCTCTGGTATTGGTGATTGGTACGGTGGTGGACGATGCCATTGTGGTGGTGGAGGCCGTGCAGGCCAAGTTTGACGAAGGTTACCGCTCTCCTTATAAGGCGACGGTGGCTGCCATGGACGGTATCTCTGCGGCCATTGTCACTACCTCATTGGTGTTTATGGCGGTATTTATTCCTACCTCGTTCATGGGAGGAACCAGTGGGGTATTCTATACGCAGTTCGGTCTGACCATGGCGGTGGCAGTGGGTATCTCGGCCATCAATGCTTTGACCCTCAGTCCGGCGTTGTGTGCCCTGATTATGACGCCTCACATGGACAAGACAACGGGCGAAAAGTTGAGCTTCTCTTCTCGCTTCCACCATGCATTTGAGGCTTCGTTCAACCGTTTGGTGTTGAAATATAAAAACGGCGTGTCGTTCTTTCTGCGGCGGAAGTGGATAGCCTGGGTTTCCTTGGTGGCCGTTTGTGCCTTGTTGGTTTTCTTCATGCGGACCACAAAGACGGGACTGGTGCCGGATGAGGATATGGGTACAGTCTTTGTCAATGTGACCACCCCTCCCGGAAGCAGTTTGGCACAGACCCGCAAGACGATGGAAATGATAGACAAGCGTATTCGTGAGATTCCGCAGATAAAGACGTATTCCAATGTGACGGGTTACAGCATGATGGGCGGACAGGCCGCTTCAGGAGGTATGTTGATTATCAAGCTGAAACATTGGGATGAACGGGGGAAAGCGGAGGACAATATCAATGCAGTGATTTCCGCCATCTATCAGCATACGGCAGACATCAAGTCGGCCAAGATTTTTGCCTTCGCCCAGCCTACCATCATGGGATATGGTATGGGTAGCGGTTTCGAGATGTATGTGCAGGACCGTGCCGGAGGCAGTGTGGACGATTTGCAGAAATACACCCAGAATTTCATTGCAGCCCTCAACAAGCGGCCTGAAATTTCCATGGCCTATACCACTTTTGATACAAAGTTCCCGCAGTATATGGTAGAGGTGGATGCTGCGAAGTGTCAGCGGGCAGGGGTCACCACATCCGATGTGTTGAGTGTGCTTTCCGGATACATCGGAGGTAATTACTCCTCCAACCTGAACCGTTTCTCCAAGTTGTATCGTGTCATGATTCAGGCACGCAAGGATTACCGTCTGGACAAGGAGTCGCTCAACAACATGTTCGTACGGACCGAAAGCGGGGCCATGGCGCCCGTGGGACAGTTCATCACCCTGACCAAGGTGTACGGGGCAGAAACACTGACACGGTTCAACATGTACACTTCCATTCCGGTGAACGGAATGCCGGCCGACGGGTACAGTTCGGGAGATGCCATTGCAGCCATCGAGGAAGTGGCAGCGCAGACTTTGCCTACCGGCTATGGATATGAGTTCAGCGGTATTACGCGTGAGGAATCCGGCAGTACAGGAAATACTGTGATTATCTTCATTATCTGTATCGTGTTCATCTACCTGATTCTGTGTTCACTGTATGAGAGTCTCTTCATCCCGATGGTAGTGATTCTGGCTGTACCTTTCGGACTGATGGGAAGCTTCCTGTTTGCCAAGTGCTTCGGATTGGAGAACAACATCTACATGCAGACCGGATTGATTATGTTGATTGGTTTGCTGGCAAAGACGGCGATTTTGCTGACTGAATACGCTTCTGCCCGTCGTCGGCAGGGAATGAGCATTGTGCAGGCTGCCGTGGCGGCTGCCGGAGTCCGTCTGCGTCCGATTCTGATGACGGCGCTGACCATGATTATCGGCTTGTTCCCGCTGATTGTCGCTACGGGAGCCGGAGCCAACGGAAACCGTTCGTTGGGTGTCGGTACGGTAGGAGGAATGCTGGTCGGTACGGTAGCCCTGCTGTTTGTGGTGCCGGTATTGTTTACCGTGTTCCAGGTGATTGAGGAAAAGGTGATGCCGCGCCGACATAGAGAAGAGGATACGGATGCCTGAGGTCCGACCGGAAATAGTTAATCTATTAAAGACGATTTTGATATGCAGAAAAATATAAGTCATTTAGGAATGCTCGTTTGCCTGGGCAGTATGTTGACTGGGTGTGGCATTTATACCAAATACCAGCAGCCGGAAGTGCAAACCGACGGACTGTTTGGAACGCTCCCGGAGGAGGTGGATACCACCTCCTCACTGGGGGATTTGAAATGGCAGGAATTGTTTACCGACGTTTCTTTGCAACAGCTTATTGAACGGGCTCTGGAGGCCAATACGGATTTGAATGTGGCTCGTCTGAAAGTAGAGGAAGCACGGGCTTCGCTGGTCTCGGCCAAGCAGGCTTATCTGCCCTCTGCACAGCTGGATCCGGAAGGAGCGTTGAGCAGTTACGACGGGAGCAAACCCACTAAAACGTACACGTTGGGGGCTTCTGCCAGTTGGGAACTGGATTTCTTTGGGAAGCTTACCAATGCCAAGCGGAAGGAACGGGCGGCATTGGAACAAAGCGAGGCGTATCGGCAGGCGGTACAGACTCAGCTGATTGCCACGGTGGCGGAAAGTTATTACACCTTGCTGATGCTCGATGAGCAGGTGGCTGTGACGGAAGAAACGGTGGAGAGTTGGAAGGAATACATCCGTAGCCTGAATGCCCTGATGCGGGCCGGACAGGCCGACCGTGCGACGGTAAATCAGGCGGAGGCTTCCCGTTTGAATACGGAAGCGTCTTTGCTCGACTTGCGGCAACAGGTGACCGAGATGGAGAACAGTCTTTGTAGCCTGCTTTTCTGGACTCCACAGCACATTACACGCGGCACACTCAGCGAGGTGAATTTCCCGCAGACCCTGTCGGTAGGAGTGCCGTTGGATTTGCTGGCCGGTCGTCCCGACGTAAGACAGGCGGAAGCTACGCTCAAGCAGGCCTTCTATGCCACCAATCAGGCACGTTCCAGCTTCTATCCCAGTGTGACGTTGAGCGGTGCGGCCGGATGGACCAATAGCGGAGGAGCGTTGGTGACCAATCCAGGTGCTTGGCTGCTACAGGCAGTAGGTTCGCTGGTACAGCCCCTCTTTCAGCGCGGACAACTGATGGCCAACCTGAAAATCAGTAAGGCGCAGCAGGAAGAGGCTTTGCTTCAGTTCCAGCAGACGTTGCTGGATGCCGGTACGGAAGTGAACAACGCCCTGAACCAGTGGCAGACGGCTCGCCGGAAAACGGAACTTGACCAGCAGCAGGTGGGGCATTTGTCGGATGCACTGCACGATACAGAACTGCTGATGGAGCATGGGACAATAAATTACCTGGAGGTACTGACAGCCCGCCAGTCGTTGCTGACGGCACGGTTGTCGCTGGTGGCTGACCGAAATTCAGAGATTAAAAGTGTGATTACCCTCTACCATGCATTGGGGGGAGGATGTGATGAGGAATAAAAATAATACACGATGAAAAAACTGTTATATGTAGGAATGTGCTTGTGTGCACTACTCTTTTTGTTTTCTTGTGACAAGGAAGATGTGAACGGCTATACGCCCCTTCCGAAGATTCATTTGGGAGAAACTTTCAGATACCGGTGTGGAGAGGAGAATTATACCCGACTTGAATATGATACCTTGGGGCAGGCGGCCGTATTGAACTTTTATAAAGACGAAGTCACCTCATTGGATTACGTGGATTATGACGAGAACTCCTGTACTTTTTCCTTTCATAAAGGAGAAACCGGACTGTACCGTATCAGCTGGGATTATACATCAGAGAATCTTTTGCGGATATTTTACGGGCAGAACGGAATGTGGTATCGGATGAATACGAACGGTACCCATGAATATGTGTTGGAGGCTAACGACGGGATGGCCGTGAAGATGGTGGTCTACCGTGCCAGTCAGGATTCCATACATTGCACCGTCAATCGTTTTTGTATTGAAGAATACAAGGCGGAAGAATAAACAGAGTGACCGGTTGCCGGTCTGCCTTCATCTTCCTGAAGGCAGTGCCGGCAGTTCGGCCTCTATACGATTTTCTACGTTGTCAGGTAGTTTAGAGAAGAAATCCATACCTGTCACTTTCTCTACTGAATCGACCGGTACCAGGTATTTTTGCAGGGCCTGATGATGGGCCTTGTTGTCGAACAGAAAGCCCATGGCGATGGGATTTTTCCGGTTGTAAATCAGTACTACCTTGAAGAAACGGTCGGGTACGGCCACCCGATGCTCTCCGATACGCTTCGGCTGTTTCTGGTCATAAATCGGACCGCAGGCAATGTACACCGTACCGTATTTCCGTGCCCAGCTGCGGCACAGTTCTTCCAAGTCACCCCAGTCGTCACGGTTCAGTTTCTGGTTCTGCGGACAGATGTTGCTCATGTAGAACGATTCTTCCATGGCCTTTTTACTCCACTTCATGTCGGCCGCCGGTGCCATGTGTCCCCGGTCGTAACCGGAGTGCGTATAGTCCGCATGCTCCACGCGCGGTTCGGGTAAGTCCGGATCGGGCACGAAGCGGTTTTTCCGCTCCTCGTCTCCTTTCGTTTCCTGGCGGGTCAGTTCCCAGGCCACCCAGTTGGGCGTCTTGTAGAAATTATTGTACGACACCGTGTAACCTGTGCGTTGCAGTTGGATTTCCTCCCGTTTTTTCAGTACGACCGGAATCTCCAGTTTGCTGCTGATGCGGTTGGCGGATGAGGATGAAACGGTTTCTTCATCTGCGTCTTGAGTCGTCCGTTGGGAAACTTCGTCCCGGGCCTTTTCCAATGTCTCTGAAATTCCTTTTTCCAGTCCTTTTGCTTCGGGTAGGTTCTGCTGGTTTTGGTAGAAGTATGCCCCTCCGCCGAGAATCAGCAGCAGGAGGATGAAACCTTTTAACGAGCCGGTGGAAGAGCCTCTTTTTTTCTTTGCCATAGTACGTGCGGTTTAAACCAGTTTGAAACGCATCCGGAAGATGCCGTCCTTGTAGTCGTGACTGATGATTTTGAAGGTCCCGATTTCCGAGGTGTTTTCCACGTGCAGTCCGATGCACAGGCATTCGTCATAGTCACCCACGTGTACCACACGTACTGTGTCGGAAGCCCCTTCAGGCAGGCGTTTCAGGTCGAAGCGTCCGGCAGCATCTTCCTGGGTTGTGAATTCCGTAGTGACCGGCAGATGACGGGCGATGACCTCGTTGACGGTGTTTTCAATGCGGGCGATGTCTTCTTCAGTAGGAGCTTGTGGAAGGGCGAAATCAAGTTTGCTCTTCTTCCGTTCAATGTGGGCCGATACCGCCCGTCCGCATCCGAAAAGATTGACCATCGTGCGGTTGATAATGTGTTCGCAGGTATGCATGGGAGGGTATTCCTGCTTGTGGTGTTCGTTAAGTTGAGTAGTTTGTTCCATAATCATTCTGAATTTTGGGGCAAAGATAGAAAATAAGCCGAAATATGTCACTTTTTGGCCGTTTTTGAGGTCTGAAAAAACGCACTTGCGTTTAAGACAAAACGTCCTTGTGTTTTACTTGAAACGCACTTGCGTTTGGACTCAAACGTACTTGCGTTTTGGTTGAAACGCACTTGTGTTTTTTACCCTCGTTTTCAGCTGTTTTTCAACATGTTTTTTCCTTCTTGAAAGGCAATGGGTAAGCACTGGAGGATAAGAGTTTATGACCTGTAGGGTAGGATTTCTGGAAGATAACGATTTTTGTCTGGTCGATTGGACAGGTTTAGGGCTTTTGAAACTGGGAAAGGCAATTATCTTTTCGGGTTTCAGAAAAATCTTATTATTTTTGCGTGATAAACCCCAAATAGAATAATCATGAAATTTATTGGAATTATTCCTGCAAGATATGCATCAACTCGCTTCCCGGCCAAACCCTTGGCGCTGTTGGGAGGCAAACCCGTCATACAGAGAGTCTATGAACAAGTGGCTGGCGTGCTGGATGAGGCTTACGTGGCTACGGACGACGAACGCATCGAAGCGGCCGTCAAGGCTTTCGGGGGAAAAGTGGTAATGACCTCGGTAGACCATAAGAGTGGTACGGACCGTTGTTACGAGGCCTATTGTAAGGTGGGCAACGGATACGATGTGGTGGTGAACATTCAGGGTGACGAGCCTTTCATCCAGCGTTCACAGTTGGAAGCCGTAAAAGCGTGCTTCGAGGACGAAGCCACTCAGATTGCCACTTTGGTAAAGCCCTTTACACCAGCCGACGGATTCGATGCGCTGGAGAATGTCAATTCTCCGAAGGTGGTCGTCGACAAGTATATGCACGCGCTTTATTTCAGCCGTTCCATCATTCCTTATCAGCGTAACCGCGACAAACAGGAGTGGCTGGCCGGACATACATATTACAAGCACATCGGGTTGTATGCCTATCGGGCTTCGGTGCTGAAAGAGATTACTGCTCTGCCACAGTCATCGCTGGAACTGGCTGAATCGCTGGAACAGCTTCGTTGGCTGGAGAACGGCTATTCCATCAAGGTGGGCATCAGTGAGGTAGAGACCATTGGTATTGACACTCCGCAGGATTTGGCCCGTGCCGAGGAGTTTCTGCGCAATCATCAGGAGGCCTTATGACGCAGCTCGACCGTAGTGTAGCTCCTGCCATTCGTCAGCTGGAGCATTTCTCCATCTTGCAGCCGGAGCTCTACCGCATGCCCAATGGTATGCCGCTGTATGTGCTTTCGGCGGGCAATGAAGAAGTGATTCGGTTTGATTTGCTGGTGCGGAGCGGGCAGCTCGACCAGTCTCAGCCGTTGCAGGCGGTGTTTACCAACCGTATGTTGCGCGAAGGAACCGTCCGGATGACTTCGGGCGAGATAGCCGAACGACTGGATTATTACGGGGCGTGGCTGGACCTTTCTTCTTCGGTCAATTGTGGTTTTGTCACGTTATACACACTGACCAAATACCTCGACCAGACCTTGGCAATTGTTGCCGAAATGGTGAAAGAAGCCGTATTCCCGGAAGAACAGTTTCGGATTATCTGCGACATCAACCGCCAGCAGTTTTTGGTGAATAACCAACGGGTGGATGTCTTGGCCCGCAAGCAGCTGAACCGTTCGTTGTTCGGAACCTTGCATCCTTTGGGCCGCTATGCGGAGCTGGAGGATTACGAGCGCATTCAGGTGGAAAATTTGAAGGATTTCTATCATCGGTATTACCATTCGGAAAACTGCTCAATGTATGTATCGGGCAAGGTTACCCCTGAGGTAATCAAGTGCATAGAGCACCATTTGGGAGAGGCCTCTTGGGGTAACTGTACATCGAAAAAGGTGGAGCGTACATGGCCTATCATAAAAGATAGGAGCAAACGGATTTTTGTGGAAAAGGAAGATGCCTTACAGAGTTCTCTTCGTATGGGAGGCTTCTCACTCGACCGGAAGCATCCGGATTATTTGAAATTCCGGGTGCTGGTTACGTTGTTCGGTGGCTATTTCGGCAGCCGGCTGATGTCGAACATCCGCGAAGAGAAGGGATATACCTACGGCATTGGGGCTGGACTGGTGTCTTATCCGGGCACGAGCCTGCTGGTGGTCAGCACGGAAGCGGCCAACGAGTACATCGAGTCGGTGGTGACAGAGGTGTATCATGAAATGGACCGTCTGCAACAGGAAAAGGTGCCGGCAGAGGAACTGGAGATGGTGCGCAATTACATGCTGGGCGATATGTGCCGTTCTTACGAAGGGGCTTTCTCCCTGTCGGATGCGTGGATCTTTATCGAGACGGCCGGACTGAAGTCCGATTTCTTTGATGCGTCAGTGGCAGCTATTCGTGAAGTGACTTCAGAGGAACTTCTCTCACTGGCTCAGCGCTATTTCTGCAAAGAAAACTTAATAGAAGTGGTGGCAGGTAAAAAAGTATAAACCTGTCGGTGCGGGCAAAAGTAAAAAGACTATTTTTGAACGGATTTAAAAAACAGACCAATAATAAGGATGAACAAACATACATTATTACTATTTACTTTGCTGACTTTGGGTTCAGTTTCAGCTTCGGCCCAGTTGTCTTTGGGATACTATCAGTTTAAAGATGGAGCAGAATATTCGGGGGAACTGAAGGGACGCAAGCCGAACGGAAAGGGACGGACTGTCTTTCGTAACGGTGACGTGTACGAGGGAGAGTATGTGAAAGGGAAACGCCAGGGAGAAGGTACGTATACCTTCAGCGACGGCGAAAAATACGTGGGACAGTGGTATGAAGACCAGCAACACGGAAAGGGAACCTATTATTTCATGAACAACAACCGTTATGAAGGAATGTGGTATGCCGATTTCCAGGAAGGAGAAGGTACCATGACTTATTATAATGGGGATTTATATTCCGGTACATGGCATCATGACAAGCGTAACGGACAAGGCACCTACACCTGGAAAGGGGGAGCGGTCTATACAGGCGAATGGAAAAACGACCTGAAAAACGGAAAGGGTACCATGGTATGGGAAGACAAGTCGAAATATGAAGGTGAATGGAAGGACGGCATGCGTCACGGAAAAGGTACCTTCTATTATACCAACGGTGACAAGTATGTGGGCGACTGGAAAGAGGATGTACAGGATGGAAAAGGCATTTATTATTTCCAGAACGGCGAACGCTATGAAGGTGATTATGCCAATGGCGAACGTACGGGGCGCGGTATTTATACTTACCCGAATGGTGACAAGTATGTCGGACAGTTTTTGAATGGCTGGCAGGAAGGTCTGGGTACGTTCACTTGGGCCAATGGAGCTGTGTACGACGGACAATGGGTGAAGAACCAGCGTTCAGGTTTTGGCAAGTACAAGTGGGCCAACGGTGATGAATACGAAGGCCAGTGGAAGAATAACATGGCGGAAGGAGAAGGTACTTTGCGTATGGCCGACGGGTCGGTCTATACAGGCGGATTCGTGCGGGGTAAGGAAGACGGAAAAGGAATTCTGATTGATAAGGAAGGTATACGTTTTGAGGGTTTCTTTAAGCAAGGCAAGAAAGACGGTCCTTTTATCGAAACGGACACCAATGGAAATGTCATCCGGAAAGGAACTTTCAAATACGGACGTTTGTTGGAGGAGAAAAAATGAACAGAGATTTATCCGAACTGACTTTGAAAGTGCGTGAGCTTGCCGTGAACACAGGAGCTTTTATTCGTGAAGAACGGACAAAATTCAGCCGGGAACGGATTGAAAAGAAACACGCACACGACTATGTGTCGTATGTAGACAAAGAATCGGAACGAAGAATAGTGGCCTGTCTGCGGGAATTGCTCCCTGAGGCAGGCTTTATTGCAGAAGAGGGAAGCGGAAGTCATACCGACGAGGAATACTGTTGGGTAGTGGATCCGTTGGATGGAACTACCAACTTTATTCATAATCATGCACCTTATTGCATCAGCATTGCACTTCGCAACCGTGAAGAAATTCTGTTGGGCGTGGTGTATGAAATCTGTCGTGATGAATGTTTCTGGACCTATAAGGGAGCCCCTTCTTTCTGTAACGACCGACAGATACGGGTCTCGGGGGTGACTTCGTCCGATGATGCGTTTATGGCTTTGGGATTGCCGTATGATGCGGAAGCCTATAAACCGGTATTTAACCGTCTGATTGAAGGATGTTACGGCAATGTGGCTGGTATTCGGGTGGTAGGAGCGGCAGCTGCTGAAATGTGTTACGTGGCCGACGGACGTTTTGAGGCTCGTGCCGAAGCTTTTACCTGTCCGTGGGATGTGGCGGCCGGTATCCTGCTGGTACAGAATGCCGGGGGTCGGGTGACGGACTTTTCAGGTGGTGATTCGTTTTATTCAGGTCGGGAAGTGGTAGCTTCGAATGGAAAAGTACACGATTTCCTGCTGAATCTGTTGAAGTGAGGTAAAAAAACGCCTGTTTTATTCGACGGATAGGAATTAATTTCGTAAGTTTGTGTAACTCAAAAGGAAAAGATATGGATATACCGGGCATATTGGATTTCCTGAAAGTGCTGGCGGTAAACAACAACCGGGAGTGGTTTCAGGAACATAAAGCGGACTATTTGAGTGTGCAGGCTGATTTTGAGGAGCTGCTGGGCATCGTCATCGCCCGTCTCTCATTGTTCGATGAGAGTGTGGCTCATGTGCTTCCGCACGATTGTATGTATCGTATCTATCGGGATGTCCGTTTCTCTGCGGACAAGTCTCCTTACAAGACCCACATCGGGGGATATATCAATGCGAGGGGAAAGAAATCCAATCATTGTGGTTATTATTTACACTTGGAACCGGGCAATTGTATGCTGGCCGGGGGAAGCTGGTGCATGCCTGCGGATATGCTGCGGGCCGTGCGGCAGTCGGTGTGTGACCGCATCGACGAGTTCCGGGCCATTGTGGAAGATCCGGCTTTTCACCAATATTTCCCTGTAATAGGGGAGACGCATTTGAAGACGATACCCAAGGGATTTCCGAAAGATTTTCCTTATCCGCAGTATATCCGTTGTAAGGATTATACGGTCGCTTGTCCGTTGGAGGATGAATTTTTCTCCCGTCCGGATTACCTGGACCGGATGATGGACGTGTTCAGGCAGCTGAAACGCTTTGCCGATTTTACGAATGAAACGATAGACGAGTTTGAATAAAAGAATATTAACTGCTTAAATGTAGAGTGATATGATAATTGACAAATTGGAAAACTTGGAAAGATATGTTTCACTGAACCCTTTGTTTGCAGAGGCGATGGCTTTTCTGAAAGCGACCGACCTGCAGGCACATGAGGCGGGGAAAGTGGTGCTGAAAGAAGGGGAACTGACGGTGAACTTTTCGGAGGTCTGTCCGAAGACAAAGGCCGAGGCGCGTCTTGAAACGCACAATGAATTCATTGACATCCAGCTTCCGTTGTCGGGAGTGGAAGTGATGGGCTATGCGCCGCGTGCCGATTTGCCCGAAGCCACTTACGATACCGAAAAGGATATTGCTTTCTATGAAGAAGCGGCCACTGACTATTTGACCGTGAAGCCGGGGATGTTCGTCATCTTCTTTCCGGAAGATGCACATGCGCCGGGCGTGACTCCCGAAAAAGTGAGAAAAGTGATTGTAAAAGTACATGTCAAATAATTTCTAATAACTAATACTATGGACAAGGTATTGAATATCATAAAGAATGATCCGTGGCTGGAACCGTATGCCAATGCTATTAATGGCCGTCACCAGCATGCAATAGAGAAAGAAAAAGAACTGGTGGGAAAGAAAACATTGTCGGACTTTGCGACAGGCCATCTTTATTTCGGATTGCATCGCACCGACAAAGGATGGACTTTCCGGGAATGGGCACCTAATGCGACGGAAATCTATCTGGTGGGTGATTTCAACGGATGGCAGGAGAAACCGGCTTTCCGCTTGAAACGGGTCCGCAAGACGGGCAACTGGGAAATCAATCTGCCGGAAAAGGCCATGAAACATGGCGACTTGTATAAGCTGAAAGTGTATTGGGAAGGTGGATGCGGCGAACGTATTCCAGCATGGGCTACTCGTGTAGTGCAGGATGAGCAGACCAAGATTTTCAGTGCGCAGGTATGGAATCCGGAGAAATCGTATAAGTTCAAGAAAAAGAGTTTTACGCCGAATGTGTCTCCGTTGATGATTTACGAGTGCCACATCGGTATGGCACAGGATGCGGAAAAGGTGGGTACATACAACGAGTTCCGTGAGAAGGTGTTGCCTCGCATCGCAAAAGATGGGTACAATTGTATCCAGATTATGGCTATTCAGGAACATCCTTACTATGGCAGTTTCGGGTATCATGTGTCCAGCTTCTTTGCGCCTTCTTCCCGTTTTGGTACGCCGGAAGAATTGAAACAGCTCATTGATACGGCACATCAGATGAACATTGCCGTCATCATGGATATTGTGCACTCACATGCCGTGAAGAACGAGGTGGAAGGATTGGGCAACTTTGCCGGCGATCCTTGCCAGTATTTCTATCCGGGCGCACGTCGGGAACATCCGGCATGGGATTCGCTTTGCTTCGATTACGGTAAGAACGAGGTGATTCACTTCCTGCTGTCCAATTGCAAATACTGGCTGGAGGAATTCCATTTCGACGGTTTCCGTTTCGATGGAGTAACTTCCATGTTATATTACAGTCACGGATTGGGAGAGGCTTTCTGCAATTACGGTGATTATTTCAACGGGCACGAGGATGACAATGCCATCTGCTACCTGACATTGGCCAACCGCCTGATTCATGAGGTGAATCCGAAGGCCATCACCATTGCTGAGGAAGTTTCGGGTATGCCGGGACTGGCCGCGCCTTTTGAGGATGGTGGCTATGGCTTCGACTACCGTATGGCGATGAACATTCCAGACTACTGGATTAAGATGATCAAGGAACGCAAGGATGAGGACTGGAAACCTTCAAGTCTGTTCTGGGAAGTGACCAATCGTCGCAAGGATGAAAAGACCATTTCGTATTGTGAGAGTCACGACCAGGCACTGGTAGGCGACAAGACCATCATCTTCCGCTTGATTGATGCCGACATGTACTGGCACTTCAAGATTGGTGACGAGAACGGCGTGGTAGAACGAGGCATCGCTTTGCATAAGATGATTCGTCTGCTTACCGCTTCCACCATCAATGGAGGTTATCTGAACTTCATGGGTAATGAGTTCGGTCATCCGGAATGGATTGACTTCCCGCGCGAAGGCAATGGCTGGTCGTATAAGTATGCCCGTCGTCAGTGGCATTTGGTAGATGACCCAACACTGTGCTATCATTATCTGGGTGATTTTGATGAGTGCATGGTCAAGCTGTTGCGTAGTGTGAAGAATATCCAGAAATCGGAGGTCATTGAAGTATGGCACAATGACGGCGATCAGATTCTGGCATTCCGCCGGAAGGATTTGGTGTTCGTGTTTAATTTCAACCCGACCCGTTCGTTCACCGATTACGGCTTCCTTGTTCCGAGAGGAGCTTACGATGTGGTGTTGAATACGGATAACAAACAGTTTGGTGGTTTCGGCTTCTCAGACGACAGTCTCCGCCACTTTACCTGTGCCGATCCGCTTTATGCAAAAGATAAGAAAGAATGGCTGAAACTGTATGTGCCGGCCCGTTCTGCAGTGGTATTGAAACGAGTGAAAGAATAATTTTGTATGAGTGATTACACAAATGCACTTTATAAGAAGACTGCACGCATCATGATTGCTGTATGCGGTCTTCTTTTTTCTCTATTTAGTTTTGTCTATCTCTATGTGTTCCAACGGGATGTGCTGGAGGCACTCCACTTCTCACTGGCACACGGAAAGACCGTGTTTGCTCCGTTGGCCAGCGCCATTATCATTACCCTTATCCTGCTGTTGTTGCGGTGGGGAGTGAACAGTCTGCTGGGGCTGAAAGGAAAGGTACGTGCCTTGGCCTATTTACCTTCTTTTCTGGTACTCTGTGCCCTGACGGATGTGGGACGCGGGGTCTATATGTCCGACTATCATACGCCGTGGACCTGGTTGTTGCCCTTGCTGGTGCTGCTGTTTGTCGGCCTGGGATACTGGTTGCGTGGAGTGTTTCGGGTGCAGCTGAATCAGGAAGGGAATGTCTGGGGACTGGTGAACAGTAACCTGGCCATTCTGTTGGGCCTGTGCGTGCTGACGGTGTGTATAGGTGATTCCAACCGTACTTATCACCATGAACTGGAAGCGGAATATTATTTGCGTACTCAGGAATATGACAAGGTGCTGGAGGTAGGAGAACGTTCGTTAGAGGCAAGCCGTACTTTGACTGTCTTTCGGGCGGTGGCATTGTCTCACTTGGGACAGATGGGAGACAAGCTGTTTGCCTATCCACAGTATTATCGTTCCGATGGATTGTTCTTTGACTCAGATTCCCTGCATACGCTTCGTTATACGAACGATTCCATTTATTATCTGTTAGGAGCCCGTCCGTATGCTGGAGAAGACCGGATGGTATTCCTGCGGAATATTTGTTACAAAGGGTCGGGTAAATATACTTCTTTGGATTATTATCTTTCGGCTTTGCTGCTGGAGAAACAGTTGGATCGTTTTATGGAGGCTGTGCCCGACTTTTATCTTCCGGAAGATACTTTGCCACGATATTATCGGGAGGCTGTGGTGCTGTATCATGCGGAGCGGAACGATACTCTTTTTCCTGTGGCCGACAGTTTGATGGTCAGACGCTTCAAGGCTTATCGTGAATTGCAGCAAAAAGGTGGTTCTGCGTTGGAAGAACAAAATCGCATGCGACGGGAATTCGGAGATACCTACTGGTGGTATTACGACTATCAGAAATAAGAGACATTTGTGATTGGGATAAAAAATTAAGAGAGACTGCCGGGGAAATGCAGTCTCTCTTATATTCAAGAACAAACGCTTTTGTCCTTACAGCTGATATTTTCACAAATACCAATACTGTTCTTATCTATTACTATGAAAAACATCTTTATAACAATCGGTTTTCATGGATTGTTCAAAGTAAATTGTATATTTAACAATTGTTTGGTTTTTGATTCTATCTTTTACACATTCCTTTGAAATCACAATACATACATGGGTCTTCCTCCTCGGTTTGATGGAAATCCACTTCCGGATTGAATACTTCTTCCAGAAGCGCTTTCAACCGGCTGCGGAATTCTTCTTCCAATAGAGCGAAATCTTCTACTGGAGTCGTTTTGTTGTACGATTCCTTGAGTTGGATGACCGGTGAATAATCCTCGGAGGCGGCCCGGTGAATGTAGAGCAGGGAAGGAGCTACTTTTCGGTCGTCGTTCCTTTCTCGTAGTTTCTTGCACACGATGGCAGCATACAAGAAGGTCTGGAATACATAGTTGGAACGCTTGGGACCCGGTGTGAACAAAGATTCCACGTTGGGTGGAGTATCTGCTTTTCCGCCTGTCTTATAGTCGACGATGCGGAGCACATTGTCCTTGCTGTCCATCCGGTCGATGATACCGCCCATTCGCGAACGAATCACGCCTTTGGGCGTTTGTATCTCAATGTCCTCTATGACGGGCTGTTCGGAGCCCACGAAGGTGAAAGGAGCATGACGCAGGTCATTGCGCAGCAGTTGTTGGACGTAGCGCAGGATGACGGCCGAGTTGATGAGCTGGATGCCGTTATATTCGGGACGTTCGTCGGCAGGAAGGTGAAAAAACAGTTCCTTGAATCCATTGTCCACGTAGTTCTGCAGCTTTACTTCCTCTTTGAGCAGGGCTTCCAAGGTTTCTTTATTGATAACTTTCCCATGTGCCGTAAGGTCCTTGTAGATATGCTCGGCTGCATAGTGGAAGATACTTCCGAACTTGGCCGAGTCGATTTCCGCACTCACTTCATCGGGTGCCGAAAGTCCGGCCACATACTTGTAGTAGAACTTCAACGGACAGTCGAGGTAACAGTTCAGGGCCGAGGGGGAGAAGAAAGCTTTCGGATTCACCCGCACATCGAATATTTGCTGCATCCGTTTTAGAATGTCGGCTGATTTGGAAATACAGATGGGAGAGGATGCGACCGGCGACTGTTCGGCTTCCAGTTGTTTCCTCTGTACGGGATAACCCCATTCAATCAGCAGCTGGAGCATGAAGCGCGACATCTCGCCCCGGTTCATACCGTCGCTTACCGTATTGTACACCAAAGTTGCTTTTTCCGCCCGTTGCAACAGACGGTAGAAGTAGTAGGCATAGACAGCAATCTTGTGGTCGATGGTAGTCATGCCGAATGCCTTGCGCAGATTGTAAGGGATAAACGAGGAATCGCCTCCCGCCTTGGGCAACTGTCCTTCGTTGACCGACAACAGGATGATGTGTCGGAAATCCAGGTTACGGGTTTCCAATACCCCCATCACCTGCATACCGATGGCCGGCTCGCCATGGAACGGAATACTGGCTGTCGACATGACCCGTACGAGCAGCCGGTGGAAGGTGGCAGGCTGTACTTCCAAATCCTTGCTTTCAAGCAACGCATGGAAACGGTTGACCATGGTAAAGCTTTTGAACAAGGCTTCCCGATAGAGTTGGTCGAGGGCATCACTGGTGGAGGCCGCCTGCTTGCGGTATAGCTGTGCTACCTGCTTCAGGATGTCGGCCAGCCGTTTGCACAGCTCCTCGTTGTGACTACAAGGTTTGAACAGCAGTGATAGGGCCTCATCCCGTTCCAGTTCCGATGGCAGTGGATAGAAGCGGTTCTTCTCCGTCAGTTCCTTTTCTAACGGAGTGGCCGCTTCCGAAAGCAATTGCGTGTACGGATGCTTCAGCACACTGATGACCTCGGCAAACTGGTAGCGTCCACTGCGGGGATTGTAGCCTGAAATGTGCAGTTCCAACAGCGTCTTCACGAAACTGTAGGCCGGGGTTTGCGAAAGCGGAAAACCCATGGTGATGTTGATGTGGCGCACGTTCTCCGGCAGCGAATGCAATACGGGCTGTAGCATGGCTTCGTTGCAGAGCACCACCGCCGTTTCCTTTTCGTTCTCCGTCAGGTTCTCCCGAATCCATTGCGGCAGGTAGCGTGCCTGTCCGTTTTCGGTAGGCGATTCAATGAAGGTAATCTCTTTCGGGTGATTCAGGTGGTCGAACAGGGACGGAGGCAATTCCGATGGGAAGTTCTTCAGGTTCCGGCGGATGAACTCGCCAGCCTCGTGCGGATGCTTGTCCAGGTAGAAGGTGTCGTAATCCCAGTAGAACAGGGCTTTCCCGGCCGCATGCAATTTGCTGAACAGGGTTTGTTCCACCTTGTTCAACACGTTGAATCCCACGAACACGTAGGTGTCGTAAGGAAACTGCTGTACGTCCATCGTTTCCGTCACTTCGCGGTAGAGCATTCCTTCGTAGGCGATGCCTTGCTCGCGGAGCCGTTCTTTGTATTGCGTATAGATGTCGCCCAGCACGTCCCATAGTGAGATGAAACGTCGTTTTAGTTCCGTCACCTGCTCGATGGAGAAATTGCGGAAAAACTGGCTCAATGCTTCTTTCTGTCCTTCCTCCAGAAAATCATATTCAGCCGTCAGCTTGTTCAAGTCTTTCAGGTTGCTGAAGAGGGCCTTCGTGTCGACCAGATTCTTGTCGGCATCATCGAAGTCGCTGATGAGCATCTCGCCCCAGAAATAGAAATCATCGAGGCTTTCCTTGCTTCCGGTCACTTCCCGGAACACCTTGTAGAGGTCGCATACCAGTTTAATGGAGTCACCCGTAACCCATTGCGACGACTGGCGGAACAGTTCACTGATGCTCACATAGGCTGGCGACCAAACCGGACGGTCGGACTCCTGTGCCAGGTATTCGTTGAAAAAGAGGCTGGCACGTTTGTTCGGGAACACCACGGCTACCTTGGTAAAGTCTCCGTGCAACTTCCGGTACAAATCAGCGGCCACCTGCTTCAAAAAAGTTTCCATATATTATATTGTCGAAATAGCGTGGTAAATAAAAATAAACTCAGGCCGGAAGCGTTACTTCTTCCAGCTCGTTGGCAAACACATACCAAAGGAATCCCCGGATGTGGGTGTAGCCCATTTGCGTGAGCAAGTCCATATACTCCTGCACCTGTGCGCGGTAGGTTTCGTTCTTCTTTCCGAACTTGAAGTCCACCACGACCACCTGCCCGTCTTTTCGCATCACGCGGTCGGGGCGGCGCGTCTGCATCTGTCCCTCCTCGTCGGTGTACACAATGGCACATTCATTGTAGAGTTCCCACGTGCCGCTGAACCAGTCCTTGGCTGCTGGATGCTGCAAAGCCCGTTGGGCCAGCGCTTCCACCTGCTTCATTTGTTTCTCCGACTCGAAGATACCCTCGAAGTTCAACCGCTCCAAGGCTGGTGATAGGTCGTCTGCTTTTTCGATGTGGGCGAACACCTGGTGCAGCAGCTGTCCCTGACGGATGTACTGTCCACGGCTGTCCTCTGTCTCATCCCCCTGGATAAAGTCGGCCGAACGGTTCGACTGCTTGAACTCGATGTGCGTTTCAATGCTTTCCATCTTCACGGGAACTCCCTCCTTGGGCGAGGATAGTCGGTTGGATTTACCCGCCTTCTTCTCGTCGTGAGCCGTGCAGAGCTCCCCGTATTCACCCACCGCATCATCCTCCGGGTCTTCCTGCACAAGCGGCAGTTCCACTTCCTGCATCAGCGGCAGACTGTCGTACAACAGTTCCGATACCGTACCTTTCTGACCCGCCTTCGCAAAAATAATCAGGTTCTTGCAGGCACGTGTAAACGCCACATAAAGCAGGTTCAGGTTGTCCACCCACAGCTGCAACTTTTCCTCCAGGTAATCGTCGTGGTACACCGATTCCGCCATGGCACTCGAGTAGTTCACCGGTACGATGTCCAGGAGGTTGAACGGCGGAATGTCCGTTTCCTTTCCCGTGCCCGCCACGCTGCACCATATCAGGTGGCTGTTCGTCTCGTTCTCCATCTTCCAGTCGCAGAACGGCAGCAGCACCGTGTGGTATTCCAAACCCTTCGATTTGTGGATGGACAGGATGCGGATGCCGTCGATTTCGCCCGAAGGAATGGTTTTCGTGTTCAGCTTCTCGTCCCAGAAACGGATGAAAGCCGTCAGCTCCGACGAGTTGTTCTGCATGTATTCCGTCACCGCATCATAAAATGCATAGAGATACGCATCCTGTTTCTCGATGCGCTGCATGTCGAACAGCACGAAGAGTTTCTCCAGCAACTCGTAAAGCGGCATGAAGCGGAGTTCGTTTGCCTGCAACTGGAAAGCTGCTGGCAAGTAATTCTTGGGGTCGTCGAGCAGCACGGTGTTGAGGCTGATATCCTTTCGTAACACTTCCTGCTGATAGGCCACCGCCAGACGGGCCAGCGCAATGCGGTCGTCGGGCGAAGACAGGTAACGCAGTCCGTCGATGAGCATGTTTACGGCCAGCGAAGCGTTCAGCTGGAAAGCCTCGTCCGAGACGATGCGGTAGGGGGTATGTTCGTTGAAATAGGCTGCAATGTCGGGGATGCTCCGGTTCTTCCGTACCAGAATGGCCATCTCATTGAGCTGGATACCCGCTGCCGCGAGTCGTTCCACCTCTTCGGCCAGCTGTTGCAAGGTGGCCTCCGTATAAGGCCGCTCCTTGGAATCCTGCAGGAAAGTCACCTTCACGAAGCCTTTCTCGTCTTTCTTGGCACAACGTTGCCGCACGTCACTGTACGCCTGTTCCAGCTGCGTGCAAGGCGTGCCCTGTTCCTCCTGATACCGTCGGTTCAGCGTCTGGCAGGCCGCCGTGAAAAATTCGTTGTTGAAACGGATGATGCGCGCCTCGCTTCGCCAGTTCGTGTCGAGCGTACATTCCTTGATGCGGAAACTCCGGTCGTGTCCCAGTCCCGCGAGGATTTTCCAGTCTCCGCTTCGCCAGCGGTAGATGCTCTGCTTGATGTCGCCCACAATCAGGCTGCCTTCCTTCTGCGCCAGACTCTCCTGCAAGAGCAGGTGGAAATTCTCCCACTGCATGCGCGAAGTATCCTGAAACTCGTCAATCATCACCGTATCGATGGTGGTGCCGATTTTCTCGTAGACAAACGAAGCGTCGCCTTCCCGAATCAGGCTGTGGAGCAGGGCGTTGGTGTCCGACAACAGGAAACGGTTGTGCGCCTGATTCTGCAACCGCACCTCCTCGTCGATGTGCGCCAGCAGCCGCAGGTTGTTCAGGTAACGCAGCGAGAGGTCGCACGAATTGAGCAGCAAGCTGTTCTGCGGACGCCGGTTTTCCGCTTCCTCCAGTAACGGCATCAGTTCCGAGGCCGCCAGCGAGCGGATTTCGTCGCGATGGGAGGAAGTCTTCGTGGTCCAGTTCTCTTCACTTTCCAGACACTTCTCCACGGTCGCATTGCGGATGTCGCTGCCCAGTTTCCCGTTGGCCAGCTTGTTGAAATAACTGCCGATGCCCCGCGAGCCGTTTTTCAAGTCCGCCGGCGTCAGCCCGTGCATTTCGAGCAGTCCCGTAAACTGGTCGCTGAATCCCTTCATAAATTCCAGCACCTCTTCGCGGATGTTTTTCAGTTCCTCCCGATACGCCGGGATGAACTTCGGGTCGGCCAGTTTCCGGCGCAGTCCTTCCCCTTTCTCGATATAGTTCTCATCGAAGATGTTTTGTCCGAAACTCTTGATGTCCTTCGACACATCCCAGCGCCGGTCGTTTGCAATCCGTTCCTCGATGTATTCCAGTAACCAGTAGAGTACCGGCGAGCGGCGGTCCAGCTTTTCAATCATGGCATCCACGGCATCGCTCAGCACCTCCGTATTGTTTAGCTCGATGGACAGGTTGGCCCCCAGCTCCAGTTCTCGTGCCAGGTTGCGCATCACCGACTGGAAAAACGAGTCGATGGTTTCGATGCGGAAACGGCTGTAGTCATGAATCATGTGCCGCAAGGCCTCGCGTGCCGCCTCCCGGATTTCCCCGACCGACTTGGCCGAGGTCTTCTGTATTTCCTTCAGGTAACCGTCCGACCCCTCATCGGCTGTAGCAATGCCATAGAGTTGTTCTAAGATACGTTCTTTCATTTCCGCCGTAGCCTTGTTGGTGAATGTCACCGCCAGAATCCTCCGGTATGCATACGGGTCTTCAATCAATTGTCTGATATAGTGTACGGCCAGCGTGAAAGTCTTGCCTGAACCGGCAGACGCTTTGTAGACTAAAAGCTGGGGATGCTGTTCCATGTGTAAAGTGAATTTCTTGGTTTCTTCAGACAAACTTACGGAATAATTTGTATAATTCAAAATAAAAGCATACCTTTGCGCCGCAATTAAGGATGGTTCCGTAGCTCAGCTGGATAGAGCAACGCCCTTCTAAGGCGTGGGTCCTGCGTTCGAATCGCAGCGGAATCACTTGAATGCAGCACAACTATTAAGGATGGTTCCGTAGCTCAGCTGGATAGAGCAACGCCCTTCTAAGGCGTGGGTCCTGCGTTCGAATCGCAGCGGAATCACAGAAAAGAGGAAATCAACGGGCATTGGCCAGTTGGTTTCCTCTTTTTCTTTGAAAACTCTTGGTGCGAAAGAAAAAAATCTTGTTTGAAGATTTGCAGTTTATAAAAAACGCATATCTTTGCAGCCCGATAAAGTTGAAAATTTTATTTATACAGACACAAACAACGCAAGCTTAAGCTAAACTATAGAGAAAAATCATTTCGCAGGCTACCTGATGTGAGCCTTTATGTCAATTATTTAGAGGATAGAGAATGCCTCTTTCTTTCACCGGAAAGAAGCGATGAGCAAATAGGGCAGATGTTTGCCTGAGCTGTAGGATGCAGTGAAGGTAAGTACCTGTACAGGTTTTCTACACCCGTTTTGCCACAAAAACAAACTAGAATTTTAACCGGTTCTTGATAGCTGGCCAATGTCTGCATTGTCCCGCAAAGGACGATTGCACCTTGACCGTTGTCGTGAGCCTTAAAATGTGATAACTATTTAAATGTCCAACTAAATCTTAAATCATCTATGAAAATAGAAAGAGCTACTCAACTGCTATTTCTGTTGCTGATAAGTCAGGGAGGAAATGCAGCGTATGCCAGTTTGCCGAGAGGGGCCGGTGAGCCTTCCGTGCAAGTATCGGCGCAAACCAACAAAATCACAGTCAGTGGAACCGTCGTAGACGCGAATGGAGAACCTCTGGTAGGGGTGAGTGTGCTGGAAAAAGCAACCAGCAACGGTACGATTACCGACATGGACGGAAACTTCACGTTGTCGGTCGCTGAGGGTTCCCTGTTGGAAATTTCCTATGTAGGTTATAAAAGTCTGACGGTCTCATCGAAGGAGGCACTGGGTGTGCTGGTCATGAAGGAAGACTCGGAACTGCTGGACGAGGTCGTGGTGACTGCTTTGGGTATCAAGCGCTCCCAGAAAGCCTTGAGCTATAACGTGCAGGAAGTGAAGAACGACGTACTGACAAAGGTGAAGGACGCCAACTTCGTAAACAGCCTGAACGGAAAGGTGGCTGGTGTGAATATCCAGCGCAGCGCTTCGGGTGTAGGTGGAGGTACGCGCGTGGTGATGCGTGGTAACAAGTCCATCAGTGGAGACAACAACGTGTTGTATGTGATAGACGGTGTGCCGATGGGTAACCAGGCCGACCGCTCGGGCGACGGAACAGGTTTCGGCTCGGGACGTACCTCGGGTGAAGGTATTGCCAACTTCAATCCCGAAGACATTGAAAGCCTGTCGGTGCTGACCGGTCCTTCGGCTGCCGCCCTTTACGGAGCCAGTGCGGCCAATGGAGTCATTCTGATTACTACCAAGAAAGGAGCCGCCGGCAAAGTGAATGTCAATGTGTCTTCTTCCGCAGAGTTTTCAAAAGCCTTTGTGCTGCCGAGATTCCAGAACACGTATGGCAATGTGAGCGGGGAGGCCGCTTCGTGGGGTGAGAAACTGGCAGCTCCTTCTTCTTACAATCCGGCCGACTTTTTCAATACCGGAACGACTTTTACCAACTCGTTCAACCTGTCGGTGGGCAATGACAAGAACCAGACCTATGTGTCGGGCTCGGCGGTCAATGCGAAGGGTATCGTGCCGAACAACAAATACCATCGTTACAATGCCATGGTGCGGAACACCACCAAGTTTTTCAACGACAAGCTGACCATGGACGTGTCTGCCAGCTATGTACGTGAATACGCCAACAACATGCTGTCTTACGGTACGTATTTCAACCCGATTCTGGGGGCGTATCTGTATCCGCGCGGAGAGGATTTCAGCAAGGAGAAATACTTTGAGCGCTACGATGCCGAACTGGGCTACAACGTGCAGTCGTGGGCACCGGGCGATTTCGGTATGGCAGTGCAGAATCCCTACTGGGTGGCCTACCGCAACATCCGTCCGGAGGTGAAAGACCGCTACATGCTTTATGCTTCGTTGAAGTACGATATCACAGATTACCTGAACGTGACTGCCCGCGGCCGTCTGGACAACACCTATTCCGAAAGAGAAGACAAGCGTTACGCTTCTACTCATGGTACGTTTGCCAAGCCTTTGGGACGTTATATCTATTCCAGTGAGACCTTCCGTCAGAAGTATGCCGACGTGATGGCCAACTTGTCCAAACCTTTTGCCAACGATTTCTTTGCCAATGTCAACGTGGGTGCTTCTTATGAGGAATACGATACGAAGGGAAGAGGCTACGGCGGACAGCTGCTGCTCATCCCCAACAAGTTTGCCTACGACAACATCGACCCTTCTACCGGAGTGCCTTCACAGACGGGAGGAGACAGCCGGAAGATGAACATCGGTGTGTTCGGTTCGGCCGAAATCTCTTGGAAATCGGCGGTGTACCTTACCCTGACCGGACGTGCCGACAAGCCTTCGCAGCTGGTCAACAGCAAGTCGCCGTGGATTTTCTATCCGTCAGTAGGTCTGTCGGCCATTGTGACGGATTTGTTGTCGGACAACCTGCGCCAGTCCATCTCTCCGGTACTGGGCTTCTTGAAAGTACGCGCTTCTTATACCGAAGTAGGTTCACCGATTCCGTATACTGGACTGACTCCCGGCACGATTACACACTCCATTGAAGGAGGAGTCATCAAACCGTTCAAATACTATCCGCTTCCGGAACTGAAACCCGAAAGAACCCGTTCGTATGAAATCGGTATCGACTCCAAGTGGTTGAACAACACTGTTTCGTTGGGAGTGACTTTGTATAAGTCGAACACCTACGACCAGCTGTTGCAGGCCAAATTGTCGGAAACTTCGGGCTATGACTACATGTTTGTACAGGCCGGTAACGTGGAAAACCGCGGTATCGAGCTGACTTTGGGTTACGACCAGACATTCGGTAATTTCTCTTACAGCACCTCGCTGACGGCTACGGCCAACCGCAACAAGATTATCGAACTGGCATCAGACGTGAAGAATCCGGTAACTGGAGAAACCCTTGACCTGAGCGACATCAAGGTGGGACGTTTCCGCCTGCGCGAAGGAGGAGAAATCGGTACCATCTATGCTGAAGAACGCCTGAAGCGCGACCAGGACGGCTACATTGTGTACAACGAAGGACAGACCATTACTACGGAATCGACCGAACCTTATAAGTTAGGAAGCGTCAACGCCAAGTGGAACCTGGGCTGGAGAAACGGCTTCTCTTACAAAGGCTTCAACCTGAACTTCCTGGTGACAGCCCGTCTGGGTGGTATCGTCATTTCGAAGACACAGGCCGTGCTCGACCAGTTCGGTGTGTCGCAGGCTTCGGCAGACGCCCGTGATGCCGGAAAGGTGATGGTGGGCAACGTGCCCGTACGTCCGAAAGACTATTACGAATCTGTGGTCAACCTGGATGCCTACAATGTCTATTCGGCTACGAATGTCCGCCTTCAGGAAGCCAGTCTGGGCTATACGTTCCCCAACTCCTGGTTCAAGGGCACCTCGTTCCACAATGTCAGCCTTTCCGTCTATGGTACGAACCTTTGGATGATTTACAACAAGGCTCCATTCGACCCGGAACTGACAGCCTCTACCGGTACGTTCGGACAGGGATATGACTATTTCATGCTGCCCAGTCAGCGGACTTATGGAGTGAGCCTTAAATTTGGATTCTAACAACTCATGAAAAACCGAAACAATATGAAGATAAGAAAATATTTGATACCCGCATTATCTGTATTGGCACTGGCTTCTTGCAACTATGAGAAGATCAATACGAATATCTACGGGGTGACAGAAGAAGAAATGAAACAGGGTGGACTGCTGTATGGAGCTCCCTTTCTGGATATGCAGAAGCTGGTGATTCCCATCGGTTCTCCCACGGAATCGACCGGACCAGGTAACGACCTGGCCAACACAGATATCATGTCGGCTGGTAACTACATTGGCTACTGGGGCATGAACAACAACTGGAACTTCAACACGGAGGCCACCTGGAACTTCACGGACGGCCGTATGAGTTACGCCTACCAGAATTTCTATTCAAAGCTGTTCCGTGCGTGGAACGACATTTACAAGCACACGAAGGAGTCCGAAGATCCGGCCGACAAAGAAGTGCAGGCCGTGGCAAACATCGTCAAGGTGATGGGCTGGCTCCGTGCCACCGACGTGTTCGGCCCCATTGTGTATACCAATGCCGGCAACGGAGACATTGCCCCCAAGCTGGACGCTCAGGACAAAGTATACAAGGCCATGCTGGCCGACCTGAAAGAAGCTTCGCAGGTGCTGGGCGGTACGGCTACAAAGGTTCTTTCCTCTTATGACGTGATTTATGACGGTAATCCGCAGAACTGGACCCGTCTGGCCAACTCATTGATGCTGCGTATGGCGGTACGTGTCCATTTCAAGGACATGGAGCTGGCTAAGGAATATGTGACGTATGCGCTCGATCCGTCGCATGGCGGTGTGATTGAGAACATGGCGCAGGAAGCCAAAATTCAAAGTACAGATAAACTGCCGCTGATGAACTCCATGCTGCCTACAGTGGAAGATTACGGAGAATGCCGTATGGGAGCTACCATCTGGGCCTATATGCAAGGATATAAAGACCCGCGTCTGGCCAGCTATTTCACCACGGTTTCAGGTAGCCGTTTTGTGGCCCTTCCTCCCACGAACAACAATCCGCTGAATGACCGTGCCAAGGATGGAGCTTCCAAGCCTAAGGTCAGTGCAGCCTCTCCTTTGTTCTGGTTGCGTGCGTCGGAAGTCTCTTTCCTGAAAGCAGAAGCGGCGCTATATCAGCTTACGGCAGGTGATCCGAAAGCTTTGTACGAAGAAGGCGTGACCAAGTCGTTCGAAGAAAACGGGGTGAGCGGAGTCGCTTCTTACTTGCAGGGCACTCAGCTGCCGTCGGATGTCAAAGCCTATACTTTACCTTATAATTATCAGTACGCTTGTGTGCTCTCTACGGGAAATGTGGCTCCAAAATGGAACGACGCGGATACGGAGGAGATGAAATTGCAGAAAATCATCACGCAGAAATATCTGGCACTTTATCCCAATGCCGTGGAAGCCTGGACCGAATACCGCCGCACGGGTTACCCTTATCTGCTCAAGCCGGCTTATGACAAAGCCTATGCAAGCATCGGTGCGTCGGAAGATGCCCTGACTCCTGAACGTTTCCGTTTTGCTCCGGCGGAATATGGTACGAACCCCAACATGTCGGAAGTGCCTACTCTGTTAGGTGGAGACGACCAGGGAGCGACCAAATTGTGGTGGGTACGCGACAATCGTCCTAAACAACCGAAATAAAGATTAATCTGCTAAAATGTTTAAATGCACCAAGAGATGAAAAACATCATGAAATATATCGGAGCCTTGCTGGTAGTGGCAGGCTTCGTGGGTTGCTCCGACTGGAACATACCCGAAAGAGAAGTGTTCGACAACCAGCAGGGACTGGAGAAATACATCCCGTTGCTGGAAGCGGAATCGGAAGCCGACCTGACCCCTACCATGCGGGAATATTTTGCCAAACTCCGGGAATACCGCAAGACCCCTCACGTGAAAGGTTTCGGATGGTTCGGCAACTGGACCGGAAGAGGCAGCAATGCGCAGAACTACCTGAAGATGCTGCCCGACAGTGTGGATTTCGTATCCCTGTGGGGAACCCGTGGCAATCTTTCGGAAGAACAGAAGAAAGACCTGAAGTTCTTCCAGGAAGTGAAAGGCGGAAAAGCCCTTCTGTGTTGGATTGTGCAAAGCCTGGGCGACCAGATGACTCCTCCGGGGCAGGATCCTACCAACTATTGGGTGGGTGAAAAAGGCAAAGGTGATTTCGTGGAAGGAGTGAAGGCCTACGCCAATGCCATTTGCGACACCATCGAGAAATACAACTTGGACGGTTTTGACATTGACTACGAACCTAACTACGGTCACTCCGGTACGATGGCCAATTCCGACCAGATTTCGGAAAATAGCGGAAATACCCAGATGTTTGTATTCATTAAGGCTCTTTCCGACCGTCTGCGTCCGGCAGGACGACTGTTGGTGATGGACGGACAGCCGGAGAAACTTTCTGCGGAAGCTTCCAAGTATATTGATCATTACATCTACCAAGCTTATTGGGAGCGATCTACACGAAGCGTGATTCGTAAAATTACCCAGCCGCACCTGGAAGATTGGGAGCGTAAGACCATCATTACCGTGGAATTCGAGCAAGGCTGGCGGACTGGAGGAGTGCCAGACTATACGAGTGTACGTGAAGAAATCAATGCCTATCCGGAAGGCCGTCAGATTTTCGATTATGCCACCCTCGACCTCCCCAGCGGCAAGCGTATCGGAGGAATCGGTACCTATCACATGGAATATGATTTTGCTAATGATCCTCCTTATAAATGGCTGAAAGAAGCCTTGAATTTGGGAAATGTAGTTTATCCGGGTAAGTTTGAATAAAAATTGAATTATGAAGAAAATAGTGTATTTGGGAGTTCTGGCCGGCAGTCTGCTGGTCAGCTCCTGCCAGAATGAATTATATAAAGACGCGGCCAGCGAGTATCAGGCATCACAGGGAGCCTATATAAAAGGTGGAGAATCGTCGCAGGTCTTTGTGGAAGAAGGAAAGGAAGTAGAAGTAAAATCCATCACTGTAGGCTTGGTACAGCAGGAACAGGAATCCAGAACGGTGACGGTGGAGGCGGGCAATGCGTCGCAGCTGGAGGCGTATAACAAGAAGCACGGCACCAATTACCTGATGCTCCCTTCAGAGATGTACGAAGTGAGCCGGGAAGTCGTGTTCGACTCCAAACAGACCTCCCAGTTTCTGCCCGTAAAGCTGAAAAACGTGAAGTTCTCCTTGCAGGGAAGCTATGCGTTGCCCGTGAAGCTGAACGGGGGTACGGTGCCGGTCATTTCCGGAGAATCCGAATCACTGATTGTACTGGAGCAGCGCATCAACACCAAATGTCTGCGCATAAACGGTTCCGGCAGTGAAGACAGCAAGATGTTCCCGGATGACTTCAAAGTAGACCAGTGGACTATGGAAGTGATGGTGAACCGCAGCTCCTACTATCAGAACAACCGTTCCATCTGTGGAACCAAGCTGGTATCCGGATCGGGAGCTCTCGATGAGATTTATCCCCGTTTCGGCGACGTGACCATCCGTCCGAACCAGTTGCAGATAAAGACCGGTAACTCCCAGATTGACGTGCCTGCCGATGTGTTCTCAGCCCAGCCCGATACGTGGTACATGCTTTCGTTTGTGTACGACGGTAAGAAGAACTATGTGTATGTGAACGGCGAGCTGGTGGCCGACCGTGAAATCCGTACGGGTCCTTATGGGCTGGTGGGTTTCTGGATTGGCGGTGCCAATGAGCTGGTACGCGAGATACGTTTCTGGAAAACGGCCCGCACGCCGCAGCAGCTGAAGCAGTTCATGTGGAAGATGGTAGACGGAGCTGACGAAAATCTGGTGTTGTATTATCCGTTGAACGGCAAGAAGCGCGACAAGGACACTGGTGAAATTACAGACGATGAAACCATGCTTTGGGACTGGAGCAACAATGCCAAGCATTTGTCTCTTCCTTCTGGAGCCGAGTTTGACGATAACGATGGCAAGGGTTTTGTATTCCCTCTTGTTGATTAGTTTTAGATTTTGATTGCGAAAGGCTGTCATTACCTTCGGGTGTGGCAGCCTTTTTTGTGCGGCTTGCGGAATGTAGAATTATGTAGACCTATGTAGACTTATGTAGATTTTTGAAGACCTTTGTCGACCACTTCAAAACGCACTTGCGTTTGGACCCAAACGTCCTTGCATTTTGGTTGAAACGCACTTGTGTTTTACTTCAAACGCACTTGCGTTTTGGTTGGAATGTACTTGCGTTTTTTTTGAAGGGGAAATTGTGGCTGAAAGAACGTTGTGATTTGTTTTCATTTGTTTATCTTTGAACCATTGGAAACAACTTGGATTGAAAGAGCGGATTGCAAAATTGTGGAAATGCCGTGGCCGAATCCCAGATAAGTATGCCAATAAAAACTATTCACAGCCCAATCCGATAGGAAAAGCCGACAAAGTAAAGTTGGCTCGTATAAATGAGGTACTGAAAGAAGATGTGTTGAATCTTCGTGTAATCTGTCAGATATCCGGTGTAGATTGTTAGAATTTTTTCGACGCATTGCGAGGAAAAGGAAGAGTTAGTAGTCAGGATGTGGAAAAGGTTTTCTTGGAGCTGAAGAAGCTGAAATCGTTTATCCGGAACAACTGGGATAACAGTCCAGAAAAGCTGAAAAAATTGGCTGAAAATCCGGAACTGAAATTCTACTGTATTCATGGAAAAATATCTGGGGGAAAACCATATAAGGCGGTACACGAAGAGCGAAAGTTATTCCAGAATGATTTTATGAAGTTGAAAGACAATTATATGAAGGTGTATATTCGTCTGTAGATTTTCATTAAAACCTCGAAAATAATTGTGGTTTTAGTTTAATTTACAGGTAAAAATTCTATCTTTGTATTGAGTTAAAAAACAAATATTTAACATTAAAATCGTGGTGGCAACATGTAAATTCAGCGAATTATCATGAAGTTTTTTTGAGTTATACGATGTTTTTAATGTATATGATTCAGAAGATACAGGAAAATATAGATTCTATCAGAGAAGAATGTAAAGATGGACTTTTTGAGGAAATAAAATCAGATTTGATTTCTGTAAAAGAAATAAGTTCGGATTATTGTATTGTAATCGAAACTAATAATTATTGGCTGATTAATAGCCATACTGGTTTAGGTTATGCCCAGAGTATCCTAAAGACAGCTTTACATTAGATGAAGCCTTGAATAATCAATTAATAGATGAACATTAAATGAAATCGACAATGAAAAAATTCAAAATTATAGAAAATCAGAGATACAACTACTCAGATAATACAGATGAAGTAGTTTTTACATTCCCACTTTCGGGCGATGTACCGGTATATGACAAGCATACGGGCCGCATGGATTACCGCGAATTTGTAATTGACCTGGATGGGAAACTTTATCTTATCAAACCGAGCAAAGCGGCTCTTTCTGGCGATAAATCGACTCTGAACGTGCTGGCCGTGATGCCAGACCGTACCATGAACGACGCCGAGATAGTCGGATGGAAATTGAAATGTGCGCGCCAGGATGCCGGCCTAACGTGTGAGGAGGTTGCAGACCGGTCTGGGGTACGACTGAATACCGTAAAGCTTGTGGAGAACGGACGTTTCAACGCAAAGATCAATCTCATCTGCAGCCTGGCCGAAGCCATCGGCATAGAAGTATCATTCACTCCTATGGACTTTTAGAAAAATCACTGATTATTTAAAAGAAAAGGAATATGGAAGAACTGGATAAAAATATCATCAAAATGTATCAATCGGGCACGAGAGTGGCCGAAATCTGCCGCACACTGGGCACACATACCCAGAAAGTATATAAGGTGCTCAAAGAAAACAATATCTCGAAGAACGGCCGTCGACTGACTCCGGAAGTCATTCAGGAAATTGTAGAAAAGCTCCGAATGGATATGTCGTCTACCAAGCTGGCCGAACAGTACGGATGTTCCGTCTGGACCATCCACAAAATAATGCGTGAATATGACATCCCTATGCAGGTAGGCCGTCCGTGGCGGCGACGAAAAGATAAGCCGGAAGCATCCCCCTCCTATGCTTCTCTTCATGAATCTATACAGATTACAGAAATGCCCGATCAGCTTCGTGCATTAGTTATGGCCCCTGAAAATCGTACTTATATCGCCTGTTTCCATAAGAGCAAAAAGGAAGTGGCTTCGGCTGCCGAAGCTGTGTCGTTTCTTTATTCCGTTATGTCGCGGCGTTTTACGCTTTCGACTGAAGACGTGTCCCGTATCGAAAAGACATTTACTGAGTTGCAGTCGTTCGACAAGCCCCGCCAGACGCTTGTCTGTCCGCTCAGCATAAACGAAAATATTCGCTTCAAAATCGTACTGGCACCGGAAGTCAATGCGGAGTACAGCACATTCCAGAAAAGTCGTGACGAGAGTGCGGTGAGATTGAAAAAGTCCGACTGGCGTGCATTTAATCCGGGTATGTATGGTATCTGCATTCCGGTGGGGGTATATTCCGAAAAAGGCGATGCGGTGAAGTTTTACGACTTTAAAGGAACCGTTAAAGCAGAATGTAAGGAACAGGCATACGAGCGGGCGCTGGACGAGCTGAAAGCGGAAATCGGCGATGATCGCTTCAATAGCCTGAAGGTACCAGGCAAGTACAGTGACAAGGTGACATTCAGCTTCCAGCCTATGGCCTGACGGAAATATCGCCCTATGGAGATTTTGAGAAATCACTGATCTTTTCAGAACATAAAATTTAAAATCCATGAAAGATAAAATTACAGAAAAACTGCTTATAGACATAGTTGTGATTTGCTTTCATTTTAGTATCTTTGAATCATTGGGAACAACGTTTCAGCGCGGAACGTGTTATCAACGCTGTTGTGATTTGCTTTCATTTTAGTATCTTTGAATCATTGGAAACAACTAAATGAATTTGCTATGCGATACGCACTAAGTTGTGATTTGCTTTCATTTTAGTATCTTTGAATCATTGGAAACAACATCGCCTATGAAGGTGGATTGGACGCTTCCGTTGTGATTTGCTTTCATTTTAGTATCTTTGAATCATTGGAAACAACATTTCAAAACCTTCTGTAATAGCTACATTGTTGTGATTTGCTTTCATTTTAGTATCTTTGAATCATTGGAAACAACATGACATGCGACCAATATGGTTACTCTCAGGTTGTGATTTGCTTTCATTTTAGTATCTTTGAATCATTGGAAACAACAATTGGTGCAGATAAAATAAACATTAACGGTTGTGATTTGCTTTCATTTTAGTATCTTTGAATCATTGGAAACAACAATTGAATGGTAACGACTTGCGAGTTCTAGTTGTGATTTGCTTTCATTTTAGTATCTTTGAATCATTGGAAACAACTAAAGAAATTTATGATAAATATTACATCTAGTTGTGATTTGCTTTCATTTTAGTATCTTTGAATCATTGGAAACAACAACGAAATTACAAACCCGGCAGGGAATCTGGTTGTGATTTGCTTTCATTTTAGTATCTTTGAATCATTGGAAACAACGATTGTTTGTATTACCTTTTTCATCTATACGTTGTGATTTGCTTTCATTTTAGTATCTTTGAATCATTGGAAACAACGAAGTTGGAAAATCGTGTCCTCTATTCGCAGTTGTGATTTGCTTTCATTTTAGTATCTTTGAATCATTGGAAACAACGTAGCAAGGAAAATTAGTAATAATATTTATGTTGTGATTTGCTTTCATTTTAGTATCTTTGAATCATTGGAAACAACGAAAGTGTGGTGCAAAAACAACAACCGTTGGTTGTGATTTGCTTTCATTTTAGTATCTTTGAATCATTGGAAACAACAGAGTAGGTGAGAACGAGGTATTTCAGTAAGTTGTGATTTGCTTTCATTTTAGTATCTTTGAATCATTGGAAACAACTCGATTGTAGTTATTGATTGTTTATCAATGCTTTAGGATGAATTTTAGAAAAAAGAATTTGTTGTTTCTTAAATAATAAATCCCATACTCAATATGGGATTTGTTATTTTAAAAGAGTTCTAATTGTTGACCTGGCGTTTTTACCCCGCTGGCTTTTTTCCCATAAAAGAGTTGTAAGCATCCGATAAAATACACATTGTAGATTCATAAAACAACAAACTCTTCTTATCAACGAATATAAAGTT
>NZ_CABROP010000029.1:0-42320 GCF_902472605.1 uncultured Bacteroides sp.
AAGGAAGTGTCGGGCTGAAATTCTTCGAAGGGGCTGTATCTGTGTTTGATTTTGAAAAACAGAAATTCTATACAAAGTAGAAACTGTAAGCAAGTGTAAACTCAACACGTGGTATTTAGACGAAGATTTCAAGATAAACAGCCGGTACTTTCACATCAAACTGGCCTAGACAGTTATAACCCTTTAATCCAAGAAATAATGAAAACTAATATTTTGTTTTTAATGACTGTTTTACTATGTTCTCATACCCTTGCTGCCCAATCGACAAACAATGATACAGATGTAATTCAATCTTATAAACTATCTGCTGAATATTATCAAAAAGGAGATAGTCTGGAGAAAAATTTCGATTATTATGGTGCGCTTCGTTGGTATAAAAAAAGCCTTGAAACTGATTATAGACTCCTTTATATCAGAAAAATAGCACAATGTTATATGAAAAGGGGGCAATATGGTCTTTCTAAGCTTTTCTTGAATAAGATACCAGCAGACAGTTTGACTCAAATGGATTTGAGATTCAAATATAACCTACATAAGCAGATGTCAGAAAGAGATTCCATGCTATTGGTCGGTAAAAGAATCATTGATGAATATCCATTTGACAGTGAAATTATAGCAAGTCTTGCATCTGCATACAACATACAGGAGCAACCGGATTCAGCTCTGTCTGTAACTGAAAAATATGTTTCCAATGATTCAACTAATGTATTCATCAACAGACAGCGGGCTTTCTCTTTTTACCTCAAAAATGAATATGAAAAGGCATTATCCTTATATAGGAAACTATTATTTTCACAAGACAATAGCGGTGAGACATATTATTATACGGGAGTATGTTATGCTAAAATAGATAGTCTGAATCAGGCATACGATAACCTTGTCAAAGCAAATCAAAAGAAAAGGGAAAATCCATATATCCTTTCACAATTAGGATTAATAGGCATTAAAATAGGTTTTAAGGACGAGGGCATAAAATACATACAAAAAGCCATAACCTTATTGCAACCAGACACAACTTTAATGTTTGCCTTGAATGAAGCTGTTTCCGACGCATATTTTAGTAGACACAAGTACCGAGAAAGTATATGCTATTTGAACCGCTGCCTTGAGATTGTCCCTTCCTCTCTTTCTTCAATTTATAAAATAGCGCGCATATATGGCATTTTGAAGGATACAAAAAAAGAAAAACTATATTACCAACGTTTTGTGAATTCTGTAGACCTCTTAGATAATGGTGTGACAGAAGTTATAAAACGTTCATATAAAGAGGCTCAGAATCGTCTGCAAGCAATCAAAGAAGAAGAATTCTTCAAATATGGGATTCCTAAATAATGTTATATGAATTTGATGATTCCCAAACTGTCATATTCCTGTAGTATTCAAGGCTTAAAAATGTGGGTGCATTGTTGGAATCAAACAGGGTGTGATTGTCTGTGGAAAATCTGAATCCGCGCTGCGATTTTGGGTGTGTATGGGTGAGATAAGAAAAAATAATCTTTCCTTTTAAATTAATTAACTGTTTGTTTGAATAACAATTACGATAACTTCGTAGATTTGCGAAAAGTTCGTAGAAAACCTAATTCGATATGGAAAAGCTAACTTATCAGGAAGAAGAGACCATGCGTTTCATCTGGCATTTGGGCCCGTGTTTCGTGAAAGAAATCGTGGCATGTTATGACGAGCCGAAGCCGCCTTACACCACGGTGGCCTCGATTGTGAACAACCTGAAGCGGAAAGGCTACCTGAAGGCCGAAAAGTTTGGGAACACTTACCGCTATACGCCGCTGGTGGCGCAGGAAGAATATACCCGCAATTCGGTGGGCAACCTTGTGCGCAACTATTTCGCCAACTCTTACAAGGAGATGGTGTCGTTCTTCGCCAAGGAGCAGAAAATCTCCAAGGACGAACTGAACGAGATTATCGACCTGATTGAGAAGCGGGAGGACAAATAGAACATTTTAATTTACTTACCTTTTAAATTGTTTTTTACTATGCTATATCTTCTTCAAGTCAATCTCGGACTGGTCCTGTTTTACGCTTTGTACAAGCTGGTATGTACGCGGGACACATTTTTCCGTTCCAGAAGATTCATTCTGCTGCTGGCATTGGTGCTGCCTTTCGTGTTGCCGCTGGTCGACGTGCGGGAATGGCTGGAAAGTCGTGACAGCCTGATCATGCTGACGCATTTTGACTATTCGGTGGTGTTGCCGGAAATAGTGGTGGGAAGTGAAACGGCGGAAGCGGGAAACGGTGTGTGGGTGTTGTCCGATTGGATGGAATACCTGTATCTTGCCGGTATGCTGGTGCTGTCCGTCCGGTTCCTCGTGCAAGCGTGCAGTTTGTGGCACCTGATCTTGCGTACGCCGGAGAATACGATAAACGGCATTCGTGTGAAATGCCTGAATGGCTCGTCCGGACCCTTCTCTTTCTTTGGGTGGATTTTCCTGAATCCGGCGACAGTGAAGGAAGACGAACTGGACGAAATCCTGACACACGAGATGGCGCACGTAAAGCAACGGCATTCCGTCGATGTGCTTCTTGCCGAGATGGTCAGCATCTGCTGCTGGATGAACCCTTTTGCCTGGCTGCTGAAACGGGAAGTCCGGCTCAATCTGGAGTTCCTGGCCGACAAGAGAGTCGTGGAAGCGGGATTCGCCACCAAGAGTTATCAATATCACCTGATTGGGTTGGCCTACAGCCACAAGTATGGATTATCTAATAATTTCAATTTCTCTCATCTTAAAAAACGTATCATTATGATGAACAAGAAAAAATCAAACGGAACAGGGCGTATCAAATATGCACTGTTCATGGTTCCGGCCTTTGCTCTACTCGTTGCCGGAAACACTTCCTGCTCGCAGGGAGCATCCGAAAAACAGGATGCCAAAGAAGAAACCGTCGCACCGGATTCAGTAGCGGCTCCTACTGACAGTGTGGCAAAGGACGAAGTGTTTATGGTAGCGGAACAGATGCCTGAATATCCAGGAGGGATGAAGGAGTTGTTCAAATTCCTTCAAGACAACGTGAAATATCCGGAAAGTGCCATGAAGAAAAATGTGCAGGGACGGGTAATTGTGCAGTTTGTAGTAGAAAAAGACGGAACTCCTACCGAGTTCAATGTGGTTCGTGCGGTGAATCCGGATTTGGATGCAGAGGCTTTGCGCGTGCTGAAGACCATGCCTAAGTGGAAACCGGGCATGCAGAGGGGAGAGGTCGTGAGAGTGAAATTCACTGTGCCTGTTGCGTTCAAGCTTCAGTAAATTGTTTTTTGAAGTCCGCTTTCAAATGGGTTTTACGTATGCTTTATGTACTTCTGAGAGAAGTTGAAAGGAAGAAACCGCATTTGAAAGCGGGCTCATTTTTATAAAATATAATGCCATGAAAATCACTGCAATATTATTTCCCTTTATCTTATTGGCCCTGCCGAGTTACGGACAAAATAGAGAGACGGACTATCTGTCGCATGTACTGGAGAAAATGAATGCCGTGGAATCGGTGACCTATCATTGTGTGATAAAGGCATGGGAACCGGGAGACAAAGAGCCGGGGTACAGTGTGCCAATAGAAATTTATGAGCATGTGAATCCACAGGATACGGCTGTGGGTTATTCTTTCTTGTGTGCCTCGGATAAGGAATTCAGGCAACCGCTTTGGGTATATGACGGAACTGTGTTTGCTTATATAGAGAAAGAGGAAAAAGAAGTACGGATAGATGATTTCACTCAGAAAAGTCCCCTTCCGTTCAGAGTTATTATGCCGCAAGCTTTTGGTTGCATGAAATCCATTCTTGAGTATGCATTGAATACTCAGGATAGCATAGTTCTTAGCTTGAAGGATGAGGGGAAAGATTATCTGATGGAATTAAGTATCCATACACCGTATCAGGTGGAGTTCTTTGGTAAGGCTTGTTACATGCCGCAGAATCCGTATATATATGATCCGACATCTATTTACAAAATCTGGATTTCAAAAGAAAATGACATGCCTTATCGTTATCGCAGGGAGATGCAGCATAGCATCAGTGAGAATATTTGTTCCGATTTTGTGTATAATCCTGCAGGAAAGGGAAAAATTGTAGCGGAAGATTATTATCCGGCAGACTATGTGCGGCGTATAAAAGGAGAGAAGTCTCAGAAGGCGACTGTGGATATGACGGGTAAAAAAGCTCCAGACTGGACGCTTACTGATATGAAGGGTCAGAAGGTTTCTTTAAGTAGTATAAAGTCGAAGGTCATCTTGTTGCAGTTCACGGGGATAGGCTGTGGACCATGCAAGATTTCGATTCCTTTCTTGAACAGGTTGAGAAAAGAATATGCGGTGAACGAACTTGAAGTGCTGGCTGTAGAAACGTGGGGACGGTCGAAATCATCTTGTGAAGCGTATGTAAAAAGCCAGGGAATAGAATACGGTTTTCTGACTGCCGATAAAGATACAATTGCTAAACTTATAAATGATTATCAGGCTGGTAGTGGAGTCCCTCAGTTTTATCTGATAGGTAAAGACCGCACGATAATTGCAAAGTTTCAAGGCTATGCAGAGAAGACAACGGACACGGAGATAGAAAAGAAGATAAAAGCGAATCTGTAGACCGAAAAAACGTATTCTTCCAATACCTTGCATTTTCTGTAGATTTTTCTATACATTTGCAGCCGTACATTTATATATAAACAAAAATAAGACACAATGAAAAATTTAAGAAACATGCTGGCAGCCGGTCTGTTCATGGCCGGAATTTGCTTTACCGCCGGCGCACAGACACAGATTCCGCTGGAAAACTTTTTCAAGAACCCGGAAAAGATCAACTATCAGGTATCGCCCGACGGGACCTACTTCTCATTCATGGCTCCCTATGAGAACCGCATGAACCTTTTTGTACAGAAAATCGGATCGGATACTACCATCCGCATCACCTCTGAAACGGAACGTGACATCGCCGCAAGCATGTGGGCTGGCAATAACCGCATCCTTTTCGTCAAGGATACGGGAGGCGATGAGAATTACCAGCTCTATGGCGTGAACATAGACGGTTCTGACCTGAAATCATACACCAATTTTCCGAAAGTGAGAACCAATATTATCGACCCGCTGGAAAAAATCGATTCACTGGTCATCATCGGCATGAACAAGCGTAACCCTCAGGTATTCGACCCGTATCGCCTGAACCTGAATACAGGAGAACTGACCCTGCTGGCCGAGAACCCGGGCAATATACAGGGATGGATGACCGATCACGACGGCAAGCTGCGTGTAGCCAGTGCCATAGTAGACGGCGTCAATAAGCAGATACTATACCGTGAAACGGAAGACCAGCCGTTCCAACCGGTATTGACCACCAACTTCAAGGAAACCGTCGGTTTTGCTGTCTTTACGCCCGACAACAAGATGGTCTACGCACTGACCAACATCGGACGCGACAAGACCGCACTGGTTTTGATGGACCCGAAAACCTGCGAAGAGAAGGAGGTCCTGTACATGAATGACAAGTACGACATCTCGGACCTCAGCTACTCCGAAAAGAAGAACCGGCTGATAGTCGTAGGCTGTGAAGGGCACAAGGACATGATCCGCCACTATTTCGACAAAGAAGAAGAAGGGATACGTAAGAAACTGGAAGCCCAGCTTCCGGGCTATAACGTCAGTATCACCAGCCAGAGCAGAGACGAGAATATCCGCCTGATCCATGCCGGAAATGACCGCACATACGGATCCTACTACCTCTATGATGTAAAGGAAAACAAGCTCACCAAGGTGGCCGACATAGCGCCTTGGATCAAAGAAGAGGAAATGTGCGCCATGAACCCGATTACCTATACCAGCCGTGACGGACTGACCATAGAAGGTTACTTGACCCTGCCGAAAGGTTATACCATGGAAAATGCAAAGAACCTGCCGGTTGTGGTCAATCCGCATGGAGGACCGTGGGCACGTGACACCTGGGGATACAATCCGGAAGTACAGTTCCTTGCCAGCCGTGGCTATGCCGTACTGCAGATGAATTTCCGCGCCTCAACCGGATACGGACGCAAGTTTACCGAACTGGGCTACAAACAATGGGGACAGACCATGCAGAATGACATTACCGACGGAGTAGAATGGCTAATCAAGAAAGGTATAGCCGACCCGAAGCGGGTGGCCATCTATGGAGCAAGCTATGGAGGTTACGCTACCCTGGCAGGAGTGACCTTTACTCCCGACCTGTATGCCTGTGCCGTCGATTACGTAGGAGTGTCCAACCTGCTCTCGTTCATGAATACGATTCCTCCATACTGGAAACCGTTGCTCGACATGATGCACGAAATGGTGGGCGACCCCCAACCGACAAAGAAATGATGGAAAAATACTCGCCAGTATTCCATGTAGACCAGATCAAAGCTCCGCTGTTCATCGCCCAGGGGGCAAACGACCCGCGCGTCAACAAAGCCGAATCTGACCAGATGGTAGAAGCCTTGAAGAAACGAGGGGTGGAAGTGGAATACATGGTAAAAGAAAATGAAGGACACGGATTCTATAATGAAGAGAACAAGTTCGACTTCTACCGTGCCATGGAGAAATTCCTTGACAAGCATCTGAAATAAACACTTCAGACTTACAGACAACTTGTCGATTATAGTCATCCGGAGCCATGCCGATTTTTCCGTTTTCTGACGCTTGGGCCCATATACAGGAAATCCAAGCCAAGCAGAAGACAGAGTGGAATATTGCGCAAGAAAGGAAAAATCCTTGCATTTTCTGTAGATTTTTCTATACATTTGCAGCCGTACATTTAAACAAAGAGAAACAGATGCATCGTATCGCTTCCTATTCGCGCAAAGTCATGCTTCGGTTCCGTCGTTGGAGCCGGAAGGAATATGCTGCGTTCGTGAGCCTGCATCGCCATGTCACCATCGGACAGGTGGGGCGGGGAATTGCAGATGCTTCATTGGGCAAGCAGAAAACGGCGGTGTGCAAAGGGAAGAAGACTGAGGTTGCATCATGGAATATCCTCTCGGAGGAGGATGTACTCTTTGGAAGCGGAGGACCGGGACTTGGAGGAAATCTATTCGAGATAGACCGGAAAGGATTGTGGTGTCTGGTGGTGCCGCAAAAGGAAGAAGTGCCTGCGCTGCTTTTAGATGAAATAAATAAGATAATAAATAACCGGAAGGGGTGTACCCGTTTCAGGTAAAGTCTGACAGACTTAACCGAAGCGGATACATCCCTCTCTTTTTTAATACAATACGTATGGAAAGATTACAGAAATTAGAAGAGAAAATAAAAGAAGGACAGGTGCTGACCGCGGAAGAGGCCTTGTGGCTGTTGGAGGAAGCACCTTTTGACGCATTGTGTGAAACGGCCCATCGCATCACGGAGGCATACGCTTCGCGGAAGTTTGACATGTGCTCCATCATCAATGCCAAGTCGGGACGTTGCCCGGAAAACTGCAAGTGGTGCGCTCAGTCAGCACATCATCACACGGGTGTGGAGGAATACGGACTGGTGAGCGAGGAAGAATGTCTGCGTCAGGCAAAGATGAACGAAAACCAGGGCGTGGCCCGTTTCTCACTGGTGACCAGCGGACGTCGGCCTTCGGCAGGAGAAGTGGAGAAGTTGTGCCAGCACTTTGAATACCTTCGAGCGAATAGTAAGATTGAATTATGTGCATCTTTGGGATTGGCCACGGAGGAACAGCTCGTGGCCTTGCACCGTGCGGGGGTAAGCCGTTACCACTGCAATTTGGAGACGGCGCCGTCGTTTTTCCCGAACCTGTGCTCCACGCATACCCAAGCCCAAAAGATAGAGACGTTGCAGGCGGCTCGCCGGGCAGGCATGGACGTGTGCAGCGGAGGTATCATCGGCATGGGAGAAACGCCTGCCCAGCGGGTGGAACTGGCGCTGACTTTACGGGAACTGGAGGTGCAGTCCATCCCGCTGAACCTGTTGCAGCCCATCAAGGGAACGCCGCTGGAACACGCAAAGCCACTGACGGCGGAAGAGGTGTTGCGCACGGTGGCCATGTTCCGCATGGTGAATCCGACGGCTTTCCTCCGTTTTGCCGGAGGACGTTCGCAGCTGAGCGAGGAGACGGTGGACCGTGCGCTGTATGTGGGAATCAATTCGGCCATTGTGGGGGATTTGCTGACTACCCTCGGTTCCAAAGTATCAAAAGATAAAGAACGTATAAAAGGAGCAGGATATGAATTGTGAGAAACTGTTTGACGAATTTGACCGGGACCACCTGTGGCACCCGTACACTTCGACCTCAAATCCGTTGCCTACTTACAAAGTGGACCGGGCAGAGGGCTGTACGCTGACCTTGGCCGATGGCACGGAGTTGATTGACGGAATGTCATCATGGTGGTGTGCCGTACATGGATACAATCATCCGGTATTGAACCGGGCGGTGGAGGAACAGCTCCACCGGATGTCGCACGTGATGTTCGGGGGACTGACCCATGAACCGGCTATCGAGCTGGGAAAGGAACTGCTGAAAATCGTACCTCCCAGCATGGAGTATATTTTTTATGCCGACAGTGGGTCGGTGGCCGTGGAGGTGGCCTTGAAGATGGCGGTGCAGTATCAGTTTGCGGCCGGTCATCCGGAGAAGAACAACTTTGTGACTATCCGCTCTGGGTATCACGGCGACACGTGGAACGCCATGTCGGTGTGCGATCCGGTGACGGGCATGCACAGCCTGTTCGGTTCGGCCCTTCCGGTACGCTATTTCGTGCCTGCTCCGCAGTGCCGTTTCGGTGCAGAATGGGACGAAAAAGACATCGTGCCGTTGCGGGAAGTCATCACGCAGCACCACGGCGAGCTGGCGGCTTTGATTTTAGAGCCAATCGTGCAGGGGGCCGGCGGAATGCGTTTCTATCATCCGCAGTATTTACGGGAGGCGGCACGCCTCTGCCGGGAACACGGAATGCTCCTGATTTTTGACGAAATTGCCACGGGCTTCGGGCGTACGGGAAAATTGTTTGCGTGGGAACATGCGCAGGTGGAACCGGACATCATGTGTATCGGTAAGGCACTGACCGGAGGGTACATGACCTTCTCGGCGGTGCTGGCTTCGGCAAAGGTGGCCGACTGCATTTCTTCCAAGGAACCGCGCGCTTTCATGCATGGGCCTACGTTCATGGGCAATCCGCTGGCGTGTGCCGTAGCACTGGCTTCTGTCCGGCTGTTGTTGTCGTCCGGCTGGCAGGAGAAGGTACATCGCATCGAGGCACAGTTGAAAGAGGAACTGGCACCGGCGGCTGCATTGCCGCAGGTGGCCGATTTCCGGGTACTGGGGGCGATCGGGGTGATTGAGACCAAGAAGCCGGTCGACATGGGCTGGATGCAGCGGCGGTTTGTGGAAGAAGGTATCTGGGTACGTCCGTTCGGACGGTTGGCCTACATCATGCCGCCTTTCATCATCCGTCCGGAACAGCTGACCAAGCTGACGAGCGGTTTGTGTAAGATTGTGGGCGAAATGCCGGAATAAAGACAAAGGAGGAACATCATGGAAAATGAAATACAACCCGGACCGGATAGGGATTTTCAGTTGGAACTGAATCAGCTGGAGGCGTGCGGCAACCTGCGCGTGTTGCCGGAAACCTGCTGTGACGGGAAATGGATTGAAGCCGGCGGACGGCGGATGCTGAACCTGTCGTCGAACGATTACTTAGGACTGGCTTCGGACAAGGCGTTGCGCGAGGAGTTTCTGCGGACGGTGAAGGAGAGGGACTTGTGTTTTTCCTCTTCGTCCTCACGGTTGCTGACGGGTAACTTCCCGGCTTATCGGGAATTGGAAACGCTGCTGGCTTCGCTGTTCGGGGCGGAGAGTGCGCTGGTGTTCAGCAGCGGGTATCACATGAATACGGGGATTCTGCCGGCGGTGACCGATGCGAATACCCTGATTCTGGCCGATAAACTGGTGCATGCGAGCCTGATTGACGGCATCCGTCTGTCAGCGGCCAAGTGCATCCGCTACCGCCATCAGGATTATGCACAGTTGGAGAATCTGCTGGCCAAGTATCACGGTTCGTATCACCGGATTATCATCGTGACGGAAAGTGTGTTCAGCATGGACGGCGACGTGGCTTTGCTAAACCGTCTGGTGGAACTGAAGCATCGTTACGACCACGTGATGCTGTATGTGGACGAGGCGCACGGCATTGCGGTGCGGGGGGCGCACGGACTGGGGGTGGCCGAGGAACAAGGCTGCCTGAAGGACATTGATTTCCTGTGCGGCACCTTCGGCAAGGCGATGGCTTCCGTCGGAGCGTATGTGGTGTGCCGGAAGGTGATTCGGGATTATCTGGTGAACCGGATGCGGACGTTGATTTTCACCACGGCATTGCCTCCCATCAACGTGGCTTGGACGCACTTTGTCTTGTCGCGCTTGGAGGAGATGAAGGCACGGCGGGAGCACCTGGCACAGATTTCGGGGCTTCTGCGGGCGGCTATCCGTGAAAGCGGGGCTGATTGCCCGTCGGAAAGCCACATCATCCCTTTGGTGGTAGGAGCTAACGAGAAGGCCATCTGGAAGGCTATGCAAATGCAGGAACACGGCTTCTATGTGTTGCCCGTGCGTCCGCCTACGGTACCTGAAGGGACGGCACGGTTGCGTTTCTCGTTGACCGCGTTGATTGAAGAGGACGAAGTGGCGCGTTTGTGTCACGAATTGAAGGAATGAATCGGAAAGAATTGAAGGAATGAAACAACTGTTTATCAAGAAAGAAGAAAACCCGGTGTTGCTGCTTTTCTTTGCGGGCTGGGGTTCGGACGAAAACCTGTTTGGCAGTCCGGTCCCGGAAGGGTGCGACTACTTGCTGTGTTTTGATTACAAGAATATGGACTTTGACTACAGCTTGCTGGACGGCTATCGGGAGATACGGGTCCTGGCTTGGTCTATGGGTGTATGGGTGGCCTGCCAGACGTTGACTGGGAAAGATTATCCCTACGGGATGAGGCTGGCCGTGAACGGGACACCTTATCCCATCCATGATACCAAAGGAATTCCGGAAGCCATTTTCCGGGGGACGCTGGAGAATTTCTCGGAACCGGTGCTGGTACGTTTCCGTCGGCGGATTTGCGGGTCGGCGGCGCAGGTGAAACGGTTTCTGGCGCATCACCCTTATCGGACGTTGGACGACTTGCATCAGGAACTGGCCGACGAATGGACGATGGTGAAGGCCCGTCCGGCGTGGAAGTGGGACTGGGACAAGGCGATTGTCGGGACTTCGGACAAGATTTTCCCGCCGCAGAATCAGCGGGAAGCGTGGCAAGGCGTGCCGGTGGAAGAGAAAGACGTGGAACACTATGACGAGGAGCTGTTCCGGCAGTTGCTGAGCGGAGAAAGTAGTTTATGGACAAGACCCTGATCAGTCGGCGTTTTGCGAAGGCCGTGGGCACTTACCTGGATAAGGCCGACGTGCAGCGTTACGTGGCGTCGCGGATGGCGGAATTGACGGGCCGTTATATTCCGGCAGATGTACAGGAACGGGTGCTGGAGATTGGTTGCGGCACGGGTATGTTTACGCGGATGTACCTGAAACAGGCAGCTCCGGAAGAGATGTGGCTGAACGACCTCTGTCCGGAGGTGGAGCCTTACCTGGCCGATGTGCTGGGCGGGAAGGTGCATTTCGTGGCGAAGGATGCGGAGACACTGGCTTTTCCGGCAGGACAGGACCTGATTGTGTCGTGCTCGGCGGTACAATGGTTCGACGATTTGCCGCGTTTTTTTTCAGGGTGCCGGAAGCTGCTGCACGAAGGGGGCTACCTGGCTTTCAGCACCTTCGGCCCGCACAACACGGAGGAGGTGGCTACGCTGGCTTCGGCGGGGCTGTCGTATCCGTCGCTGGAGGCACTGCGGGAGATGCTGGCCGCCCGTTACGAGGTGGTGTATGCTCATGAGGAACAGTTGCGCCTGTCGTTCGCTTCTCCGCTGGAGGTGTTGCGGCACCTGAAAGAGACGGGAGTGACGGGCACGGCGTCACAGGCTTGGACGCGGGGCAGGCTACAGGAGTTCTGCCGGAATTATACGGAACGGTTTTCGGATGAGCGGGGCAGGGTGTACCTGACTTTTCATCCCATTTATATGATATGTAGAAAATAAAATACCAAAAACGATACGGAATGAAAAAAAATGTATATTTTGTGAGTGGCATCGACACGAACATCGGGAAAAGTTATGCCACGGCCTATCTGGCCAAGACATGGAACGAGCGGGGTATCCGCACCATTACGGAGAAGCTGATTCAGACGGGCAATACGGACCTGTCGGAAGACATCGAGCTGCACCGTCGGATTATGGGTACAGGTTTGTTGCCGGAGGATAAGGAACGGCTGACGATGCCGGAGATTTTTTCTTATCCCTGCTCTCCGCATCTGGCTGCAGAGATTGACAAGCGTCCGATTGACTTCGACAAGATTGAACGGGCGACGGAAACCCTGAGCGAACGTTACGATGCGGTGCTGCTGGAAGGGGCCGGAGGACTGATGGTGCCTTTGACGCGCGACCTGCTGACCATTGACTACGTGGCGCAGAAACAGTATCCGCTGGTGTTCGTGACTTCCGGACGGCTGGGAAGCATCAACCATACGTTGCTGAGCCTGGAGGCGATGAGTCGTCGGGGCATCCGTCTGCATACGCTGGCCTACAATCTCTTCCCGGAGGAAGACGATGAGATTATCCGTCGGGATACGGAGGAATACATGCGCGATTTGCTGAAGCGGGAATATCCGGAAGCAGAGTTCGTGGTGATTCCGTTTTTAGGTAAATAAATATAAGGAGAAAGTGAAACAGGGGTATTATCATTTACTGGCTATTGCCGTGGTGGTGGTATGGGGGCTGACCTATATCTCAACCAAGGTCTTGATTCAGCATGGGCTGCATCCGCATGAAATCTTTTTCTACCGTTTTCTGGTGGCGTATGTAGGTATCTGGCTGATTGCTCCTCGTCGGTTGCTGGCTAACAGCTGGAAAGAGGAGGGATTGCTGGCATTGGCCGGCTTCTTTGGAGGGTCGCTTTATTTTTATACGGAGAATACGGCATTGGGTATGACGCAGGCATCGAATGTGGCTTTTCTGCTGTGTACAGCTCCTTTGCTGACGGCTTTTCTCTCGGCGGCCTGTTACAAAGAGGTGCGTTTGGGAATACGTCTGTTGGCTGGTTCGTTGCTGGCCCTGTGTGGGGTCGGTCTGATTGTTTTCGGAGGAAAAGAAGGATTGAAAGTGTCTCCATGGGGAGATTTGCTAACACTGTCGGCAGCCTTTTCATGGGCTTGCTACAGTCTGGTGATTCGCCGGCTGTCGCATTATCCGGTGTCGTTCATTACTCGGAAAGTGTTTTTCTACGGATTACTCACCATCTTGCCTTTGTTTGCAATCTTCCCGTTCCGTAGCAATGTGGGTATATTGTCGCAATCCGCTGTGTGGATGAATTTGCTGTTTCTGGCACTGGTGGCCTCTCTGATCTGTTTTGTGGCTTGGAACGTCGCACTGAAAAAGATTGGGGTGATGCATACCTCCAATTATATTTATTTGAGTCCGCTGGTCACGCTGGGGGCTTCCATGCTGATTTTAGGGGAAGGGTTGACACTCACTTCGGCAGTGGGGGCAGCTTGTATTTTAGGTGGAGTGTATTGGGCGGAAAAGAAAAGTGGGGTGTGATGTCCCCTGAATGGCAAGTTTAGGGAAATCCCTACCTTGAAATAGGGATTTCCTGCTTGATGGGGAGAAATATCTTCCTATTTTTGTACTAGAATAAAAAGGTAAAACCGTTAAAAGATAGAACTATGAGGAAGTTGAAAGTATTTGCTTCGTTGATATGGGCAAGTTTACCGCTTTTTGTGGCGGCCCAGAGTAACGACGACCTTTACTTCGTGCCTAAGAAAAAGGCAGAAACGAAGAAGGAGACCGTAGTGGCCCCGAAGCAGAATCAGGGGACAACGGCATATTCCACATTGTCTTCTTCCACTCCGGTGGTAGTGAAGGATGCAGCTGGAAATACACGTGATGTAGATGAGTACAATCGTCGGTATACGTCACGGGAAAATACGTTCTCCATGCAGAACGATACACTTTACATACAGGAAAAACCCTATGGAGAGCGGGGAGAATGGGTGAACGGATTTGAAGGTTCACAGGATGATTATGAGTACGCCATGCGAATTGTCCGTTTCCGGAGCCCGCGCTACGCCATTCCGGTAAGCAGCCCGTTATATTGGGACGTGGTGTACGGTGCTTTCCCATCTTGGGATTGGAATGTATATGATGACGGACTGTATGCATACGTGTTCCCTACTTACAGCAACCCGATGTGGTGGGACTGGAGATGGAACTGGAGCATTGCCGGACCAAGTTGGGGCTGGGGATGGCATTCTCCATGGTATTATAGTTGGTACTCTCCATGGTATTCTCCTTACTGGTACGGTGGCTACTGGGGTGGCTATTGGGGAGGTTACTGGGGTGGTTATTGGGGCCCCGGATGGCATCACCATTATCCGTATTATGGATGGGGAGGAGGCGCTTATCAAGGGCACTCCTATACCTACAACAACCGTCGTGCAGAGCAGGTGGTACGGAGAGGTACCGTGGGTTCTGTATTTGACCGTAACGACAGAACGGGCGGTCGTGTAATGGGTGGACTGGACCGTAATAGTAGAACGGGCGGTCGTGTTGTGACTGGTACCGATGGAATACGTTCTATCCGTCCGGATGGTGCTTCCAGAGTGCGCAGTACAGGCACAAGATATACCCGTCCATCACAAGGTTTGGGTGAATCTACTTATTCTCGTCCTAGCAGTACACGCCCGAATTCCTATCGTAATACGGATGTGTTTAACCGGATGAACCAGAACAACAGCAACCGGATGAATAATGGATTCAATAATTCACGTACCAATTCTTCTGTCAGAAGTTATAGTAACTTTGGAGGCGGTAGCTATCGTTCTACTACGGGTGGCGGCGGTTCTTCCAGAGGAGTAAGTACTGGCGGCGGTGGCGGCGCACGCAGAAGATAAATGTGTAACTAAAAGGAGATTGAAGATGAAAAAGAAATACATGTATGCAGTGGCCTGTTCATTGTTGTGCGGTGCACAGGCCATGGCACAAACTGCTTACGATGCGGCCCGCTATGCGGGAGATGAATTGAACGGAACGGCCCGTTTTGTCGGAATGGGTGGTGCCATGGGTGCTTTGGGTGCAGATATTTCGGTTATCGGTACCAACCCGGCGGGTATCGGCTTGTTCAGAGGACACGATGTGTCTACGTCATTTGGCATGAATGCCACAAAGGTAGAAAGTGACTTTAATGGAAGTGTGATGAATGACAAACGGAATAAGGTTTCGTTTGACCAGATTGGTTTTGTGTACTCCACAAAGATTGGCAACCGCACGACGCTCCGTTACCTGAACTTTGGATTCAACTATCATAAGAGTCAGAACTTCAACCGTCAGTTTGCGGCAGGAGGTATATTGAATGGTTTATCTCAGACGCAGCAGCTGGCCAATATGGTAGCAGGCTCTATTTACTCCATCAGTGAGATGGATGATATTTATAATTATGGAGTAGAAGGACACAGCGGTCTTTCGAACCCTTATTATAATACCAATTATCCGTATTTGGGCGTAATGGGTGTCCGGTCGGAACTGGTTGGAGTGGGTACCTTCGAGGATGGAAAAGGAGGTACTTTTCAAATGCCGATGGGATGGAATGGAAATGCCAACGGTTTCCGTAGCAGGGAAGAAGGTGGTATCAACCAGTACGACTTCAATGTGGCCTTTAATGTGGAAGACCGGATGTATTTCGGCATCACCTTGGGGGTGAGCGATGTGAACTATACGCGCAGTACGTATTATACGGAAGATGTGTATGATGGTAATCATTCAGGCTATTATGAGTTGCGGAATGCGTATCGTACAGAAGGGACCGGACTGAATTTGAAGTTTGGAGCCATTTTCCGTCCGATAGAAGATTCTCCATTCCGTTTTGGTCTGGCCATTCATACACCCACCTGGTACTCGCTGACCGATACCTATTCTGCTGAACTTTATTCGGAACTGAATTACAAGTTTGCCAATGAAGCAGACAATACGCAGTTCAAGGCAGATGAGCGGACGATAGATTATGCCGGAGAATCAGTTCAGGATTATCGTTTGATGACCCCGTGGAAATTCAATGTAAGTGCCGGAACTACGGTAGGCAGTTTCTTGGCTGTGGGGGCAGAATATGAATATGCCGGTTATAACGCTTGCAGGATGTATTATAACGACGGGACTCCGATGGAGAACCAGAATGAGTACACCAAGTCTATTCTGAAAGGACAGCACACGGTACGTGTGGGACTGGAGGCACGCATTTCTTCAGCTTTCAGCGTACGGGCCGGTTACAATTATTCTACATCGGCTTTCAAGGATGGAGCATATAAATCGTTGAATGCAAACGATATGCGTACAGATACGGAATATATGAATGATTTGTCACGCAATACGGTGACCGCAGGTTTAGGTTATAGAGGAAAATGGTTTTATACGGACTTGGCTTACAAATACAACGTGTACAAGTCTGATTTTTATGCGTTCAGTGATGAGGCTTTGCCAGCCACTAAGGTCACCAACGAACGTCACCAGGTGTTGCTGACACTGGGCGTTCATTTCTAAGCGTTCATTGTGTTTGTTTTATTTAATAGAGGAGTTGCTTTAAATTGAGGGGCGGCTCCTTTTTTTATTCCTTTTTTTCACGGTACTCTTTCTTTTTCCAGAAATTGAATCCCATGTAAACGCGAAGACTTCCGAAGGAGTTGGTAATGGAGAAGGTGGGCTTGCGGTAGTTGTAGGTGTGGAGCACCAGCGAAGCTCCCACATAGTATTTGCTGTTGTTCCAGGTAATACCGGCCCGCGTAATCAGATCGAAATTGATGTCTCTGATCCATTGTGCCCAGCTGGTACCGCTTTGGGTAGGTTGGTCGTTGATACGTGATTTCTTATAGGCAATGGCCGGGAGTAGGGATACATTCAGCAGACAGTTTTTCGCGAATACCCAGTTGTAGCCGTAGCCCACGCTAAGATTGTAGTCGGTATAACGCAGGCTGTGGAATTGCAGGGAGGGATTCAACTGCTGTTTTATTTCATCGGGCAGTTGGGTATGGTCGAACGAAATGTTGTGCTGTGAATAGGAAAATCCTGCCAGTAGGGAACCGCAGCTTTTCCGTTGGTTGGTCGACTGACTGTAAGCGGCTGGATAGGAGAAACGCTTGTGATTGAAAATCCAGTAGGCATTCAGTCCCTTGATATCACTTTGGAAGCCGTTGAACGGGGTGTTCGTGTAGTCCTTGCTCAGATTGAACTTTTCGTAGGAAGAAATCTTGAAGTCACTACCTGTTTTTCGATAATAGAGATCGACACCGAATTTGGCACTGTACAGGTTGAACACAAATTCTTTTCGGGGAGCCTTGTTTTTCCCTTTTCCAAGTAAGTCTCTGATGTCGAAAGAGACTCCTAAGAAAATCCATCTCCATCCGAAATACACGCCTAACTTGGTATTGATGTTGGGCGCAAAGCTCAGGCTTTGTCCGTCGTTGCTTCCCAGGCGGTAGTGCTCATACCAGGAACTTTGTTCCAACATGAAAGCCAGGTTATATTTGTTGGGAGAGATGTAAGTGGTATCTACCGTGTTCAGCTTGACGCCGACTTTCTTGATTTCTTGTCCGGTGAATTTGATAGAGCGTACAATGTCATTGGTGAGACTGCCCAATAAGGGACGCGAAGATGGAACGGGAGCAGGTTCTGTATTGGCCACACTGTCTCGCTTCTCTATTTGTGCCTTTCCATAGGCGGGATAGAGAAGAAACGACGGCAGTATGGTCAACAAGGAAAGGTATTTCACCTTATGAAAGAAGTTTATAGTTTGTTCAGAATACGGTCCATGACCCAGTTGGTGGGTGTGGCACTGATGCCGTCGCAGGTACATACTGCTTTACCTTGCAGGTGCTCTACCACGGCCTTAATCAGCGGTAGCTGTACGTGAGGCGGATTGGGCGGAAGAATCTCTTCGCGTCCGCGTTCGGTGTGCAGGGCTATCGGGTCGTAGGTAAAGACGGAGAAACAGATCATGCCTTTATCACCGATGATTTCGATACGGTCTTCCTTGGCCGATTCATGTGCCACGAAGCACCAGGAACCGGAACCCGGCAGACCGGAATCGAACTTGAAGCAGGCACTGATGGTATCTTCTGCTTCATAGAGTCCGCCACGGTTGCTCTTGTATCCTTCTGCTTCGAGGATACAGCCGAACATGTCCTGCAATAAGTCCAGCTGGTGTGGAGCCAGGTCGTAGAAATAACCTCCTCCGGCAATATCGGGTTGCACACGCCACGGTAAATTCTTGCTGTTGTAGTCCAGATCCCGAGGGGGTTGTGCGAAACGGATTTGTACGTTGATGACGTTACCGATTTCTCCTTCGTCGACTAGTTGACGTACTTTTTGGAAATAGGGCAGGTAGCGGCGGTAGTAAGCCACAAAGCAAGGTACTCCCGTTTCTTTGGAGATACGGTTGATACGGGCGCAGTCCTCATAGCTGGCAGCCATCGGTTTTTCGATGTAGACCGGTTTTCCGGCTTTCATGGCCATGATGGCAAAGGTGGCATGTGAGGACGGAGGAGTAGCAATGTAGATGGCATTCACATCTTCGTCGCCAATCAGTTCTTGCGCATCGGTGTACCACCGGGGAATCTGGTGGCGTATGGCGTAGGATTTGACTTTTTCTTCTTCACGGCTCATGACCGCTACCACTTTGGAGCCTTCAATCATGTTGAAAGCCGGACCGCTTTTCTTTTCGGTGACTTCACCGCATCCGATGAATCCCCAGTTTACTTTATCTAGTTTGATCATAGATGAGTGGTTTTAATGAAAGTATTTTTTATATAATTTCCGATAGTCTTCACTCTTCATATACTGGTCGAGCCAGCTGTTCAGGCTGTCGAGCAGGATAGGGGCATGTTTAGGTACTCCCCATGCATAAAACTGAGTGAAACTGATATCGGTATCAATGTCCAGATTGGGATACAATGCGATGTTGCCTTTGGCGATGTTTTCGTCGCAGACGGCATAGTCGATGTCACCTCCGGAAACCATGGCCATGAGCTGTTCAGGGCCATACTGGTCTACTTCCTGCAGATAGATGGTATCGGCTATTTCATTGATAAGGTTGTGCAGGCGCAGCAGAGCCGGTGAACCTTTCACCACGTGCAAGGTCTTCCCTCCCAACTCCAGTTGATTGTGGATATAAAGGCTGTCTTTTCCCTTTTCCGGTTTGCGCTGTACTAAGATTTGCTTGCTCAGCCACAACGGATGTGTGAAAAGCAGGGTATCTTTGGAACGTGTAGTAATAACAGTTCCGGTGGCAATTAAATCATATTTCCCTTCGGCAATACCTTTCAGCCGTTTTTCAAAGCTCATTTCGGGAGTGACTTCCAACTGCAGGTGTTTGGCTTGGGCAAAGGCACTCAGCAATTCATAATCAAACCCGGAGACGCTGTCCTTTTCGGCATGGTAACTGAGGGTGTTATACTCCGTAACTGCCCGTAAGACTCCTGAATGGAGGATGTCGGGATAGTCACGTGGAGTGAACTCCGGGCGAGGCTCTGAATGAGAGCAGAGGCGGATGACTACCAGCAGGAGGATAAAGCCGCCCAGCAGATAATAAGTCTTGTTCTTTTTCATGGCCGTTAATCAAAGAAGTTCCATGAAATACCGATTTTCAAGATACGCGGGTTGAGCGGGTAGTGGGGAGCGAGGAAGTAACTCTTCTCGCCGGTACGTTGCAGCAGGTTGTACATCTGCACGAAGATACGGGTACGTTTCAGGTGCAGGTTGATGTATCCGTTGATAAGCGGATAGCCTCCCACCTTGTAGCGAGTATCCGGATTCTGCAGATAGAACTGTCCGATAGCCGGAGCATAGTCGGGAGCATAATATTGTGTGAAGTAACGCATGTCGGCTCCCATTTCAATTTGAAGCACGTTCTTGGCCAGTCCGAACTGGAGATACAAGTCATGGTAAAGTACCAGTTCCGGCAAGGGCAGCACGGTTTCGTTGCTCGTCTTCTGGTAGGTTATTTCATTGTCCAAGTGCAGGATACCTAATTTGAAGTCCTGCCGTAAGGTAGCACTGAATACCTGGATACTTCCGGAATACTGGCTTACGGCCATGTTATTCTTATAGCTGGTTACATCATTGGAGTTCGTGTATTTCACCGACGTATTGTCCAGATAAGTATAATTGGTGATGTTTTCCACTCCGGCTTTCAGCTGGGTCCGCCAGCGGTCGATGCTCAGTTTTCCTTCAATGCGGGTGCGCATGATTTTACTCAGGTCATTGTCCCACCAATAGTGCTTGGAATGGAAATGTCGATAGTAGAAAGTCGGGTTCAGGTTTTTGATGTAGGCATTGGCTTCCAGACGTACCGTATCATTGAACAGGCGGAAGTTCAGGTCACCTTGTCCTTCTACACTGAATTGTCCCGCATCTTCGCCAATCATGGCGATTTCACCCAGCACATTGTAGTGCAGGGTCTTTCCCTGCGATTTGATGAGCTGACCGCCAATGGAAAGTACGTTTTCCTTGTGGCTGGTAGGAATACGCCGGCCTGCTGTCCCCGTAATGGTATCCGTCAGGGTGAAGTTACGGTGCTCAAAGCTGGCAAATACCGTCAGTCCGGCCTTGGCCCATTTGTTGAAGCCTTCCCGAAGTGCAATGCCCACCGTATTCTTGATGGAGAAGTTCTTGGTGACATCCAATGAATCCTTTCCTAAATAGTTGTGCTCAAAATATTGTTCGTTTTGAGCTGTGTTGTAAGAAATATATTTTCTCCGGTTGATGTCCATATTGACGGTATGGATAAAGCTGGTGACCGGTACAAACTCTGTTTTGGTGATGGTGTCGTTTTCGGTCGTCACGTCACGATAGAATCCTAAGTTGTAGCGATGGGTCAGGAAGGCGTGATACCCCGTATTGTGGTTCCAGATGTCCGATAAGTTGGTCGGAATGGAGTAGGTTTCATACGTACGGTTTCCTTCAGCCATTTCCAGCGGGTTGGTGATGTAACGGTCGTCCGTGATACCTCCGTTCTCGGCTACTTTCAGGTTGTCGTTGATGAAGCTGAAGTGCATGTCGTACTTGTCGCCATGGTAATAAGCGAAAAGATTGCCGTTGAACAAGGCAGTAGACTGGCTGTCGTATTTACCACGTCCGTAGGTATAGTCGATATCGAAACCGAATCCCAGCCGTTTGTTCACGTTGACGGCGAAATAGGCTTTGAAGCGTTCCTCTCCGTTACGTCCGCCACCTTGTTTGAAATAAGTCAGGTTGGTAAACGGTGATTTGGTGTTGGTATAAATCACGTCCTCCGGTTTTCTCACGGTGAAGTCGTACGGATCGGTAAAGAAGAACTGGCTGCTTTCTTTCCGTTCGAAAAACACATGCGAGATACGCGGTGCGCCGAGGTTTCCTAAGTATGTATAGTGTCCCGTAGGACCTCCTGTGTCATTGGAGTTCTGGAATCCGTGTTGCAGCGTATCTATGGGTACCGGGGTCATTTCGCCGAAGCGAGTGTCAATTTTCCAGGCACTCAGTCCTACCGGTACGGTGCTGGCATCGATGACGGCAGTTGTATCTATGGGGTTTCCGTTGCGGTCATATCTGTTGTTGTCCCTTCCAGTGGCAGACATTCCTTGTCCGTATTGCGAGAGGGGAACCTGTGCATACAAGGTGTGGCACAGAAACAGGAGTATGGCTGTAAAAAGTACTTTCTTCATAATGGGGCAAAGATACAATAAAAAAGCGAAAACGGGCGGTTGTGTCTTTCAAAAAGTAGGGAAGTTAGGCGGATTCGGAAAGTGTATGGCAAACAAAAGGCTGCATGGAAATTCGATTGATAAATTTCCTTGCAGCCTTTCTGTTTTTAAGATATATCGGTTCCTGATGGGAATCAGACTTCCTTGATGATTTCCATACCGATTTTGATAGCCTCTTCGTTCATCGGAATGAGGTGATGATGGCGTTCGGGCAAGGTCTTGCGGAGTGCCTTGATCACACTGTCGATAGATACGATGGGGCGTATCTTGAGCAGACCGCCCAGCACAATCATGTTGAAGGTCTTGGCCATTTTCCGTTCGTTGGCTTCATCCATGGCATCGATGCGGTATACGTGGATGTCCTTACGAGTCGGAGGATTGATGATACCATAGCCGTCGTAAATCAGTACGCCGCCCGGTTTTACTTTGTTTTCAAACTTGGCAAGTGAAGGCTGGTTCAGTATGATGGCCGTATCGTATTTGCTGAGAATCGGGGAAGAGATACGTTCGTCGCTGACGATGACGGTGACGTTGGCCGTACCTCCGCGCTGTTCGGGACCGTAGGCAGGCATCCAGGTCACTTCCTTGTTTTCCATCAACCCGGAGTATGCCAGGATTTTTCCCATGGAAAGTACCCCTTGTCCTCCAAATCCTGCGATGATAATTTCTTCTTTCATAGGTATGCGAGTGATTATTTAATATCTGTAGTATCTTTCAGGTCGCCCAGCGGGTAGAACGGGAACATGTGTTCTTCCATCCATTTGTTGGCATCGGCGGGTGACATTTTCCATCCGGAGTTGCAGGTAGATACGATTTCTACGAGGCTGGAGCCTTTTTTCTGCATGGAGCATTCAAAAGCTTTGCGGATGGCTTTCTTGGCCTTGCGGATGGCAGCCACTGACTGTACGGACTGGCGGGTCACGTAGGCTGTTCCTTCCAAAGTGGCCGCGATTTCAGTCATTTTCAGCGGATAACCGTGGATTTCCGGTATACGGCCGTAAGGGCAGGTAGAAGTTTTCATGCCCAACAATGTGGTAGGGGCCATCTGTCCGCCGGTCATTCCGTAAATGGCATTGTTGATAAAAATGATGGTGATATTTTCTCCACGGTTCAGGGCGTGGATGGTTTCTGCCGTACCAATGCAGGCCAGGTCACCGTCTCCCTGATAGGTGAATACCAGACGGTCGGGCCAGAGGCGCTTGATGGCCGTAGCCAAGGCAGGCGCACGTCCGTGTGCGGCTTCCTGGCAGTCGATGTCCAAGTAGTTATACATGAATACGGCACATCCCACCGGACTTACTCCGACGGCTTTTTCGGCCATACCCATTTCGTCGATGACTTCGGCAATCAGTTTGTGGACTACTCCGTGGCTGCATCCCGGACAGTAGTGCATCGGGTTATCGTTCAGCAACCGAGGCTTCTGATAAACCAGATTTTCAGGTTTGATTATATCTTCTTTTGTCATAATAGGTTCTCCTGTAGGTTATCATAGAAAGAAACGGAACACGAACTCCATCATCTTCAGAAAGAGAGAAGCGCCGCATACGTAGAAGAATACGGTTTTGTCGTCTCCCAAGGTGAAGTAGAGTATTACGGAAATCAGCGCTCCAATCATAAACAGTACGTTTAAGACGGCTCTTATTCTATCGGTATCCATAATTTATTTCTGAATCAGTTTTTCTTTAATGGCTTCGATTACTTCGTCCGGATCGGGAACGATACCTCCCAAACGACCGAAATGTTCTACCGGTACCTTGCATTCCACGGCCAGGCGGACATCTTCAATCATCTGTCCGCTGTTCAGTTCCACGGTCAGGATACCTTTCACCTGTTTGGCTCTTTCTTTCAACGCTTTACTCGGGAACGGCCACAGGGTAATCGGGCGGAACAAACCAACCTTGATGCCTTCTTCACGGGCATGCTCCATTGCCTTCTGTGCGATACGGGCGCATGAACCGAAGGCTACAATCAAATATTCCGCATCTTCTGCATCCAGCTCTTCATAGCGGGTTTCTTTCTCCTCGATTTCTGCGTATTTGGCCTGCAGATGCAGGTTGCGCTGTTCCATTACCGCCGGATCCAGTTCCAGTGAAGTGATGATGTTTGGTTTGCGGCCTTTGCAGCCAGTGGTAGCCCACGGGCATTGTGCCAGGATTTCCTCTTCGGTACGTCTGGGGCGGAATTCCGGGAGAACCACTTTCTCCATCATCTGTCCGATGACACCGTCGGCCAGAATCATGGCCGGATTGCGGTATTTGAAAGCCAGTTCGAAAGCTAGTCCTACAAAGTCAGCCATTTCCTGTACGGAGGCTGGAGCTAGGGCGATGAGGTGATAGTCACCGTGTCCGCCGCCTTTGGTGGTCTGGAAATAATCGGCCTGACTTGGCTGGATGGTACCCAGACCCGGGCCGCCACGCATGACGTTAACCACCAGACACGGAAGTTCTGCTCCTGCAATATAGGAGATACCTTCCTGTTTCAGACTGACACCGGGGCTGGAGGAGGATGTCATGACCATTTTTCCGCTACCGGCGCCTCCATACACCATATTAATTGCTGCCACCTCACTTTCTGCCTGGAGTACGACCATTCCAGTAGTTTCCCATGGTTTCTGTTCGGCAAGCGTTTCCAATACTTCAGATTGGGGAGTGATGGGGTAACCGAAGTAACCGTCCACGCCGAAACGGATGGCGGCATGGGCTATAGCTTCGTTACCTTTCATAAGAACAACTTCTTCTGCCATAATTTCTTAGGTTTTGCTTGTTGGGCATTTTTTTATTCTTCACATTTAGCTCTATATACGGTGAGACATCCGTCCGGGCACACGATGGCGCACGAAGAGCATCCGTTGCAGGTATCTTCCACTACCTGCTGTACAAAATTATATCCTTTTTGATTTACTTTTGGGGTGAGTGACAGCACGTGCAACGGGCAAGCTACCACGCATAGGTTACATCCCTTGCATCGTTCCGTGTTTACTACAACCACTCCTTTCATTTTAGCCATAGTTCTATATATCTTATTGATTAAACATATCTTTGTTATAAAAGTTAAGTATATCCATCATCATGCTTCGGGCTTCTGTGGCCGGACTGTCCGGGTCCAAAGAGATTGCTTCCTGGTAATTGTTCAACGCACCTTGCCAGTCACCTTTTTTTCGAAAGGCGTTCCCCAGAAGATAATAAGCTTCCGGCATGGGTGAGGAAGCGGTGAGGATTAAATCATTCAGGCAGGATATAGCGGTATCTACATTTCCTTCATTTATCAGTTGTCTGATGTGATTCAGTCGTTCATTCATGAGCTTTTATATCATATTGTAACCTTACAAAGATAGTCTTTAATTTTGTACAAGAGTCATTTTTGCGGAATAAATAGCATTTTTTTCTGAAAAAAAATTTTTTTGATTAATTGTATTTAGCTGATAATCATTGTCTTATTTGTTTCTTATTTTCGTTCCATTTGAAAAAGATGCATAATTAACTATCTGTGGGCTGAGGGCAGTTGAGGATGTGCTTTTGACTTCTTGTCAGAATCTTATTGAAAGCTTGGAAAATCTTTGAAAGTGTTGTTATTTCTTTTAACTTTGTGGTAATTTATTTATAAAAGGAACAACTAATAATTAACTTTATCCAATAAAACCATGAACAGAATTCTTCAGAAGGAACATTTTTCCGAAAAAGTTTTTAAGCTGGTCATTGAGGCTCCCTTGATTGCGAAATCGCGCAAGGCCGGGCATTTTGTGATTGTCCGTGTAGGGGAAAAGGGAGAACGCATGCCGCTGACCATTGCTGCGGCCGACCCGGTGAAAGGAACCATCACACTGGTGGTACAGGAGGTAGGGCTTTCGTCCACCCGTTTATGCGAACTGAATGTAGGCGACTATATTACGGATGTGGTTGGTCCGTTGGGAAAAGCTACTCATATTGAGAATTTCGGTACGGTGGTCTGTGCCGGAGGAGGAGTGGGAGTGGCTCCGATGCTCCCCATCGTACAGGCATTGAAAGCTGCCGGCAACCGGGTGATTACCGTATTGGCCGGACGTACCAAGGAACTGATTATCCTGGAAAAGGAAATGCGGGAAAGCTCCGACGAAGTGATTATCATGACCGACGACGGTTCTTACGGACAGAAAGGACTGGTGACGGAAGGAGTGGAAGCGGTCATCAAGCGCGAGAAGGTGGACAAATGCTTTGCCATCGGTCCGGCCATTATGATGAAGTTTGTCTGCCTGCTGACGAAGAAATACGACATCCCGACCGATGTGTCTCTGAACACCATCATGGTGGATGGAACGGGTATGTGTGGTGCCTGCCGTATCACCGTGGGAGGAAAGACGAAGTTCGTGTGTGTGGATGGTCCGGAATTTGACGGCCATCAGGTGGACTTTGACGAGATGCTCAAGCGTATGGGTGCTTTCAAGGACATCGAACGGGAGGAAATCCATAAGCTGGACGAGCATCCTGCGGTATGTGAAGCGGAACAGAGTGCTTCGGGCCGGAATGCGGAGTGGCGCGAAGCGTTGCGCAAGCGGATGAAGCCGAAAGAACGTACCCTGATTCCGCGGGTGAAGATGAACGAACTGGACCCGGAATACCGTTCACACAGCCGCAAGGAGGAAGTGAACTTGGGGCTGAACGAAGAACAGGCGCTGACGGAGGCCAAGCGATGTCTGGACTGTGCCAATCCTTCCTGTATGGAAGGTTGTCCGGTGGGTATTGATATTCCGGGCTTCATCAAGAACATTGAGCGTGGAGAATTTTTGGAGGCGGCGCGTACGTTGAAGAAAACCAGTGCACTTCCGGCTGTGTGCGGACGTGTCTGCCCGCAGGAAAAGCAGTGTGAGTCGAAGTGTATCCACTTGAAGATGGGGCACGAAGCAGTGGCCATCGGTTACTTGGAACGTTTTGCTGCCGATTACGAGCGGGAAAGCGGACAGGTTTCGGTCCCGGAAATTGCGGCCAAGAATGGTATCAAGGTGGCGGTGGTCGGTTCGGGACCCGCGGGATTGTCGTTTGCGGGCGACATGGCCAAGATGGGGTACGACGTGACCGTGTTCGAGGCCCTGCACGAGATTGGCGGGGTGCTGAAATACGGTATTCCAGAGTTCCGTCTGCCTAACAAGATTGTAGATGTGGAGATTGAAAATCTTTCGAAGATGGGCGTGACCTTTGTGAAGGACTGCATCATCGGGAAAACCCTCAGTGTGGAGGAACTGGAGGCCGAAGGCTTCAAGGGAATCTTTGTGGCTTCGGGTGCCGGACTTCCGAATTTCATGAACATTCCGGGCGAGAATTCTATCAACATCATGTCGTCTAACGAGTATCTGACCCGTGTGAACCTGATGGATGCGGCCAGTGAAGATTCCGATACTCCGGTGACCTTCGGCAAGCGGGTAGCCGTGATTGGAGGTGGAAACACTGCCATGGACTCCGTGCGTACTGCTCGCCGATTGGGAGCTGAAAAGGCAATGATTATCTATCGCCGTTCGGAAGCAGAAATGCCGGCCCGTCTGGAGGAAGTGAAACATGCCAAGGAAGAAGGTGTGGAATTCCTGACCCTGCACAATCCGATTGAATACATTGCCGACGAAAAAGGTCGTGTGAAACAGGTGGTATTGCAAAAAATGGAGTTGGGTGAACCTGATGCATCCGGCCGTCGCAGTCCGGTGCCTATTCCGGGGGTTACGGTGACACTGGACATTGATATGGCCATTGTCAGTGTGGGCGTATCGCCGAATCCGATTGTGCCTCATTCTATTCCGGGGCTGGAGTTGGGACGCAAGGGAACCATTGCCGTGAACGAAGACATGCAGTCGTCTATCCCGACTATTTATGCGGGAGGAGATATCGTGCGTGGAGGAGCTACCGTGATTCTGGCCATGGGTGACGGACGGCGTGCCGCGGCAGCCATGAATCGCCAGCTTCAGAAGGCTTGATATTTCATGAAAAATAGCTCATAAAAAAACGCAAGGACGTTTGGGGAAAAATGTCCTTGCGTTTTCTTTTAAACGCCCTTGCGTTTTAGATAAAACGTCAAGGCGTTTGAAGTAAAACGTCCTTGTGTTTTGGGTCAAACGCAAGGGCGTTTTTTGATGGGGTTACTGACGCAGCAAAGTACGGGTGATTTCGCCTGTGTACATGGTGTACGATTTACTGCTGTCTGCCTGAATATTCAGTGATTTCAGGTCGTCGGCCGTCATTTTCTGGTTCATGGACTTCTTGCATTCAATCACCGCAGCCGGCTGGGTGCTTCCCTGTGCGTAGAAGGTAATCTTATATTCCGTGCACTGTTCCATCAGGGCACTGAGGGCAATACGGTCTTGTGCAATCAGCAGGTAGGCCACGTTCTTGTTGAACAGTTTTCCGAATCCGCCCCAGTTTTCCGGTTTGATTTCGATTTCCTCTTCGTTGGCGGTCAAGGTGATACGTCCGTTCTGCAGCTGGCTGCTCCAGTTGGCAGAAAGGTCTGCTGCACTCACTTCTTTCAGTTCACCGTTTTGGGCTGAAGTCAATGGGGTGGCTGGTACTACAGTGGGTGTGGCGGTTTCGTTGGCCAGTACTTTCTGTCCCAGTGCGTCGGTAGCCGACTGGAAGAGCTGGTCTTTCAGGTCAATGGTTTCGCGGCGGAACTTTCCGCAGATGGGAGCCAGTTTGGTTTTCTTCTTGTTCAGTGCCATGTCATCGGTAATCCACTCTTCGGCAGTATATTTCTGTCCTCCGTCGCGGTTTTCGTCATACCAGTAACGGATACGGGTCATTGTCATGTGGCAGATACCATCGTCCACATGGATAAGATATTGGTAATAAATACGTGTGCGGTCCAGCGAAAGGGCAGAAGAAGAGAATACGATGTATTCTTCAGCGGAGGCGGCAATGTCACCTTCTTGCTCGTTGGTGTAGACTACCCGGCTTTGCAGTTTGTCTTCAGGTTTGAAACGCTCGTTGGCCCAGTCGAGCATTTGCTGGTAGAGTTGTTCTTTGGAGAGGGAAGGGGCCTTGATGTCATGGGTGAAAGTCACTTTCCCGTCTTCCAGTGTAATGGCTCCAGCCAAGTACTTGGGATCTGAATTGTCTTTTTTATCTTTGGCCATTCCGAGTAAAGGCAAACAGGCCAATAGAATGAATAATAGTTTTTTCATGATTGGTATAATGGTTTATAGTTTTATTTTTTATTTCTTATTTCTGCATATTGCTCGTAAAGATAGGTATTTTTTTTCTCCTGCATGCACGAATCAGGTTTCTTATCATTTTTTTACGGGCATCTGTCATTCTGGCATTTATGGATTGGTGAGCTGAAGTCTTGAGTTCGGATGCATGTGAAGGTATGAAATTTGTGGAATTTCCATAGAGTAAAAATGGAGAATAATATGAGTACGACAAATACCGGACGAGTGATAATTATGAATTTTACGAATGTGTACAAATGGGAGCGTTTTTCCCATGACCGGAACTATACATGGCTGGATTGTACGCATCTGGAGGGCACGGAATGTTATTGTGACAAGGAGAGTGCTGAAGCCCTGAAGCGGTTGATGGCAGATTATCCGGCGGAGGCTATCCATTTCATCGACTCCGGTAATTATCATTATCTGACGAAATTTTGGACCGATAAGCTCCGGAAACCTTTTTCCTTGGTGGTATTTGACCATCATCCGGATATGCAGCCTCCTCTATTCGAGGGTGTCATCTCGTGTGGAGGATGGGTGAAGGATGTGATGGACACCAATCCTTATTTGCGGAAGGTTATTTTAGTCGGGGTTTCGGAGAAATTGAAAGAGGCTATTCCGGAGACGTATCGTGACCGGGTGATTTTTTATGGTGAGCACGAACTTTCGCATGAAGAGGCTTGGAAACGTTTCTCGGCCCAGCATGTAGAAGGTCCGGTTTATCTGTCGATTGACAAGGATGTGCTGGATGCCCATTCTGCTGCTACCAACTGGGATCAGGGACTGCTTTCGCTTCCGGAACTGGAACAGCTGTTGTCTGTGGTGTTGCACCATGAACAGGTCATCGGCATTGACATCTGTGGAGAATGCTCCACTACACTGGATATATTCAAGGAAAATCAGGAGGTAGCACTCGACAGTAGGGCGAATCAGGAGTTGTTGGACTTCTTTCGGCGAAACCGACCTCAGGAATAAAAAAATCCCGTTTCCAATCGCGTGGATGGAAACGGGATTTTCTATATCGTCTCAATGCATAAGACTTTTTACCGAACCGGCATCTTGTCAATTCGTGCCTGGTGACGTCCGCCTTCAAAATCAGTCGTAAAGAATTCTGTCATAATCTTGTCGGCCATATTCTCGTCGATGAAACGTCCCGGCATGACCAATACGTTGGCGTCGTTGTGCTGTCGAGCCAAGTGGGCAATTTCTGGAATCCAGCAAAGTGCCGCACGGATACCCTGATGCTTGTTCAGCGTCATGCTGATGCCTTCTCCGCTTCCGCAGATGGCGATACCCGGATAGCATTCTCCGTTTTCTACTGCCAAGGCCAATGGATGTGCATAGTCGGGATAGTCACAACTCGCGGTAGAGTAGGTACCGAAGTCCTTGTATTCCCATCCTTTGGCTTCCAGCCATTTTTTGACGTATTGTTTCAATTCAAATCCGGCATGGTCGGATGCAAGTCCTATCGTTTTCATCAGAGCATTTCTTTTACTTGTTTATATACATTTTCGGCAGTGAATCCCAGCTTCTCATCCAGCACTTTGTAAGGAGCAGAGAAACCGAATGATTCCAGACCCCAGATTTTGCCGTTAGCTCCTACCAATCCGAGCAAGTTTACCGGCAGACCAGCTGTCAGACCGAATACTTTGGCTCCTGTAGGAATGATGCTTTCCTGATATTCCTTGCTCTGACTGCGGAACAAGCCTTCTGACGGTACAGAAACGATGCGTGTCTTGATGCCGTCTTTGTGCAGCAATTCAGCTCCGGCTACCAGTGTAGAAACTTCAGAACCAGAAGCTACCATGATGACATCCGGATTTTCGTCAGAACCTGCTACGATGTAAGCTCCCTTGGCAGCCTGTGCATAGTCTGTTCCTTCCGGCAACATGTTGATGTTCTGGCGAGACAGAATCAAAGCCGACGGAGTGTCGGTATTTTCCATAGCCAGTTTCCAGCAAACAGTTGTTTCTTCTGCATCGGCCGGACGGAGAACCAGCATGGAGTTCTTTCCGTGGTGGTTTTTCAGTTTTTCCATCAAACGGATTTGTGCTTCCTGTTCTACCGGTTCGTGAGTAGGTCCGTCTTCACCTACACGGAATGCATCGTGTGTCCAGATGAACTTCACTGGCAACTGCATGAGGGCAGCCATACGTACAGCTGGTTTCATGTAGTCTGAGAATACGAAGAAAGTACCGCAAGCTGCGATGACACCACCGTGCAAGGCCATACCGATGCAGCAGCAAGCCATGGTCAGTTCAGCTACTCCGGCCTGGAAGAAGGCACCGCTGAAATCTCCGTTGGTGAAGGCGTGAGTCTGTTTCAGGAAGCCGTCGGTCTTATCTGAGTTAGACAAGTCGGCAGAAGCACAAATCATGTTAGGAACCTGCTGTGCCAATGCGCCCAATACGGTAGCCGAAGCATTACGGGTTGCATCGTTTGCTTTCTGTTGGATGTGTGCCCAGTCAACTTTCGGTGCGGCACCACTGAACCATTCTTTCAGCTGTACGGCTTTTTCCGGGTTGGCTGCAGCCCATGCAGCTTCTTCTTCATGACGGGCAGCTGCGATGGCTTTCAGTTCTTCTGCACGTTTGGCATAGAGTTCTTTTACGTCGTCGAAAATAACGAACGGATTTTCAGGATCACCGCCTAAGTTCAGGATGGTATTTTTGTAAGCGTCGCCACCCAGAGGAGCTCCGTGAGTCTTGCAGTTGTGCTCGTAAGAAGTGTTGTCTGCCTTGCGGGCACCCTTACCCATGATACATTTACCGATAATCAGAGTCGGGCGTTTGCTCTCAGCTTTTGCTGTATTCAAGGCTGAACGGATTTCTTCGCAGTCGTTACCGTTGATTTCGATGACGTTCCATCCCCATGCACGGTATTTCATGGCTGTATCTTCCGTTGTTACATCCTTTGTTTCAGTAGACAACTGAATTTCGTTGGAGTCATAGAACATAATCAGGTTGTCCAGTCCCAGGCATCCGGCAATACGTCCGCTGCCCTGAGAGATCTCTTCCTGAATACCTCCATCTGAAATATAAGCATAGATTGTTTCTTTTGCAAAAGTAGGATTGCCTGTGCGGGCAGCCAGGAATTTAGCAGCGATGGCAGCACCTACCGCAAAGGTATGTCCCTGTCCGAGCGGACCGGATGTATTTTCAATGCCGCGCATTACGTCTACTTCCGGATGTCCCGGAGTAGGAGAACCCCACTGGCGCAGTTGTTGCAATTCTTCCAATGTGAATTTTCCAATGAGTGCCAATTGTGAGTACAACATCGGAGACATGTGTCCCGGGTCGAGGAAGAAACGGTCACGTCCTTCCCATTTCGGGTTCTGAGGATCATATTGCAGGAACTCAGAGTACAGTACATTGATGAAATCGGCTCCACCCATTGCGCCTCCGGGATGACCGGATTTTGCTTTTTCAACCATTGATGCAGCTAAAATACGAATATTATCAGCAGCATGGTTCATTACTTGTTTACTGTTCATATTATTAATTTTTTAATTTATATGCTACATAAAGCAGATGATGGAAACATTGCCTGCTTCTTGAATTTATGAGCAAAGGTATGACATTTATATGTAAATTACAAAGTGGAAGTAACTTAATTTATTTCACACTTTTTTACTTCTTGTATTTTACTGCAGCCTCTTCTACGGGCAGACAAGCCTTGTATTTTTCAATGTAGGCATTGAATCCGGCCACGTCTTCTGCCGTAGGTGATACCTCTACGCCTGCATTGCCTGCAAATACTTTTTCGTCGAGGAAGTCGGCTAAAGACTGCTTCTTGTCATTATTTACCAGATAAGAACCCAGCAGGGCAATACCCCATGCACCACCTTCACCGGCTGTTTCCATTACGGAGATAGGTGAATTGATGGCTGCAGCCAATACGCGCTGGCCTACACCTTTGGTACGGAACAATCCGCCGTGACCAGTGATGCGGTCTACCTTAATCTTTTCTTCGTTGAAGAGGATGTCATTACCAATTTTTAATACGCCTACAGAAGCATACAAGTGGGCGCGCATGAAGTTAGCCAAATTGAATTTATCGTTGGCTGTACGTACGAACAACGGACGTCCTTCTGTCAGTCCTGTAACAGGCTCACCTGAGAAGTAGTTGTAGGAAATCAGTCCGCCGCAGTCTGCATCGCCTGTCAAAGCGTTATTGTACAGCTTACCGAAGATTTCGTCCATGTCGACCGGCATGCCCATCAGTTCCTGATATTCCTTGAACAGGTTGACCCATGCGTTCAAGTCTGAAGTACAGTTGTTGCAGTGTACCATGGCTACCAGGCTGCCGTCGGGAGTGGTGACCATGTCAATCATTTCATAAGGCTTTGACAGGTCTTTTTCCAGTACAATCATAGAGAAGGAAGAAGTACCGGCTGAAACGTTACCAGTCCGCTGTTTTACGGCATTGGTAGCAACCATACCTGTGCCTGCATCTCCTTCCGGAGGACATACAGGAATACCTGCCTTCAAGTGGCCTGATATATCCAGTTTCTTGGCTCCTTCTTCAGTCAGGCAACCGGCATTTTCTCCAGCCAACAATACTTTAGGCAGGATGTCAGTCAGTTTCCAACTGAATCCATAAGGAGCGATCAGCTTGTCGAACTTAGCCACCATTTCGGCAGAGTAGTTCTTTGTAGCTGGGTCGATAGGGAGCATACCAGAAGCATCGCCGATACCCAGTACCTTTTCACCGGTAATCTGCCAGTGTACGTAACCTGCCAAGGTGGTCAGGAATGTGGTGTCTTTTACGTGCTCTTCCTTGTTCAGAATGGCTTGATACAGATGAGAAATACTCCATCTCAACGGAATATTATAGACAAACAGTTCAGATAATTCAGCAGCTGCTTTTCCGGTGTTGGTGTTTCTCCATGTACGGAACGGCACCAGAATTTCTCCCTTGTCATTGAAAGGCATGTATCCATGCATCATGGCGCTGATACCGATGGCAGCCAGTGTTTCTATTTCTATGCCATATTGTTTTTTTACGTTAGTACGAAGGTCGGCATAGCAATCCTGTAGCCCAGCCCAGATGGCTTCAATGCTGTAGGTCCAAAGTCCGTCTACCAGCTGGTTTTCCCATGTGTGGCTACCTTGTGCGATGGGTTTGTTTTCCTGGTCAATCAAGACAGCCTTGATTCGGGTGGAGCCAAACTCAATACCCAGAATGGCCTTGCCTGCCTCAATGGTTGACTTAGCATCTGATTTCATATCAAAATCAACAATTTAAAGTTAAGAAATAAAGCAATATTAAAAATTAAAAGTGCTGCCAGAAAGAAGTCTTCTGTCCAGCACTTTTAATGAAAACTGACAAAGTATTAGCAGAGTGCTTTGTTCAGCATATAGTAAACTTCGTTCATGCGAAGTTCTTTCTTGAATTCACCGATGGTAGTGTCTTTGTTGATGTGTACCATTTCGATACCGGCGATTTCAGCATAGTCTTCCCAGTATTCTGCAGTCAGGTCGTATGAGAAGCAAGAGTGGTGTGTACCACCAGCCAGAATCCATGCACCAGCACCGATTTCGAAGTTAGGCATCGGTTTCCAGAGTGCAGAAGCAACCGGCAACTTAGGCAGCGGTTTCGGTTCGATGCATTCTACATCGTTTACAATCAGGCGGAAACGGTTGCCCAGGTCTACTACAGTAGCTGTACATCCTGTACCTACCTTAGAAGTGAAGACAAGACGTGCAGTCTGGCTCTTGCGAACGCCGATACCCAGGAAGTGTACTTCCAAGCGAGGTTTCTTGGCAGCAATCATTGGGCAAACTTCCAGCATGTGGGCCTGCAGGATGGCGCTGTTTTCACCGTCAAAGTTCAATGTGTAGTCTTCCAGGAAAGAGCAGCCGTTAGGCAATCCCTGATTCATTACCCATACTGTACGGTACAAAGCAGCAGATTTCCAGTCACCTTCTGCTCCGAAGCCGTATCCTTCTGCCATCAGGCGCTGAGATGCCAAACCCGGAATCTGGTCGAAGTGGCTGCCGTCTGTCTGACCCAGGTCGTCGAAGTTGGTAGTGAAACCTTTAGCACCTTTTGCTTTCAGGATGGCGCGGAGAGCCAGTTCAGCTTTGGCTGAGTTCCATACTTTCTGGTATGCTTCAGTAGATTTGTTTTCCAGTTCTGCATCGTGGTCGTATTCGCTGAAGTAAGTTTTTACCAATGCATCTACATCTTCATCTTTTACAGCTTTGTGATATTCCATCAGTTCGCTTACCGGGCAGTAGTCTACATGGTATCCCATGCGCTGTTCTGCTTCTACTTTGTCACCGTCGGTAACGGCTACGTTGTTCATCTGGTCGCCGAAACGGATAATCAACATATCCTGAGCGTCAGCCCATGCAGCACATACACGCATCCAAACAGCAATCTTCTTCTGAGTGGATTCTTCTTTCCAGTAACCTACTACTACTTTACGACGGATACGCATACGAGTGCAGATGTGACCGAATTCGCGGTCGCCGTGAGCAGACTGGTTCAGGTTCATGAAGTCCATGTCCATTGTGTCCCATGGAATTTCCTTGTTGAACTGAGTGTGCAGATGGAGCAACGGTTTTTTCAGTTGCTGCAAGCCATGAATCCACATCTTGGCAGGAGAGAAGGTGTGCATCCAAGTGATGATACCGATACATTTTTCGTCATTATTGGCTGCTTTGAATACGGCTTCTACTTCTTTTGAAGAGTTGGCTGTACCTTTATATACCACTTTCACAGGCAGTTTGCCGCTGGCATTCAAACCTGCTACCATTTCGTTACTGTGTGCGTCTACTGCGATGACTGCATCGCCTCCGTAAAGGAGCTGAGCTCCGGTTACGAACCATACTTCATATTGGTCAAATGTGTTCATAGTGATTTTATTTTATAATTAATTGGTTGGCGTTATAGAGTTAGGTTTATTTTTTCTTTTGTCCGTAGTAAGCGTTCGGGCCGTGCTTGCGGCTGAAATGTTTCTCAATCAGCAGCGGGTTCATGGTCAGGCGCGGATTGATGGCATAAGCAATGCTGGCCATTTTTGCGACCTGTTCCATGACAACGGCATTGTGTACGGCATCGTGTGCATCTTTACCCCATGCGAAAGGTCCGTGATTCTTTACCAGCACTCCTGGAGTGTGTACCGGATTCATACCTTCGAAGCGTTTCACAATGACATTTCCTGTTTCCAGTTCGTAAGCTCCTTTCACTTCTTCTTCTGTCATGTCGGCCGTGCAGGGAATTGCTTCGTGGAAATAGTCTGCATGAGTAGTACCGATGTTCGGAATGTCGCATCCGGCTTGGGCCCATGCGGTGGCATATGTAGAGTGGGTATGTACAACTCCTCCAATTTCAGGAAAAGCTTTATAGAGTACCAGATGGGTTGGAGTGTCGCTGGAAGGGCGCAAGTCGCCTTCTACCACATTTCCTTCCAAGTCTACTACTACCATATCATCGGCTTTCATTTCATCGTAAGATACTCCACTGGGTTTAATGACTACCAGACCACTTTCACGGTCAATGGCCGACACGTTTCCCCACGTAAAAATCACCAATCCGTGCTTCACCAAATCCAGGTTTGCATGGAATACTTTTTCTTTTAGTGCTTCTAACATGTGATTAAAGTTTAAATTTCGGATCTTTCTGATAAGCCTTGTCATTGAATTTGTAAAGAGAAGCTCCTCTTCTGGATCCTGTTTTATCTATTTTATCTGTTTTTTCAATAAATCCCATTTCAGCAATGCGTTTACGGAAGTTGCGCTTGTCCATCGGTTCTCCGTAAATGGCTTCGTACAAGTTCTGCAATTGTGTCAGGGTAAACAACTCTGGCAGTAAATTGAAGCCGATAGGTGCCCTGGATGCCTTCTGTCGCATGATGGCACGGGCCTTTTCTACCATTTCGTTGTGGTCGAAAATCAGGTCCGGAATCTCATTGATATTCACCCAGTGGGCATTGTGCTGTTGTACCAGCTCGCGGTCATACTCGTTGATGTTGATCAGCGCGTAATAGGCCAGTGAGATGACCCGTTCTCCGGGATCACGGTCAACGGCACCGAAGGCTCCAATCTGGTCCATATAGACATTTTCCAGTCCTGTCAGTTCGCTTAGTACCCGTTTGGCCGCATCGTCTGCACTTTCATTTTCCTGAATGAATCCTCCCATCAGCGACCATTGCCCCATGGCCGGTTCGAAATTGCGTTTCAGCAGCAGTAAGTTGAGTTCTCCTTTTTCGAATCCGAAGATGATGCAGTCGATGCCGACGTAGAATTTGGGATTATGATTATAGTAAGTGGTCATTCAATTTTTGACTTTTTGTTCTTTTCAACTTGGTTTCTTGTAGGTATCTGTTATTTCTCCACTGTAAACTTGAAGATACAGTGGCTCTGGTAGGTTTGTCCCGGAGTTAGGATAACAGAAGGCCATTGGGGTTTGTTGGGGCTGTCAGGATAGTGCTGTGTTTCCAGACAAACAGAAGCCCGCTGCGGATAGGCAATGCCTTTCTTTCCTTTTACTGTGCCGTCGAGGAAGTTTCCGGTATATACTTGGATACCCGGTTCGTTAGTGTATACTTCCAGGCTGATACCGTTGGTTGGGCAGGTCAGTTTGGCTGCCACCTGGCTGATATCGCCTTTTGTTTTCAATACCCAGTTGTGGTCGAATCCGTTGCCGAATTTCACTTGTTCGTTGCTGAAGTCGGTCACTGATGGGCTGATAGTTTTCGGCGTGTTGAAGTCGAATGGAGTATCTTTTACAGCCATCATTTCGCCTGTAGTCATGAAGGTGCTGTCTACCGGAGTGATGCTGTCGGAAGCGACATACAGAATATGGTCGGTGGCCGGTTTTGACGGATCGCCGCTCAGGTTGAAGTAAGAGTGGTTCGTCATGTTGATGACGGTTGTTTTGTCAGTCGTTGCATCATACTGGATGTCGATGGCATTGTCAGCAGTCAGAGAGTAGGTAACATGCGCTGTGACGTTACCTGGAAAGTTGTTGTCTCCATCCGGTGATTTCATAGTCAGCACAATGGTACTGTCATTGGTTTGATTGGCATCATATACCTGATATTGCCATCCGGTAGGACCTCCGTGCAGGCAATGGCCGAAGTTGTTTGTCGGAAGTTGGATTTCCTGTCCGTCAATGGTCATTTTCCCTTTGTTGATTCGATTGGCATATCGTCCGATGGCAGCGCCGAAATCACTGGGGATGTTCTGATAATCAGCAATGCTGTCGAAGCCAAGGACTACATCTGTCATCTTGCCGGTTTTGTCCGGGACCATGATAGAGACCAGACGTCCTCCAAAGTTGGTGACGCAGACTTCCATGCCTTGATGATTTTTCAACGTATAGAGTTTGACAGGTTTCCCTCCCACTGTAGTTTCAAAGTTAGCAGGGTTCAAGCCTGATAATGTCAGTTCAGGTTGCTGGGCTTGCTTGGAAGCGCAACCGCTCAATACTGCAAGAATGATACTTGCCCCTAAAATAGATTTATTCATGCTTTTCATATGAAATTATTGATGTTTTTATTTGTGGTGTAAAAGTAACACTTAAAATGATTACTTGTTCATTTTTTTCCAATGTTTTTCAACATAGAATCGATGCTTTTCGATGGTTTTTCTAAAAAAAGAGGATATACAAATTTCCTGTATATCCTCTTCCTTTATATGATGTTTGTTTTTACGGATTACCAGAAATATGCATAGAACAATCCACACAGAACCACCACGCCCAGTGTGGCAACCACATCCCATGCATTCCAGCTTTCACGGATGGCTTTCTTGTAGTCACTCGTGAAGGTGATGGCTGCAATTTGGTCAGCTGTCGGTTTTGCCGTGAACATGGATACCACGTACATCATAATAATGATGAAGACGAGTAACCAAACTTCGAAAATCAGCCAGTTGGTCTGCCAGAACCAAGTGGTATGTTCCCAAAATGCACCTTCCATAGTGGCTTTACCTGATTCGGTGAGTACGTTGGTCAACAATCTGAGCATACCGATGAGGAATCCTCCAATCAGACCCCATTCACCAGCTTTCGGAGTGATACGTTTGGAGAAGATACCGAGGGTAAATACAGCTACCATAGCAGGGGCAATCAGAGACTGGATATCTTGGAGATAAGAATACAGGTTGCCCATGTTCATCATGATAGGCATCCAAGCCAATCCCAAGATTACGACTACGATAGTGGCAATACGTCCTACCATTACATAATGGCTTTCGCTCATGCCTTTCTTCATCGGTTTATAGAAGTCTTCGGTAAACAATGTCGCGCAACTATTGAAGAAGGCAGCCAAGGAAGCTACCAGGGCGCAGATAAAGCCTACGGTTACAATACCTTTCACACCTGCAGGCAGGATGTCTTTTACCATCATCGCGAACGCACCGTCTGTGTCATGTGTGTTAGTGATGTCCATCACGATGTTGCTGCCAGTCTTCTGTGACAAAGCGAAAGCTACCATACCTGGAATCAGGAACATGAAAACGGGGAGCAACTTGAAATAGCCGGCTGCAATTGTACCGCGGCGTGCGCGTGCCATGACTTTACGGTTGTCTTCTCCTTTGGTCTGGCCAAGTACACGTTGTACGATGTGTTGGTCAGTACACCAGTACCAGAAACCGATAATGGATGCTCCGAGGAATACCACATAACCAGGGAATTGCGGATACATCGGGTCGGCAGGATCTGTATGGAACATGTGGGTCGTACCGAAACCGTCGTGTGCGGCATTACATGCGGCCATCATCTGCGACCATCCTTCCGAAATGCTGCCATCGCCCAGGATATTCAATCCAAGAAACAGAACAAGGAATGATCCGATAATAAGAATCGGTGTCTGGATGGCAGAGAGTGTCATGACTCCTTTCATACCACCAAAAACAGTGAAAATAGCTGTAATAAAAATAAGGCCAAGAGCTCCCCACCAGAAAGGAAGTCCAAGTAGATATTCAAAGAAGATACCACCAGTGAATGCGGTTACAGATACTTTAGTCAGCACATAGGCAATCAGGGTAATAATAGACAGCCATGAGCCGGTGCGTTGTGTGTAACGGAATTTCAGGAAGTCCGGCATGGTGATGATTTTCCCCATCTTGTTATTCAGTAGCTGGTAGAACGGAACGAACAACCATCCCAGAATAAGAATCATCCAGCCTTGCATTTCCCAGTGTGCCATACCCACACCGTCTTTGGCACCTGTACCGGCCAATCCTACAAGGTGCTCAGAACCAATATTGGCTGCAAAGATGGCAGCACCGATGATGTACCAAGGTTCCCCTTTACCGAAAAGGTAGTCCTGACTGTCTGCACCTTTCATTTTTTCTTTATCCTTTTTAATTGCACGGTAAACAGCCCATACAATCGCTACGACTCCGATGGCGAGGACCAGCCAATCGAGCCAAATAAATTCAGTTGAATTCCAATTCATAATTGTTTGTACTTTAATTATTGTGTATTGATTTCATGGTTATCAAAATATGTTTTTCTGTGTTTTCTTTTCAAAGTGTATGAATAACACTAATTCGACTGCAATATTACGGATAAGTGTAAAAATACACTAATAAAAGTCCATGTTTTAGAGCATGTTTTCCTGTTTTTTTAGCCTTTCTTTTGCTTTTAACATTTGAGAAATCGGAAAAATGAGAAATATGTTGTTTTGAATTGGGTTAGAAAGGGAATCTGATGCCTGTGGAACTTGATATAGTAGTCATGGACTGTTTGGGCAGAGCGGAAAGGAGAGAGTAGGAGGTGGTCGGACTGATAGAGGGGGAAAGGAAGTTGACAGACCTATGCGTTGGTATATAAATGTGTAATAAAAAAGCCGTTTTCCTGTATGCTACAGAGAAGTCGGCTTTCTTATTACATATCCTTACCATATAAAGGATGATTAGTTTTTATTTTTGTAACATTTGAAACAGCTTGTCCAGTTTCGGTGCCATAATGATTTCAGTCCGGCGGTTTTTGGCCCGTCCTTCAGCACTTTCATTATCGGCAACTGGCATAAATTCTCCACGGCCGCAGGGCTGTATCTGGAGGGGATTGACTTGATATTTTTCAATCAGGATGCGGACCACGGAGGTTGCTCTGATGACACTTAAATCCCAGTTGTCTTTGAATTGTGCAGTATGGATGGGTTTGTTGTCTGTATGTCCCTCGATATATACATCTATTTCGTTTTGTTTATTCAGTACCTCTGCCAGTTTCCCCAAGGCTTCTTCGCCACGTTTGTCAAGTTTGGCGCTTCCGGATTGAAACAGCAGCTTATCTGACATAGCTACATATACTTTTCCGTTTTGCTCGCGTACGGTCAATTCGTCGCTACTAAAGCCGAGCAATGCATCCTTTACGCTGTTAAGCAGATTTTGTACTTTGGCATTCTGCTGGTCAATCATTCCTTGAAGCTCCTGAATGGTTTTCTCACGTTCGTCTAGTTCTTTCAGTTTTTCTCCTAGTAGCGTGTTCAGTTTTTCCTGTTCGCTCATGTTGCTGGACAATAGCTGCTGGTAATGTCGGATGGAATTTCCTTGTCGGTTTGTATCTTGCTCCAGCTGGCTTATTTGTTCGCGCATTTTTCCCATTTCGTTATGGCATTCGTTCAGCTGTCCTTGAAGATTGTCTCCTCTGGAAAGAGCTTCGATTCTACCATTTTCAGCAATCAGAAATTTTTTCTTTGTCACGCAGGATGTACTGCTCATCATTAGTAATCCTGCGAGTGGAAGTAAGAGAGATTTTTTCATGGCTTGTGTCTTTTTCTGCAAAGATAAGTTACTTTGTGCTATGTTGGGAGAGAGGTAGGTATAAATTTGTGGGGACATGTATATTTATATGAAGGTGGTTTCTCTCTTTATTGTAGATTTGAGTGAGGAAAATAGAAAAATCTAATTTGTTGGTGCCTCCATGTCATTTGTGAAATAAAAGTGTTGGAGGCATTTTATGATGAATAAAGATATGAATGATTTGTCGGTGAGATAATCCTTTGTTGCCTTTAAGTTTTCTATGTTTCCGATATGAGAGACGTATGTTTTCCTCTCGGGAAACGTACGTTTTCCAGGGCGGAAACATACGTTTCCCGAGAGGAAAACATAGAAAATGTCGGGAGTCTCTGGAAAAAATGTGCCTGCGGTGTGAGTTTTATACATGCGCGTACACACGCCCGCGCGAAATACATAATGTAATGCTGTTTCCGTCCGTTTATTGGAACGTCAAAAATGTTCACCTGCAACTGTCTTGTTCACAGCTGTTTACAGAAAATCTTCAAAAAATCTGCAAAAAAGTATTGCATAAAAGTTGCAGAAGCGGAAAAAGTGCGTACCTTTGCAACCGCTTTCGAGAGGGAGAGCCGCTGAGAATG
>NZ_CABROP010000030.1:0-41241 GCF_902472605.1 uncultured Bacteroides sp.
TCGTAGCGGGACCCGGGATTGAACCGGGGACCTCATGATTATGAATCATGCGCTCTAACCAGCTGAGCTATCCCGCCATCATTTCGTGATTGCGGGTGCAAAGATAGAGCAAGTTTTTGAATTGAGCAAATTTATCCTCCCTTTTTTACTCTTTTTTCGGGAAGAAGCCACATATTGTCCGACTTTATCCGCCAGTAAAGCACTATAAACAAGCAATTTCCACCATTTACCCCAATTAACCTTTCGATGTAAAGTATTTATTTTATGCCACAAAAAAATAATTTGGGACGATTAGAATTCATAAAAAAATATCTTCAATCATTATGGAGTGAACAAAAAAATACTTTAATTTGCCGCCGTTGCAAAAAATACAAATAAAAACACTAAAAACGTCATGAAAAGAAAAACACAAATAGAATATCCACTGAATCCTTCTTCCAGTGTCATCATATGGAATGCCATCAGTACGACCGCCGGCTTGCAGCGCTGGTTTGCCGACCAAGTGACAAAAGAAGGAAAAACCTATACGTTTCACTGGGGAAAAACGGAGACACGGCAAGCTATCGTAGTCAACAGCCGCCCGGAATTTTTCATTCGCTTTCACTGGCTGGATGACGACGAGGCCAAAAGTTATTTCGAAATGAAAATCCATTACAACGAACTGACAACCGACCATACACTGGAAATTACAGACTTTGCTGAACCCGGAGAGGAAGAAGACGTACGCAGCCTTTGGGACTCTCAAATAGAAACCTTGAAAAGAGTTTTCGGAGTATAAATCTATAAAATATACAAAACTTTATTTTGCTGTCCGTTTTTTGTGCTACTTTTGCATGCTGATAATATTAAACAGGAATGCTACGCATAAAAAAACTTGATATATTCGTCTTAAAGAGTTTTCTACTGCTCTTTTCGGGGACATTCTTTATCTGCCTGTTCATTTTCATGATGCAGTTTCTATGGAGATATGTCGACGAACTGGTTGGAAAGGGCTTAGAGATGAGCGTATTGGCTCAATTCTTCTTTTTATCAGCACTGACTTTGATTCCATTGTCTCTCCCGCTGGCCATCCTGCTGGCTGCCTTGATGACATTCGGAAACTTTGGAGAGCGTTATGAGCTGTTGTCCATGAAGGCAGCAGGTATTCCCCTGCTCCGCATTATCCGCCCGGTCGTGCTTTTCTGCATGTTCTTGGGAGTCATGTCGTTTTTTTTTCAGAACGTAATCGGTCCGAAGGCCCAAAAGGAACTCTGGACCCTGCTGGTTTCCATGAAACAAAAATCACCGGAAGTGGACATTCCGGAAGGAGTGTTCTATAGTGACATTGAAGGATATAACATCTACGTCAAGCACAAGGACCGTGAAACAGGTATCCTGAAAGACGTCCTGATATACAATTTTTCCGATGGATTTGAGAATGCCCACATCATTTGGGCAGCAGAAGGAAAATTGGAACTGACTGCCGACAAAAAACACCTGTACCTGCATCTGTACAACGGAGAGCAGTTTGAGAATCTGAAATCCCAATCGGTCATCTCACGCAACGTTCCCTACCGCCGAGAAACATTCAAGGAAAAGCATACCCTGATTGCTTTCGACACCAATTTTGAGATGGTGGATGGCAACTTCCTGAACCAACGTTCGGACATCAAGAACATGCGTGAAATCTCCTTGGCCATCGACTCTCTGAACATGTATGCCGACAGTGTGGGTCATGCCATGTATTCGGACGCCATGAAAACGACGTATCGAAAACCACTGCTTACCAAAACGGATTCCACCAAAATCCAGACAGAACATCTGAGTATTATCAATACCGACAGTATACTGAACAGCATGACATCGGCACAGCGGTTAAAGGCCCTCAACACCACTGAAATGCGGCTTTCTTCACTCATTTCAGAATGGAGCATGAAAAGCTACATGACAAGAGAGGCCGACGGAAACATCCGCCGTCACCAATCAGACTGGCACAAGAAAATCACTTTGTCACTGGCCTGTATCATCTTCTTCTTTATTGGTGCCCCATTAGGAGCCATCATCCGTAAAGGTGGACTGGGTATGCCGGTCGTGATTTCAGTCTTGATCTTTGTGCTCTACTACATCATTGACTCTGGAGCAACCCGTGTGGCTAAAAGTGGAGAAATGAACATTGTGCTGGGTACCTGGATGAGTACCCTCATCCTGGCACCTTTGGGCGGATTCCTCACCTACAAATCCAACAAGGATTCCGTGGTATTCAACATTGATGTATATGCAGCCTTCTTCCGAAAAATACTGGGCATCCGGGTATCGCGCCACATCTTCAAGAAGGAAGTCATCATCCATAACCCTGACTACGACCGAATCTATCAGGACCTGAACGACCTTTGCCGGAAGTGTGAGACCTACGGAAACACCCACAAGCTGTTGGGACCTCCCAACTATTATCAGGTGTTTACCAACAACAAGCATGACGATGCCATCAAGGAAATCAGCCAGCAGATGGAAGTGTTAATAGAAGAACTGTCCAACACCAAAGACGGAGTGGTACTGAACTTTCTGAACAATTATCCGTTCTTATCCATCAAAGCACATAAGAGCGTGTCGGACAACCGCTGGCTCAACCTGCTGATTGGTATCATTGTTCCAGCGGGACTACTCATCTGGCTGAACATCTGGCGTTACCGGGTACGTCTGGACAAGGATCTGAAAACCATTGTCAAGACCAGCCGTGACATACAGGAAAGAATTAAAAAATCATTCTAAACTATCATATCATTATGGAGAAAATCAAACTGAATACAATTGAAGAGGCAATCGAAGATTTCCGCAAAGGAGAATTCGTCATCATCGTAGACGACGAGGACCGCGAGAACGAGGGCGACCTGGTGGTAGCTGCCGAACTGATTACCCCGGAAAAAGTAAATTTCATGCTGAAACATGCAAGAGGTGTACTTTGCGCCCCTATCACTATATCCCGCTGTGAGGAACTGGATCTGCCACATCAGGTGTCTAACAATACGTCTGTACTGGGCACTCCGTTCACTGTGACCATCGACAAGCTGGAAGGCTGTACAACCGGTGTTTCGGCTGCCGACCGTGCGGCTACCATCCGCGCACTGGCCGACCCGACTTCCAAACCGGAAACTTTCGGACGCCCGGGACACGTGAATCCGCTGTATGCACAGGATAAAGGTGTACTCCGCCGTGCCGGACATACGGAAGCCTGCGTGGATATGGCCCGCCTGGCCGGACTCTACCCTGCCGCTGCCCTGATGGAAGTGATGAACGAAGACGGCACGATGGCCCGTCTGCCGGAACTGAAGAAGATGGCCGACGAATATGGCTTCAAACTGATTTCCATTGCCGACCTTATTGCCTACCGCCTGAAACAGGAATCACTGGTAGAAAAAGGAGTGGAAGTAGACATGCCGACCGAATACGGACACTTCCGTCTGATTCCTTTCCGTCAGAAAAGCAACGGACTGGAGCACGTGGCGCTGATCAAAGGTACTTTCTCTGAAAACGAACCGGTACTGGTACGTGTACATTCATCTTGCGCTACCGGCGACATCTTCGGTTCCATGCGCTGCGACTGCGGCGAACAGTTGCACAAGGCCATGCAGCAAATCGAAAAAGAAGGAAAGGGAGCCATCATCTACCTGAACCAGGAAGGACGCGGCATCGGCCTCATGGAAAAAATGAAAGCCTACAAGCTGCAGGAAGAAGGAATGGACACAGTAGATGCCAACCTTTGCTTGGGACACCAGGCTGACGAACGTGACTACGGAGTAGGTGCACAGATTCTTCGTGAAATCGGCATCCACAAGATGCGTCTGCTCACCAACAATCCGGTGAAACGTGTGGGACTGGAAGCCTACGGACTGGAAATCGTAGAAAACGTGCCCATCGAAGTGACGCCCAACAAGTACAATGAACGCTACCTGCGTACCAAAAAAGACAGAATGGGACATACCTTACATTTCAATAAATAATCAAGACCTATGGAAACAAACAATTTAGTAAAAAGCTTTGCCAGCAAAGCCGCACAAACGGCTTTGTTTCGCAGTGTATACATTTGGATGACGCTGGCGCTGGTCATCACAGGCTTTGTGGCCATGTATGTGGCTAAATCATACACCCTCATTGAGACCATGATGCAGAACTCCATCCTGTTCTGGGGTTTGCTGATTGCAGAAGTAGCCTTGGTGATGTATCTCTCTGCCCGCATACATAAAATCAGCTTCACCACGGCTACCCTCCTGTTCATCGCCTATTCGGTACTGAACGGAGTCACAATGTCCGTGCTGTTCCTGGTTTATACCCTCAGCTCCATTGCCACCACTTTCTTCGTGACGGCTGGTACATTCGGGGTAACCGCCTTGTTTGGCTATATCACCAAGAAAGACCTTACCCGCATCGGAAGCCTTTGCCTGATGGGAGTCATCGGACTGATTATCGCCTCACTGGTGAACATGTTCCTCCACAACTCGATGATGGACCTGATTATTTCTTACATCGGGGTACTGCTGTTTGTGGGACTTACCGCCTACGACTCACAGAAAATCAAGCAACTCCTGTCGCACGACGACATTGAAGTGAACGAGACCACACAGAAGATAGCCCTGATGGGAGCCTTGACCCTGTATCTCGACTTCATCAACTTGTTCATTTATCTCCTCCGCATACTCGGAGACAGAAAATAAACCTTTTTCGAAGCTAATTTCTTTTATATGTGGAAGAAATTAGCTTCTTTTGCAAAGAAAATTTCCAACTTTAATAACACAATAAAATGAACCAACTTTCAGATCGTTTGAACAGCCTGTCGCCTTCGGCTACATTGGCTATGTCACAGAAAAGTAGTGAACTTAAAGCTCAGGGGGTTGACGTCATCAACCTGAGTGTGGGAGAACCGGATTTCAATACTCCGGACCATATTAAAGAAGCCGCTAAAAAGGCCATTGACGAAAACTACTCTCGTTATTCACCTGTAGCCGGATATCCGGCACTGCGCAACGCCATCGTGGCAAAATTGAAAAATGAAAACGGTCTGGAATATACCGCCGCACAAATCAGCTGTGCAAACGGTGCCAAGCAGTCTGTCTGCAACACCATCCTCACACTGATCAACAAAGGTGACGAAGTGATTGTTCCGGCTCCTTTCTGGGTAAGCTATCCGGAAATGGTGAAACTGGCCGAAGGTACTCCGGTCATCGTTCGTGCAGGCATCGAACAGGACTTCAAGATTACTCCGGCTCAGCTGGAGGCTGCCATCACTCCGAAAACACGTGCGCTGATTCTCTGCTCTCCGTCCAATCCGACAGGTTCTGTCTATTCAAAGGAAGAACTGAAAGGACTGGCAGAAGTCATCGCCAAGCACGAACGTGTGATTGTCATTGCGGATGAAATCTACGAGCACATCAACTATATCGGCAAACACGAAAGCATCGCTCAGTTTGCTGACATCAAAGACCGCGTAGTCATCGTCAACGGTGTATCAAAGGCATACGCTATGACGGGATGGCGTATCGGTTTCATCGCCGGACCGGAATGGATTGTAAAAGGGGTGAACAAATTGCAGGGACAGTACACTTCAGGACCTTGCTCTGTATCACAGAAAGCCGCTGAAGCTGCTTACACAGGCACTCAGGCTCCGGTAGAAGAAATGCGCAAAGCATTCGAACGCCGTCGTGACCTGATTGTGAAACTGGCCAAAGAAATCCCGGGATTTGAAGTGAACGTGCCGCAGGGAGCCTTCTACCTGTTCCCGAAATGCGATTCTTTCTTCGGAAAGAAAGACGGCGACCGCGTGATCAACAATGCAGATGACTTGGCTATGTACTTGCTGGAAGTAGGCCACGTGGCTTGCGTAGGCGGTACTTCTTTCGGTGCGCCTGAATGCATCCGTATGAGCTACGCCACTTCCGACGAGAACATCGTAGAATCTATGCGTCGTATCAAGGAAACTTTGGCTCGTTTGAAATAAGAGACAGAAAAAGAGACTATTACATGACAGCTCCGAAGATTTTTCGGGGCTGTTTTTTTATGCTTCAAAAACGCACTTGCGTTTCAGATAAAACGTACTTGCGTTTGAAGCAAAACGTACTTGCGTTTGAAGCAAAACGTACTTGCGTTTTAGTTGAAATGTACTTGCGTTTTAACCGAAACGCAAAGGCGTTTTTTGCAGGACCTAATTTGACTACCATATTCCTCAGATAAAGGCAAAAAAATAAGGGAATCCTTTAGCAGGATTCCCTTATTTTGTGTCATACAGACGATTCGATTATCCCAGGTGAATTGCTTCAGAAGGACAAACGTCAGCACAAGTTCCACATTCTGTGCAAGCGTCCGGATTGATTGAATATTTATCACCTTCTGAGATTGCGCCAACCGGGCATTCATCGATACAAGTACCGCAAGCGATACAATCGTCACTAATTACGTAAGCCATTGTTGTAAAAAAGTTAAGTTATTATTAGTCCTAATTTGATAGTGCAAAGTTAATCTTTTTCCTTTCAGTTGTCACATCCACTTTACATTTTCTATCTAATTCGTTACAATTTATAATTCGTCTAAATAAAATCAACGCATTATCGACTGGTACATTGCCTGTTGCATTCGGGTGCGGATGTTGTACTTCACCAGGTTGTTCGTTCCCAAGGCAGAAGGATACGTCCGGTTACTCAAGAACACAAAAACCAGTTCATTGTCCGGATCCACCCATACGCAAGTGCCCGTATAACCAGTATGGCCAAATACGGAAGCAGGTGCTTCAGGTGTGCACGGACTGTTTTCAGGATTTTCCACATTGGGCTTGTCAAATCCCAGACCCCGGCGGCTGTTGCGCGACTTCAGCGTGGTGAACAGTTCACATGTGGCACGGCTCAAATATCTTCTGTCGCCGCAAATACCCTTATCCAGCCACATCTGGGCAATCCGAGCCACATCGTGAGCCGTAGAGAACAAGCCAGCATTTCCCGAAACTCCGCCCATAAAGGCAGCGGCCTCATCCTGCACAAATCCTTGTAACGGTCCTCCACGCAGCAAATCGTTCTTGACAGAGGGCACAATCTGTTCTTTCTTGAACTTACGCAAAGGCAGGAAGGCAGTATGCCTCAACCCCATCGGAGCATAGAACACACTGTCCAGGTACACATCCATCGGAGTACCCGTAATCTTCTCTACCATCTCTTTCAAGAGCATGAAGTTCAGGCAGCTGTAACGGTACGAACGCCCTTTCAACGGGCTCTCTACAATCTGCTTCACCACTTCCTGGCAGAATTCCTTGTTCAGGAACAAGCTGTCGGACACTTGCAGCGGATAGTCTGCCGACGGAGTATGTGACACCCATTGCGGGTTGTACCGGAAATCAGGGCAGGCATACATGTTTTCTGCTAGTTTCAGCGTATGGGTCTTGTCCGGTTTCTTACGGAACAAGGCTCCGTTACAAGACTTCATATCGATGGCCTCCTCATAAAACGGAAGGTAGGCCGGCAATCCGGATTCATGGAACAGCAAATCCTGGATGGTGAGACGAGACTTGTCCGTTTTTTTCAATATAGGCAAATAATCCGATACCCGATCGGTCAGCCCGAACTTTCCCTCGTCATAAAGTTTCATCACGGCCAACAGCGTAGCCGTCACCTTGGTCAGTGAAGCCAGGTCGTACAGACTATTCTCCTTCACCGCCATCCCGCCTTCATACGTATAGTTTCCAAAACATTTGTTGTACACCGGAAGTCCTTCCCTCAGAATCATGACATGACAGCCCGGATAGGCTCCCAACCTGATTCCTTCTTCCGCAATGCTGTCAATATTCGCCAGTATGGAGGCATTCATCCCTACGTCTTCCGGATCATACCTACGGGGAGTATCCGGGTCTACCGTCAATCCGTCTCCCGCCTTGAACAGTCCGGCCAACGGAATGGAGAGTCGTCCGTCGGCATACGCATTGCCTAAAAACAAATCGGCCACATGACGCTGCACGTAGTCCTCATCCGCATGGGCCAGGATGACCGTCGAGGCATGGCGAACCACTTCAGGCATCTTTTCCAGTACCTTCATGTCACCAAAACAAACCAAAGCCAGCGGTTTGTCGGTAGCCAACTTTTCCAGCAGCGGCACATACGGTTCCACATTCTGCGAATGCAGTGCTACCAGTACCCGCTGTGCCGGACGCAAACGAGTCCCGATTGCCTCCAGCGAATCTACATTCGCATGCAGCCAGCTGACCGGAAAATCCTGATGCAACTGATGATAGAAAGGATAAGCTTCCGACAAAGAAGAAGACACGCTCAACAAAACCGTTCCCGACACAGACAAATCGAGCGGGAGCAGGGCCAGCGAATCTTTCGCCACCGTCACCGCCGCTTTCGACAAATTCTGCTGAAGTGCCAACGCTTCCGGAGTGGCAATCTTTTCTTCAAGGCCTTCGGTCGGAATTTCCTTCCAGGAAGAAAGTCCCAAGGCATATTTAAAGGTCAGCACCTTCCGGCATTTCCGGTCAATCTCTTCTTCCGTCAGGGTACCTTTCTTAATCGCAGACATCACTCCGTCGATTTCCTTCTTCAGATTCCGGGGAGCCAGCAGCACATCGTTGCCTGCTGCCAACGCCTGGGCACAGACATTCTCATGTCCTGCAATTCCTTTCATTTCCAAGGCATCCGTCACCACCAGTCCACGGAAATGCAATTCATCGACCAACGTATGCATAATCACTTCTTCCGAAATGGAAGCCGGCTTTTCACCCAAGGCAGGTGCATGCAAATGCCCTACCATCACTCCACCGACGCCCGCTTCAATAGCTTTCTGGAAGGGATACAACTCCACACTGTCCAACCGGCCACGGTCGAAATTCAGTTCAGGCAACGCTTTATGTGAGTCGATTTCCGTATCTCCGTGCCCCGGAAAATGCTTGCACACCGACATCACACCCCCTGCTTCCAGACCGGTGGCATAGGCCACCACCTTCCGGGCCACTTGCCTGGCCTCACTGCCGAAAGACCGGAAGTTGATGACCGGATTATTCGGATTGTTATCTACATCGGCCACAGGAGCAAAATTGACCTGTACTCCAATCAGACGACATTGGCGGGCCACTTCTTTTCCATAAGCATAAAGTAAGGAATCATTCTGCACACATCCCAAAACCCGATTATACGGATACGAGGGTGTATTCTCCAAACGCATGCCCAATCCCCATTCTCCATCGAACGTAATCATCAACGGCACCGATGCATACGACTGAGCAAAATTCGTGAGCTGGACCTGCTTTCCGGTTTCTCCTCCGGTAAACAGCAATCCTCCGATGGCGTAGTCTTCTATGGCTTTCCGCAGCACATTCTTATTGTACTGGGTCGTCACCGGCTGGAGCGTATAAATAAACAGCTGGCCCACCTTCTGCTTCAAGGTCATGCGCTGCATTTGCTTGTCCACCCATTTCCGGCAAGCCTCCGTGTCATGCATCTGTTTCAAGAGAGCCGGCTCCTGTGCGAAGAGGCCCGTGACCATCAGACAGCACCACACCAGGCTCCACAAACTTTTTCTTATCATTCCATCTTCATTTTTTAGTTCTTCTGCATCTTGACAATCATTCTTCCCACAAAGGCTGCACTTTTTCCCATCTGCTGCACGGGGACCTCTATCCCATCCAAGTTCTTATAGAATTTCGGTGCGTCGAAGAATGAATGAGAGTGTCCACCCAGCACAAGGTCAATATGGCGGGTGTTCTCTATCAGCTCCACATCCGAGTAAGGTTCACCTTCCCAGCCCAAGTGCGACAGACAAATCACGAGGTCACAATGCTCCTGATTTTTCAACAAATCAGCCATCCGCTGACCTTCTGCCACCGGGTCTTCAAACTTCACATTTCCGTAATTGGCATGTGCCACCAGTCCGTCGAGTTCCGGACTTAATCCGAACACCCCGATACGGATGCCGTCGCGTTCCAGCACGACATATTCTTTCACCAGTCCTTCGAGTACGGTTCCGGTCACATCATAATTGGCACACACAATAGGAAACTTGGCCATCTTGAACAGACGGGCCATGTTGTCGAGGCCGAAATCAAACTCATGGTTTCCAATGGTGCCGGCATCATACCCCATCTCGTTCATCATCTTGATTTCCACTTCTCCCTTGAACAGGTTATAATAAGGACTCCCCTGAGAAAAATCGCCGGAATCGAACAACAGCATATCCTTGTGTTCCTTCCGTTGTTCCTTCACGAAGGCAGCCCGGCGCAAGATACCCGCTTTCCCTGCCACCACGGAATCCGGGAAGTAAGAAGCATAGGGTTCGATGCGGCTGTGCATGTCGTTTGTGTGGAATATATACAGTTCTTTTACCGACTGAGCTGCCACCACACCTGCCAGCATACACATCAGCCATAAGCAATATATCTTTTTCATATCATTCTTCTATTTCAATTGGACGCACTCACTTTGATTCTCCCTTCTACCTGGGCCGACACAAACTGACCCTTCTGTTCGCACTGCTTTACTGCATCCATCAGCAACGTACGCAGCAACGCATCCTTGGGAAGTGTTTTTGACTTTGCCTTCCGGAAAGCCATCATCCGGTCGTTTCCTTCGGCCAAGTAATCAATGGTAGCCACCGTGTAAAGTTTCTTTGGCTCAATCGGTCGTCCGTTGACCTTTGCCTCCAAAAGATTTCCTTCTTTGTCAATCTTTAATGAGGCCCCACTGAGTCCTTCGCCATGTACCGCCGCAATTTCCGTGAAAAGTTCTTTCAAGGTAGTTCCATCCATAGTCAATACACACAAGGCATTCTCAAAAGGAGCGATTTCATAAATGGTACCGTAAGTAATCTCGCCTTCCGGCATCGCATTGCGAATACCTCCCATATTCATGACCGCCACATCCGCAGGCTTGCCATTAGCCCTGGAAGCCGCCTGGCGGAGTACATCGGCAATCCAGTTCGACAACGGGGATTCCGGACGATACGACCTCATATCTTTTGCCGAATGCCCGATGATCGGCGACATGATACTGTCTACTTTCTGCTGATAGGGTTTCAAGATACTCAAAGCCTCCGGATCCGGATTCCGGTCATATTTATCAGTAATGGCTATCCGTCCGCCTTCTACTTCCACCAGTGAATAGCCCGAACTACAACCAGTTAGCAACCATCCGGCAAAGACTCCGAGGACCATACCTTTTACTAATTTCTTCTCTAAACAATTCATACACAAATCTATTTGGAGTCAAAAGTAACGAAAAAAGAAACACTGACAAAAGAATGACAAAAGCTATCCGGAAGAGTTCTCATTTTTTAATAAAATACGCAAGAAACATTTGGCTGCATCATAAAAAAGCGCTATCTTTGCACCGCTTTCGCGCAATCGCTGTCAAAGAAGAGTTACTTGATATGTTGCGTTGTAACGATAAACAATTTAATTTAAAAAAGAAAATGGATTTAATTAAAATTGCAGAAGAAGCATTTGCTACTGGCAAACAGCATCCTTCATTCAAAGCTGGTGATACTATTACAGTAGCATACCGTATCGTTGAAGGTAGCAAGGAACGTGTACAGTTGTACCGCGGTGTTGTTATCAAAATTTCAGGTCACGGTGAAAAGAAACGTTTCACTGTACGCAAAATGTCAGGCACAGTGGGTGTTGAACGTATCTTCCCATTGGAATCTCCGGCTATCGACAGCATCACTGTCAACAAAGTGGGTAAAGTTCGTCGCGCTAAATTGTATTATTTGCGTGCACTTACTGGTAAGAAAGCCAGAATTCAGGAAAAGCGTGCTAACGCGTAATTCAGTCTATTCCCTGAAAAAAGACAAAATAAAAGAGCGTATCGGTCATCCCGGTACGCTCTTTTATTTTATGACTCATCCAGCATCTCCTTCAATTTCTTTTTCCCATAAAAGATCCGACTCTTTACCAGCCCAATCGGAATTCCGGTATGATTCGCAATCTCCAGGTACTTGAATCCTTTCAACCTCATTGCAACGACTATCCGAAGATGTTCAGGCAGCTCATCGATTACCTGACAAACCTCTTTAAAGCCATATTCATCATCCGCAAACTCCATCGCCCGTGCCATCTCCGCATCTACATTGTTATCGGACAAACTCATAAACAGATAATATTTTTTGGACTTGCAAATATTAATAAAAGTATTGTGCATAATCGTATACAACCAACCTTTAAAATTAGCATTTTCATTATACCTCTCTCTATTCTCCAGTGCTCGCAACAAGGTTTCCTGTATCAAATCTTCAGCATCCTCCTTTTGGGGAAACAACAAATACGCATAACTGCGCAGCTTTCCCTGCAAGGCTATCAGCTCCTCCTCAAAATCAAAACTTTCCATATCAGCTCAAGACCTATTCTCTTTTATAATATATGATATGCCACATCATTATTATTCAACTTTAAATGTTTCTATTGCAATTTCATCTTTTTATTCCAAAGGCAACATCCTCCTCCACCCTTTCGAGAATATTTGCAGCAATTCCAATATGAAATCACTGACTTGCACTTCATCTGCATACAAATCAAAGGCCAGACAACGCAAAGAAGCATCGTCTACCTCATGAGCCCAGTTCAGAAAATCTGTCACTTGCTGCTGAAAATATTGCTCATGTGAGAAGAAAGCATCCAAAGCTCCCATCGGATTCGACCAGTGCTCCGGCTTGAAACTTTGTGCTTCCACACACACTTCACCGCCCACAGACAATAGATACTCAGCCATCTTACGAATGCGTCCAGCCTTCTTCTGCACCTGCACTTCCAACCAAGAGGAAAGCATCGGCATACCTTGCTCACTAAAATACAATTGAAAAGCCGTATAAAGCCCAGAAGACCACACCTCACTGTTAAGTTGCTCATTGACAACCTCTTCTATTATTTTATCCATAATTTTCCATTTTGCATTGAATTAACAACCAATAATGACATACTGTCAACAAAGATAATAAGAATACGGAAATTTTGTCAGACTCTACCTAACAAGACAGACAAAATATCTATTTCTTTTTCGATCTGTTTCAACCGTTGGAGGATCTTGTCAAAATCGTCGGTATACAACAAGGCTCTGGCAGTACGAATATCCTCCAGCATGCAGCGAATCATGTCCCAAATCTTACTTTTGTCATGGGGAGATGGCCTACAACCTCCCCTCATTCCACCACGCATAATTATAAAAAGGAGAAATGGCACAGAATTTGTCTGAAAAATTCAAGACAACACAAAAAAAACGAAGAAAAAATAGAAAAGAGCAATCTGATTACAACAGGAGTCAGCGTCTGCCACAAAAAATGCTTTCATGTCCAATCCAATTGTCAGCTTACTTCCCCTAAAAGCCGTTATTATAAAAGGTGAAGCGTGGGGAACTTTAGCATTACCTGTTCAGAAGTATCCCCATACTTGATAACCGAGTAATACATAAAGCCCCACGCCTATATATACATACATTTCTGATGCTGAAGTGCAAATATAAATAGTTCGTGGAGCGTCTTTGTATTATCCATTGTTATCGTTTCGAAATTGGGGATTTCCTGAACTTGTGGATAATGTCAAAACGCTTCTAATATTTTCTTTCTCTTTCAGAGTAAGACAAATATACAAATTTTTTAAATCGCACAAAAAAACGACACTATTATTTTATCCTTATTGCATCAGAATATGAATTGACTCCAAATTTTTAAAACAAAAAAAGAGAGCCACTCTTCGTGCTCTCTTTTTCCAGTGATCCGCTTGGGGCTCGAACCCAAGACCCCAACATTAAAAGTGTTGTGCTCTACCTGCTGAGCTAGCGAATCAATCCCCTTATTGCATCGGTCATTTCCCGATTGCGAGTGCAAAGGTAGATGTTTTTATCATAACTACCAAATATTGACTCTATATTTTTTCCGAAAAAATTTCACATCATTTCATATCTTCCTGTTTATCAAACGTTTGTTGCTTTTCCGATTTCAGTGCTTTTTGGTAACAACAACGACACAATGGCTCATATTCCTCCTTTTCACCCAACAGCACCCGTTTATCGTTCGATACCGTACGATGCGACACATAAGCCAGGTTGCCGCATTTTACACAAATGGCATGCACTTTCGTAACTTCATCGGCAATGGCACACAAAGCCGGCATCGGGCCAAAAGGAATTCCTTTAAAGTCCATATCCAATCCGGCAATAATCACACGGACTCCCTGATTGGCCAGTTCATTACAGACTTCCGGTAATCCCTCATCAAAGAACTGAGCTTCGTCAATTCCCACGACGTCTATTTCCGAAGTAAACAAAAGAATACTCGCAGAAGAATCGATGGGAGTCGATTTTATACTATTGTTATCATGTGACACCACATCCCCTTCTGAATAACGGGTATCTATCGCCGGCTTGAAGATTTCCACCCTCTGATGAGCAAAGGTGGCCCTCCGCAAACGCCGGATCAACTCTTCTGTCTTCCCCGAAAACATGGAACCACATATCACTTCTATCCTTCCTCTCCGGCAGGTCTCCTCCCGATGATCTTCTGAAAATACTACCATATTACTTCATTCTATAAACAAATGCAAAATTACAACGATGTGTTGAAATCACCGAAAAATCGGCGTTTTTTTATAAAATAGCATCGAAAAGACCATACAAAGAGAAAACTTCTGTTAAATTTTGAGGAATCAGACGCGTGAAAACGAAAACTTTTTACCTTTGCTTTATCACATATAAGAGAAGAAGATGGGTAAACTATATGTTGTTCCTACTCCGGTAGGCAATATGGAGGACATGACTTTCCGCGCTATCCGCATACTGAAAGAAGCGGATTTAATTCTGGCTGAAGATACACGTACATCGGGTATCCTGCTGAAGCATTATGAAATCAAGAATGCCATGCAGTCACACCACAAGTTCAACGAACACCAGACGGTAGAAAGCATTGTCAACCGCATTAAGGGAGGGCAAACCGTAGCCTTAATATCAGATGCGGGTACTCCGGGTATATCCGATCCGGGCTTCCTGGTGGTACGGGAATGCGTCAGAAACGGCATAGAAGTACAATGCCTGCCTGGAGCCACTGCCTTTGTACCGGCATTAGTTTCTTCCGGTCTGCCGGACGAACGTTTTTGCTTTGAAGGTTTCCTTCCGCAGAAGAAAGGTCGCATGACCCGGCTGAATGCCTTGAAAGAGGAAACCCGCACCATGATCTTTTACGAATCTCCCTACCGGCTGGTAAAGACATTGACTCAATTTGCCGAGATTTTCGGAGCCGACCGCCCTGTATCTGTATGCCGGGAGATTTCCAAAATACATGAAGAAAGTGTTAGGGGCACCTTGCAGGAAGTCATTGCACACTTCACAGAAACTGAACCAAGAGGAGAAATTGTCATTATACTTGGAGGAAAAGAAAACTAAATTATAATTCTAAATCAATAAAGTTATGAGAAAGGTTGTTTTATCTGCTTTATGTGCTGCCGCATTATTGACAGCATGTAACAATTCCAGCCAGGAAAAAAGCTCATTGCAAGCCCAAAACGACTCACTGATGCTTGAACTGTCCAACCGCGACGCAGAGCTGGATGAGATTATGGGCTCTTTTAATGAAATCCAGGAAGGATTCCGTGAAATCAACGAAGCTGAAAACCGTGTAGACTTGAAAGAAGGTACTCTCGAGAGCCAGTCGTCTGCCGACAAAATAAAAGAAGACATCCGCTTTATCAGTGAAAAACTGAAATCAAACCGTGAACAGATTGCCAAACTGGAGGCACAGCTGAAGAAAAGCAACTACCAGTCAGCACAACTGAAAAAAGCAATTAAAAATCTAACTGCGGAACTGGCTGCCAAACAGCAGCAGATTGAAACCTTGCAGGCTGAGTTGGCCGCCAAGAACATCCGCATTGCCGAACTCGACGAAGCCGTAATGGACTTGAACAAAAATGTAGACGAGCTGAGTGCAGAAAACGAATCTAAGACAAAGACAGTTGAAGCACAAGATCAAGCACTGAACACTGCTTGGTATGTATACGGCACAAAATCAGAACTGAAGGATCAGAAAATCCTGAAGAAAGGTGATGTATTGAAAGACAATGAATTCAATAAGGATTATTTCACTCAGATAGACATCCGCAAGGTTAAAGAAATCAAACTTTACTCCAAACGTGCTGAACTGCTGACTACTCATCCTCAAAGTTCATATGAACTGGCAAAGGATGACAAAGGACAATTGACCTTGAAAATCAACAATCCGAATGAATTCTGGAGCGTTTCTCGCTATCTGGTAATCCAAGTGAGATAAAGTCAAAATCACTTTACATAAAATCCTCTTATTTCCACCTGGAATAAGAGGATTTTTTACTTTATATCTAAACCCCATGTACACCCAATATCCCCTCTCCGGATAAATAAAACGATAAAACTCTATTCTTCCATTTTTTTGTATTAACAAATAGTATTTCTAAATTTGTATTTATTATTTGCATAATACCATGAAACGACATATTCTTTTACTTCAAATATTTGCTTTAATTTCCATTTTGGGATGGGGGACTCCTAACATGACCCAAGAATATATTAATTTCAGTCCGCTAAGAAACCTCATACAACTCCCTACAAATGAAATCAGAAATCTTTTTCAAGACAAAGAAGGCTATATTTGGATTGCCACTTATAACGGACTGGTACGTTATGATGGTTATTCCACAAAAGTATACCACGCCGAACCTGATGGCAGTGAAAAATCGATTGACGGATTCATCAATGCAATTGCAGAAGATTACGAATGCAATTTATGGATTGGCACACACAACGGATTATACAAACTGAATAAAAGGAATGATAAAATAGAAAATATTTCACTTCCACACCCTCAAGTGACAAATGTAGAGACAGTCACATGTACACACAAAGGAGCAGTATGGGTAGGAACCAATAAAGGCTTATTCATCAAAAAAGAAAATGAACCAACTTTACCCAATATAAGTTTGACACAAACATTGACGTCAAATCCATATTAGAAGATAAGAGAGGACATATTTGGATTGGAACATGGAGCCAAGGACTCTATCGCTATGACCCTACACAGCAACGGCTTTATACCTATCACAATGTATGTCCCGGCAATTCCGCACATGTCATTTTTCAGGATAAGAATGAAAATATATGGATTGGAACATGGAGATATGGTTTATTAAAAATGCAGAATCCATACGACATGCAACATTATGGATTTGTCCGGTACACGCATGATGAAAACAACCCTTCAAGCATCGCCGATAACATCATCTATGCCATCACTCAAGACAGAAACACCGGAAAACTCTGGATTGGCTCTCGAAGTGCACTCAGTATCATGGAATCGGAAAACGGGATGTTTACCAATTACTATCCAAGCGACAAAAGCGGACACCTCCCTTTCAATGAAGTAGATGCATTACTTTCCAGCGCCGACGGACTAATGTGGGTAGGGATGCTCGGCGGGGGAATCCGGGTAGCAAATACAAACACCCGGAGATTCAGTCTGAACTCACTCAGAAGCATACGTGACATCTTTCCCAGTGCGTCAGTGCGGGCCATTTGCCCCATTGACAAAAACTGGATCTGGATCAGTATCATGGGGTTCGGATTCGTAAAATACAACAATCAAAGCCATGAGGTTATTCCATATAATCAAATGCCGGCATTCAGGAATTTACCTCCTGTATCCACCGTCAACGAAATCATCCGTCTTAAAGAAAAAGGAGAATACTGCTTTGCCACATGGGATGACGGGCTCTGGATTCTTGATGGGAAAAAGGTAGAGGAGATAAATATAGACTCCTATCCACAACTGACGGACGTGTGTATCTATTCCGTACTGGAGGACAACAAAAGGAATATATGGTTAGGCACGCGCAGTGGCATCTTTTTACTCACCCCCCCAAAGAAAAATGTACGCACTGAATGACTTGATAGAAAACAATGCATATATCCCACCCAAAGAATCTATTTTCCGCTTACAAGAAGACAAAGACGGCAATATCTGGGCTGCAACCCCTAATTCAGGTATCTGGAAAATCACTCCTAAGAACCATAAATTTGTAACCAAACAATACAGCATCAATTTAGGAAACGCAGAGGCAGTGGGAGCTATGGCATTGTACATTGACAGTGAGAATACCATTTGGGCAGGCACCAACGGGAAAGGACTAAATGTTTACAATGCTCACAAAGATTGTTTTCAGAATGCATTGCCCAATACAATGAAAAAAGGAGAAGTAGTATCTTGCATACTTGAAGATAACCTGAAAGGGCTATGGGTTACCATGACTTCTGAAATGATTCATATTGATAAAACGAAAAAAGAAAAAAACATACAAGTATTCACTACCGAAGACGGACTGCAAGACTACATCTTCAATCGAAATGCTTGTGCAAAAGGTGAAGATGGCAAACTGTATTTCGGAGGGGTACATGGCATAAACAGTTTCTTCCCGGAAGGAATCAATTATGATACAGTTTCATATCCTGTGGTATTAACCGACCTGAAAATATACAACACATCCATTTCACACATGACAGACACAGAACTACAAAAAATAATGGATTCATCCTTGGAATATACACAACATATCACTCTCTCATACAAACAGAATAATTTCAGTATCGGATTTTCAGTATTAAACTATATCAACCCCATACTGAATAAATATGAATACAAATTAGAAGGATATGATAATCAATGGATTTCTACAGAAGGTTATCAACCAGCTGCATTTTATAATAACCTTCCTGCAGGTACTTATACTTTCTATGTAAAAGGAAGTAATCCCAATGGATTATGGTCGAACAACGTACGTTCTGTAACCATTACCATTTTGCCTCCTCCTTGGTTAACTTGGTGGGCTTATTGCATCTATGCCATTTTACTCTCCTTATTGGTATGGTATACCTACAGAATCATACGTAAAAGAATCCACCTGCAACAAATGGTAGAGTTGGCCAATATACAACGGCAGAAAAACGAAGAAATCAATCACAGCAAACTACAATTCTTCACCAATATCACCCATGAGTTGCTTACCCCATTATCTATCATATCTGCTTCAATTGATGAAATAAAAATACATTTTCCAGAAACCCGAAACTCACTACCGGAAATAGAAGATAACCTATTGCGGCTAAAACGATTAATACAGCAAATACTGGAATTCCGGAAAGTGGAAAACGGACGTCAGAAACTGAAAGTTTCTTACGGAAACCTGACCAGCTTCCTTCAACACTCCGCACAGGCTTTTACTCCACTGGTCCGAAAAAAAAACATACACTTCGTATTCCAAAATATGGAGACAGAATATCAAGGGTATTTTGACCATGACAAATTAGATAAAATCATCTACAACCTTTTATCCAATGCTGCCAAATATACTACAGAAAATAAGACAATTACTATAACCCAAGCTTATCATCGCGAACAAAATCTTTTCCAGATAAGTATCAGCAACCCAGGAGAACCAATACCTGAAAGTAAACTGAAACATTTGTTTGAAAGATTTTATGAAGGAGAGTATCGTAAATTCCATACCATTGGAACAGGAATAGGATTGTCTTTAACCAAAGACCTCACTCTTTTGCACCACGGACAAATCAAAGTAGAAAGTGACAAAGAAAACGGAAACACATTCACCGTATTAATACCCATAAACAAAGAGGCATATAGCAAAGAAGAAATTGACGAAGAAAACGAAAGTCATGAAACCATAGAATCAAACATACCACAGGAAACAACAGACCATTCATCTGCTAATGCTATCCAAACATTTCCGGCACATAACGCCAATAAAGAAAAACCGTCCTTATTATTGGTGGAAGACAATGATGACCTACGGAATGTAATGCGACGTATCCTTACAGATCATTTTGACCTTACAGAGGCTTCTTGCGGCGAAACAGCTTTGCTCCAACTGGAAGACAAAAATATAGATATAATCGTGTCTGACGTCATGATGCCAGGAATGAACGGATTTGAGCTATGCAAGAAAATAAAAGAGAAATTCGAAACAAAACATATTCCAGTCATCCTGTTAACCGCTAAAACCAGCGATATGGACAGAATAGAAGGATACGAAGCGGGAGCTGACGGATATATATGTAAGCCTTTGAATATTTCAGTCTTACTTGCCAAAATAGATAACCTGCTGAAGAAAAGTGAATCTCACAACGGTAATTCCAAAAAGCAACTGATTTTCGAGGCCAAGCATGTGGATTATACAAGTCAAGATGAAGAATTTCTAAAGAAAGCAGTCGAATGTGTAAATGCACATTTAAGCGATGTGGATTTCGATACCTTGACATTTGTCAAGGAAATGCAAATGTCAAGAAGTACATTAAATGAAAAGCTGAAACAACTGACCGATATGACACCGCTGGCATTCATATCAAGCATACGCCTGCAAGCTGCATTCCGCCTATTGGAAGAAAAGAAAAAAATACGAGTTTCCGAACTGGCCTATTCGGTAGGCTTCAATGACCCTAAATACTTTAGCCAATGCTTCAAGAAAAAATTTGGTTTTTTACCTAAAGAATATACCACAAATAAGGAAAACGACAACGAATAAAGAATTAGCCACACCGGAAATGGAGGAAAAAATAGCAGAAAAGGAGGAAATTTTAGTTTTTATCCTTTTCTGCTATTTTTTCACCACCCCATCGTCTTCATAAAACTAACTTTGAGCATGCTCAATTAAAGAAAGCAAACTTAAACATTAATATTATGAAACGTAGAAAACTAAATGTAAGTAAAATGTTAGCTTTAGGACTGCTCATATCCTATTCTACCCACATTGAAGCTAACATTACCAACGAAACAACCGGTATTCAACAAAACAACGCCTACAAAGTTTCTGGAGTTGTCACTGACACGAATGGAGAACCAGTTATTGGAGCCAGTATTGTGGAAAAAGGCACATCCAATGGAACAATCACAGACCTTGATGGAAAATTCGTACTCGAAGTCAATGCAGGAGCCACATTAAACATATCTTATATAGGTTATAAAAGCCAGGAAGTAAAAGTTGACCGCAATGGATTATCACTGAAGCTCACCTTAAAAGAAGATACTGAAACACTAGACGAAGTTGTCGTAGTAGGATACGGAACCGTCCGTAAAGCCGACTTGGCAGGTTCCGTGGCTGTCATGGACAACAAGTCATTCAAGGACCAGCCTGTAACCCGTATCTCCGAAGCTCTCCAAGGCCGTGTTTCCGGCGTGCAGGTAGAAAATAGTGGAGTACCCGGTGGAGACATCCGAATCCGCGTCCGTGGAGCCAACTCTGTAAACCTCAGTAATGAACCTCTATATGTAGTGGATGGTATCGTTCGTGAAGGAGGTCTAAGCGGATTAAACACTGACGATATCAAATCTATTCAGGTTTTAAAAGATGCCTCCTCTACTGCTATATACGGTTCTCGAGGTGCCAATGGAGTCGTGTTGGTTACAACAAAGACAGGTGTGGCCGGACAAACTCAAATTACATTTGATGCATCAGTAGGAGTATCTAACGTATATAAACACTATGATATGCTCAGCCCGTACGAATATGCTGAAGCATATAATTTCTGGTACCCAGGAAACGGTTACTCTGACAGCGAACTGGAAGCCCTCAAGACAGGAAAGAAAGGGATAAACTGGCAGGATGAAATGTTCCGTTCCGGCTTGGTACAGAACTACAAACTGGCCCTTTCAGGAGGTAGTGAGAAAACACAGTATTACGTTTCTGCAAACTATGTGAACGAGCAAGGTGTACTGCGTTATTCCGACAATGAACGATACTCCGCACGTGTCAACTTAAATTCAGACGTAACAAAATGGCTGACAGTTACCACCGACATACAATTCACTCATGGCGTAAGAAACGGAAACACCTACATTGCCAGTAAAGGAAATCCGATATTCAATTCATTGAATTATGACCCAACCATGGACATGTTCACTGAAGATGGAAAATATAATGTAGGTAAAAACACAACTGGAGGTAACCCGCTGGCAGCCATCGAGGCCACAGACAATGAACTGCGTACTTATGCGGCCACCGGTAACCTGTCTCTGCGATTCAAGATTATCGACGGATTGACATTTACGACCACAAACGCTTTCGATTACCAAGATAACAAATCTTATTCTTTCTCTTCTGCTAAATCGGGTCCCACAGCCATCAGCAGTATGGGAAACAGCGATGCCTTCCGGATGATGCTGCAATCAACGAATAATTTCACTTACATGAAAAAGTTCGGCAAGCACAACCTGACTGCTACGGCTGTATGGGAAGCTACTTCTACTGAATATCGTAACATGAATATCGGTGGAAACAATCTTTCAACAGAAGCCGTAGGATGGTGGAATGTAAACATGGCAAGCACAAAAACATTAGGAAACAGTTACTCAAGAGAAACTTTGTTATCTGGCGTAGGACGTGTTATTTATAACTACAACGACCGATATACCTTGACAGCTACATTCCGTGCCGATGGTTCGTCCAAATTCAGCACAGATAAATGGGGGTACTTCCCGTCTATCGCAGTAGCATGGGATATCAGTAATGAACCTTTCCTGCAAGACTTTAAGGCCTTACAAAACATGAAGCTACGTGCCAGCTATGGTGTAATTGGTAATCAAGGTATCAGTTCATACTCTACTCTTGGATTGTTAGGACAAGCTTATACCAACTATGGAACTTCTTCTCAATTGTATTATGGCTATTGGCCTACATCACTGCCAACCCCTGATGTGACCTGGGAAAAGACCAAACAATTTGACTTGGGACTGGAATTTGCTGTATGGAACCAGCGCTTGTCATTCTCATTCGACTATTTCTACAAACGTACAGTCGACTGCTTGATGCAGGAACCTATTCCTGGATATAATGGAGGTGGCAATTACCTTGCAAATGTAGGACGTATTGACAACAAAGGTATCGACTTCTCTATCAATGCCCGCCTTGTTCAGACAAAAGACTGGCAATGGAACTCCACTTTGACAGGTACCTACCTGAAGAATGAAGTAAAAAGCTTAGGAACTAATGAATATATTTACGGAAAAACTCCGGCAGACAAGATGGCCGATGAATCTACTATCGTCATGCCAGGCTACAGCATTGGTTCTTTCTATGGATATATATGGGAAGGAATCAGCAAAGATGGTAAAAACGTATATGCAGATTTGAACAATAACGGAAGTATCGATGCTGGCGACCGTACCGTAATCGGTAACGCAAATCCGAACTTCACCTTTGGATGGAACAATACAGTAAACTATAAGAACTGGGATTTAAGCATGTTCCTGACAGGAGCCTTTGGAATGGACCGTCTGAATCTGGTACGCTACGCCATGTCTACTTCCATCTCGGATGCTTCCTTCATCAACACAAAAGAAGCATACGAATATAACTGGGATGTCAATCCGAACAATGCCAAATTTGCATCCTTACTGAACGGAGGTACTAACTATGCAAACTCAACTCAATGGGTAGAAAATGCCAGCTATGTACGTTTGGCAAACTTAAGTATTGGATATACTTTCCCAAAATCTAAGACTAAATTTGCAGACATCCGCTTGTCTGTCAGCTGCCAGAATCTGTTTACCATTACCAAATATAAAGGTATGGATCCTACAGCCTCAGCCTTTACAGACGACTCTTCAAAGAGTGTGGATGTGAGCAGCGGTGTAGATATAGGTGGTTATCCTACTCCTAGAACTTTTACCTTTGGTGTAAAGATGAATTTCTAATATCACAAAGCATAGAACTTTTAATAAATCGATTATCATGAAAACAAAGATATTTATAAGCGCATTAATGGCTTGTGCAGTGGCCATGACCTCTTGCAGTGACTTCCTGACCGAAGACCCGAAGGGACAAATGGTACCCGAAAATTACTTTACCTCACAAAACGACCTGGATGGTGCCATCAACGTACTATATGCCCAAGTGCAATATTCCATTAACGGTACACATACCTTATCTCCTAACTGGATGGGAGACGACTTGACCGCACTCACAAGTGGAAACAAAGATGTATATCGGGAATTCGACAGCTACAAAGTGAATGATAACAATGCCGATTCAAAGAGTGCATGGAACACCAACTATGCAATCATAAAAGCTGCCAACTTTATTGTTAATAACGTAGAAAAAGTTCCTACAACTGAAGACGAAATTAATATTGGAAAAGGACAAGCACTCTTTTGGAGAGCTGTAGCTTACTTTAAACTGGTACGCTGGTACGGAGAAATTCCTTTGATTCTTACCACGGATTTGGATTTCAATGTCAAAAGATCTACAATAGCACAGATTTATGCTCAAATATGCAGCGACCTGGAAGAGGCTGAACGTATTTTACCTTATGCCTATACCTCTTCTCCACGGGTTGCAGACGGACTGAACAACTATATAAACAAAGGTGCTGCACAAGCGGTATTGGCCGCCGTTTATATGGCTCGGGCGGGCTACCCACTGAATGAAACCTCTTACTATAGCAAAGCAGCCCAAATGGCTAAAGCTGTAATAGATGGTGTGAACAATAGCAACTACTATTACAAACTGGAACCTAACTACAAAGACCGGTTCATGTATGTATCCAACCCCTACTCACAAGAAGGTGTAGTAGCTGTCAAATTCAACAAAGACAACCCATGGGGATGGTCGGGATTAGACTCTTGGAACTCTGTTTGTCAGGCATACGAATCTGTCACCAACGGCGGATGGGGCGATGCCGTAGGAGAAATCAAATATTGGAAAGAAATGCCAGAAGGACCTCGAAAAGATGCTATTTATGGAAGTGACGGAGGTAAGATCTTGGTTGAAAAGAACACCTATAAAGATAAGCTGATTGATTGGTATCAGAAAGATGATAAAGGTACATTCATTCTCAGTGAATGTCATCCGATGTTCCGCACCTTACTATATGGAGGAGGTACAGATGGTAGCGCAATGAATGACTATAATGACCGGGAGTACACAATGAACAACGGTATCTGTAGCCAAACATTATATTTGGTTTCATACAGTGAAGTTCTGCTATGGTATGCTGAAGCACAAGCACGTAGCGGCTCCGTAAATGAAGAAGCCAAGCAATGTTTACAGAAAGTTCTGGACCGCGCATACGGTGAAGGAATGGACAAAGCAGAAAATTATGCCAATGACCCGACAACATTTGCAAACAAATGCTTAAAAGAACACGGATATGAAGTTACAGGATATTATGTAGCCCTCGTAGTTCGGGCCAATGACCAGCTCCGTATGGATGACCTCAAAAACACATTTGCTTCACGCCAGGCAAATACTCCAGTAGAAGTCGCTCCAGGCGTATCTTTGACAGAAGGTGTGGAAGTGAAAGGAAGCTGGGATGATTCGCGCAACTATGCTACAATTCCTTCATTTGATGCTGATCTGAACGGAAACTTGAAATAAATTATTTTAAATAAAAGTCACAGGTAAATAGCACTTTTCCTGTGACTTTTTTTATTTCTCTCAATCTAATACAATCTATGAAAATAATCAAAAATCTATTTATAATTGCATCCCTATGTATAGTCGGATGTACTTCTGTTCCTCCCATATATTATTTGGATGCCACAAATGGAGACGATACGAATTCCGGACTTTCTGCAGATCATGCATGGAAGACATTGAAACGAATAGAAAATCTTTCTTTGGAAAAAGGAGCCAAATTATTATTCAAACGTGGAGAAACTTTCAGGGGAGAACTGAGAATAACCGGGAAAGGAAATGCTCAAACCCCTGTCGTCATTGACGCTTATGGTGAAGGAAAACAAAACCCTCGTATCATAGGAAATGACTCTTCCATGTACGCTGTATGTATCTCCAATGCAGATTATCTGACTATCCAAAACCTGGAGATAATCAATACAGGAGAAAAAGCATTGGCTGGACGTACAGGATTAAAAGTAGAATGCGTAGATTATGGTGTATCACATAACATTAGAATTAATAATATTACCGTACGGGATGTCAACGGCTCTCTCGTCAAAGAAGAAGGAGGCGGTAGTGGAATTCTGATTGTCAACGGCGGTGACAGTATCCGTTCACGTTTCGACAGCCTGACTATTGAGAACTGCCACATTCTACGTTGTGCACGCAATGCCATGATCTGGGATGGATATTATGACCGGAAAAACTGGTATCCCAACACCCATACTATCATCCGTAACAATCTTATTGAAGAAGTCCCAGGTGATGGCATCGTCCCTATCGGATGCGACAGTACTCTGATAGAATACAACCTAATGTGCAACTCTCCTGATACCCTTCCCATGACAGAAGCAGCGGCCGGTATCTGGCCATGGAGTTGTGACAACACCATCATACAATACAATGAGGTATGTCATCACAAAGCACCTTGGGATGCACAAGGATTCGATTCCGACTATAATTGCCAGAACACACTCATACAATACAACTACAGTCACGACAATTATGGAGGAATGGTCCTAATATGTAATAATGGAGATGCTGAAGATTACAGCTGTGGGAATATTGGCAGCATTGTCCGGTATAACATAAGCATTGGCGATGGCATACGTCCTAAAAAGACCAGACAAGGAATGTTTTCACCCAGCATTCACATAGCTGGACCTGTCAAAAGAACCTTAATTGAGCGAAACATCGTACATGCTAACCCTAAGCCCGATATCGTCACAGACCGAACCATGATAACCTCCGATTCATGGGAAGGATATGCGGACAGTACCTGCTTCCGACAGAATATCTTCTACGCAGCAGAACCCAGCCGTTTTGACTTCACGTCTTCCACCCACAATATATTCGAACAAAATGCCTATATAGGTGAATTCAAGAATCTACCGGGAAATACTTACAGCCCAGAAATTGAAAACATATACAAAGAAAAAATCCTGAATCTATCTGCTGACGGACATAAAGGCTTATACACTCTTATGGATTCTATAACCATAAAAGGACATACACTCCATTACGTGAAGCCTACATCCATTGAAACTTTTTTCAATACACTATTTATTAAGAACTAAAATAAATAATCCCCTCATTCTTTTTATTTATAAACGAAAGAATGAGGGGATTAATCGTTTCACGTCGCAGGAAGCATCAATAAGCGAAACGCTGTTTCAACTTGGCCAGCATATCCTTAGTCATCGCCTCCAAGTCATATTCAGGCTTCCAGTCCCATTCCTCACGGGCACAAGTATCATCCAAAGAATTAGGCCATGAATCGGCAATAGCCTGGCGCAAAGGATCTACCTGATACTCCATTTCAAAGTCGGGGACATATTTCCGGATATTCTGATAAATTGTTTCTGGCTCAAAGCTCATGGAAGCAATATTAAATGAGTTACGATGCACCAGTCTGGCCGGATCCGCCTCCATAATCTCAATAGCCGCCCGCAATGCGTCCGGCATGTACATCATATCCATATAAGTACCTGCCGCTATCGGACAAACGAACTTCTCTCCCTTAGCCGCCGAATAATAAATATCTACCGCATAGTCAGTAGTTCCACCTCCCGGAGGAGTCACATAAGAAATCAATCCCGGAAAACGAACCGAACGAGTATCCACTCCAAAACGGGTGAAATAATAGTCACTCAGCAATTCTCCAGAAACTTTTGTCACACCATACATAGTCTTAGGGCGCTGTATGGTGTCCTGAGGGGTCTTGTCTTTCGGAGTTCCGGGACCAAACGAACCGATAGAACTCGGCGTAAAGACGGCACAATTCTTTTCACGAGCCACTTCCAACGTATTGAACAGACCGCCCAATCCGATTTTCCAAGCCAGCTGAGGTTTGTTTTCAGCTACGGCTGAAAGCAAGGCCGCCAGATTATAGATGGTATCCACCTGATATTTCGTTACCGCATCGGCTATTTGCTGCGAATTGGTTATATCCACAATGGCTGAAGGACCAGATTCCTTCAACTCGCCTTTAGGTTCAGCTCCAGGAATATATCCAGCTACTACATTACCTGTATAATTCTTTCTCAAAAGCATGGTAAGTTCCGAACCAATTTGTCCGGTAGACCCAATTATTAAAATGTTTTTCATCTACATGTTAGATTTTAAAATTACATGGCAAATATACAAAACTTATTATAGATAAAATAAAAATACCCATCTTCTTTTTTTCTAAATAAAAAAATTGCATCTTTGCATTAGTAAAACCTTAATATCAATATATGTATACCAATTTTAGAGACTTCCTGAAAAAGGAACTTGCCGACATTGAAGCTGCCGGCTTATACAAGAATGAACGCATTATTACCACTCCACAACGTGCAGACATCAAAGTAAATGCAGGAGAGGAAGTACTTAATTTTTGCGCCAACAACTACTTGGGACTTTCCGACAACAAACGTCTGATTGAAGCTGCCAAGAAAGCAATGGATACTCACGGATATGGTATGTCGTCTGTACGCTTCATCTGTGGTACACAAGACCTTCACAAACAGTTGGAAGCAGCTATTTCCGACTATTTCCACACAGAAGATACCATTTTATATGCCGCCTGCTTTGACGCCAACGGAGGTCTGTTCGAACCGCTTTTCACAGAAGAAGATGCCATTATCTCTGATGCACTGAACCATGCTTCCATTATCGATGGCGTACGCTTGTGCAAAGCCAAACGCTACCGCTACGCCAATGCCGACATGGCCGACTTGGAACGTTGCCTGCAGGAAGCACAAGCACAACGCCACCGCATCATCGCTACCGACGGCGTATTCTCCATGGACGGCAACGTAGCCCCGATGGACAAGATTTGCGAACTGGCAGAGAAATACAATGCACTGGTTATGGTGGATGAATCTCATTCAGCAGGTGTCGTAGGGCCTACGGGACACGGTGTGGCAGAACAGTTCAATGTGTACGACAAAATTGATATCTTCACCGGTACCCTTGGAAAAGCTTTTGGTGGTGCCATGGGTGGATTCACTACCGGAAAGAAAGAAATCATCGACATGTTACGTCAACGCTCTCGCCCTTACTTGTTCTCCAACTCTGTGGCTCCAGCCATCGTAGGAGCAAGCTTGGAAATGTTCCGTATCCTGAAAGAAAGCAACGCTTTGCACGATAAGCTGATAGCCAATGTCAACTACTTCCGTGACAAGATGATTGCAGCAGGCTTCGATATTAAACCTACACAGAGTGCCATTTGCGCAGTTATGCTGTACGATGCCAAACTTTCACAAGAATTTGCAGCCCGCATGCAGGATGAAGGCATCTTTGTCACTGGATTCTATTATCCGGTAGTACCGAAAGGACAAGCCCGTATCCGTGTACAGCTTTCTGCCGGTCATGAACAATGCCACTTGGACAAGGCCATCCAAGCCTTCATCAAAGTAGGAAAAGAACTGAACGTCATTAAATAACCTTTTACTTAAAAAATCACACTTTCGAAAGGCTGTCTTTTCTCAGAATGAAAGGACAGCCTTTCCTATTCTTCAATTTGAGCTGCCGGCCAGTTCACTAAATACAATTTCTCAGTCGCCCGAGTAAAAGCGGTATAAAGCCAGCGGAAATAATCGGGTGAAAGCATCCCTTCCGTCAGATATCCCTGATCCAGAAACACCCGTTTCCATTGCCCACCTTGAGCTTTATGACAGGTCACAGCGTACGCATACTTCACCTGCAACGCATTATAATAAGGATCTTCTTTCATTTTTTTCATCCGTTCCCGCTTCGTTGGCAAATCAGCATAATCTTCCAGGATAGTATAAAATAACCGGTCGTTTTCTTCTTTCGAAAGAGAAGGAGATTCTGAATGCAACGTATCCAACAAGATTTTCGTTTCCAGCTCCAAGTCTCCATAATCAGGAAAGGACAGCAACACATCGGCAAAACGGAATCCATACATCTCTCGAATACGACGTACCCGTCGTACCACTGCCACATCGCCATTGGCAATAAAATCAAATTCCTTACAATCGGTTCCCCAGAAATAATTATTCTTTGCAATCATCAACACATCTCCCCCATTCAACTCATCCTCCCGAAACAAAATACTGTTTCGTATTCCTTTATTATACAAGGAAGCGCGTTTGTTGGAACGACAAATAATAATGGTTTCATCCAGACCGACATGATCATAACAATCATTGATGGCTTCAATCAATTCATCCCCCGGTACACGGCAAATATCCGGAAATCCATTGAAACGAATGCGCGGATACTCAAAGAAATCCTCTTCCACGATATGTGCCCGCAACGCAGTCGCGTTCCATAAGATACCCGATGCCTCTCTCTGACGCACCACCTCTGTAAGTACACATTCAGTCACATCCAATCCATATCCCTGCAACATAGCTGCTGAAAGAGCCGGACTTTCTTCCTCCCCTATCGGAGGCAGCTGTGCTGTATCCCCCACCAGCATCAGGTGGCATCCCATACCATTATATACATACTGCACCAAGTCATCCAGCAAACGGCCACTGCCAAAATGCCCTCCAGACAGCCCTTCATTCGAAATCATGGAAGCCTCGTCTACCACAAACAACGTATGACGATGCAGGTTCTGGTTGGCTACAAAGTTATCGGTTTCGTTGGAAAACACCTTTTGGCGGTATATCTTCTTATGTATCGTATAAGCCGGATGCCCCGCATAAGAAGAGAATACTTTCGCAGCCCTTCCTGTGGGAGCCAGCAACACTGTTTTCCACTGCAGCTGATCGAGCGTCTGTACCAACGCGGCCGTCAATGTGGTCTTACCCGTCCCCGCATACCCTTTCATCAGAAAAACAGCATCTTCAGAAGCTGATAACATAAAATCTGCAAAACTTTTCACCGCATTTTCCTGCTCTTCTGTTGGTTTATAGGAAAAATTTCGCTTAATTTGCTGCGATAAATCATTATTTAACATAAAGCCGTATAAAAAGTTTACCTAAGATTGACGTGGTTCAAGTAAATTATTTATTTTTGCGCTACGAATATAAACTAAAAAAACAATATTATCATGAAAACAGTTATTAATCTTGTGTTGGCCATCTGTGTTATCTGCTTGGTATATATATGCTACGGCAGTATTATGGGCCCTATCAATTTCGACAATGAAAAGAAAGTCAGAGAAAAAGCAATTATTGCTCGTCTGATTGATATCCGTAAAGCTCAGCAGGAATATCGTTCAGTTCACAATGGAGCCTATACAGCTAACTTCGATAGCTTGATTGCTTTCGTTAAGACTGCAAAACTTCCGTTCATCATGAAAGTGGGTTCATTGACTGATGACCAGCTGAACAATGGTATGACTGAAAAGAAAGCCATGGAATTGATTAATAAAGCCAAAAAGACTGGTAACTGGAGTGAAGTAGAAAAAGAAGGTCTGCAGAACTTCCGTCGTGATACCATGTGGGTAGCCGTAATGGATACAATCTTTGAAAAAGGATTCAATCCTGACTCTTTGGCTTATGTTCCTTATGGAAACGGTGCTAAATTTGAAATGGCTGTCCGTCAGGACACTACTAAATCTGGTGCTCCTTTGAACTTGTTCCAGGCACAGGTTTCTTACGATGTATATCTGAAAGGTCTGAACGAACAGGAACTGATTAACTTGAAAGATATGCAGACTAAACTGGGTAAATACTGCGGTCTGAAAGTTGGTGACATCGAACAGCCGAATAACAACGCTGGAAACTGGGAATAATTTATGGCCCAACCCATTGATTTTAATAAATCAGAGCAATATATATTATCCATCCGTCTTAGTACGGATGGATTTTCTTTTTCTATCTATCACCCTCTGTACGAGAGTGAAGCCTATTTCAGTTCTTCACCTGTCAATACACAACGTTCTATGGCGGCCAATGTGAAAGCCTATCTGACAGAAACAGAAGAATTGAAACACCCTTTCAAGCAAGTCAATATCCTGATCCATACCTCACGCTACACGACTGTTCCGTTGGAATTATATGAAGACGAACAGACCGAACTTTTATTCTATCAGAATCTTCCCACCCAAAGCAATGAGGTGATACTCTGCAATATCTTAGGCAAGAGCAATGTGGTGATTCTTTTCGGGCTGGATAAGCTGACCCACTTATTCCTGACAGAACATTTTCCCAACGCACGCCTGTTTGCTTCCGTCAGTCCGCTCACGGAATTCTTCTCACATAAATGCAAGCAGAATGAAGGACGGAAATTGTTTGCCATTCTCCACCCGGAAAGCATGGAAGTGATTGGATTTGAAAAAGAAAAACTGACCTTACTGAACTCATATCCAACTTCCAGTCTACACGACTCATGCTACTATTTGCTCAATGTGTGGCAACAAGCCGGATTTGACCAGGAAAAAGATGCTTTATACATCCACAGCAATACACAAGCAGCCCAGTGGGAAGAATTACTTCCTGTGTTACGGAAATACATACGAAAACTTTATATCATTAATCCACAAATGGAATTCAACGATTTGCCCCTCAGCCACATCAAGCAGATTCCATTTGACATGCTATCTTTAACTTCATGCGAGTAATAAGCGGAATATACAAACGAAGACGTTTCGACGTCCCTCATACATTCAAGGCACGCCCGACCACGGACTTTGCCAAAGAGAACCTGTTCAACGTACTCAACAACTACATTGATTTTGAAGACGGAGTGACTGCCCTTGACCTGTTTTCCGGAACCGGAAGCATCAGCATCGAACTGGTATCCAGGGGCTGTGACCAAGTGATATCTGTGGAAAAAGACCCACAGCATCACGCCTTTATCAGCAAGGTCATGAAAGAAGTCAAGACAGACAAATGCCTTCCGTTAAGAGCCGATGTATTCAAATACATTGAGAAATGCGGCATGCAGTTCGACTTTATCTTTGCCGACCCTCCGTATGCCCTGGAGAACCTGGCCCGCATTCCTGACCTGATTTTTCAGTACAACCTGCTGAAACCTGAAGGAATTTTTGTGTTGGAGCATGGCAAGAATCTCAGTTTTGAACAACATCCCTGCTTCTTTGAGCACCGTCACTACGGTAGCGTCAATTTCTCGTTTTTCAGAGCAAAGGAGCAAACAGACGAACAACCGACTCTGTAACCTTATTTTCCCAGGAACGCTTTTCCCAAACTCTGGCCGAAAGTAAGATGCAATCCTTCTGATCAGCCAGGAAAATCTCACGTAAAGCCAGTGCCGTCTCTTTATCATAAAAGAAGGCATTGGCTTCAAAATTATGTTCAAAGCTGCGAAAGTCCATATTGGTTGACCCTACCGTGGAAAGTACATCATCACATACCATGAGTTTGGAATGCAGGAAACCTTTCTTATACAAATAAATCTTGACACCAGCCTTCATCATTTCCGACAAATAAGACAACGACCCTTTGTGAATTAACCACGAATCCCCTCTCTTAGGTAACATAATCCGCACATCCACGCCTGCCAAGGCCGCCGTCTGCAAAGCCGCCATAATCTCCTCACTCGGTAGAAAATAAGGGGTCTGCACATAGAAATATCTTCTGGCACCACAGATTGCCATCATCAATCCTTGCATGATGTCACGCCACTCTCCCACTGGGTCGGAAGTCACAATCTGCGCCAATACCCTGCCCTGAACTGGAATCTTCGGGAAATAAGCTTCAGATGTCAGTAAGGTACGGTCAATGGCATACCAGTCGGTCAGGAAAGCTGTCTGAAGTCCATATACAGCCTTTCCCTCCAATCGTACATGTGTATCTCTCCACACTCCTTTTCCCAATCCCTTTACATAACGTTCAGCCAGATTCATGCCTCCGATAAAACCTACGTTCCCATCCACCACCACAATCTTCCGATGATTCCGATAGTTCACCTTACTGGTAAACTGAGGGAAGCGGACCTTCAAGAACGAGAGTGCTTCAATACCCTCGCAAAGCATCTGCTCATAGAAATCATGCGGGACTTTCCAGCAGCCCACATCATCGTACAGAACCCGTATCTTTATTCCCGCACGAGCACGGTCGATTAAGGCATCACGAACCAATCTGCCCACTGCATCGTCTTCAAAAATATAAAATTCCATGTGAATGTGATGTTGTGCCTGGTGAATGGCCTTCAACAAATCAGACAACATAGATACTGCATCCGTGTACACCGTTACCTTATTTCCGGCAAAAGGCAAGGCATTATTGACCCGATTGAAAAAATCCATCAGCCGCTGCTTCCCATGTTCACCTCCTACCGATAACTGTGCCTGATAGGCTGCCATGGGGCGCTTACTTAAACGTGCATATCCTTTCCGGCTTATCAACCGTTCCTTTCGCGTACTCCTTCCAAAAAACAAATAGAGAATCAATCCAGCAAGTGGAAGAAAGAAAAGTACCAAAATCCATGCCATGGTCTTTACCGGGCTACGGTTATCAAGAATCACGACAAAGATGGTCGTCAGTATCACTGCAAAATAGAGGAAATAGGCTGCGGCCACAAAGATACTATTCCAGACTGCTACATCCATCAAACTTTGGTTTCCAACAAAAATACAAGATATTTAGATAAAGGCAAAAAAAATACCGCAAAAGTCGGATACAACTTTTGCGGTACTTCTTATCTCCTGACATCAGAATCTACGCGGTCCATGTCCTCCTCCAGGACCAAATCCAGGGCCTCCAGGACCTCCCATACGAGGACCGGCCCCTTTACCGCCAAACAGATTCAGGCGGTAAATAAAGTGAATCATACAGTAACTGTAAATGGCATTGTATTCTGTATCACTTCGCATAGCGGCACTGATGACACGGCTGATATTACTCTGATTACGCAAGATATCATAGAACTGGATGCTGACCGTAGCAGCATTACCCTTCAGGAAATCCTGCGAAATCTGTGCGTTCCAAATCAATTCATCACGGTTCATACTTGCATCTGCATATCCACGACGTGAGTTCTGTGAAATATCAGTAGCAAGCGACATGTTCCACGGCAAGCGGACATTCGTACTGGCCCCATAAGAGAACTGGTAAGTATCCATGTTGTTTTCTTCCTTGAAGCTGTTTCGTGAGTGAGTGTAAGCCAGAGAACCATTCAATGAAAATTCCCACCAGTCATTCCGGTAAGTACCTCTCAAACGTTCACTCAATGACAACTGACGAGTCTTGTTCTTGTCTGAAAGGCCCTGCGACTGCATGTCGCTCATATAACTTACAATGTTGTTATAGCGAGCCATGGTAAACGTATTGATGGTATATTTCTTGTTTCTCAAAGCCGTATTCGACCCTAAAATACCAAACAAATTCCAGTTCCCGTTAATGTTGTCCGGCTGGGTAATCGTTCCACCAGTCGACTGGTCATAAATACTTCGGTTACTGATACTGTTCATCACATTCTCAAAGCGGAAATGCGTCATAATACCCCGCTGCGTTTTCGTATTGAAAGTATTATAGAAAGCCATGAAAGTGTTTGTAAATGCCGGCTTCAACCCCGGATTTCCTCGACGGATATTCAACGGGTCGGTAGTATCTTCAATCGGAAGCAAGTCGGTCATACTCGGCTGAGAGCTTCTTCCACGGTAGTTGATTCGCAACTGGCTCGTCTTCGAAAAATTATAGCGGAAATCAAAGGTCGGAGTAAAGTTGAAGACGCGACGCACTGTAGCGGTATCCAACTGATCCTTCTTGTAAGTCAATTTTGATTTCTGCGGCTGGAAAGAAGCTCCGACATTCAAACGCATCTTTTCACGAATCCATCGCAATGAAATATCTGCCTGATGGTTATAATAAGTATACTGGGCACTCTTACTATTCTGCGTATCCAGTTCTCCCATGTAATCACCCCCGAATCCCTGGCTAATAACCCAGTCTTCAGGCATCGTATAAGTTGAATTGTCACTCTTCGAACGCTTGTACTGGAAATTATAGCTGAACTGCAGGAAACCACCCTTGAAAATAGGTTCACTATACGTAAAGCGTGCACCGTAATTGTAGTTCAAAGTCGGAGTGGTGATATAACGGTTCAAAACCTCCTCCAGGTCTTTTTCCGTAAGATCCGCTTCCGTTTTCTGGAAATAGTCTGTTTTAGATTCAGAAAACTGTTCGCTCGAGCTGTTCGTATAATTATAAGTACCACGGAAAGTAATGTTACGACCTGCCTTTCCTAAGCGACGGTTAATCATGGCCGAACCTCCCACATTAAAATCGCTACCCTTTTGCAGGCTGTTACGGAGAATCGTATTGACGATATTCTCTTCTGGAATCAGATCAGACAAGTTATCCCCTGCATTCAGAATCTCATCGGTAGAATATCCCGGATCCTGATTGAAGGTATATGAATGGGTGCCACTTCCATTATTGTCTTTTCCGTAAGTCAGACGCGGACGAACGATTACCGTGGTCATGGTATCCGGTTTCCACTCAATGCGGAAATCAGCCGTCAACGAAGTAGTTTTGTTCCGGTTAGACGTCAGCGCGTTCTTGAACGAACTACTTGCAGAAGAAACGAATGTTTCCGAAGCCTGCTTGCTAATAATATCTGCATCCTTATAATTATAATTTACACTACCACCAGTTTCCAGTTTTTCACTCTGAGTGCTAAAGTTAAAACCACCCATCTTGATACTGGTCAATCCATTTTGTCCACCCCAGCGGAAACCACCTCCACCACCGGGATAACCATTGTCGTTCACATTGTTCATAGAACCGATGACAGTAAACTGATTGTTCCCCACAAAACGGTTCAACATCACCTTGCCACTATAACGGTCCTTTGTTCCGGCGGCTAAGTCCACATTACCAAACCAGCCTTTGTTCATTCCCGGTTTCACACTCAAGTCGAGCACGGTTTCTTCCTCTCCATCATCAATACCTGTCACCCGAGCCAAATCTGACTGTTTGTCGTATGCACGTACCTTATCAATGATATTCACCGGCAGATTCTTCATGGCGATATTCGGATCGTCTGCAAAGAATTCTTTTCCGTCAATCATGATTTTCTTGATTTCCTTACCATTGATGGTAATCTTTCCGCTCTCGTCTACCTCGGCTCCCGGCAGTTTCTTCACCAGTTCCTCCAAAGCTGAGCCCTCCGGCACACGGTATGCAGAACTGTTATACACCAACGTGTCTTCTGCAGCCGTCACTTCCGGAGCTTCTGCCACTACCACCGCCTCTGCCAACATAATGGCATCCGCCTCCAATGGTACTTTACCTACATTCGCTCTCAGATTGTTCCTGGACAGAACTACTTGCTTGAAATAAGGCGAATAACCAATGTATGAAATTTTCAACAAATACTTACCTGGACGTACTGATAAAGAAAAATGACCGTTCAAGTCCGTCACATTTCCCACTACCATCGAGCTGTCCTTCACTGAAAGGAGTTGCACTGTAGCCTGAATCACAGGCGAATTGTCTCCCTTGTCTATCACCGTTCCAGAAACGGAACCTCGGCTGCCCCCGCTTTGTGCAAAAGCAGAGATGGCTACCCCAACCATCAGCAGCAATCCCAATAAAAATCTTTTCATTGCCTTTCCTTTTTCTTCCATTGATTAATTGTACCTTTGACAATCATCATGGAAAAAGGTTTAACCCTCTATCTTCTTTTTTTATTTATTTTCGTCTGAAATTCTTCTCTATTCTCGCTTTCTGCATCAAGAATTCCTTGCAAAACACATTGATTACCATATATACAATACCCACGGAATTATCTGCTTCCTGCAAATTCCCGTCGTACGCCGACTTCACCAGCATCACTACATAATAAATCCCCCACAAATAAAGCGAAATCACCATCGCCTTCCGGCGAATAGAAGCTCCCTCCTCTTCCTCATCTTTCATCCGGGCCAGGAAAATCATAAATAGTGAAATCCAAATCACCAGTTTCATTCCCATTTTCACATACAGCAGATTTCCGTCGTCCACCTGCCCGAACATATACATCAATAAAGGTACAAATACCGCCAGCAACAGCAATACATACCCTAACAAACGGCACGAAGCCGGTAAAATTCCTTTCATAACTTAATTTATTTTATTGGCACAAAAATACTTAATTGTAAGGCAATATCCGACATCTTCTAACTTTTTTTCTAAATTTGCGGCTAAAACAAATACACTTATGAGCAAACAGGAAGTTATCATTTGCCAAAATTTCACCGCGGAACTCAGCCAGAAGATATCCGCCCATTCATACGACAAGATCTTTATCCTTACCGATGAACATACCTGCCGTTTCTGCCTTCCCTTACTGCAAGACATTCCCTGCCTGAAAGAGGCTGAACAGATTGTCATCGGTCCGGAAGATATACATAAAAATTTAGAAACGCTGGCCTACGTATGGAACCAGCTCAGCAGCCGAGGAGCCACACGCCATACTCTCCTGATTAACCTGGGAGGCGGAATGGTGACCGACTTAGGAGGCTTTGCCGCAGCCACTTTCAAGCGGGGCATTGCCTGCATCAATATCCCGACCACCCTGCTCTCCATGGTCGATGCAGCCGTAGGCGGCAAGACGGGCATCAACTTCAACGACCTGAAGAATGAAATCGGCTCTTTCTACCCTGCCGACCAAGTATTGATTGACAGCGAATTTCTGAAAACTCTTGACCCACAGAATCTGCTTTCCGGTTACGGGGAAATGCTGAAACATGGCCTCATCAGTAACCAGGCACACTGGAGCGAATTGCTCAAATTCGACTTGAACCACATCGACTACTCCCAACTGCAAAATCTCATCGGAGAGTCCGTACAGGTGAAAGAAGACATCGTGGAAAAAGACCCTTACGAACAAAACATACGGAAAGCTTTGAATTTCGGACATACCATCGGGCATGCTTTCGAAAGCTTTTCCTTAAAGACGGAACATCCAGTGCTTCATGGTTATGCCGTAGCCTGGGGAATGGTTTGCGAACTCTATCTTTCCCACCTCCGTTGTGGCTTTCCCAAAGAAGCATTGCGCACTACCATCCAGTTCATCAAAGAAAACTATGGCAACCTGTACTTCACCTGCGATGATTATGATACTCTCTACGACCTGATGAAGCATGACAAGAAAAATGTAGCTTCCGGTGTAATCAACTTTACCCTGCTGGGAGGAATTGGGGATATCCGAATTAATCAGACCGCCTCACAGGAAGAAATCTACGAACTGCTGGATTTTTATCGCGAAACGATGGGATAGGCCCCTTGTAACCCAACGGGCCTTTTCCTGACAGTCAAATTGAATTTTAAAATTGGACGAAATAATTGCGGAAAAAGTTTGCTTATTCCGAATAAAGCACTACCTTTGCATCCGCAATTCGGGGTGTAGCTCAGCCCGGTTAGAGTACGCGTCTGGGGGGCGTGTGGTCGCTGGTTCGAATCCAGTCACCCCGACTGGAAAAAGCATTGATAATCTGATGATTATTGATGCTTTTTTGTTTTTAGGCATATCGCTGTAAGTGACGGTTTAATCGAGCAAATTAAACCCAAAAGTAAACCAAGAAGTAAACCAACAAGACCCAAAAGCCACCACCTATTTAGGGAAGGGGAATATACTTTCCTTCCCCTCAACGCATTTTATAAGCCAATACAGAATAAACCACAAACGTAAAGGCCATCAGTACCACACCGAACACAGAGATATAAATTGCATTCTCACAGGTCTTAGCAAGCAACTTCCCTAAATTCAGACAGCCAATTGCCACATTCCAAAATTGGCATAACCGGATAGCCAACACATATTGCCGTCCCACATTTGCCTCTGTTACCCGAAAGGCAAATCTATAGTATCGGGCGGGTACAAACATACTACAACCCAGCACTAAAAATAAAAGCAACATCACAAAACCTGCCGCACCGTTTTCCTGAAAAAACAGTCCACCTGTCTGTTCACTTCGGTACAGTATATATATCCAACCCGCCAATACCGGCAGAAAAGCGATTCCTGTCAGCAAATAGTCGAACATGCTCCGCTGATACCGGACATCACGACCGCTCCCTGAATAAAATCCCAAATTAATCATCAGCTTCTTCTCCCTCTAATTTTTTCCGGTTACTTTTCTTCAATCTCCCGCTTTTACGCAAGGCCTCATTGATAATCCACTGCAATTGGCCATTGGTACTGCGGAATTCATCAGCTGCCCACTTCTCTATCGCATCCATCGTGGCAGCGTCTACCCGCAGCACAAAGCTCTTGGTTGTATTTTCTTTTTTGGGCACTATTATCTATCCTCACTTAAAATTAAACGACCAAATTTTTAATGATTCAGTGTACCTGTGTTCAACACCGGCTGGGCAGCCTCATCCGCACAGAGTACCACAAGCAAATTGCTTACCATAGCGGCTTTCTTTTCTTCGTCCAACTCCACAATCTCCTCTTTCGACAATTTGTCCAGTGCCATGTGAACCATTGAAACGGCTCCTTCTACGATTTTCTCACGGGCACTGATGATAGCCGAAGCCTGCTGGCGCCGAAGCATGACCGCTGCAATTTCCGGAGCGTAGGCCAGATAATTGATGCGGGCCTCCAGCACTTCCATGCCAGCCATTGCCAGACGTTCATTCAACTTCTGCTCCAACTGCTCATTGATTTCCTCCCCTCCCGAGCGAAGTGTCAACTCATTGGTTGCTGTTTCATTATCATCATACGCATACTGTCCAGCCACCTGACGCAAGGCTGCATCACTCTGTATCTTCACAAAGTTCTCAAAGGCATTCATACGGTTGGCCACCGCACTTCCCACATTGGCCGACTTCCCGTCTCCCGTACTGGCCATGGTCTGTGCATCAATCTCAAACATGGCTTTATAGGTGTCTTTCAACCGCCACACCAATACCAGCCCAATTAAAATAGGATTACCAATCTTGTCATTCACCTTTATAGGTTCCACATCCAGGTTACGGGCACGAAGTGACAGCTTCTTTTTGTCCATGAACGGATTCACCCAAAAGAATCCTGTTTCTTTAAATGTGCCTTTATATTTTCCAAAAAAGACCATGGCGCGTGCTTCGTTGGGCTCCAACTGCATATACCCGCAGTTTAAAATGATCCACAATAGCACCATCACTCCTCCCAATGCATAAAAAAGAGTTTCTCCTACGGTAAAACACCATGCAGTCAATCCTGCCCATACAAATAAAAATAAGAAAAGAGCTAAAAAGCCGTTCATCTTGAAGCCACTGAATTTTACTTCCTTCGTTTCCATATCCATCAGATTTAAGTGGTATTATTTTGATATCACAAATATATTATCCTTCAAGTAAAAATCCAAATGCCGAAGCTTATTGTTTCTTATCTTTAACAATCTATAACCGTGAATGTTGGCTCATCCAAATATGAAAAGGAGGGTGTGTCAAAATGCATACCCTCTTTTTTTATGACAACGCCCCGACTTTCCC
>NZ_CABROP010000031.1:0-40936 GCF_902472605.1 uncultured Bacteroides sp.
CACATCATGATGGCTTGGGAAACTTCAATCACAGCTGACGGTTGCCACTGCGCTGAACTGAAGGGTACTCCGGAAGAACAGGCTGCCTTGGACAAGAGCTACGCTCACTTGTGCGAATTGCGTGACGAAGTAATCGCTATGGGCGTTCTTCCTGCTATCTCTGAATGGAACAAACTGAACCCGAACATCAAATAATCGGATATTCCATTGATATACAAAAGGAGACTGATATTCAGTCTCCTTTTTTTATGTACCTTGGTCTGTAGTTGTTTCACTTGAAGAATCACACCCCACACATTGAATTTGTACACGGAGAAAACGATTAACATACTAAATATAAGACAGTTAACATTTTCCTATGTACATCAGTCTCTTCTTGACATTCCTCCTGAAAGCACTATCTTTGCCGCTCCCTACGATGTACTTCCTTAACCCCTGAGCAGCAATGAGAACCAATACCCTGTTATTCCTTTTTATCCTGCCACTGATTTGTCATCCCTTGCAGGCTCGCCTGCCGGAAGGCCTTGTGCGTCACGACTCCATCTTCTCTGCCTCGCAGGCCGGAGAAACATCCACGCCTAAAGCGAAAGACCAGTTCCGTAGAAATTTCTCGTACATGGGTATCCCCTTTATTGCCGCCGGACTGGTTGTAAAAGGAGAAAACCGGAATTTCCGTACCCTGCGCAACCGCTTCCAACCTACCTTCCATCATGAATATGACAACTATACACAGTATGTGCCACTGGCTGCTACGTGGGGAATGAAACTGGCGGGGGTAGAAGGACGAAGTTCGTGGAAAGAACTGACTGTCAGCAATGTTTTTTCGGCTGCCCTCATGGCCGGATTCGTCAACACCCTGAAACATACCACCAAGGAACTCCGTCCGGATAATTCCTCGAACAACTCGTTTCCTTCGGGACATACCGCCACCGCCTTTATGTGCGCCACCATCCTGCATAAGGAATATGGCATGATCAGCCCGTGGTACAGCATCGGCGGCTACACCCTGGCCGGACTGACCGGAGTAACCCGACAATTGAACAATCGTCACTGGATTGGTGATGTGCTGGTGGGTGCGGGCATCGGCATGATTTCCACCGACTTAGGATACTTCTTCTCCGATTTGATTTTCAAGCATAAGCATACCGGCCTTGAACAGAATGCCAGTTACACCCGTGATGACGCACCGTCTTTCCTGAGCTTCAATATGGGAGTAGCCACTGCACCTTCTGTGTTGCGCACTGCCGAATTATATGACATGGAACACGGCTCTCCTTTGGGCATGCATCTGCGGACAGGAACTGCCACGGTTGTCAGCGTGGAAGGCGCCTACTTTTTCAATGCTTACCTCGGACTGGGAGGGCGCTTGAAAGTGGCTACCTTACCGGTGATAGCTGATATTCCAGAAGAAAACAAACAACACTTCGACCTGGACAATGACTTGCAGGAAGGAGCTCCGGTCAACATGTTCCTACTCGACGGACTAGAATCGGACCACTTGGGGTTTTGCGACATCGATTTAGGAGTCTACTTTTCGTACCCCTTGAGCCGTTACTTCCAACTGGGCAGCAAACTACTGGTTGGACGACGGATGAATGCCGACTTTAGCCTGAATTCACTCTCCCGCATCAACCCCGATATCTTTGACCGCCAGAAAGTGAGCCAGGAAGCCTACAATCAGTTCTACAAGGAAGATGTGGAATATTATCTCCAACAGGAAGGCCTGACTACCCACGAACTCCTGCACAGCACGTTTGTGGACGAAGAATTTCTGCACATCCGGAAAAGTTCCACCTTCAAACTGGGTACGGGTGTTTCTCTCACCTACCGTTACAAGGAGAATGCGGCCCTGCGCCTGTATTGCGACTATGATTTTGCTTCTCCCCGTCTGACTTATGACCTGAAAAATTCCTGGACAGACGAAGAAGGGAACCGCGAAGCACGCTCCTACAGCAGACGGACCCCGATGCATAACTTTACTTTCGGAGCCTCCATCGCGTTCATGTTTTGAATCGCCTGAAAAGGCGTTGCACATTCTACTTATTTTTATTATTTTCGCCTCCCGATATGATAGACCAAGCCACCATAGACCGGATATTGGATGCGGCACAAATAGTAGATGTGGTATCCGAATTTGTCACGCTTCGCCGAAGAGGGGTGAACTACATCGGACTATGCCCCTTTCACAACGAAAAGACCCCTTCGTTCAGTGTCTCGCCCAGCAAGGGATTGTGTAAATGCTTCAGCTGCGGAAAAGGAGGCAACGTGGTGCATTTCATCATGGAGCACGAACAGCTCTCCTACTACGAAGCGCTGAAATGGCTGGCCAGAAAATACAACATCGAAATCAAGGAACGCGAACTGACCGAAGAAGAGAAGCAGGCACACAGTCTGCGTGAAAGCTTGTTCGTAGTCAATCAGTTTGCTGCCGAATATTTCCAAGACATCCTTTACAATCACATTGACGGACAGCGCATCGGTATGACGTACCTGCGCAGCCGTGGCTTCCGCGATGACATCATCAAGAAATTCCAGTTAGGATATAGTCTGGACAACCGGGACGCACTGGCCCGCACAGCCTTACAAAAAGGCTACAAGGAAGAGTTTCTCGTCAAGACCGGACTCTGTTACCGCAAAGACGACGGTTCCCTGCACGACCGTTTTTGGGGACGTGTCATTTTCCCCGTACATACCTTATCGGGTAAAGTGGTAGCCTTCGGCGGACGTGTGTTGAGCGCGGCCACCAAGAACGTACAGATGAAGTATGTCAATTCGCCGGAGTCGGAAATCTATCATAAAAGCCGGGAACTCTACGGTATCTATTTTGCCAAACAGGAAATTGTCCGCCAGGACCGCTGTTTCCTGGTAGAAGGTTATACCGACGTCATTTCCATGCACCAAAGTGGCATTGAAAATGTGGTGGCTTCCTCAGGTACGGCTCTGACTCCCGACCAGATACGGCTGATACACCGTTTCACCAACAACATCACCGTGTTGTACGACGGTGACGGAGCCGGCATCAAGGCCAGCATCCGAGGTATTGACATGCTGCTGGAAGAAGGAATGAACGTCAAAGTCTGCCTGTTGCCAGACGGGGATGACCCGGACAGTTTTGCCCGCAAGCACAATGCCACCGACTACCAAGCTTATATCAACGAGCACGAAGTCGATTTCATCCGGTTCAAGACCAACCTGCTGATGGAAGAAGCGGGCAAAGACCCCATCAAACGGGCCAGCCTGATTTCCAGCATCGTCAAAAGCATCTCGGTGATTCCGGATGCCATTGTCCGTTCTGTTTACACACGTGAATGCAGCCAGCTCCTGCAAATGGAAGAGAAGGTGCTGATAGAAGCTGTAGCCAAACTCATGGAACAGGCGCAGGAAAACAAATTCAAGGAGAACCAAAGGAAACAGCAGCAAGCCCTCAGGGCACAGCAGGTGTCTCAAGAGAAAACAGAATCGCCTGCCATTTCGACCAGCCCTACTGAAAAACAGGAATCACCTGTTCCGCAGGAAAATCCGACGACTTCACCGACAACTTCAACGGATGCACAACCGGAAGCTACTGCAACGACAGCCACTGCCTCAGCGGATGAATACCTCTCTTACATTCCACTGGAAGGAAACGAACAGAAAGTATTCTACCAACGGGAACAGGCACTGATACGCATGCTTATCCGCTATGGCGAGAAAGCCATGTGTTATTTGGAAAATGAAAACGGAGAAGAACGGCCACTCACGGTGATAGAGTGTATTTCTGCAAGTTTAAAGGAAGACGAATTACAATTTCATAGCGCATTGGACCGCCGTATTCTGAAAGAAGCGGAAACACACTTGCAAGAGCCGGGATTTGTGGCTGAACGCTACTTCCTGAGTCATCCCGACGCAGATATCAGTAAACTGGCTGCCGAAATGGTCAGCGACCGCTATCAACTGAGCAAATACCATTCCAAGGGACAGAAAATCATTACCGATGAAGAACGGTTGTATGAACTGGTCCCCCGTCTGCTGATTGATTTCAAGATTTCAATTGTGGAAGAAGAGATGAAGCACACACTGCAGGCCTTGAACAATCCAGACATTTACAACGACCCGCAAAAGTGCCAGGAAATTATGAAGCATTACCAAGACTTGCAGAAGATACAGATTCCGATGCTTCAGAAAGCGGGAGACCGTGTCGTATTACCTCCCAGCCTATAAAAAACTATTTCCCCTTTTTCAGACGCAGAAGGGGAAATAGCACATCTGTTAATATTTGGCCCGAATCAGGTTCATAAACTCTTCACGCGTCTTTGCCTGATTGAACGCACCGGTAAAATCGGAAGTAGTGGTCACTGAATTCTGTTTTTCCACCCCTCTCATCTGCATGCACATGTGTTTGGCTTCTACCACCACCATTACACCTAATGGATTTAATGTTTCTTGAATGCACTCCTTAATCTGGAGCGTCATGCGTTCCTGTACTTGCAAGCGATGGGAAAAAATATCGACCACACGGGCAATCTTACTCAACCCCGTAATGTATCCGTTCGGGATATAGGCCACATGCGCCTTTCCATAAAACGGCAGCATATGATGTTCGCACATGGAAAAGAAATCAATGTCCTTCACAATCACCATCTGGCTGTAAGGCTCCTTGAACTTCGCCGCATTCAGCACCTCTCTCGGATCCATTTCATATCCACGAGTCAATGTCAGCATGGCCTTGGCCACACGTTCTGGAGTCTTCAATAACCCTTCACGTTGCGGATCTTCTCCCAGCAAAGAAAGAATCTCTTTGTAATGGCCCATCAGCTTTTCCACCTTTTCCTGCGGCCAGTTTATCGAATTGGTATCTGTCATCATTATTCTATAGGTATATTAATCTGTTCGCGCACAATAGATACTTCCTTGAAAACTCCTGTCGCCTTCAATTTACGCATGGTAACATGTGCTTCTTCAATGCTCTTGAAGTCTCCCACCCTGCACAACCAACGTGGAGGCTGGAAATAAGTATAAACCGGCAAGTCAGGAAATTCCTCTCTTACCTTTGCCGCTACATTGTTCGCCTCACTACGTGCCTGACGGGAATTATTTCCGGCATACACCTGTACACGAAAACCGCGGGCCTTCAATGTCTTCACCGGTTCTGAGCTTGTAGACCGTACATAGCGTTTCCCTATCAGAGAAGTAATCTGTGCATCCTGATGGATAGTGACCACTCCTTCACCCGCCCGACGGGTTTGCAAACTTTCAATAATGTTTCGTTGGGCATAACTCCCACTGACACATAATAAAGAAACAATGAATAAAAAATATTTCAGCATAACCGGATTTTTAGATAGACATAGAAAACAAAAGTCAATTGAGCACAGAGGGAAGGAATGACACTGCACGTCCTCATCTCTCTGTGCTCAAGCAATTCCTGATTAATTCAGAGATTGGAAATTATTTAAAAGCATCGATGATACCTTTGAAGTCAGCAGCCTTCAAAGCAGCACCACCAATCAAACCACCATCTACATCCGGATTTGCAAACAATTCTTTTGCATTTGAAGGCTTGCAGCTACCACCGTACAGGATAGAAGTGTTTTCAGCCACTTCCTTACCATATTTAGCAGCTACCAAAGAACGGATGTGAGCGTGGATTTCCTGAGCCTGCTGAGGAGTAGCAGTCTTACCAGTACCGATAGCCCAAACCGGTTCGTAAGCCAAGATGATCTTGCTGAAGTCTTCGGCAGACAAAGAGAATACAGAAGCCAGCTGAGCTTCTACTACTTCATTCTGCTTGTTAGCTTCACGTTCTTCCAATACTTCACCGATACAGAAAATCGGTTTCAAGTTGTTAGCCAAAGCCAATTTAACTTTTTCAGCCAGGATTTCTACTGTTTCGTGGTAGTAAGCACGACGTTCTGAGTGACCCAAGATTACATACTGAGCACCTGTAGATGCAACCATTTCAGCAGAAACTTCACCAGTGTAAGCACCAGAAGCTTTGTCTGCGCAGTTTTCAGCACCTACGCCAATGATAGAGCTGTCTACCAAAGGAGTAACAGAAGCCAAGTGAATAAACGGAGTACAGATGATTACGTCGCAGTTAGGTTTGTCTGCAGTCAATACTTCGTTCAATTCTTTTGCCAAAGCAATACCTTCCTGCAGGTTCTTATTCATTTTCCAGTTACCTGCTACAATGTTTTTTCTCATTTTGTTTTAATTTTAAAGGGTTAGTTATAATGTTTCTTTTTCCTTTTCTTTTTTCTCTTTCTCTCGGCGAGCCTTGATACGCAACCAAATCAAATCGATGATGGTAAACAACAATAACGGGCCCAAGAACCAAAGTGCCACCACTACAATCTTATGTACATTCGTCTCAGGACTCCACGTACTGAAAGGGAGACGTTCCAACGGGGCATTCAACTGGTATTCGTCGGGTAAATTAGAGACACTCCATTTACGCAACACCACCCCTTTTTTCAACAACATCAATCCCGGATTCGAACGGATCATGGTCTTCAACGTAATTTCATCCACCAAGGCAAAAGGATATTCAGCTCCTGTATTTTCCTGCCAATCCATAATATCCTGTTCCGAAGAGGCCGTCAGGCAAAGAAAACGGTAACCGTGTTCCACGCTGTAGTCGTAGACTTGATTAATCAAATCCATTCCGCTGTCGTCAGCCTGCTTCAACCAGGGAGCGACAAGCAGAAATGTATATTGGTCACTCTGTAAAATCTCCTCCGTCAAATCTTCTCCAGTTTCCAACGACGTAATAGAGAAATCATGAATCGGCGGTTCATATCCTTTCTCCTTTACCCGTGTTTTCGAGTCTACAAAAGTCCATGTGGAATCGGTAGGGAAATTATCAATGGTGAATTCCTGCTCTTTCCCATTCTTGGAATAAATAAAAATCGTTTCATATACCGTAGGTTTTTTCCCTTCGGGAATACTCATTCCTTTCTGGATATCAGCCCCTACATGATAAGGCCGAAAATCAAAGACCGGCAGATAACGAAGATTGAATAGGGTAAAAAAGATAATAAACACGATGCTGTACAGCGAAATCAGCCAGTCTACTTTTGTTGTCACCAAGTTGAATATATACCGTTTCCATCGAAACACCGAAATGGCTGCTACCAGCAAGACAATGTTTTTGAAGAAGGTTTCCCAGTTCGTCAGAACCACCACATCTCCAAAACATCCGCAGTCGGATATCGGATTGGCTATGGCAAGCCACAACGTCAACGGAGTCATGAAAGACATAACCAGCAACACCAATAAAGGAGCCACCCGACGCCGAATACCAAAAAACAAGTAAATACCTATGATAAATTCCAGTAGAGCAAACAACATTGCCACCGCATACGGCACATTCCCTTTGCTCAAACCTAAAAAGCCCCATGCTTCCAGATAATCCTGCACCTTGTAAACAGTGCCCAAAGGATCATTTGCTTTTACAAATCCGGAAAACAAAAAGACAACGGCCAGCAGAAAGCGGCAGAAGTTACTCCAGACTACAATGACTCTATGTAAATACTTATTCTCCAAATTCTAACTTTATCAATCCAAATACGGCATAATTAATCATATCCATGTAATTGGCATCCACACCTTCCGATACCAATGTCTCTCCTTTCAAAGATTCAATTTGTTTGGTCCGGTAAATCTTCATCAGAATCAAATCAGTATACGAAGTGATGCGCATGCTGCGCCAGGCCTCATCATAATCATGATTCTTTGCGAGCATCAGTTCCAAGGCCTTCTTAGCATAGATGTCATACAACTCCAAAGCACGGTCTTCCGTAATGTCTTCCTTCTCGGCATATCCCAGTTCCAATTGAATCAACCCAATGATACCATAATTGACAATAGCGATAAACTCCGGACGGATACCTTCGTTCACCAAGGAAACGCCTTTTACCTCTATACTGCGAATACGATTGGCTTTGATAAAAATCTGGTCTGTCACAGAGGATGGACGCATGATGCGCCACGCAGCCCCGTAATCATGCAACTTCTTGGCAAACAAGTCGCGGCAGACAGCGATTACATGTTCAAATTGTTTTTTGGTTTCTTCCATCTTTTATGTGAGAATGTGTGGCAAAGTTACTGTTTTTTCACAGAGCACACAATAATAAGAGACATAAAAAATGCCATTTCATACAGACCTTCCGGCTGCATGAAATGGCTATTTCTATTACAAATGTATTCTACTTATCAAGAGCATCTCAAGACTTGTCCGATACGCAAGGTAGTGGTACGCTTGATACCATTAATCTGGCACAAACGGTCGATAGACACATGATACAAACGAGAAATGCGTCCCAATGTATCTCCTTTACGAATCTTGTGATAACGGATAGCCGATTTTTCAGTTTCCGCAGCTCCTGACTTACCTGACTTCACAGCAGCCAATGCCCGCGTACGCTGATAGGAATAACGGTTGGCACCACGTACAAACAAATAGCTGTCTGTCACAATATCCTGATTGGGGAAATCAAACATAAATTCCGGATTGATGACTTCACCCAAGAAACGTGTTTCAAAATGAAGGTGTGAACCCGTAGAACGACCGGTATTTCCACCCAAGCCGATAGGATCTCCTGCCTTTACATACTGGTCTTCTGCCACAATTTGTTTCGACAAGTGACCATAAATGGTTTCCAGACCGTTGTCATGACGAATCACTACATACTTTCCGTATCCTCTACGTTCATATTTTACCATACGAACACGTCCGTCGAATGCAGCACGGATTGTATCGCCGATATAGACTTTAATGTCCAATCCGTTGTGCATACGCCGCCAGCGAGGACCGCATTTAGAAGTAATGATTGTATGGGTTGTCGGCATACAGAAACCGGTAAGATCAATTCGGAAACTATCTGGAACCTGAGTACCACCGTACGCATGAACGCGATCATTGTTCCAGTTGGGATAAAGACTATAAGCAGGATATACTGCCTGTTCAGCTTTAATCTGACGAATCAAAGCCAGTGAATCAACTGCTTTCAATTTTCTGTCAATAGGCGCCTGACGAGCGAGAAGATCTTGTCCCGAGACACTGATACTCACCATTGCCAAAGCGGCCATCGCTACTGTTCTAATGCATTTTAATATCATTCCATCTATATTTTTCAGCTAGTATCCGTCGGTTGGTTTTCGTGATATAAAATATTCCAGTCCGACCTCCAAATAGAATACCACTACTGGTTAAAAACAATCAAATTTAGAATGCATATTCCCGAAATATGCCTTTCGTTTTACAAACAACGTTCCAAAGATAAAATTTTTTCGTCATACCCGGTTGCCTGGTTAACTATTTTTTATGTATTTTCATACGCCCCGGCATGAATTGATGTTGTAAAACATAAGGATCAGCCACACAAAAGATTAAACAAGATCACTTAGACGAAGTATTCAGCTTGTTTTGCATAATGAATTTGCCGTTCTCCCACTCATAACGTAAAGGAGCAGATACAATATAATGTTTCAGCTCGTCTGCTGTCTTCTTGTCCAAATAATCGGGAGTAGAATAAGTAATTGAGAGAACGGGCTGGTCAACCGACAAGGAAGCTGTCCACAAATACATGTCGGCATAAGTCCGGAGGTTTTTCAACGAATCAGTCTGCACATCAGACTGCGGCATGACATAAAACTCGTTTTCTTCTGGGAGCTGAATAAAGTCACTCTGCGGCAACTCTTTCCAGTTGGTATCATAAAATGCAATCCGACTGTCTCCAGCAGGAGCAAAATAAGTAGATACAGCACAAATCACCTTGACAGAATCATTCAACGGCAGCAGTTTCAGTTCCAGCGTACTGGCCGAACTACTTTTCAGAAACAAATAATCTGATGTCAGTTTTGTCATCTCCGAAGTGTTTCCAAAACGATTTTTCACCTCTGCCTTCATACCACTTTCCAGAAAATCACCAAAATCGGCCCTATTTACTTCTGTCAGGAACGGAGACAAAGAATCAGGCATTGCCACAAACAATGTTTTCAAATCCTGGGCACATATGCCCCCGCATATTCCCAATATAAACCATATAATTAAAAGACGTTTCATAACCTACTTCTTCAAAAAGTGCCCAAATATACAATTATTTTCTTTAGTGTATACAAGGAATCCGTTTTCTCTTATCCCTTCCCATTCCGTCGTTTCAAGAAATCAGTCGGACTTTCCCCAAAATACTCCTTGTAGCACCGAGTGAAATAGGAAGGAGAACTGAACCCCACCTCGTACGTAATTTCAGCCACAGTCTTTTCTGTAGAAGCCAGCAACGATGCAGCCTTCTTCAACCGAGCTATACGCAACAATTCATTAGGTGAATAACCGGTCAAAGCTTTTGCCTTACGATATAACTGTACGCGTCCTAACCCCAACTCTGTGCCTAAGAATTCTACGCTGAGATTGGAATCTCCCATTTTTTCATCAATCAACCCTTTCAATTTTTCCACAAATCCTTTATCCATATCGCTTAAAGACTGCTTCTGGATTGTAGCAATCGAATCTCCCAAGGATTTCAACCGTTTGCGGTTATCTATCAGATTCCGGATACGGGTCAACAAGACCTTGGCATTAAACGGCTTGGTAAGGTAAGCATCCGCTCCAGAATCATACCCTTGAATGCGTTGCTCATCCATGGTATAAGCCGTCAGCATCAATATGGGTATATGGGAAGTCTGAATCTCATTTTTCAATCGGCGACAGCATTCAATACCATCCATTACAGGCATCATAATATCACAAATTATGACATCGGGTACATATTTCATCGCTTGACGGATACCGTCTTGTCCATTGACGGCCTCTATGACCGTATAACGATCCCGTAACAGCATCTCTGTATACTCTCGCACATCCTGGTTGTCATCAATTACCAGGACGATTTCTTTCTCTGCAGTTCCATCCGTCTCAATCGTTTTCGGCAACTGGTGCAAAGTTTCCAATCCGGCATCCAAAACGGCCCCTTCCTGCAAATTCTTCAACGATTCGTTCTTTTCAATAATCTCTTCCACTTCTCCTTCCTGTTTCATTGGAAGTTCCACCAAAAAGCAGGTACCTTTTCCCTCCGCACTGTCCACTATCACATTTCCATGATGCAAATGCACAAAAGCCTCTACCAGAGCCAGTCCCAAACCTGACCCCGTATGCTGCATGTCAATCTGATAGAAACGTTCAAACACATGACGGGCATGATCTTCCGACATACCAATACCCGTATCACTTACTTTCAAACGCAAAAAGCGCAACTGCTTCTTTTCTATCTGAGACAGTTCTACCTTTATTTCTCCCTTTTCAGGAGTGAATTTAAACGCATTCGACAACAAATTATAAATGATACGTTCCATTTTTTCCACATCGGCCACCATCATATAATTTGACTCATCTCCTTCTGCGGACACCGTAAAATGGATATGCTTTCTGGATGCCAATACATGGAAAGCCTCGGTCCACTCTCTAACTCCCGTAAGTATATTAAATTCAGAAAGACGCAAATGCAACTTTCCATGCTCATATTTCTGGAAATCCAAAATCTGCGTAATCAGCCTCAACAAAATCGATACGTTTCGTTGCACAATCTCCAGCATTTTCCGCTCCCGGTTCCCCAATTGTTTTTCTTCTAACAACTGATTTACCGGATCGGCAATCAAGGTCAACGGTGTACGGAAATCATGTGACACACTGGTAAAGAAAGCCAACTTAGCATGGGTCGCATCTTCCAGTTGTCGAGACAATTCTATCAGCTGGTCTCGTTGTACCTGCAACTGATCTCGCTGCTGTTCCAACTGTTTCTTCTGAGTGGACAATTCGGTGTTCATCCGATTCTTTACCCAAAAAGCACGTACCAAAAAGAACATCATAAATCCCACCAACACCAAGATCACCACACAAGCATACAGGAACATTTTTTGTGCGGAATAACGAAGGAAATAATCATCCAACCGATTATGAAGCAATTCTATCTTATGGTCTAAAGCAAAGATATGTTCCGTCTGCAATTGCATAATTCGGGCATTACCCTTATCCACAGCGGCCGTTGACAAATAATTTTCCCGCTCATACTTCTGTCCTTTCAAAATGGACATCGCCACTTGTATCACCTTATCTCCACCTGTAGGATAAATAAAAGTAGCATTCAATTCCCCCTTGGCCACACTTTCCACTCCATATCCTTTCCCTGCCACTGCATCGATTCCAATAAACAGAATATCTTTTTCACGCTTCTGACGCCGCGCCTCCTGATAAGCTCCCATGGCCATCCGGTCATTTTGCGCCACAATCAGGTCAATCTGGTCATGATTTTTTAAAATCGTATCGACTACCACCTTCGCCTTATCCTGAAACCAGCCAGCATCTGCAGAAGCCACAATCTTTATATCAGACGCTTTTTTCAGAGCATCCATCATTCCACGATGACGCTCTATAGCAGGAGTAGAAGCTTTCAGTCCTGTAATCTCCACCACTTTTCCTTTTCCATGCAAGGCATTGACAATGTATTCGCCCACCTTCTTTCCTACTTCATAATTATCGGCTCCTACGTAGGCAGTATATTTATCGGAGTGAATTCTCCGGTCTACCAATACCACCGGAATACCTGCTTCATACGCTTCTTCAAGTACAGGAGCGATTGCTCCTGCCTCATTGGGTGCCACAATAATCAAACTTACTCTTTGACGAATAAATTCTTTGATATCCTTAATCTGCCGTGCATTATCATCCTGTGCCTGACGAATCTTCACCTCTACTCCAGGATAGAACAAAGCCTCACGCAGAATCTCCTTATTCATCTGCACGCGCCACTCATCATTACTACACTGTGAAACTCCAATAATATATTTAGACCTTCCTCTATTGCAAGCCATTAACAAACATACAAGGAAAAAGAGTAAAAGGTATTTATGCCATCGATGTCTCATGGAATCTATATTAAGTTAACTTTGCAAAGATATATCAAAGCAAGGAAAGCCTTTCAACCAAAAAGATTTTTTTCTTGATTATTAAGCAATAAAAATGCGGTTTTAGCTGTCACAGCCAAAACCGCATGCTTTTCAAATCTAACCTAAACTAAAAATACAAACTTATAAACCTTATTCTTTACATTTTATTTCTCAAATATAATGGGAATTCAGGCATAGCTCCATTTTGAGTGCACACAAATGCTGAAACTTCCACAGCCAGTTCATGTGCTTCACGTACGGTCTTCCCTTTCAAGATAGAAGCCACGAAGGTAGCAGTAAACGAATCGCCTGCTCCAACCGTATCTGCAACCTCCACTTTCGGAGTTTCTACAAAGGATACATTTCCTGGAGTAAATACATAACTTCCGTTCACCCCACAAGTCAGAATCAACATCTTCAAGTTATATTTAGCCAGCAAAATCCAGCACTTATCCTGCAAGTCAATGCCCGGATAGCCAAACATACGGCTCACTGTAACCAACTCTTCATCGTTAATCTTCAACACATTACATTTTCTGAAAGAGTTGCAAAGCACTTCCTTAGAATAGAATCCCTGACGAAGGTTGATGTCAAACACTTTCAGTGTGCCTTCCTTCGGCATAGCATCCAAGAACTTGTTGATAGTTTCACGAGAAACGACACTCCGCTGAGCCAAAGAACCAAAACAAACAGCTGTAGTCTGCTTTGCCAGCCCTTCCAGCGCCAGTGTATAAGGAATATTATCCCATGCCACTCCTTCTTTAATATCGTAACAAGGAACTCCTTCTGCATCAAGTTCCACTTGCACCGTTCCAGTAGGATACGGCACACGTTCAATCATGCAATGCAGGTTCTTCTCATAAAAATTTTCCAAGATTTCAGTTCCCAACTTGTCTTCTCCTACCGCACTTACCGCACGTCCGTCAAGTCCAAACTGTGATACGTGATACGCAAAATTTGCTGGAGCTCCTCCAAGTTTCTTTCCTTCAGGCAGCACATCCCACAGTGCTTCTCCTATACCTACTACGATTGTATTATTCATAGTCTTACTATTTAATGTTTAATTTTCAATGTATAAAAAAGTAAATAAATCACACCGGCAGTCATCACTGCTACAGCACCGTTTTGTCCTACTGCATCGCTGGCGATTCCCATCAAAAGCGGGAATACGGTACCACCGAAAAGTCCCATAATCATCAATCCAGACACCTCATTTTTCTTATCCGGCATAGCCAGCAAAGCCTGTGAAAAGATAATAGAGAACACATTTGAGTTACCAAAACCAATCAACGCAATGCAGATATAGATAATCGTACGTGAATCAAAAGCAAAGAGTCCGATCATGGCCAGAACCATACAAATCACGCTAATCAGGAAAAACACCTTAGACGACACAACCCGTAAGATAAATGCCCCAGAGAAACAACCTAACGTACGGAATATAAAATACAGGCTCGTTGCAAATCCGGCTTCCGTCAATGTCATCCCAATGCGTTCCATCAGAATCTTCGGAGCCGTAGTATTCGTACCTACATCAATTCCTACGTGACACATAATGCCCAAGAAAGACAGCAGGATAAACGGCTTACCCAACAGTTTCAGACAATCAGCAAAGCTGGAAGCTTTATCCGGCTGTTCCTCGGTTATTGGTGTAGCCGAAAGCAAAAGAATTGCAAAGATAGCCACAATCATATAAATCGGGAACAACACCCTCCATCCCAGACCAAAGGTCGGAATGGTTTGCAAAGCTCCCCACATAGCCAGATAAGGCGCCAGGAAAGAAGCAATGGCTTTCACAAACTGGCCAAAAGTCAGTGTACTGGCCAAACGATCACCTGAGATAATATTACTCAACAATGGGTTCAGAGAAGTCTGCATCAGTGCATTACCAATTCCCAGCAAGGAAAAGGCACAAAGCATCAAACCATAGCTGTCACCAAACATCGGCAGAACCAGTGACAAGAATGTCACTATCAGACTCAACAACACAGTCTTTTTACGTCCGATGCGGTTCATCAACATTCCCGTAGGTACGGAGAATATCAAAAACCAGAAGAATACCAAAGAAGGAAATATATTCGCTTCTGAGTCACTCAGACCCAAATCCTCCTTTACATAATTGGATGCAATTCCAACCAAGTCCACAAATCCCATGGCGAAGAAGCAAAGCATCACCGGGAAAAGTTTCGCATATTTTAATTGAGCATTTGTCATATTCGTTCGTTTTTTAGTTTACATTCCGTTCTCTCATTTTTAGAGATTATTCCGCAGTCAACTCTATTACATGACTTTGAGTCGGCTGGAAACCAAAGACATCCAGTCCCACCTTCATCAGATAGTCACCGGAAAAGACTTTACCACTCTCCTTCAGTTCAGAATCTTTTTCCGGCATCAAATTGATTTCTTCCACCTTATACATCTTATTCGGGTCCAGCCCCTTCACCTTCAGTTTCATCAGTTTCTCCTGAAAACGGGGATAAATGTCGTAAGCAAATATCACTCCCTTGGAGCGGTCTTCATTAACATAATTCACGGCCATGTGGTTGGATTCATACGGAGACACCAAACGGTATTGTACTCCATCCAATATCACCGGCTGCAAACGTTTCCAGTTAGCCACGGCAAGCTGGCAATATTGCAGTTCTTCCGCTTTCAATTCTTTCAATCCAATATCAAAGCCCAACTTACACATGGAAGCCATATCGGTACGGAACTTGATAGAAGCATTCTTGTTCCAGCTGGTAACATGCGCACACATGGCCTTTGCCGGGAAGAACTGAGAGAATCCCCACTGAATATAGGCCCTTTCCACCGGATCAGTGTTATCACTGCACCAGAACTCCGTGAAATATTTCAAGGCTTCATAGTCACAGCGAGCACCGCCACCAGAACAAAGCATCATCGGCACATCCGGATAATTCTTCTTTACCCGTTTCATGACATTGTAGACACCTCTCACATGGTCAATATAAAGACGTCCCTGTCTTGTTTTTAAGTAAGAAGAATAAATATTCGTAATCGGACTGTTGCAATCCCACTTAAAGTAAGCAATACCCGGATTCTCTTTCAACAGTTTGTCTATGACACCATACACATAATCCTGTACCTGCGGATTACTCAAATCCAGCACCAGCTGATTACGGTAATAATAAGCGTCACGATTCGGATAATGGATTGCCCAATCGGGATGCTTTTCGAACAATTCGCTTTGCGGGTTGACCATTTCCGGTTCAATCCAAAGGCCGAACTTCACTCCTTCTTTCTGAGCAGCCTGCACCAAGGCATTGATACCACCAGGAAGCTTGTCAGCCGTAGTTTCCCAGTCTCCCAGTCCTGCGGTATCCCCGCTACGCTTGTATTTGTTTCCAAACCATCCATCATCCAGCAGAAACATATCCACGCCGAGTTCTTTCGTTTCCCGAATCAAATCGACCAGAATCTCCTCATTAAAATCAAATCCGGTATTTTCCCAGTTGTTCAACAAACTCAGGCGAGAACCTTTTCCGCCTTTCAACTGGTAATTACGTGCCCATTCCTGGAAATTACGGCTTCCTTCACCCGTACCTTTATAACTTAATGTAAAGATGAACTCAGGAGTAGTGAACACCTCTCCTTTCGCCAGTTCATAATTGGAAGCATAAGGATTGACAGCCGGAATCACACGCAGGTTCCCCACGTTATCCACTTCAAAAGTAAAACTGAAATTACCTGTCCATCCCAATGTACCCATCAGGACCTCTCCCTGATTTTCTGAGGCAGGAGCATTCAGACCGACCATGAAAAAAGGTTGTGCATGCATGGCAGCACGGCTTCCCAACTTGGTATCTATCACTTTCTTTCCAAATACCAGTCTCTGAGTGTTCATCTGTACTTCTTTTGCCCAATCTCCACTGAACTCGGTCAGGTAATAGGAAGGACTATTGAAATACAACATGGTTGAAGCATAACGGAACAGCTGAACGGGTTTCTTTTCCTGATGTTTTATTTCACTCCAGGTCTTGATGATATTTTCCTTCTCATAAGCTACATAATGCAATGTCACGTCTACCGGATATTTATCGTCTCGCAACAAGATATCGGTCTGCGTACCTCCTTCCACACTCTTGGAAGAAGAAGACACATAATATAGCCACGTGGAAGCATTCCCATCAGCATGGGTAATGCCTACCGCCGGTTCAAAAAAATCCTCATTACCCGAACCGGAATAAACCTCCCATCCGCGAGTGGAAACACTCGCATCCGAAGCAGGATGTATCCGCCAGTCAAGGTTCTCCAAGTCAGCCTCATGTAACAGTTTCTCTCCCAAATAGGTTTGATAGAGCCGTCCGTTTTCAGCCACCTGAAGCACCAAATCCGTCTTATCCGTAGAAATACGGATAATCTTCTTCTCAGCAGCTCCTACATACTGAAACCCCACCAGTACACCCAAAGCCGTCACAAAAAAGTTTTTCATGGTCATGTCTGTCTCTCGTTTATCGTTTATTACAACCCCAATTTATATATGTTCATATTCTCCACCTTATAGTCAGCACCTTCACCATAGAAACGCAGTGTGTTGTATGGCTTGGTAGGGAATACCAGATTTGTCATGGCAATACGTCCGCCGTCTACAAAAATTTCAACAGAACATTTATCTACAAAGATATTCAAATGATAAGTTTTACCTTCACACAAGGAAAGCGGAGCCCATGTGCCCAAAGCAAAGTCATTCTTATAGTTGATTGACATGGTCTTGCGGTGGTCATCTGTTTCTTTTTCATGTACGGTTACCTCTCCGTAACGTGTCAAATCCACAATACCGCTTTCCGTACGGTCAGCCACCAACTTACCTGCCTTCATGTCTAGGTAAACTTTCATCTTCTCACCTTTGTCATTCAGCAACTCAAAGCCTGCCACCTGTGCCTTGCCCGGAGTCACATCCATTTCCAGTTCATAAGCACCGTCTGTGTTCGGCACAATCTCATTCATCTTATATTCGTCTTTTACAGTGAACGCATCCACCTTACGAGTATCCTTACGCAAAGTTTCAGTTTCCTTCACCGCATTGGCAGCCATGTAAATCTGACCGTCCTTTGTGTAAAGAGACAATTCACGCGGCAACGCATTGGCGCCACGATACTGGCGAATAGGAGTAGCATTGGCATACTGCCAGTTGCTCATCCAAGGCACAGCAATCACGCGGTCACCTGTATTAGAGAAGCAAACAGTAGCATAATGGTCTTTTCCATAATCCAACCATTTCGCTACTTCAGGCTTCGTATCACATTTAAATTCTTTTCCGTCAAAGTCACCTACGAAATATTCTGTGGCACTACCTCCAAACATACATCCCGGGTTGATATTGACAATCATCACCCACTTCATCTTGTTCTTGTCACCATCTACCGGCAACTGAATGAAGTCAGGACATTCAAACTGATTAGGCTGAACGCCATATCCCTTTCCAAATCCACTCTGATATTCCCAGTCTTTCAAATTAGAAGAAGAATAGAAACGCATTTCCTTATCAGCAGAAACAATCATATACCATTTCTGAGCTGGTTCATACCAGAACACTTTCGGATCGCGGAAATCTTTCAATCCGTCAAACGGAGTCAGAATCGGGTTCTTCTCGTATTTTGTATAAGTACGTCCATTGTCATTGCTGTAAGCCATGCACTGAATCTGTCCGTGTTCATCACTGGCTGAGGTATAGAAAGCAATGATAGCGTCCTTTCCGTAGCCTGCGCTGTTGTTTTTATCCACCACTGTACTTCCAGAGAAAATATGTCCCAAGGTGTCACGGGCAATTGCCGGCTTCAAGTGATCCCAATGAATCAAATCCTTGCTGACTGAGTGTCCCCAGTGCATATTGCCCCATTTAGAACCGTAAGGATTGTACTGGAAATACAAATGATACTCTCCGTCTTTATATACCAGACCGTTGGCATCGTTCATCCAGCCATAAAGCGGGGTGTGATGATATACCGGACGGTAATAATCCGTATTAGTTGTATTAAATGTATCCGACAGCTGGATATGATCCCAGCAAACCGCATTGGCAGCTACCTTTCCGATGGTCACAGTAGCCTCTTTCGCACCGGCAGGCAGTTCAAAAGGTACATAGTATTCTACACTGTCTACCGCCAGACGGATATCCATCGGTGTGTCAGCCGGACTACCTGTATCCAACTTTACCTTCCCTTCATTGGAAGATTCCTGAATAGGAAGCAATAAATATTTGGCTGGATTCTTAATATGTACAATGGTCAAAGTATCGCCTTGATGTTCGAACACAAGGTCGCTCTTCTGCGATTGACATGCCCCCATACCAGTCAATAAAAATGCTCCTAATGCGAGGTTAACAAAATTCTTTTTCATGATATGTTATTTTATAGGGATTAAAAATACAAATTATTTATATAATAAAATACCTTAACTGAAAACTCTTTATACTCCGGCAGCCCGAAGGCATACCGGAGAATTATATAATTGATTAAAAAAATGAATGTCAGAATTTTATCTGTGCGGAGAATTCCACCGTGAACGGGCGAATATAACTTCCGGCCATAACCGTGTTTGCATATTTTCCTGCTTCATCCTTCGTCACCAGTTCTGCTCCGGCAATACTACCTTTCGCACCCGTCTGGTTCAGGAAGTTGACAACTGAACATCCCAATGACAGCTTCTTGTTTACTTGCCAGTTCAACCCGCCGAAAGTTTCCCAACGGCCATTGAAGTAATAGGCATCGTTGATATTGGCATAAGTCTTGCTAAAGTAACGGAAACTGGTCCAGATTTTTAAGTCCTTCGTAATCATATAGCTCGGGTCAATTTCCACAATGACCTGTGGAATTTCCGCTACGATGTTACCGGTAGCATTAATTTGGCCCACATAACCGTCAGAGAATGTCACTGAAGTTTCGTATTTCTTGTAAGTCGGCTTCTGGTAAGTGAAAAGGAAGTGTAAATCGAATCCTTTAAACGGATGTGTCACCACGTCAGTAGTCCAACCCAAGGTCTTGATGTCATAAGTCAACGGTGCGGCCAAGATTTCATTTTCACCATTGATGCTATGCTGTAAGTTCAAGGTAGAGTTGTTGTTGGTCTTTGAAATATAAGAGAACAAAGAAGTCAAGCTCAACCATTCATTGTTGTAATAAATACCCACACGTCCCAGAGGTACTGAAATCTTGTCCACATTCGGCGATACAGCCGGTGCAAAATTCTCTAGTTTCGGATGCTGTGTAATATAAGTGAAGTCACCGGTAAATCCGAATTCTTTCGTCAGCTTATAAGTTGCAGCCGCACTCAACGCATAGTTGAACCAGTCATAGTCCATCGGAGTCGGCGCGATGACTGTTCCGTTAGGAGCTGTAGCCCCCAAATGATAGTCAGCAAAACGTCCTACGAAATTACCGTTTGCATCTTTCACTGCCGCATTGTTTCCACGAAGTGCCTGATACTCCAGACGCGCACCATAGTAAAGGTTGAATTTGTCTGTCACATCCCAGTCATGAGTGAAATACACAGCCAATTTATTTTCGTGACCCTTATAATATTCTGATGCATTCTTGTTGAAATCGTAGTAATAACCATTACCATCATACGAACGAGAAGTAGAAGTCGCATAATCCGGATTATACAGACGAACCGGATAACTTCCATCGGTAGGAACTGACTGGTCATACATAGTGGTATTAGATGCATAGTCTATGTCATAATACCATTCGTTCAATCCCAAACGCCAAGTTCCGTTCGACAACTTACGAGACAACTCTGTAGTAAACATAAACTCATCAATAAATCCACGATTCAGACATGACATACGGCTCTGCACATATTCTCCGTTGTATGCCTGCATGCGACCATCTTCACCTTCATACTGATAATTGATGCTGCTGTTTGCACGTTGTGAAAGTTCCATCGGAGTCTGGTACACACAAGAACCTGTCGCATGATCATATTTCATAATCACCTTCCATGAAAGTCCGTTGTCCCAGTTATAATTGTTCATCAATGACACTTCACTACCCTTGTTCTGTACCGCATCATACAAACTGGTCTTCTTCAACTCACCGGTTTTCATGTCACGGTATATCATTTCATTATCTACCGGCAAGTACGAAGTCGTACCCAAAGCAAAAGCGCCCAGTTCACGTACACTACCATCACCCACATAAACAAACGGAGCCGACTGGGTGGCATACATATATACCGGATGGCTGTTGCTGTAATGATACATAGCCGTAAATTCACCGCGGTTCTGATTGTAATGCTTCGTCAAGGCAAACTTGTAAATCTGAGTACGGTCCTGGAAAGGAGTCGACTTGATTTTGAACGTTCCCGGGTCGAAATCCTGGTAAATACTTCCACTATAGAACCAATCCTTGGCAATCTCTCCATTCAAGTTCAACGAGATTTCCTGCATGCCAAAATGGTTTGATTTGTAGTTCAACGTACCATTAAAGCCTTTTTGCCCCAACTGAGTAAAAGAGTTCACCGCATAGCCAATATTTCCCGTCGTAATGGCTGTTTCAGAAATTTTCAGCAACCCGACATGACTCAAGCTGGCATCTGCTCGCCACAATGAATTCACACTGTGAGGATTGGTAGCATAAGTTACCGGAACTCCGTTTTCAAGCACATTCACATCCGCAGAGGGCAAACCAATTTGAATTTCACGAGGTCCATTCGCACTGGCAGCATTCAACATTACATTACGGTTTCCTTCTTCCTTAGAACTACCGTCATTTGAGGTTTTGTTGTCTTGTGCATATCCATTCACACAAGCCAAAGCGAGCAGCAACACTGCAGCTCCCATACGATTAGAAAACTGTTTTTTTTCGGCCTTCATAGCATTAATTAATTAGCTGTTTGCATGAAAGTTGTTTTTTATTTATTGTTTGCTGCAAAAATAGGAAATTGACTATTTGTAAAACATAAGGAATGTTACATCCTGTGACAATATTGTTGCATGTAACATAATTGCAACAGGATGAAACATTCTTACAAATTAAAGAAAAAGTCAGTATATCACCATCCCCCTCGGGGGAGTAGCCAGTTACTTCAACGGATATACCCGCAAAATCTTGACAGTGTAACCGTCATTGTCTGATTCAAAACACATCTTGTTATAAGTTTCCGACGGGAATACCAGATTGGTCATTACAAACTTTCCATCCTCACCGAAAGCTTCTACACTTGAACGGTCTACAAACAAACGCAACGTTATTTCTTTATCTGTGGTAGCAGGAGCAACCGTTACTGCCGGGAAATCGCTGCTGAAATCCACTTTTCCGCTCTTGCTGCGATCCATCACAAACTGCTTGCGTGGCACATCGTAATACATGGAAACCTTCTCTCCTTTCTCATTCAACAGGCAGAATGAAATCTTTGAGGCGCCCGCATTCTGAATCACCATCTCAATCTCATAAGCTCCCTTGTTGTCTTTCAACAAGCTTGCCACTTCATGATGACCAGCGACCTTGAATGAAGGCACAGAAACCTTCTCACCACGAGCTTTCTTGATTTCCTTGGAAGGAGTACTCTTCAGATACAGTTCTCCCCCTTCACGATAAATTGTCAAATCACGCGCAATGGTATTAGCGCTGCGGTACTGACGGGTCGGCACATTGTTGGCATATTGCCAGTTGCTCATCCATCCCAAAGCCACGCAACGGCCTTCAGGTGCATTGTTCCAAGTGACAGTGGCATAATTGTCCTTACCCCAGTCCATCCATTTGGTCTGTGTCGGGAATTCATTCACGAACTTCTTTCCATCAAATGAACCGATAAAATATTGTGCGGCGCTACCCCCGAAAGGACCACCCGGATTCAGGTTACAAATCAGCACCCATTTCTTCTCACGGGTACCTTCTACTGGAAGCTCAACCAGGTCCGGACATTCCCATACACCTCCGTGAGCACCCTGCATGGCACCAAATTCACTTTCTTTTTTCCAATCCTTCAGGTTAGCAGAAGAATAAATCTCCATATGCTGACCTACCGCCAGAATCATACACCAATGTTTGCCCGGTGCATACCAGAACACTTTCGGATCACGGAAGTCCTTCTCTTCAGAAGTTACAATCGGATTTCCTTCATATTTTGTAAAAGTCTTTCCATTGTCCAGACTATAAGCCATGCTCTCTGCCTGTACGTCTCCCCAAGGAGTAGACTTGGCAGAAGTATAGAAGGCCACGATAGCATCTTTACCAAAGCCTGCCGTATTCTCATGATCTACTACACACGAACCGCTGAAAATAGCGCCCCATGCATCCGGAACGATGGCACAACCTTCAAATGTCCAATGTGCCAGATCGGTACTGGTAGAATGTCCCCAGTGCATGTTTCCCCATACAGAACCGTAAGGATTGTACTGGAAATACAGATGATAAACTCCATCTTTATAGAACATACCGTTCGGGTCATTCATCCAGCCGTATGCCGGTGTGTGATGATAAACCGGACGGAAACTTTCCTTGTTCGCCATATCGAAAGAATCAGACAGCTTCAGTTCTTTCCAACAAAGTGCATTTTCAGGAACTCCCTGTATGTCGATAGAAATGTGTTGTCCTTTATAAGCCGACAACGCAAATGGAACGTATGAGTCTACTCTTTCACGTGCCAAACGCACATTCATGAAAGTACCTTCCTGTTCATTATCCTTTACCACACAAATTTTACCTTCCGGTGCATCATCCTGTATAGGAAGAATCAGATAGTTTTCTTTCACATCCAGAGAAACAATACTCTGTTCACTTACCAGATGACGAACTGTCCACGCAGATTCCGCTTGCACGATAGGAGCCATTCCTAAGAAAAGTCCTAAAAGGGCTGCTTTCATTGTATAGGCATACTTTCTCATAAAATAAATTTGTTATTGGTCATTATAAACTAATAACTTTCCCCTCCCTCCCCTTGCAAGGGAGGAAAAGGAAAGTCAGAATTAATTATTCATATCCTTTATTCTGTGTGTACAATCCCGGGATGTAGAACATCTGGTTGTAAGGCACAGGGAAGAATTCGTTCTTCTCAGGAGTGAAATGAGCGTCCTTGTAATACTGTCCATAAGTCTGACCTTCATATACGTCATTCTGTTCACTCTGGAAGTACGCATTCAAAGTCTTTGAAGCAATACCCCAACGACGCAAATCAAAGAAACGTCCGTTTTCCATGGCCATTTCCAGACGACGTTCCCAACGCAGACATTTACGGGCAATTTCCTTGTTAGAGAAATAACCTTCCGGATAGAGTGCAATTTCACACTGGTCTGCAGCATAGCTGATATGTTTGGTAACGGACTGCTTTGCACGATTACGGATATCATTCACGATGTTCTCTGCTTCGTCCAATCTGTTCAGTTCAATCAATGCTTCCGCACGCATCAGCATCACGTCCGTGTAACGGAATACATAATCATTCATTGCAAAAGCCTGCCATGAACCGTTGTAAGTTTCTCCCTCAGAACGTTGCGGTACTTCCTTCAACGAAGTATAATATCCATACGTATTCGGTGTACGTGAATTGGCGGTAGTCATGGTATATTCAGCCTCATACTTGTAAGGGAAAGTCGGCATACCTACTGTATGGAACAAACGTGGATCCCATTTCTGATCCGTAGGCTGACCATTAATCGGATAATCAATCTCGTTGTTATAGTCATCAAACATCGGTAGACCGTTTTTGGTCTTGAAGGCATTCACCAAATTCTGAGACGGCTTGTGGAAATCCCATCCGCAAGACCACATCTGCCAGCAGCCATTCAGCATATTCGACCAGTTGGCACGTCCGTAAGTGGTATTGTCATCCTCATAATCAGAGCACTGCACCGCAAAGACAGATTCTTTACTATTCTTGTAGGCCGGTAAGAAAATATCTCCATAATCTTCCAAATATCCGTAATCGGAAGACACAACCTCATCCGTATAGTCTATCACCTTCTGCATGTATTCAGAGTTGATATGGCTTTCACCCGTAGTAGCTTCATATCCGTCTCCCCAAGCCAAAGTCAGATAGCATTTAGCCAGATAAGCAGCAGCTGCTACCTTATTAGCCCGGCCATCTTCACCCGGTCCTTTCACCGGCAACACGTCATAAGCTGCTTTGAAATCATCAATCACTTTCTGGAACAATTGTTCGTAGCTCAATGCAGTATTGCTAACCTGTTCATACGAATTATCTTCCACTACTTGTTCGTCAATCCAAGGAACCTGACGGAACACAGTCAACAATTTAAAATAGAAATGTCCGCGCAAGAAACGCATTTCAGCCACACGCTGTGCCTTTACATCTTCGCCCAACTGATCGCCATTACGTTCCAAGGCCAGCAACGCACGGTTGCAACGAGAGATAGCCACATACAAACGATACCAAAGTTCATCCATCTCACCCGGAGTGGTAGGGGTCAGTGTAGTCCAGATATCAAAGGCATGATAACCTGTATCCGTCGTTCCTGAACCACCTTTCAGACAGTCGTCCGAGCTCACGTCACCATAAGGGAACAAGTTGAACGGGTAAGTGTACCAGCAGTCGCCCAACATGGCGTAAGCCGCATTTACCATTTTCTCCGGATCAGAGAAGGCTTTGTCTTCGTCTACTACTGCAGTCGGAGTATAATTCAAAAAATCTTCACAGCTACTCAATGACAAACCGAGTGCACAAGCTGCCAGCAATATATATTTTTTCATCATTTCCTTTATTTTAAATTAGAAACCAATTTGTAAACCAAATGATACAGAAGTTGCAAGCGGATAATTCCAGTTCGGATTTTCCGGATCCGGACAAGTCAGACTCTTGCTCTTGATAGTCAGCAGGTTTTGACCTGACACGTAAACTCTGGCACTAGTCATCTTAAACTTAGACAAGAAAGTAGTGGGCACGGTGTATCCAAACTGCAACGTACGCAATTTCATATACGATCCGTTTTCTACATAATAGCTGGAAGCTCTACCTTCATCTGCTGTATTATTTGTTGTCAAAGCCGGAATAGTAGAACTTGTGTTGTTCGTGTTCCAAGCACCCAGCAAACGGTTTCCTTTGTTAGAACCCGCATCTACAATACTCCAGAAATCTGTCTGCGCTTTCTGGTTATTGTACACATCCTGATCGCAAACACCTTGCCAGAACATCGTCAAATCGAAGTTCTTGTAGTTCAACGCAATATTCAAACCATAAGAGAAAGCAGGTACCGGATTATAAATCCACTCCTGGTCGTCCTGAGTAATGATGCCGTTTCCATCTACATCTTTATATTTCAAGCCACCGACACGGGCATTAGCCTGTCCGGAAGCGTCTACTTCAGCCTGGTTCTGGAACAATCCTTCTACGATATATCCTACTGAAGAACCATAAGGCATGCCTGACTCTACCAAGTTTTCTCTTGAAGTATGAGCATAAGCTCCGGTAGTAGTCGACGGCAGGTAAGTAACCTTGTTACGGAAGAAGTCTACATTGGCACTGACGTCCAAGCCCAGTCCACAGGCCAGTGACTTACGGTATCCTACATTGAATTCCATACCCCAGTTACGCAAAGAAGGACCATTCAACCAAGAATTACCACCTTCACCAATGGCACCCAGATAAGCCGGATTAATCAACATGTCACCTACATTCTTCACATATCCATCAATCGTACCATACAAGCTGCCATTCAAGAGAGTAAAGTCTGTACCCACGTTATACTGTGTAGCAGATTCCCATTTCAAATTAGGATTGGCAAGCTGAGTTGCACGATATCCTGAAGGGAAGGTTCCTGAACCCTGAAGATACAAGTCGTATGCAGTTGAAGTCACACGGTCCAATCCGTAATCCACTACATACAAACCAAACTGTGCATTGTTATCAATTGCCTGGTTACCAGTTTGTCCCCAAGACAATCTCACTTTCCAGTCATCCATCCAGCTTGCTTTGATCCATTTAGATACACGCAAACCCAATGTAGCTGCTGGGAAAGTACCCCAACGGTGACCTTTACCAAAACGAGAAGAACCATCTTGACGGATTGTAAATGAAGCCAAAACCAAGTCATCAAAGTTATAATCAATCTTTCCAAAGAAAGAAGCCAGACGGTAACCGACTTTCGCACCTGTATTCTTCATGACGCCTGTCGCAGCATTCGGCCACATATAATCTACATCTTCCAAGGCATAACCTTCTGAATAAGCGCCGAATTCAAGTGAACTCTGCTTTGACAATTCAGATCCAACCAAGACATTGAAATCATGTTTCTTCGCCACTTTGAAATTGTAGTTGATGGTATTTGACCATGTCCAGTTCACTTCATTCTTATTTGTCAATGTCGTCTTAGCGATGTCATTGTTGACGATATCAGAATGGAAAGTATGCGTCATTGAATTAATAAGTGAGTTATACGTATCAATACCAAAGTTGGAACGGAATACAAAACCTTTAAAAGGTTTGATATCTACATACCCGTTACCAAACAAACGCCAGTAGTCCAAATGGTTGTCTTTGTTGTGATACAATTCACGCAACGGGTTCTGACGGTCGCTCATACCACCTACCGGACCCGCGAAAGTTGTTCCATCAGTTTCATATACCGGTACGGTCGGTGCCATCTTTAATGCATTTTCCATCGGTGCACAGTCTACCTGACTTGAATAAGTCACTGTAAAGTTTTCACCGATAGTGACATACCTATTTATATTATAGGATGAATTCATACGGGCTGAAATATTTTCAAAATCCGTATACTTCAAGATACCATTGTTTTTCTTATAACCCAAAGAGAACATCGTTGAATGTTTGTCATTCGCATGCGAAAGAGAAAGGTCATAATTCTGAGAGAAACCAACTCTTGAGATTTCATCCAACCAGTCTGTATCAGAATAACGCATGGTCTTCTTGCTGTTGATGAATCCGTCATACCGGCCATTGACTGTATAATTTACATATTGGTTTGTTTGCGGATTCCATACCGTAATCGGAGTTCCTGATGCCGCATTCAAGTCCAAACCATAGTTGTTGGCATAAGCCACCGGATCCAATCCATCATTCAATGCAGCTTGCGCCATGGCTGTAGCATATTCAGATGAATTACATACATCCATCAATGACTGAGAAGAATAGAACTGAGCAGTCAGATTGGCAGAGAAATCTACTTTCACCTTATCAGCCTTCTTACCTTTCTTAGTAGTAATGATGATCACACCATTAGAAGCTCGTGAACCATAGATAGAAGCAGAAGCCGCATCTTTCAATACCTGCATACTCTCAATATCATTGGCATTCAATGAATTCAGAGACATATTAGTCGGCACACCATCAATCACATAAAGCGGATCCTGAGAAGAGTTAAAAGAACCGATACCACGAATACGTACCGTAGCCGTACCACTCGGAGAACCATTAGTCGTAATCGTCATACCAGCCACTTTTCCTTGCAAAGCTTTCATCGGGTCTGGATCCGGAGCTGTTTTCATGGCATCTGTTGAAACCACAGCAACTGAACCGGTCAAATCGGCCTTACGCTGAGTAGTATAACCTGTTACCACCACTTCCTGCAGCATTTCCGTATCTTCTACTAAGTCTACATGCAAAACTGCCGCAGCTTTCAAGGTTTGAGTTTTAAAACCCACATAAGAAATTACAATTTCTGCTCCTTGTTTTACTGATAAAGAGAATTTACCATCAAGGTCAGTAATCGTACCATTTGTGGTACCTTTTTCAAGAACGGAGGCTCCAATAATCGGCTCCCCATCAGACTTCGAAATCACAGTTCCTTCGACCTGCAAACTTTGCGCTTGCAATACCATACACACCATTGAAAATAGGAGTGTAAATAAGAATGCTCTTTTATGGCTTTTCATTTACGCATAAGATTAAGTTAAACATTAAGTTGTTTCATTTAACCGTTTTTCAACGGTGTTGCAAAAGTACCGACCGACCACCAAAACATATATAAAAAATGTTTCATCCTCGAATAATTATGTTACATGAAACATAGTTATTCAAAGATGAAACATTCGTACGATAAGTGACTTTCTAAAGAGAAAGTTGCTTATTATCAAATATTATCAAAACGTTTCTTTTCGTTTTTTGCTTGTAACAATCAGATAAACTCCCAACAGAATCAAAGGAACGCTCAACCATTGGCCAATGTTCAAAGTCATACCTACCTCTTCAGCTACTTGTGGATTTTTCATAAATTCCAACCCAAACCGGGCCCCAAAGAATATCAACAACGACACCCCAGTAATCAGGCCGACTCGTTTCTGTAAATGATACTTATGATACATCACCCATGAAACAATCAAAGCAATCAGACAATATAGCATCTCATAAATTTGAGTAGGATGACAAGCCTGGGCTACTCCATTTTGGTTATACAATTCCTGCCATTCACGTGAACGCACAAATTCAAATCCCCACGGTAAGGTGGTCGGGAAACCGAAAATTTCGGAATTCATCAAATTACCGAAACGAATACATATACAAACCACGGCTACTGCCGGAATCAGACGGTCGAACAACCACCATACACTTTTCTTCGTGACAGTCTTGGAGTACCAAATCAAGGCCAATATCAAGGCAAAGACACCCCCATGACTGGCCAGTCCCCCTTTCCAGATTTTCAGAATCTCAATGGGATGCGCCCCATAATAATCCCATTCATAAAAGAGACAATGCCCCAGACGGGCTCCAATTACACTACTGACAATACAGTACATAAATAATTTATCCGCCCAGTTATCCGGACAGCCTTCTTTCTTCAACATACGGGAACCGATTTCATAGGCCAAGATAAATCCCAAGCCCCACATCAGACCGTACCAGCGGATTTCGAGCGATCCCAAGTGAACCAGCACCGGATCCACATCCCATACAATGCTCGCAAATGTCATTTCTTTCAGTCTTTAATTAATAGAACTCCACAAAGGAACAAAAAAAATAAATACGTGCAAACAAAGACCACTGTTAAAGCCGTTTCAAGGCCAACTTGATTACCTTTTCCACCGGCGCCTCCGGTTCCTCCTTGAGAATCTGAGCCGTCACTTTCTGCGAAGGGGCCTGAGCAAAGCCCAGCATAGTCAAGGCAGCTACCGCTTCCTCATACACTTCCGAGTTGGCGGCTACTGCCACTGACTTCACAGTAGTGGCACTCTCGATGCCTGTCACGGCAATCTTATCCTTCAATTCCACAATGATGCGCTGCGCGGTCTTCAATCCGATACCTTTCACGGTCTTCAGCAATTTGTCGTTCCCACTGCCGATGACATTACACAATTCCGAGGGAGAAAGTGCCGACAAAATCATCCGTGCCGTATTTCCTCCAATACCCGACACACTGATGAGCAGCAAGAACAATTCCCTTTCCTGGCGGGTGGCAAACCCGTACAGCACGTATGCATCTTCCCGGATGGCCTCGTAAATATAGAGTTTGACCTCTTTCTTTCCCTGTACGGCCGAAAATGTATTCAATGACACATTAATGCCGTATCCCATTCCGTGACAATCTATTACTACCCAAGCCGGAGTGGCCTCTACAAGTTCTCCTTTGATATATTCAATCATGTTTTTCTAACAATTTATAAAATAGCGAACAAAAATAATGATAAGAAAGTTATAAATTGTAAGTTCAGCGAGTTTTTTTGGAAATTCTCCCATTTTCAGCTTGTTTGGAACGATTCTAATTCTGTATTTTTGCGACACATTCAACGAAACAACCTAAACATATAAGAAATATGAAGAAAATAAGAGCAGCCGTAGTAGGTTACGGAAACATCGGGAAATTTACCCTGGAAGCCCTTGAAGCAGCTTCCGATTTTGAAGTAGCAGGTGTGGTACGCCGTCATGGAGCAGAAAACAAACCGGCAGAACTGGCCGACTATCCGGTAGTAAAGGATATCCGCGAGCTGAAGGACGTAGACGTAGCCATCTTAGCTACCCCGACCCGCAGCGTAGAAGCCTACGCCAAAGAAATCCTGGCATTAGGCATCAACACCGTAGACAGTTTTGACATCCATACGCAGATTACCAGCCTGCGCCGCACACTGAACGAAACCGCCAAGGCACACAACGCCGTTTCTATCATCTCTGCTGGATGGGATCCGGGAAGCGACTCTGTTGTTCGCACATTGCTGGAAGCCATCGCTCCGAAGGGTATCACTTACACAAACTTTGGTCCGGGCCGCAGCATGGGACACTCTGTAGCCGTTCGTGCCATCGAAGGCGTGAAAGATGCGTTGTCCATGACTATCCCGGTAGGTACAGGCATTCACCGCCGTATGGTGTATGTGGAACTGGAAGAAGGAGCTGATTTCAAAACAGTAGAAGCAGCCATCAAGGCCGACCCGTATTTTGTAAACGATGAGACACACGTCATCCAGGTGCCTTGCGTAGACGACCTGAACGATGTAGGTCATGGCGTAAACCTGGTACGTAAAGGTGTATCTGGAAAAACTCACAACCAACTGTTTGAGTTCGACATGAAAATCAACAATCCGGCCTTGACCGCTCAGGTACTGGTATGCGTAGCCCGTGCTTCCATGAAACAGCAGCCGGGATGCTACACCATGATCGAAATTCCAGTCATCGACCTGTTGGCCGGCGACCGTGAAGAACTGATTGCACATCTGGTATAATACAATACATCTCTATATCGCAACGGGCCGATTCCTCTGCATGAGGTACCGGCCCGTTTCTTTTATATCATTCTACAACCATTTCCGGACAATCTCTTCCGTGCGGTTCCACAATTCCTTTTGCTGCACATGAGGAAGATATTTCTTCGACAGCCACACCGGATGTCCACTGGCATTCAATGTGCCTGTCCGCTTTCCAGCTTCTTCGTCCAATAAAAGCCCCACTGCCGTAGCGGCCCCCTGACGGGGTGTCCGGATAAAAGGACGGAAAAAGATATCCGTCAGCGGGTCAAACCATAAATGCATGGTGATAATGTCTGTCGACACAATCCCCGGATCGGCTGCATTGACTACAATTCCTCGCTCTTTCACACGGTCGGCCAGTTCCAGCGTGAACAAAGTCAATGCCAGTTTGGTGTTGCTGTACACCGGAATCCGCCAGAAACTTCCTTTCTTTCCCTGGTAGAAAAAATCCGGAAAATCCAACCGACCAATGGCATACGTACACGACACCATGTTCACCACCCGACTTCCCTCTCCCATCAACGGGAGCAATTTTCGTGTCAACAAATAGGGTCCTACGTAATTCACGCTCACCGTGCGTTCCAATCCGTCCTCCGTATAGTGCCGTCCGGTTTCCATCGTTCCCGCATTGTTCATCAACAGCATCAGTTTCTCTCCACGAGCGCAGATTTTTTCCGCAAAAGAGGCTACAGAAGCCAACGAAGCCAAGTCGATAAATTCCACTTCAATATCCGTATTCCCCGTATTCTTTATCAACTGTGCTTGCTTCATCTCCGCCTTCTCCAAGTTACAGCACGCCATCACCACCCGATAACCGGCCAATGCCACTGCACGGGTGATTTCCGTTCCCATTCCCCCGTCGGCCCCCGTAATTACTGCCAGTTTCCGTTCCATTTTCATCCTTTACTTTCAATCCGTTCAATTTCTTTCTTCAGACAAGGAGGCAGTTCTTCCTTCAGATGCTGATGACAAGCCATGTCTAAAGTGTACATGCGGGCAATGCAATAATTACTGTGCCGACAGTTGCAACGTGCATTCTCTTCCCGCCGCATACGGTTCACGAAATCCGGTTCATTGAGTAGGGCACGTCCCATCTGTACAGCCTCAAACCCATGATTCAACACCTCGTCTATCTTCTTGCGGGCCACCAGTCCTCCTACATACACCAGTGGCATATCCAGTGCCTCACGAAACTTCAGGGCATCTTCCAAGAAATAAGCCTCACGGAAAGGTACGGAAGGAATCATGTATTTTCCCACCAGCCGCACACTGTATTTCAACCACCAGCAAGTCATGTAATGCGTCATGGTACGGATGGGCATTTCCCCACGCATTACGTACATCGGCGCCTTGCTAACGAAGCCACCACTCAACACCAGTGCATGCGCCCCCAGTTCCTGCAGCTTCTTTGCCACCTGCAAGGATTCGTCCAGATCCATGCCTCCACGGAACCCATCGCGCATGTTCATCTTGACCAGCACCGCCATATCATTCCCCGCTGCTTTCATTACTTCCTCCATCACCATTTCCATGAAGCGCATCCGATTCTCCAGCGAACCGCCAAATTCATCCTTTCGGTGATTGGTAGAAGGCGAAAGGAACTGGCTGATGAGGTAACCATGACCTGCATGTATCTCTACGGCATCAAAGCCAGCTTCCCGCGCCAGACAGACCGCCTGTCCGTAAGCCTTGGCCATCTCCGGCAATTCATCGGCCCGAAGTCCGCGCACAAAGGTGGGGGAATACAAATTGAACCCACTGCTTGCCCCTACTGGCAGACAGCCGCAGATACTCTTATGTGACATATTCCCGCAATGTCCCAACTGGATACTTGCTGCTGCCCCTTCGGCATGTACGGCATCCGTCAGTTTACGCAATCCCGGCACAATCTCCGGCCTCATCCACAATTGCCGGTCGAACGAAAGCCCGCTGCGGGTCACAGCAGCATACGCCACCGTGGTCATCCCTACTCCTCCGGCAGCCACCGAACGGTGATAATCCAACAACTGCTCTGAAGGTACATTTCCCGGACACATACTTTCAAATGCCGCCGACCGGATGGTACGGTTACGCAAAGTCAATGGTCCCAAAGTGACGGGCGTAAATAAAAGTGAATCCATCTCTCCTCCTTTTCCTAATATATATAAGGTATAATTCTTTTTCGATTTCCCACTGCCTGTCGCCCGAACTCCTCACAGTAGCGTTTATAAATGGCATCGGCACGAGGTACCAGATTAGCTGCCGTCCACCAGACAAACACCCAAGCCGCAGGCGAGGCGGTCAGCAAAGCAAAGCCCGTCCATTCCACCAGTTCCCCGAAATAATTGGCCGAAGTCACATAGCGGTAGAAACCTTTCTCCGGCAAGTAATGTCGCGTATCGCCCGGCTTGCGCAGGTTCCGGATTACATGGTCTGCCTGCCAATTAATAGCCATCCCGATGGCAAACAAGATAATTCCCAGCCACGGCAAAGGATGCGACCAGTAAGTCGCCGGTTCATACTTTCCGGGTACGGCACAGCTGAAGAAACTGGCCACCAACAATGTAGCATTGATGACATTGAAAAGTATCCCCATCGCCATAATAGCCAGCGGCATCCGGCTCTTTCCTTTCATCAGCAACGGAAAGACAAACGAACGTTGAAAATAATGCAGCAGAAACAAGCCCACGAACACGGCCTGCGGCGTATATAAGCTGACTCCTCCTTTCCAGGCTCCTATCCCCATCACTACAAATGCAGGAGCCTCCATACATACCCAGCCAACTTTATTGGGGACAGACCATCCCCATGAGCGGGTGCGGAACATGCCGTAACCGGCTTTCACAAAATACAGTGACACAAAGACGACTACTGCCAATGCAGACATGCCGTAGAGCAACAGTTGATAGGTTTCGTAATTCATAGCATGCGATTTTGACCTTGAAGATAAGGAAAATATCTGTACAAGAGAGAAAAATTCCGCTTTCTTCTTATTTATCAACCACTAATTATGAATTACTTACGGTTTTCCAGGCTTCAATTCCTCGAATCTGATTACTGAAATTGACCCCAATCTTATACAGTTTACGCGAATCAGATGCAAACGGAAGGGCATAATTCTTTTCTTCTATCTGGCGAATAGCCTCCTCAGCACTTCCCTCCAACTTGAATTCCATCACATAAATATAGTGATCAGTCTTCAACACCAAATCAATGCGTCCCTGCGAAGTATGATATTCCACTTGTGTATAAAAACCCAACAATTTAAATACAATAAAAAGTACATTTTGATAATGCAGTTCCAAATCACGTGTCATTTCATAGGGAATACCTGCAAAGAAACTCTGCAAGCGATGCATGAAGCCCTCAATATTCCCCTCACGTACCTCTTTCACAAAACTCATCAACTCAAAAGCCGTATTCCCTGAATCCAAATGTGCGTAACAAGGAAGCAAAAACTTGGTAAAACCCTCTTCTACTTCCTTATTCGGAAATCCCAATTCATATACTTGAAACTCTCGATTATACCCTTTTATAGTCAAATACCCACTTTGATACAAATAAGGGACCGGATTATTGCTCATTGAATTTATTCCTTGCAAGGAATCAGCCATCGCTACTTCACTCGTCAGACGCTGTAAATCATATCGGCTTTCCTTTAACAGTTCGACCAAAAAAGTCGGTGTACCCGTTTCAAACCAGTAACTACCAAAATCTCTGTTAGCAAATGTATTAAGTAAACTAAAAGGATTATAAATATCCACTCCATTGGGGGTAAAATGGTACCCGTCATACCATTCCTTCAACCTCTTGTAGGTCTTTTCCAACCGTGCTCCTCCGGCTTCTGCCAAAGCCTCTACATCCGGCACAAAATCTCGATGAAGTTCCTCCTCCGAAATACCGCAGATATTTTCATATTCACGCAACATGGAAATATCCCTCAGATTATTCAGGTCACTGAACACGCTTACTTTACTGAATTTAGTTACCCCTGTAAGCAATGCGAATCGAATATATTGGTCACAACTTTTCAATACTCCATAAAAAGCCTTTAAGGTATTTCTATATTCAGTCTGAAGTACCTCGTTCCCTATTGTTTGCAACAAAGGCTTGTCATATTCATCCACCAAGATAACCACCTTGCATCCTGTCGCCTCCGAAGCACGGCGTATCACGCCCTGAAAACGCAAAGAGGATGAAGTTTCCGAAATCTCCTTTCCATACAATTTTTCCCACCGGGTAAGAGCCACATTCAGCATATTCGCCAAATCTCGTGCAGATTCATATTTCTGGGCATTCAAATCCAGATGAAACACGGGATATTTCACCCATTGCTGCTCCAATCGCCCGATAGAAAGTCCTTTGAACAGATCTTTCTTCCCTTGAAAATAGGCTTCCAAAGTAGAAACCAGCAGACTCTTCCCAAAACGGCGCGGACGGCTCAGAAAATAATAGTTTCCTCCCGTTACCAGCCGATAAATCCATGCGGTTTTGTCCACATAGACATATCCTCCTTCACGGATTTTTTCAAAACTCTGAATGCCAATCGGATAAAGTCTGCTCATACTATGGTTATTTACTCGTTTATGTACAAAAATAAGAATTTACTTTGATTTTTCAATCAAGGAAAATCAAAATCTATCATGACTACTTACATGCTAAAAGAAAAAACTCTGCTTTGCCATACATATACAGCAAAAGCAGAGTTTCAAGTTTTATGGTATCTGAAATTGTCTTTAAAAGTTATCAATTAAAAATGATGGAATTCATAATCTGCCACTCGTGACGAGCATCGAGCACAAGCACTCCGGCCGTACTCAAGTCAATAGGCTCATCCTCACCATAGTTCTGCGACTGGTTTTTCTCTCCCATCGTATACAAGCGGTTCCGTACAATACTGAAACACGTTTCCGTATCAATATTATCGAGCTCGGTAATCACGGTACGTCCGTTCTCTCCCTCGGGCAGCGATACCAGCGTACGGTTTTCGCCTGCTGTTTCGTAATTACGCAAGATAACATCCCAATACTTTATCACCTTTCCGTCCGCATCAAGCATCTGCATCTGGAAAGTAGGCACCCCTGCATCCACATCCTCCTGCGTCATGACTACCGATATCCAGAAACTATCGCCGAATACCGTACCCCGAGGCAGCGAAATCGTGCCTTTAGGATAAGCCTCCTCGTCGGTCCGCCAGTTCGTGTCGGCACTGTCCAGATAGCCGTCGCCATTCATATCCAGTGGCAGCAGTCCGTTTTCCGTATTTCCCGGGAACCACTTGCACAAGTCAATCTCATACACTTCAAACGCATTGTCTACAGCCGACCCAGCCAAAGCACAATCATAATCCGTACGCGGATTCATACCATTTATCACATTATCCTTATGAAAATCGAAAGCATCGTCCACACTTCTGAATCCTCCGAAAATGACGCTCCGATTACGTTTGGTAGCAACCAGCCGAAGTTTCGCCACACTGCTGCCGTTTACCTGCACCGGCACACGGGTAAAATAACCGAACGTACCCGCTACCTGGCGGCGAGCCACCATCAGCCCGTGCTGTGCTTCCGCCTCATCACTCAGTTTGGAAAGAATTACGCCATTCTCCACCCAGAAAATTTCCGCCCCGGCAAACACCTCTTCGGCATATCCACCGTCGGGTACGGTAGCCACCTCCGTGTGGTTGAAAGAATCGCCTACCTCCACGCCTTTGAACGGCTCATAGCCGCCATACGTACCGCTTTGATAACCTATTACGTAAGCCATGTAAGTCTTGCCTTCCTCCAGGCACTCATCGCCGGTAAGCGTAATCGTGGTATAGCGTCCCATTCCATCTTCCGTACTCCAGGGGATGCTCGCCTTGTTGTCCGGATTGCTCCAATTGTCAATCGTCTTTTTATACACCACCTTTGCCGGACTCTGATACTCCACAATCAGTATACTGAGCTTGTCGAACGTCTGCGTAGGCGTAACACTCGAAATAGGACGGCGTGACGCCACAGCTGCCGGATTCACTCCCTCTCCACCTTCAAAAAGCTCTCCCACACTTTCTACCGCAACCGAAAATGTCTGCTGCTGAGGCTTTCCACTCTGCCCCTCTGCATCGGGCGACGAAGAATCGCTGCAGGCAGAAAGAAGCATCAGGGCGATGCCTGCCAAATATGTCAATCTATATAACTTCATAAATAAATCATCCAGTTAAGTAACTTCATACCTTTATAGCAACCTACCTAATGCAGTGCCAATTGTCATTTTAACACGCTTGAACAGTCAATAGGTTGTGACGGAGTTCCCAGACAATAAAAATGATTCGCCTCAATCGGAAAAAGATACTTGTCGAGGTCGTCGATAATACCGGTACCTATATCAGTTTCGTCTTCGAAATCAAGTCCGTCGCTATTTTGCCAAGGCTTCGTCAACCGTACCTTTTTGCTGGTACCCACAATACCAGTAATGGAGGTAGTCACAAACTCCGCTACAAGCGTATAGTCGTACAGCTCCCTATCTGGGATATTGACAGGCAGCATGAATGCCGTCATAGAGCATTTATAAGTAGGAGCTCCTGGAGCAATTCCAGAACCCGATTCAGGCTTAACCAAATCATCCTCTGTAAAGGTCTTATCCATCAGTACCCTGCCCTCTTCGTTAAAAGAATCACCTCCATAAGGACTAGTGATGTAATCTGTAATTCCACTTGCTGTTGGGGCACTGGGCAATAGTTTCACTTGCGTATTCTGCGAATTATAAAGCAAAATTCTCACGCGCTCTACTTCCTGCGGAATCTGATTCAGGCAAACCTGCAGACCTGCGACCCTGCGCCACAAATTAATCTTACCAATATTCTTGCCACTCTCCGACTTTGGCGTGAAATCTACAAAGCCTGTAAAGAATTCCGAATGTGCCATATCAGTCGGAGTTTTATCCTTTTGAAGCATAATCGGATTAGTCAACTTACTACCAATCTCAATAGACTTAGGCAAGCCATAAGTTTCTATCGAGTTCATCCCGTCATAGCCTGGCATATTATCTTGCTCTGTCGCTCCATCTACACCTACCGCTACAAGCCGATATATTTTTCCGACCGTAAATGTATAAGCAAATGTATACTGCATTTCTGCCGTTTCAGTCGGGATATCAGTTCCAAAGTGCTCTTTCCATCCCACATTAAAGCGGGCTTTGCATTCACCATCGTTCCGTTCTTTGTTCATTTCGTAGATATAGAGATATACATCCGTAACATGCTGTTTACCTTTAATTTCATGACCGTCATCTTGATTCAGATTGCCATCATAAACCGGCAAGGAAGTACGGGTCTGCAAGTCACTCTGAGCCGCAATGGTAACCGTTACTCCCTCAACAATCTGCACCGGCTCATTTTCCTTGCTGCATGAGGCTCCCAGCAAGAGGAAGCCACACACAGTCAGGGCACAAAATACAGCATGTATGAATTGTTTCATTTTCATAACCCACTTTCCTTTCATTCTTTTACGAGATAGAAACGTCCGTTATTACTCTTCATCGCACCTGCATTTACTGTAAGCGAAGTACCGTCCAGCAGATAGCGATTTCCAGTCTGTTTGTCCACCAGTGTCCATCCCTTCCAGTTGCTGCCATAATTCAGGGTGAATTTTGTCTGTTGCGAACCGTCCTTTACCATGAATCCTAAATCCACACGAGCAGCATTCTTTATCTTCTGGATATCGAGCGCACGCTTGCCGGCTACGGTATACACCTTTACCTTCGGCATAAAGTCCTCGTCAATCAGTGCAACAACATCCTCCTTCGCATTGTATGCATCCGATGCTCCGGCACTGCGAAGCAGCGAACAAGAACTTACAGAGTTACCCGATACAGCAGAGATTTTCATTTCGCCTGCTGCCGGAACAGAAGCACTGCGGGAACTTCTGGTTGCGGTACTTGCAGAAGGCTGTACAAACATATCCGAGGTATAAGTTATATTAACATTGTCTGAAGCATAATCTCCTGACACCTCTACATAAAATGCCTGCAACGGTGCAATGGAGTTGCTCTGTTCTCCATATCCTTCAAAGCTTAAATCTCCGTTTTCACCTAAGGAAATTCTGACCAATCCCTCTTCTTCTCCGAAAACATTTTCAGAATCTATGATACGGATAGCCTGAACAGACTGGTTATTTTCTGTCAGGAATGTCTTTATATCCAGATAACTCATAAACGGGTTGCCTGCCACAAAATAGGTAGCTCTCTGTTTATCCCCCTGTTTATCATTCCGCAATTTAAAAGTAAATGAATTACGTACTTTTTCTGGTGTAAATCCACTCTCTTCATAAGCAAATTTTCCATTCATATTTCTTGCCTCGTCCGGCAAAGTTTCTGGTTTCACCTTTCCTCCGGAAAGCGTATAATAATAGTACTTGGTATATGCTTTCGGGAAACGAAGACGATAAGAAGTTCCCCAATCATTTCCAACCATCATCTTGATGCCCTGTGCCTGCTCGTACGGCTGAGCCACGGCATTGAATGTACGGCTCCAATCGGCAGTGGCAACTACAATACCGTTAGTACCAGAAGTTGCAGTTTTAACCGCACGACTGTACATTTTCTGGCGTACTATCGGATTGTGTCGTACTTCACGATAAGTATCCCCATTCAGCGGAGTAAAGTATGCCGGCATCTCAGGCGAAACAAACATATCGCCCGTAACCATGCCGTGAAGTGGAGTAGAAATCATATGATACATACCGCTTTGTACTTCCATTTCCACGTATGCACAGTCATACTCCAGATATTGTGTATTGAGTACAGCTGCTCCCGGTTCGAAATGAATATTCGCACAATAGTTACCGCCATAGAATTTATCTACACTTCTCCAAGCTTTCAAGTTCGGATAACGTGTGGCTCCTGTAGGAATCACCACATTGGTACATCCCCAAGGAGAACCGTCCGTCCAGTTGCTCCAGTTGTTCCAGTCGGTATCTGCCGGATTTCTCTTCCAGGTAGTCTTCAGCGGATGTACCTGAGCACGCAGCCCGTTGTAAGTAGACAATCCCGAAATAGAATAATCGCCTACCGGCAATGACAATTCAAAGAAATAGCCCTTATCATCCTGCTGCAATTCAGCCTCCTGTTCTATCTTCTGCCCGTTGCCGTTATATGGATAGCAGGTAAATGTAATTAGCTTATTTAATAGCTCTGGCTTAGCATCGACAGAGATACGTACATGGCCCAAATAAGTTGTTTTATCCACACAAACATGTTCGGTTATCCCATTGTATGTAATACCGTCGGTTCCTCCCTGGTCTGCCGGTTCTTCCGCACAATCGGGAATGCCATTGTTGTTCGCATCCGGACGGATGTAGAAGCCCGACAACCAGACTGTTTCAAGCGTATTTGCCAGTGAAGGGAATGAAATACGTACTTCATCGTAATCCTGTAAAGGGGTCACC
>NZ_CABROP010000032.1:0-40501 GCF_902472605.1 uncultured Bacteroides sp.
GGGAAAGTCGGGGCGTTGTCATAAAAAAAGAGGGTATGCATTTTGACACACCCTCTTGTTCTAAACGCACTTGCGTTTCAAGTAAAACGCCCTTACGTTTCAGATGAAACGCAAAGGCGTTTTTTTATATGTGGTTGTGTAATTTTTAAATATTTATCAATCAGTCGGTTATGATTTTGTATCAGAATCGGCACCGTATGTCGATGCCCACTTGTACGGGACGTCCCTTTTGGGCAAAGCCTCGGCTCATGGTTTCGAAGTAGAACGCTTGGTAATCCTTGTTCAGGGCGTTGTTCACCCAGATACCGATTTGCCCGTTTCCTTTGTTCAGGCTGAGGCGTCCGTTCAGTGTGCCGTAGAGGGCCTGGCTGGCGTTGTTCTGCTCTGTCCAGTAGATACGTCCTGCTGCCCGGTAGTTGGCATCGAGGGTGATGTTGTCCAGAATGGCATTCTTACGGAACGGGAAGATGTACTGTCCGCCTACGGTAAAGGTATGCTTGGGTACGAACGGTACATAATTGCCGTTGTAGTTTTCCGTTTCGCTCACCACATAGTCGGTAAAAGTGGCATAAGTATAACCGTAGTTTCCGTTCAGGCTGAACTGGTCGGTGAGCTGGGCACGCAGGCTGGCTTCGGCTCCCAGACTCCGGCTCTTACCGGCATTGACGGTAATGCGTCCCAGTCCGCTTTCGGCGAAGCGTGACAGCTGCTGGTCGCGGGTATCCATGTAGAAGGCAGAAAGGTCGGCCTGCAGTTTGCCGTTCAGCAGGGTGAGGTGCGAACCGATTTCGTAGTTCCAGGAATATTCCGGCTTGTAGAGAGTGGCAGCCTTCACGTCGGTTTGAGGAGCCTGGGCCATGCTGTTCAGCATATTTGCAATCATCTGCTTCTTGTCCTCGCTCAGCATGGGCACGTTATTGACGATAGGAATCGTTACATCGGCCACATCTTTCATCATGCTGGCCTGCATGTCGTTTTGCAGCAGGTCGGAGAACATCTGGATGTTGTATCCTCCCGAGCGGTAACCTTTGCTCACGCTGGCATAAATGTTGTTGCGTGAATCAAAGTTGTATTGCAGGGCAAACTTGGGCAACAGCTGGATGTAGTCGTGCGACAGCTTTCCGTTGTAATTGTTGTTCACATTGAAATCTTGTGCCGGTACCATCGGAATGACTTTGTTGCCAGGAGTCAGTGTGCCGCTCAGTGAGTAGGTATGGGTAAACTGGCAACCGCTGTAATAATTTAGCTTCAGGCTTTCGTAGTCCATGCGGAGACCGGCGGTCAGTGAAAGTCCTTCCAGACCGAAGAGGTCGTTGAAAGTGGATTGATGGAACACGGCTGCATTCAGGATAGGCGTGCCGAACTGTCCCGGAATGACCAGCTGTTCGCCGTTGATGACGTCATTGAAAGTCATTTTCATGGTCATCGGACCGGCCGATATGGTCGGCATGTATTTGTTGGCGTTGGTGTTGATGGTGCTGTTCAGCCAGTTGACTCCGTCTTTCTGGAAAGTGACAGGTGCTTCCGTATCCAGCCATTGGTAGAAACCGCTCACTCCGGTGGTCCACTGCCAGCGGCGTCCGGGTTTGGATTTCAGGACAATTTCCTCGCTCAGGGTCTTGGAGTTCTGTTTCTGCATCATGGTATAGATGTTCTGTTCCGTGAAGTCCTGGTCCAGGTCCATGTGGTCGCGCAGGTACTGGAATCCCGTCACACTGCTCAGAATGAAGTTGTCGGCCTGATATTCTAAGTTCAATCCACTGTTCAGCAGGTTGCGCTTGTAGCCGCAGGCGTTGTCGTAGGAGATGCGTCCGATGTATTGCGCACGGTCTTCCTCGCCGCTTACCTTTCCGGTGTATTCATACGGATAGCCACCTTGGTTGGTGTATTCGTAGTTCACGGTGAAGTCGAGTTTCAGATTATCGGTGGGCAGGTAGATGGCACGGATACGTCCGCCGAATTCATTGTCCGTATCAATGCGTTTGCCGTTGAAGTCATTCTTGAAGAATCCGCCTTTGTGGTCGTAGAACATCCCTACACTGAAAGCAAACTGGCTGGAGATGCGGTGGTAGTGGGTGAGCGACGCATTGTAGTTGTTGTAAGTGGCTGCGCCCAGACGAAGGTCTGTGCCCTGATAGGTGAAAGGCGACTTGGTGAACACACGGATGAGTCCGCCCATGGTGTTGCGTCCGTAGAGGGTACCCTGCGGTCCGCGCATGACGTCGATACGCTCGATGTCCGAGTAGTTGAAGTCGAAAGCCGACTTATCGATGAAAGGAATGTTATCGACATAGAGACCTACTGCCGGCGTATTGATACGAGAACCGATACCGCGGATATAGACGGAAGTGGTCAGTTTGGAACCGTAGTCAGGAATGAACAGGTTCGGAACCAGAGCCGACAGGGATTTTACGGAAGTGACCGAGTTGTTGCGCAAGGCACTTTGTGAAAACGAGGTGGACGAAGCGGCCTGCTGGCGCAGACGGTTGTTTTCCTTCGGCGTGGCAATGACGACTACTTCTTCAATGTCGATGACCTTGGTCGTATCTTTAGGCAAGGCATCTACAGGAGAAGTTCCGGCCCATACACAGGGTGCTGAGACGGCCCATAGAAAAGCGATAGCGGTATTTTTTTTCATTCTGCTGTAATATAGTTTAGTTAACGGGTGCAAAGTAACGCCAATTTGTCGGGACGGGCAATCCTAATAAATGAGGATTTTGCTAATTTTGTGTATCATAAAAAGAAGGTACATATAAATAAGGTATAAGATATGAGAAGAATTTTAAGTTTGGCGGCGATGTGTGTATTTGCACTTGGCGTCTGGGCACAGGAAACTGTGGCTGTCAATACGGGCAATTTGGTATCGCCTGAAGTAAAGAACCAGACCGTGACTTTCCGTTTGTGGGCCCCGAATGCGAAAGAAGTTTGTGTGGAGGCCGATTTCTTTGAAAAGCAACGTCAGCAGACTCCGTTGGGCGAAATGGAAGTAGCTGGCAGAATCCCGATGCAGAAAGATGCGAACGGGGTGTGGTCGTATACCACTTCCATGCCGAATCCTGAGTTGCACACCTATTGTTACTATGTAGACGGCATGCGTATGCTCGATCCCAACAACGTATACATGCTGCGTGACATTGCTACTTATACCAACTATTTCCTGGTCGATGGGGATTTGTCGCAGAATTATCTGGTGCGCGAAGTACCTCATGGCACCGTAGCAAAGGTGTGGTATCCGAGTCCTACACTGGGAATGGAACGCCGTCGGATGACGGTCTATACGCCGGCAGGCTATGAAGACAGCAAAGGAAGTTATCCGGTGCTGTATCTGTTGCACGGAGCCGGTGGAGACGAGAACGCCTGGAGTGAACTGGGACGTGCCGTGCAGATTTTAGACAACCTGATTGCGCAGGGAAAGGCTCAGCCGATGATTGTGGTGATGCCGAATGGAAACGGCGCTCAGGAAGCTGTGCCCGGAGAATATCCGAACAGCATGTACAAGCCTTCGTTTATGAATTCAAAGACCATGGAAGGTTCGTTTGAAAAAGCCTTCCCGGATATCATGAACTATGTGGAAAGTCATTACCGTACGGTGAACGACAAGGCACACCGGGCCATTGCCGGATTGTCAATGGGTGGATTCCATTCGTTGTATATCTCAGCCAATTATCCGGATAAGTTCGGTTACGTGGGGTTGTTCTCTGCCGCCATCAACCGGCAGGCAAAGGGTGAGAACGCATCTATTTATGAGAACCTGGAAGAAAAACTGGCTACTCAATTTGCAAAAGCTCCCAATTTGTATTTCATTGCCATCGGGAACAAGGATTTCCTATATCAGGACAACGTGAAATACCGTCAGTTGCTCGACAAGCATGGATACAAGTACGAGTATATGGAAACCGACGGCGGTCATGAATGGCGTAACTGGCGGAAATACTTGAATCACCTGCTTCCGGAATTGTTCAAGTGATTCACACCTGATCGGCTTCTACGTATCCGTGCATGACCGCATAGATGGCCAGGCCGGATACGGATTTGATACCTAATTTTTCGGTGATGTTTTTCCGGTGGGAGATCACCGTAGTCAGACTGATGTGCAGCTTGTCGGCAATTTCCTTGTTGATGAGTCCCTTGGTCACCAGTCGGAGCACCTCTATCTCACGGGCTGTCAGCTCATGCTCCGTATCGGCCGGTGTGGCAGGTACGGGATGATGCGTCAGCTCGTGTCCTTTTTTCCGGGTCATCATGATGGTTTTCACCAGCTGCTCCTGTGGCAGGAGAATGTTGAGGCTGGGAATTCCCGTCAGCAGCGTCGGCTCACCGGCAGAAAGGACGATGCATTTGGGCCTCCGTTCCAAAAAGAAGGCCGTATGCTCAAAATAGACTTGAGCCGACACGAAATAATGGGCATACATATCCGGCGTGTCGTCGATGAGTTGCTCGAAAGACGAGAACGTGCGGATGACTGCTTCGGGAATCAGCTCTTCCAAAATGGTGCGTAGTCCGAGAGCGGTCAGCGTATTGGGTTCAATAATGGCTATTTCCGGCTGGTGCATAATGGGGAAAGTTAACGGTTCAGGTAATGGGCCACAGCTTCCGCGCAACGTTCTCCGTCGATACCGGCTGAAACAATTCCTCCGGCATAGCCGGCTCCTTCTCCGCAAGGGAACAATCCTTCCACGGTGAGGTGTTGCAGGGTATCTTTGTCACGTACGATGCGTACGGGCGAAGAGGTACGGGTTTCTACGGCAATCATGACGGCTTCGTTGGTGAGGAAACCGCGGGAACTTTTGCCGAAAAGCTGGAAACCTTTGCTCAGGCGTTCGCTCAGGAAAGGCGGCATCCAGAAATGAAGGGGAGAGGATACCAGTCCCGGGCTGTAAGAGGTTACAGGCAAGTCATAACTCAGTTTTTTCTGGGTAAAGTCGGCCATACGCTGTGCGGGAGCCGTCTGTCGCATGTTGCCTTGTTGCCAGCAGACTTGTTCCAGTTTTTCCTGGAAACGCATCATGGCCAGCGTATGTACGGTTCCTTCCGGCAGTTTTCCGTCGCGGAGTATCAGTTCTTCGGTGAGCGATTCATTGGAGTGGGGAAGCGGGTCTGCCTGCAATTGTATCTCGGGTCGCAGCAAGTCTTCCGGATGGGTCTCGACCACCATACCGGAGTTGCTCCATTTGGTACCGCGGTTGCTCGGGCTCATCCCGTTCACCACTAACTGGTGGGGGCCACTGGCTGCCGGAACGACGAAACCTCCCGGGCACATGCAGAAGCTGTAGACTCCTCGTCCGTCTACCTGTTGTACGAAGCTGTATTCGGCAGCGGGCAGGTATTTCCCCCGTCCGTTCTTGTTATGATATTGTATCTGGTCAATCAGCATGGAGGGATGTTCCAGTCGCACGCCGATGGCAATTCCTTTGGTCTCCAGTTGCACACCGTGAGCATACAACCAGCGGTACACATCCCTGGCAGAATGTCCCGTAGCCAAAATCACCGGTCCTAAGAAAGTCTTTCCATCATGAGTCTCAATGCCTTTCACTTTCTGCCCTTCAATCAGTAGCGCGTCCATGCGGGTCTGGAAGTGGACTTCTCCGCCACAGGCCAGGATGGTGTTTCGCATGTTTTCAATGACTCTGGGCAGTTTGTCGGTTCCGATGTGCGGATGTGCATCCGACAGGATGGTCGGACTGGCTCCGTGCTGGCAGAACACATTCAAGATTTTTTCTACACTGCCCCGTTTCTTGCTGCGGGTATAGAGTTTCCCGTCGGAGTAGGCTCCTGCTCCTCCTTCTCCAAAACTGTAGTTGGATTCAGCGTCCACTTTGTGTTCCCGGCTGATGCGGGCCAGATCTTCCTTGCGTTCACGTACATTCTTGCCGCGTTCCACCACGATGGGGCGCAATCCTAATTCTATCAGTTTCAGGGCGGCGAACAAGCCTCCGGGGCCTGCGCCTACCACAATGACAGCCGGACGTCCTTCTACATTGGGATAGTTGGTACGTTCAAATTCTTCTTCCGAAGGCGTTTCGTTGACGAAAACACGGACGGTCAGATTGATGTAAATGGTACGCTGGCGGGCATCGATGCTGCGTTTCAGTGTACGGATGGCATTGATGGTACGGAGATCCAGCCCTTTTTCCCGGCTGATATATTGTTTGAGCGACTGCTCGCTGGCTGCCTGTTCGGGCAGAATACGGAGTTGATATTCGTGCGTCATATTACTTGTAACTTTTTTGCAAAGATAGGGCTTCTGTTTGGTTTCTCCAATCGCTTTAGAGGCCTGAATCTTATATAGATTTAAAGATTGTGATAAAAAGTATTGTAAAATTATCTACATTTGTGGTCAATTTCTCTCAACTTTTGTAGGTGATAAAGTGTTAATATGTACGACTGTTGAATTTTATTAAATAACATTATGATGAAATGTAAGGTAAAAAGAATGTACCCATTATGGGGATTTTTGTTGTCATTCCCCTTATGGAATGTATCGTGTGTAGATAACAAGTATGATCTCGACAAGGACATTGACCTGACAATTAATGTGGGGGGAGAGCATCTTGCAGTTCCTGTAGGAAGTACTGATACGGCTTTCCTGAGTAAAATCATTGAAGTGGAAGAAGGGGATATCTTGCAGCCGGATGCGGCTACGCATATATACCATCTGACAAAGCAGGATGATATTAATGTCAATCCTACTACAGTAAATAAGGTGATGATTACGGGGGCCGAAACGGATTTGTCGCAGCCAATTGTAGAGAATTTTGTGGTAGGTCATACTTCCTCTGTTACCGCAAATATAAAAATCTCTAATACATTAACAGCTACTGCGGATGAGATTGATGAAGCATTGAAAGAATTAGGTTCACTGAGTACCAATACTCCAGCCATTCTGAATTTGACTTTTGATTTGGAAGGAAACGGGTTGACTTATAGTAAAGTAGAAGCTAAAGAATTGGTTATTCAACTTCCTACCTTTTTGACCTTCAAAAAAGGAGAAGTTGAAGCCGGAAATAAGTTAACGCTGAATGGAGCTTTGACGCCTAAACAGTTGGACGTAGTCGGTTATAAATTTGGTGAAAAGGCAGGTGAAGGACTTGAACCGGATGAAAATAGAAGCTTGACTATTGAGGGAGATGTGGCAATGAATGGAGATGTTGTCACTTCTGGAATTAGTGGTTCGGGAGATTTGTCGCTGACTTTGCATGTGACGTTAAGTGAAATGGCTACCGATCGTGTGACTGGAGTTATCCAGCCGAATATAGAAGCGGAAACCACAAAGATAGAATTCAATGATTTGCCTGATTTCTTGCAGGATGAGGAAACTCGTCTGGATATTACCAATCCGGTGATTGTGTTGAGAGCAATCAATCCATTGGAAACCCCGGTAGAAATTGATGCAGTACTGACACCGAAGAAAAACAATGCTACGATTGAAGGACATGAAGTCCAAATCGGTGCCGGTTATGGTAAAACGGCGGTTACTTTGAATCCGGGTGAGAATGTCATTGCCCTTTCACGTATTGAAACAAGTTCAGTAGCAGGGATGACAAGTAATGTGGTTGTTTCCGACATAAATAATGTGCTGGAAATTATTCCGGATGACATCGATGTTTCTTTGAAGCCGGCTGTGACAAACCCCAACTACTATGGCGTGGAACTGGGACAGGACTATCAGTTGACAGCCAGTTACGATGTAGATGTACCGTTGAGCTTTGAAAAGGGTCTGAACATTGTGTACAGCGATTCTATCAAGGACCTGAATAAAGATTTGAAAGACTTGGACAAGATTACGTTGAAGAAAGCCAATATCGTATTGACGGTAGACAATGCCATTCCATTGGGCTTGCAGTTGAAAGCTGAAAATGTACAGATTAAAGATGTATATGGCCGTGAACTGACAGGCGTAGAGAAAACAATTGAGGAAGGCAAGGAATATATTACGGAAAGTGGGGATGGAGAAACACCTGCTACCAGTGAAATTGTCTTGAGTTTGACCACAGCCGACGATCCCGGATTCTTGTCGAAGATTGACAAAATCTGTTTTAAGATTACTGCAGCGACGGGTGCAACCACTGGAGTTCCTTTGAAAGATACGCAGTGGGTGAAAGTGACAAGTGTGAAATTGTCAGTCCCGGGTGGTGTGAATGTGGATTTGAACTAATAATGAACGAGAAAAAATAAAACAGATGAAGAAAAATATTTTATATACGATATTGTCCGGATTTGCGGCTTTTGTATGTGTAAGTGAAGCAGTGGCACAGCCTCAGATTAATCGTTCCGCTTATTTCTTGGAGGGAGCTACTTATCGCCACGAACTGAATCCGGCATTTATGGGAGAAAGAGGATATGTAGGTTTTCCGGGACTGGGCAATCTGTCAGTAGGCGCCCAAGGTACGGCAGGGGTCGGTGATTTCCTGTTCGTAAAACCAAATGGCGACCTGATGACCTTTATGCACGGAGATGTAAGTCGTCAGGATTTCCTGAACGGACTGCCTAACCGTATTAAAATGGGTTTTAATGTGAACGAGAACATCCTGTCTACCGGCTTTTATGCATGGGGTGGTTTCAATACTTTCGGACTTTCCATTAAAAGTAATACCAATTTGTCTGCTCCTGACCAGTTGTTTAAGTTCATGAAGAACGGAGTGGATGCACCGGAAGGTACTCATTACAGTGTGAATGATTTGAGCATTGTGTCTACCAATTATGCGGAAATTGCCTTTGGACATGCCCGTCAGATTAACGAGCAATGGACAGTGGGTGCGAAAATGAAATTCCTGGTTGGGTTGGCAAAAGCCACGGTGAAGATTGACCGTCTGGACATTGACGCTACTCCAGATGCCTGGAAAATCACTCCGTCGGGTGCACAGGCTTATCTTTCTGCCAAAGGATTGATTGCACCGACACGTGGTGAAACAGGTCGCTACGATGAAAGTGATTATGTGCTCGATGACAATGGAAACCGTACGAACCAGTTGAAACCGGGAGCGAAAGACTTGCTTTCATATGATGACTTGGATTTCGACACCAAAAAGATGGGTCCTACCGGATTTGGTCTGGCTTTTGATTTTGGTGCTACCTATCGTTTGAATGATGACTGGACCTTCTCGGCAGCCGTATTGGACTTAGGATATATTCGTTGGAAAAATACCTTGAAGGCTACCATGAACAACAGCTTTGAGTTCGATGGTTTCAACGAAATTCCGGTGAAATCAGACTTGGGCGACAACGATCCGAATTCTATCGATAACCAGGCCGACCGTGTAGTAGATGATTTGGAACAGATGGCGAAGTTCACGAAGGAAGGGGAAGGCTTGAAACGTACCACAGCCTTGGCTGCCACTTTGAACTTGGGTGCACAATATACCTTACCGGCTTATGACCGCTTGAAGTTCGGTCTTTTGTCTTCTACTCGTTTCCAGGGACGTCACTCTTGGACAGAAGCACGTATTTCTGCCAATGTCTCTCCTTTGACTTGGTTTGAAGCTTCTTTGAACTATGCACTTTCTAATTTCGGTTCCAGCACGGGACTGATGCTGAATTTCCACCCGAGAGGTTTCAACTTCTTTGTGGCAGCCGATGTGCCAATGGGAAAATATACGCCGAAATATTGCATTCCCATCAACCGTTTCTCAGCCAACGTGAATTTGGGTATCAATTTCACATTCGGTCCGAAACATAAGACCAAATACCATTGTGTAGAAGTACAGTCATTATAATTGAAAATTAAAAAGTAGATATGAGAAAATTAGTATATATGTGTTTGCTGGGTATGCTGCCTTTTAGTGCGATGGCAAGTGATATCAAGTACACCCGTCCGGCATTGACTTTGAAGAATGATACACTGACCATGGAATTTTCTATGGATGTAGCCGATGTACGTGTAAATAGTGAACAGACTTATGCCTTTACGCCGGTGCTTCGTGAAGGAAAAAATTATTATGCCATGCCTCCGGTCATTGTGACAGGAAAGAATGGAGATTACAAGATGCGTCGTTCGGAGCGTAAGATGGCCCGTCGTTTCGGATACGATAATCCGTATGTGGTGATTCACGGACGTCAGGATAACCGGGAAGATGTGGTGCGCTACAAAGCTGCCGTACCTTATCAGCCGTGGATGGACCATGCTTCCATGATTCTGTTGCAGGAAGGAAAGGAATGCTGCGAAGTAGATTTGCTCAATATCAAGGTGATTGAACCGGATATGGCGGTCAAGACTCCCGCCTTGCCGACAGAATTTGAGGTTTGTGAACCTTGCAAGGAGATGGTTTCATTGCTGACTCCGAAAGAAGAACCGTTGAAGGTACGTTCAGAACAAAGCACTTTGTACATTGAATTCCCGGTAGGAAAGACAGTCTTCGATGCGGATTATAAGAACAACCGGAGTGAGTTGCAGAAACTGAAAGAAATTTTGGAGCCGTTGGAAGATGGTGACCTGGTGACTTTCAAGTCCATCAATGTGTGCGGTTATTCTTCACCGGATGGCTCAGTCCGTACCAACGACAGAGTGGCATCCCAGCGTGCGGAATCTTTCGCCTTGAACCTGAAAGGCGGATATAAATTTCCGCAGGAAGTGCTGCATGTGACTTCTGCCGGAGAAGATTGGGACAGCCTGGTGAAAATGCTGGAAGAAGACAAACCTGCGTATGCAGATAAAGCTTTGGCAGTCATTCAGAAATATGACAATCTGGATGTGCGTGAGGCTCGTCTGAAAACGACTTTGGGTACAGCTACTTACCGTACCATGATGAATCAGTATTATCCTCGCTTGCGTCGCTTGAGTGTATCGGTAGACTATGAGGTGAGAGAGGTGCTGAACTCTGAAGCAGCCCGTTTGATTTATACGAATCCTAAACTGCTGAGCTTGCAGGAGATGTATCGGGTGGCAGCGATGTACCAGCCGGGTACGAAGGAATATAAGGAAGTCTATGAAATTGCAGCCAATACGTATCCTGAAGATGTGATTGCCAATATCAATGCGGCTTCTGCCAACATCATCAGCGGAGATTTCAAGAAAGCTGCGTCTTACATGGACAAAGTGAAAGAAGATCCGCGTGCTTACAACAACTTGGGTGTGTTGGCTTGGTTGGCTGGCCATACCGAAGAAGCCAAGGGATGGTTCCAGAAAGCTGCAAGTGTAGAACCTGAAAAGGCCAATGCCAATCTGGAAAAGATGGTACCTTATGAAACTGCTCCGCAGAAGTAATTCGCTATCATTCGTTGGATATAAAAAAGACCCGTACTTTCATTGGTATGGGTTTTTTTATGCCCTGACGGGGGCAATGTGGGCAAAATATAAATCGCTGCATCGGTTCCTCTGAGCGATGGAATGCCAATGCAGCGATTCTGAATGATTTTCCGTTCTTTATTTCTGTACTTTCAAGGTAAATTTCTTGAAATAAACCTGTGTCTCCTGTCCGGATTTGTTGGTCAGACGGACATACTTCAAGGAAGCATCCGTCGGGATGGAGGCGGTGATTTCTGTCTTTTCGGCGGCCTGTGACAGAGAAACGGACTTCCACTCCTGACCGTTACTGCTTACCTCCAGCGTGAATTGCGAAGCGACTCCCGGAGTGCCTAAGTCCATGGTCAGCGCCTCGAAGCGTATCGGTTGGTCTACGGCAATCTGTAGCATGGCACCAGCCGGCCATTTGATGACCTCGTTAGACGGGGACACATTCACATACTGATGGCGGGCACGTACCACCTGAGTCTTCAGCTGAGGCACGTCGCTGGTCAGCGTGTAAGGATTGTATTCGGCCTTGGTTTCCAGGTGAGTATTGTACTGGGTATTATAGGCGTTGGTTACCTGCGTGTATACCTGGTTTAGGGTAGGGAGCAGGATGAGGCTTCCTACCTTCACTCCCGGCTGATACGGGTTCTGGTTTTCGGTCATATCCAGTTCGTACATCAGGGTTTGCAAAGCACGGGCGCGGTCGTAGTAGGTCATGAAGGCAGCATCTTTTTCATTCAGGGCTTTGACCATTTGCAGTACACACTGACCGTATTCGCCGAGCAGTTTGCCCTGTTTCAGCCAAGGATGCATTTCGTGGATGAGGGCCGGGTTCTCGTTGTCGGCTAAAAGTACATCGCAGGCCGTTTCCAGACGCATACATTCCCGAAGTACACTGTCGACCGCCTCAGGGGCATTCATATCCCGTGCCAGCGCTTTCAGCATCGGCTGTAGAGGGACACTCTCGTCACGACGGAAGCCATGTCCGTTCGCTCCCAAGTCCGAACAGTGTGTGGCAAAGGTTTCCAGATAGGCAGCTTTTTGGGGCAGCAGGTCCTGGATGGCGTGTTTCCACGACTGAATGCTGTCGTAGGTGTCCAGGTTCCAGGTGTAGTCGGCCACACTGTACAAGGATATTTTGGAAGATTCCGCGTGTTCCATCGGATTGGATACGAAACCGGACATTTCGTCCTGGATTCCCTTGGCATTGCCATATACCGGTCCCAACAGCAGATGGTCGCGCACATAGTCGTTCACCGGGAAGTTCCACCAGATGTAGGCTTTGCGCTGGATGAGCGGGTTAATCCAGTCCAGTGTCGGCTTGTCGATGCAGGCAATCACCCGGTCGCCGGTCCACATGATTTGGATGCTGGGGTTGAGCATCTTGCCCAACGTAGTCAGGTATCCGCCTTTCACGTCCGACCAGCTCTTGTTGTATTCCGTAGGACACATCACCAGAGGGGTCACGTCGTGTTTTTGTTGGATAAAGTGGGTATCGATGTAATTCAACAGTTCGGCCTGACGTACCGGGTCTGTACCGTCGCCCGAAATATCGTCGAAGAACACGGCAAAGGAACGTACGCCCAACTGGTACATGGCTTCAAATTTCTGAATCAGGGCATCGCGGTCGGCTTCCGTCCATTTGATGTCTTTTCCCGGATGGATGGCCCATACGAAGTTCACCTCGTTTCGGGCAGCCTGTTCGATGAGCGCATGAATCTGAGCCGCTTCCTTTTCCGGATAAGGCTTGCGCCAGTTGGGGGAGGAGTGATACGGGTCGTCTTTCGGACCGTAGATATAGGTATTCATTTTGTTTCGGCCGTAGAACGCCAGTTGGCGCATACGGGCTTCGTGGCTCCAGGGTGTTCCGTAGAAACCCTCTACTACCCCGCGGAAGGCAATGTCGGGATAGTCTTCAATGGTGCAGAGGCTCAAATCTCCCTGATGTACCATCTGTGCGAGGGTCTGCACGCCGTAGAAGGCACCTCGTTCGTCCGCACCGGCAATCACGATGCAGTGATCGTCTACCTCTATATAATAGCCTTCTTTGTGTGAAGGAATTTTTTTGGTATATTTCTTGACGGCTTTATCACCTTTCTTGCCAAGAATAATCTTGAATGCGGTTTTTTCCTGCTTGTTGGGCAGAAGCTGTTTCAGGGCCTCGGCGGCATGCGGACAGCTGCCTTCGGTCAGCACGAGCTGATAAGAGGACGGCACGGCCACGGTCTTTTCGTTTTTGCTCAGTTCAAACTCCTGCACTTTGGGTTGCAGCAGACTGGCATCGGTCTGGGCCAGCATAGGTGTGGCACCCCAGACCATACAGAATAAGGGAAATAGATAATGTTTCATGAATATTATTTAGGTGTTTAGGTAATAATGTTATTGCAAACATACATAAATTGAGGTGTCCTTACAAAAGGCCCTGTAAAAAATGTATCGGTTGTGGTGATTCTTAATAAGGCGAAAGAAACTTATCCGAACAATTCGCGGAAAGCTTCTTCCACTTTTCTGACCGGTACAAGTTCTATTTTGATTTTCTTGCGGTCGATGCCCGAAAGGTTATGCTTGGGAATCAGCATCCGCTGGAATCCTAATTTCTCGGCTTCGCTGATGCGTTGCTCGATGCGGTTGACCGGACGGATTTCGCCACTCAGCCCCACTTCGCCTGCCATACATACACCCGTTTCAATTTCCGCATCCATGTAGATCGGAAGAATGGCGCTGATGACCGCTAAGTCGATAGCCGGGTCGTTGACCTTCAGTCCTCCGGCGATGTTCAGGAACACGTCTTTCTGTGCCAGTTTGAAACCGACCCGCTTTTCCAGTACCGCCAACAACATGTTCATGCGCCGGAGGTCGAAACCGGTGGCCGAACGCTGCGGCATACCGTAGGCAGCCGTGCTGACCAGGGCCTGTACCTCAATCAGGAAAGGACGTACCCCTTCCACGGCTCCGGCAATGGCTACCCCGCTCATCCCCTCATGGTCTTGGGTGAGCAGGAGTTCCGAAGGGTTGCTCACTTGCCGTAGTCCGTCCTGACGCATCTCGTAGATGCCCAGTTCGGCGGTACTTCCGAAGCGGTTCTTGATGCTGCGCAGGATGCGGTACATGTAGTGCTGGTCGCCTTCAAATTGCAGCACCGTATCCACAATGTGTTCCAGTACCTTCGGTCCGGCGATGCTGCCTTCCTTGTTGATGTGACCGATGAGAATGACCGGAGTGCCGGTTTCTTTGGCAAATTTCAGCAGAGAAGCCGTACACTCCCTTACCTGCACGATGCTGCCGGGAGAAGAATCAATGTTTTCCGTCGAGATGGTCTGGATGGAGTCGATGATGACCAGGTCGGGGGCCGCATTCTTGATGTGGGTAAAAATCTGTTCCAGCGAGGTCTCACACGCAATCAGCAGGTTGTCGTTGTCGGGATGGGGGATACGGACCGCGCGGAGCTTCAGCTGGCGGGCACTTTCTTCTCCCGATACATACAGGATTCTTTTATGGGCGAGGCGGAGTACGGTTTGCAGGACCAGGGTCGATTTTCCAATACCGGGTTCGCCGCCAATCAAGGTCAGAGAGCCTTGCACCAGTCCTCCTCCCAAGACCCGGTTGAGTTCTTCGTCTCCCATATCGATGCGCTGTTCTTCGTCCGAGGCGATTTCCTTTAACGGCTGGGGTTTGGAACGGACCGATTCAATGCCATGTGCCACGTGTTTGGCCACTGGAGTTTCTTTCCGTACCACTTCTTCCACGAAGGTGTTCCACTGTCCGCAGGAGGGACATTTTCCGGCCCATTTGGGGGATTCTTGTCCGCAATTCGTGCAGACATAGACTGTTTTTTCTTTTGCCATATTTGTCACGATAATTCCAGACAAAGGTACGAAATCTTACGCTTATTTATGACCCTGCCAAAAAAATATCACTTAAATGTGCGTTTGTAGAAAAATGTTGTTATATTTGCCGACAGAAAAACAATTATCTATGACTGAACGCTGTCTTCATATCATCTTGTTGATGGGGCACGGGTACATGCCTTTCATCACTTCTGCCACAGGGATGACCCCTCGGGGGTAAAGGATAGTATGTTTGGTGTTTCTACGTGATACACGTCTGCGGATGCAGACATCTCAATTATTTTATTCATTCAATTTTAATTTAATGTATTTGTTTCCGTGTGGAATGAGTGCAAGGACTTCGTTTTCACGGGAATAAACCGGACAATCGGGACTCCGGTGATAAAAATGATATAAACCTATGAAAGTATTGAAATTCGGCGGCACATCCGTAGGTTCCGTCAATAGCATGTTAAGCGTAAAGCGCATTGTAGAAGCAGTAGATGACAAAGTGATTGTAGTGGTTTCTGCCTTGGGAGGAATTACCGACAAATTGATTTGTACCTCGAAAATGGCGGCTTCGGGCGATGATGCTTATGAAAAGGAAATGAAGGAGATTGTGAACCGCCATATTGAAATGGTGTACACGGTCATTCCTGCGGGGCGGGGTCGTGAACTGCTCCTGGACCTGGTCAATGAACTGCTGAGTGAATTGAAGGATATTTTTCAGGGCATTTATTTGATTCGGGACCTTTCTCCCAAAACGTCGGCTACGATTGTCAGCTATGGAGAACGGCTTTCTTCCATCATCGTGGCTACTTTGATCCAAGGAGCCATGTGGTTTGATTCCCGCACGTTTATCAAGACAGAAAAGAAACATAACAAGCATATCCTGGATTCAGAACTGACCAATCAGCTGGTGCGTGAGACGTTCAGTGAAATACCGGACGTATCCGTGGTACCGGGCTTTATTTCGACCGACAAGAATACCGGTGAGGTCACCAACCTGGGCCGGGGTGGCTCGGATTACACAGCCTCTATCATTGCGGCTGCACTGGATGCAGACATTCTGGAGATATGGACCGATGTGGATGGCTTCATGACAGCGGATCCCAGGGTCATCAGTACGGCTTATCCGATTAAGGAACTGAGCTATGTGGAGGCCATGGAGTTGTGCAACTTCGGAGCGAAGGTGGTGTATCCGCCGACTATCTATCCGGTATGCCACAAGAATATTCCGATTCTGATTAAGAATACGTTCAACCCGGAGGCACCGGGTACCATCGTCAAGCAGGATGCCGACCATTCTTCCAAGCCTATCAAGGGTATTTCGTCCATCAACGATACTTGCCTGATTACCATGACCGGTTTAGGTATGGTGGGCGTGATTGGAGTCAACCACCGTATTTTCAAAACCCTGGCAGAGAACGGCATCAGCGTGTTCCTCGTATCCCAGGCTTCTTCCGAGAACTCTACCTCCATCGGTGTGAGAAACGAAGACGCAGATTTGGCTTGTGAGGTGCTGAATGAGGAATTTGCCAAGGAAATTGAAATGGGCGAAATCTCTCCGATGAAGGCAGAAGGCAATCTGGCTACGGTAGCCATCGTGGGGGAGAACATGAAGCATACCCCGGGCATTGCCGGAAAACTGTTCGGTACGTTGGGACGGAACGGTATCAATGTCATTGCTTGTGCACAGGGCGCATCGGAAACCAATATTTCTTTCGTGGTAGATGGAGCTTCTCTGCGCAAGACGCTGAACGTGATTCACGACTCGTTCTTCCTGTCCGAATACCAGGTGCTGAACCTGTTTATCTGCGGCACAGGAACGGTCGGTTCCAGCCTGATTGAACAGATACATGGACAGCAGGAAAAATTGAAACAGGAACGGGGCTTGAAGTTGCACGTGGTGGGAATTGCCAACGGACACAAGGCTTTGTTTACCCGTGCGGGAATCGACTTGGAGCATTTCCGGGACGAATTGAATGAGAAAGGAATTGTTTCTTCTCCTCAGGTACTTCGGGATGAGATTGTGGGCATGAACATCTTCAATTCCGTATTTGTGGATTGTACGGCCAGTCCGGACATTGCAGCTCTCTATAAGGACTTGTTGAGCCATAACGTGTCGGTGGTGGCTGCCAACAAGATTGCGGCTTCTTCAGATTACGACATCTATGCGGAACTGAAACGGATAGCCCGTCAGCGAGGAGTCAAGTTCCTGTTTGAAACCAACGTAGGAGCCGGACTGCCTGTCATCAATACGATTAACGATCTGATAAACAGTGGAGACAAGATACTGAAGATTGAAGCGGTGGTAAGCGGTACGTTGAACTATATCTTCAACCGCATCAGTGCCGACATGCCGTTGAGTGCTACCATCCGTCAGGCCAAGGAAGACGGCTATTCAGAGCCCGATCCGCGTATCGACCTGAGTGGAAAGGATGTGATTCGGAAACTGGTGATTCTGGCCCGTGAGGCAGGTTATCGCTTGAATCAGGAAGATGTGGAAACTCACTTGTTTATCCCGGACAAATATTTTGAAGGTACGCTGGATGATTTCTGGAAGAACATTCCGAAACTCGACAAAGAGTTTGAAGAGCGTCGCCGCGAAGTGGAACAGGAAGGAAAACGCTGGCGTTTCGTGGCCACGCTGGAAAACGGACATGGAAAAGTGGCCTTGCAGGAAGTGGACAGCAACCATCCGTTCTATAATCTGGCCGGTACCAACAACATCATTCTGCTGACCACTGAACGCTACAATGAATACCCGATGCTGATTCAGGGATATGGCGCAGGTGCCAGTGTGACGGCCGCGGGTGTGTTTGCAGACATTATGAGTATTGCCAATATCTAAAATCAGACCATTATGAAACATCTCATTATATTAGGCGACGGCATGGCCGACTGGGCGGTGCCTTCGCTGGGGGGAAAGACTTTATTGCAGTATGCACAGACTCCTTACATGGATCAACTGGCACGCATGGGACGTACGGGTATGTTGAAGACCGTAGCCGACGGGTTTCACCCCGGAAGTGAGGTGGCCAATATGTCGGTAATGGGATATGACCTGCCGACCGTGTACGAAGGCCGTGGCGTGCTCGAAGCCGCCAGCATCGGGGTAGATCTTCAGGAGGGAGACATGGCCATGCGGTGCAACATCATCTGTGTGGAAGGAGATACGTTGAAGAACCATTCTGCCGGACATATTACTACCGAGGAAGCCGATGAACTGATTCGTTTTCTGGACGAGAAACTGGGGTCCGACCGTATTCATTTTTATACCGGAGTGCAGTACCGTCATCTGCTGGTGATAAAGGGAGGTGACAAACGGCTGGCCTGTGTGCCTCCGCATGACATTCCGTTGCAGCCTTTCCGCCCGAATATGGTAAAAGCGCTGTGCCCGGAAGCGCAGGAAACGGCCGATTTGTTGAACGACCTGATTCTGAAGTCACAACAGCTACTGCCTACCCATCCGGTCAACCTGAAACGGGTGGCGGAAGGAAAAGACCCGGCTAACAGCATCTGGCCCTGGAGCCCGGGATACCGTCCGCAGATGGAACCCTTGGCCGAGAAATATCCGTCCATCCATAAAGGGGCGGTGATTACGGCCGTCGATTTGATTCGAGGTATCGGGCGTTATGCCGGTTTGCGCTGCATCGATGTGGAAGGGGCTACCGGACTGTACAATACCAATTACGAAGGAAAGGCCCAGGCAGCCATTGAGGCATTGAAGACCGATGATTTTGTGTATCTGCATGTGGAGGCCAGCGATGAGGCTGGACATGAAGGCGATGTACCTTTGAAGTTGCAGACGATTGAAAACCTGGACCGTCGGATTGTAGGTCCGGTCTATGAGGCGGTAAAACAATGGGAGGAACCTGTCGCCATAGCCGTGTTGCCCGACCATCCTACGCCTTGCGAGTTGCGTACCCACACCAATGAGCCGGTGCCGTTTCTGATTTACTATCCGGGCATGGTGCCCGATGTCGTACAGACGTACGATGAAGTAAGCTGTAAGGAGGGCGGCTACGGGCTTCTGGAAAAAGACGAGTTTATGAATTTATTTATGGACATTCAGTAACCAAATTGACAATATGAAGTATTACAGTACAAACGGAAAAGCGCTGGACGCTACTTTGGAAGAAGCTGTGGTCAGAGGTCTTGCAGCCGACAAGGGCTTGTATATGCCTCGTGAGATTAAGGCATTGCCGCAGTCTTTCTTCGACGAGATTGATACGCTTTCTTTCCCTGAGATAGCTTATAGAGTGGCCGATGCCTTCTTTGGAGAAGATGTGCCTGCGGAGACTCTGAAACAGATTGTATATGATACCTTGAATTTCGATGTGCCGGCAGTGAAGGTGAAAGACAATATTTATTCTTTGGAACTGTTTCATGGACCGACACTGGCGTTCAAGGATGTAGGCGGCCGTTTTATGGCGCGTCTGTTAGGCTATTTCATCCGCAAGGAAGGGAAAAAACAGGTCAATGTGCTGGTGGCCACTTCGGGCGATACGGGAAGTGCCGTAGCCAACGGTTTCCTGGGGGTAGAAGGGATTCATGTCTATGTGCTCTACCCGAAAGGAAAAGTCAGTGAGATTCAGGAAAAGCAGTTTACCACACTGGGACATAACATTACGGCCATTGAGGTAGACGGTACCTTCGATGACTGCCAGGCTTTGGTGAAGAATGCCTTCATGGACAAGGACTTGAACGAACACATGCAGCTCACTTCGGCCAACTCCATCAATGTGGCCCGCTTCTTGCCTCAGGCATTCTACTATTTCTATGCCTATGCCCAGATGAAGAAAATCGGAAAGGCAGACAACTTGGTAGTCTGTGTACCGAGTGGCAACTTCGGCAATATCACCGCCGGTCTGTTCGGCAAGCGCATGGGATTGCCCGTGAAGCGTTTCATTGCCGCCAACAACCGGAACGATATCTTCTATCAATACCTGAAGACGGGAAAATACAATCCGCGTCCTTCTGTGGCTACGATTGCCAATGCGATGGATGTGGGCGACCCAAGTAATTTTGCCCGTGTGTTGGATTTGTACGATGGCAGTCATGACGCCATCGCTTCTGAAATCAGCGGAGAGACTTATACCGACGACCAGATTCGCGAAACGGTGCAGAAAGTATACGAGGAAACCGGTTATCTGCTCGACCCTCACGGGGCTTGCGGTTACCGTGCCTTGGCCGAAGAATTGAAAGAGGGTGAAGTAGGCGTGTTCCTGGAAACTGCTCATCCGGCCAAATTCCTGCAGACGGTGGAAAGTATCATCGGCGTGAAGGTCAAGATTCCGGAAAAGTTGCAGGCTTTCATGAAAGGAACCAAGCAGAGTGTGCCGATGTCGAAAGACTTTGCCGCTTTCAAGGCTTACCTGATGAAGCAGTAATTGTTCGAAAGCAGACGAAGATAAGGGAAGTTCTCAGTACTTCCAAAGAAGTACTTTAGTACTGCCTAAGGAGTACCGCAGTACTTTCAGCGGAGTACTCCAGTACTTCAAAGGAAGTACTGAGTGGATAAGCATATCATACACTCAGCTTTTACAACTATTGGGATTGTAGCGGTTGGGCAGATAGAAAAAAGGAAGGGACTGTTCGTTTTTCAGTGGAACAGTCCCTTCCTTTTTCGAGGATGTCTTATTCTGTTTAAAGATGAAGTTTCAGTTTGACAAAGTTCTTGATGAATTCCACGGTGCTGTCAATACCCAGTACGGAGGAGTCGATGCACAAGTGGTAAGTGGCTGCGGCTCCCCATGTCTTGTAACTGTAATAGTTATAGTAAGCCGAGCGTTTCTTGTCTGCCTTTTCCATCAAGTCCTCGGCATCTTCGGCGCTGATGTGGTGCAGTTTCATCAAGCGTTCGATGCGGGCTTCGGGAGAGGCTGACACAAAGACGTTGGCGCAACGGGGATGGTCACGGAGAATGTAGTCGGCGCAGCGTCCGACAAACAGGCACGATTGTTTTTCAGCCAGCTGGCGGATGACGTCGCTCTGAATCTTGAACAGCGAATCGTTGCTCAGGTAGGAATTATAGGGATAGGCTCCTTCCGTTACAAAAGGAAAACGGGTGCCGAACAATCCCCCCAAAATGGTCTGTGAGGCTTTTTCATCGGCTTTCTCAAAGAATTCCCTGCAGAGTCCGCTCTCTTCAGAAGCTAAGTTGATCAGTTCTTTATCGTAAAAGGCAATGCCCAGATCATTTGCCAGTTTTTCGCCAATTTCTTTTCCGCCGCTTCCGAGCTGGCGTCCGAGATTAATCACATAATGTCCGTCCATAGTGTAATTCCTTTAGTTTGATATAAAGCAAATATAAATCATTCTATGGAAAAATGCGACTTTTTTATCTTTTATTTTCGTCAGCGGTTGGACTGTGCCGCTGTTGTTGCTTGAAGTGTTTGAACTGGGCGTAGAGCATGGTGCCTGCAATGATACTGGCCGTAATATCCGAAATCGGCATGCTGTACCACACACCGTCTACTCCCCAGAAGAGAGGAAGAATCAGCAGGCAAGGAATCAGAATCAGTACTTGCCGGCTCAGCGAAAGGATGATGGCTTTCTTGGCCATTCCGATGCTTTGGAAGAAATTGGAGGTCACCATCTGAAAACCGATGATGGGGAAAAAGAGGACGACCACCTGCAAGCCATTTGCGCTCAGCTGGATGAGCTGTGCATCCGTCGTAAAGGCCGATACAGCCAGTTCCGGCATCAGTTCTCCCACGAGGAAGCCGGTGGTGGTCACAATGGTGGCGGCAATGACGGTATATTTCATGACTTGGTTCACCCGATGATAGTGCTGGGCACCGAAATTATAGCCGGCAATGGGTTGCATGCCCTGGTTCAGTCCCATCACAATCATGACAAACAGGAACACGATGCGGTTGACAATGCCGAAAGCTCCGATGGCCAAATCCCCGTCGTACAGCTTCAGTCCCTTGTTGATAAGGATGACAATGAAGCAGGAAGCTAAGTTCATGAAGAAGGGAGCCAGTCCGATACCGATAATGTTTTCCACCAGCGTCATCTTGAGCCGATAAATCCCTCTTTTCAGATGCAGGAGTTCTTCCTTGTTACAGAAAATCTTGATAAGCCAGCATAAGGAAATGACCTGTGCCAGTACCGTGGCTATGGCAGCACCGCGGATTCCCATGTGGAAGGTATAGATGAACAGCGGGTCCAGCAGCGTATTGATGACTACGGTCAGGATGGTGGCCGCCATGGCCTTTTGCGGATGTCCGGCCGAGCGCAGCACAGAGTTCAGTCCCAGGTACATGTGGGTGATGACATTTCCTAAAAGGATGGTAATCATGTAGTCTCTGGCGTAAGGAAGGGTCGCATCGCTGGCCCCGAAGAAATACAGAATCGGGTCCAGAAACAGCAGGCTGACAAGGGTGAACAGCAGCCCGATGAGCAGGTTGAGTGAAACCACATTTCCCAAAATATGCTGGGCGGTGGTATAATCCTTCTGTCCCAGTTTGACAGAAATGAGGGTGGAGGCTCCGACTCCTACCAGTGAGCCGAAAGCGGCGGCCAGGTTCATCAGCGGAAAGGTGATGGCCAGTCCGGAGATGGCTAACGGTCCGACTCCGTGTCCGACGAAGATACTGTCTACCATGTTGTAGAGGGAGGAGGCAGTCATGGCAATGATGGCTGGGATGGCATATTGCATCAATAGTTTCCCGATTCTTTCTGTTCCCAACTCGGTGGCTGTTCCTTTTTGTGATGTCATACTCTCTTATTCTTTTTCTTATTAATTGTTATCCAGAAATCTTTAGATTTTCTAAAAAATCGGGCAAAGGTAAGTTTTTTTCCGGAATCAGGGAAAACTTTGTGTATCTTTGCGCTCCAAAAATAAGAGCTATGTGGATGAAATTGAATAGAGTAGGAGTCTTCCTTTGCCTGTTGGCCTGCTTGGGGAGCGCTTCAGCAGAAACGATGTATAAATACCGGGTCCAGCTTACGGACAAGAAAAAGACCACGTATTCATTGGCACATCCGGAGGACTTCTTGTCTGCACGGGCCTTGGCGCGTCGGGCGCATCAGGGATTGGCGGTCGATTCTACGGACTTGCCTGTATGCCAGGTGTACATCGACCGTCTGAAAGAGCAGGGGGGACAGTATGTGTTATCCAGCAAGTGGAACAATACGGTGCTGATGGAGGTGCCGGATGAGTCGGTGGCCCTCCGTTACCTGGATAATCCGTTTGTCCGTTCGGTGAAGAAAGTCTGGACCTCTCCCGATTCCATCCCCCCGAGAGTGGCTCACCGGAAAGACCTGGTGAAAAATCAATGGAAGAAACAGGATGATTATTATGGCATGGCTTCCAGCCAGATAAAAATACATAACGGAGACAGTCTGCATCTGGCCGGTTTCAAAGGACAGGGCATGCAGATTGCCGTCATCGATGCCGGGTTCTTCAATGTGGATGCCATGAAGATCTTCCGTAAAACCTCCATTTTAGGCACGCATGATTTTGTGAATCCGAATTCGGACATTTACGGCGAACACAATCACGGGATGAAGGTGTTTTCGTGCATGGCAGCCGATGAACCGCACGTAATGGTCGGTACGGCCCCGGAAGCCAGCTACTGGTTGTTGCGGAGTGAGGACAATGACACGGAACAGCCGGTAGAAGAAGATTACTGGGCGGCTGCGGTCGAGTTTGCCGACAGTGTGGGTGTGGACATTGTGAATACGTCGCTGGGATATTACTCTTTTGACGACCCGGTAGATAACTATACATACCGTGAACTGGACGGGCGTACTTCCCTGATGGCTTCTTCGGCTTCGTATGCGGCGAAGAAAGGACTAATGGTGGTGTGCAGTGCCGGAAACTCAGGCATGGATACCTGGAAAAAGATTACGCCTCCGGCGGATGCAGACGGCATCTTGACCATCGGAGCGATAGACAATATGGGAGTCAACGCGCCTTTCTCTTCCATCGGTGATACGGCCGACGGACGTATCAAACCGGATGTCATGGCGGTAGGTGTGCATTCGGCTGTGGTAGGCGTGGATGGCGGTACCTCTTTTGCCAACGGTACGTCGTTTGCTTCTCCTACGTTCTGCGGACTGGTGGCTTGTCTGTGGCAGGCTTGTCCGTGGTTGACGGTGCCCCAGTTGATTGAGATTGTGCACAAGGCCAGTGACCGTAGTGCCTATCCGGACAATATTTACGGTTATGGCGTGACCGATATGTGGAAAGCCTATCAGATGGGGTTGAAATTGAAAACGGACGGTAATGGAAAATAAGCCTTTGTCTTTGCTGGAACTGAATTCACTGGTCAGGAGGAGCATCACTTCCTGCTTGCCGGATGAATATTGGGTGCAGGCGGAACTGAGCGACGTACGCGTGAACTATTCCGGCCATTGCTACCTGGAGTTCGTGCAGAAAGACGCGACGGGCAATGCCCTGCTGGCCAAGGCCCGGGGTATTATCTGGGCGAATGTATTCAGTCGGTTACGGGCGTATTTTGAGCGGGAAACCGGTCAGGCTTTTGTGTCCGGACTGAAGGTGCTGGTCAAGGTGACGGTCGATTTCCATGAACTGTACGGTTATTCGCTGACGGTGGTCAACATCGACCCGACGTACACGTTGGGCGATATGGTACGCCGCCGCAAGGAGATTCTGCGTCGGCTGGACGAAGAAGGCATCCTGACACTCAATAAAGAACTGGAACTGCCGGTGCTGACGCAACGCATTGCCGTGATTTCATCGGCTACGGCGGCCGGTTATGGCGATTTTTGCAACCAGTTGCAGCACAATGCCTTCGGCTTCGTGTTTTATCCTTGTCTTTTTCAGGCGGTCATGCAGGGAGAGCAGGTGGAACAGTCCATCATTCAGGCCCTCGACCGTATCAATGCCACGCGCGACCTTTGGGATGTGGTGGTCATCATCCGAGGGGGAGGAGCTACTTCCGACCTTTCCGGCTTTGACACTTACGAGCTGGCGGCAAACTGTGCCCAGTTCCCGCTTCCCATTATTACCGGAATCGGGCATGAACGCGACGATACCGTATTGGACCTGATTGCCCATACCCGGGTGAAGACTCCGACGGCTGCCGCCGAGTTCCTGATTAACCACTTGCGGCAGACGGCCCAGGAGCTGGAAGGATACGAGGAAATTATTTATGAGGAAGTTCCCCGCTTGTTGCAGCAGGAGAAACAACGGCTGGAGGCTTTTGTGACCCGTATTCCCGGACAGGTACAGATGCGTTTGCAGCGGGAAAACTTCCGGCAGGAACGTTTTCAGAACCGGATAAAGACGGCCTGGCAGTCACGTTTGTTGCAGGAAAACTACCGTTTGCAGCTGATGCCCCGCGTACTTTCGGCCTTGCAGAACCGGGTGCAGCGTGAAACGCATCGGCTGGAACTGTTGGCGCAACGGGTGTCTTCCGCCTCGCCGGAAGTCTTGTTGAAGAAAGGCTACAGCCTTACCTTGCTGAACGGAAAAGCAGTGACAGACGCTTCCTTGCTGAAACCGGGGGATGAAGTGGAAACCCGTCTGGCAAAGGGGCGGTTCAGAAGTAGAGTAATCAAATGAAACAATGATATGGCAGCAAAGAAAGAAACCTACTCAGAGGCCATGAAGCGCCTGGAGGAAATCGTGGCTCGCATTGAGAGCAACGAACTGGATATTGACCAATTGGGTGAGTATCTGCAGGAGGCGCAGAAGCTGATCAAGTTCTGTAAGAACAAATTGTATAAAGCCGATGCGGAAATCAAGAAGATTCTTGAAGAAGAAAGTGACGCACAAGCTTAAACCAAAAAAAGCCAGACCGGAAAGTCTGGCTTTTTTATTGAATGAATCGGGTTATCGGATAATGGTCATTTCCTTGAGCAGATGGCCTGCACCCGCAAACTTGTCGATGATGAACAAGGTGTAGCGGATGTCCACGCAAGCGGCCCGTTGCAGTTGAGGATTGTAGGCGATGTCGCCTGTCAAGCCTTCGTAGTTGCGGTCGAATGCCGTACCGATGAGTTCTCCTTTCGCATTGAAGACCGGAGAACCTGAGTTACCGCCCGTGTTGTCGGTGGCAGTGGCAAAGCAGACCGGCATGCGTCCGTCGGGCATGGCGTAAGGACCGAAGTCTTTCTTTTCATACAGTTCCTTCAGTTTGGCCGGTACCACAAATTCCGGATTGTTCGGGTCTTCTTTTTCCATTACCCCTTTCAGGGTCGTATAATACAGGTATTCTTTTCCATCGGCCGGTTCGTAAGAACCGATTTTGCCGTAAGTCAGACGCAGGGTCGAGTTGGCATCCGGATAGATAGGCTGTCCGTGTGCCTTTTTCAGTTGTAGCATACCTGCCACCCAAGTCTTGTGGGCCGCATTGTAGGCATTGGTCTCTTCCTGCATGGCATCGCTTGTCGCCTGGTAACCGTCGCGTACGGATGCAGCGTATTTCACCATCAGGTCGTTCTCCAGTTGAGCGGCATCCGGATGTGCCAGAAAGGCTTCCAGTGCTTCCGGACTTCTGAAGATAGACCGGTCGAAGCAAGCGTCTACAAAGGCATCCGTATTTCCCTGGAAGTCCTTGTCGATGGTCTGGAAAATGTCAATCCGTTGGGCCGCCGGAATCAGTCGGGCATACAAGGCGATGAGCTGTTTGGATACCTTGCGGTCCACTTCCGGATTGTAGTCCTTGTTGAAGAACTTCTTTCCGGCTTCTCTCAGGTCGGCTACCGCTTCGTCAATGTCTTTCTGTTTCTGGCCTTCCAAGGCTGCTTTCAGTGCTTCCGTATCCGGCACTTTGAAGAATTCCGTACCTAACATCAGGGCCTCGTAGATGGCTTGTTGGTGATAGATTGCCTCATGACGCTGTGCCACAATCTGCTTGATGGTCTCGTAAGCTTTCCGGTAGCTGTCGTTGCCGATGGAGTCGCCGAAGGCCAGCAGTTGCTGCTGTTCCCGTTTCTTGCGGTCGAGCACCTTCAGACGTACCAGTCCTTCGTTCATGCCGATGGCGTTCTTCCAGTAGTTGGCCGATGAAGCATATTTGGCTGCATACTGGATGCGCGTGTGCGCGTCCTTGGCCATTTCTTCGCCCAACACCCGCAAGCGTACGCCGCGGATGGTGTCGCGCATGAAGTTGGTAGTCTGCATACGTTCTTCCACTTCGTCGCTGATCATGTAGCGCCAGTTGCGTCCGGGGAATCCCATGACGAACGTGAAATCACCTTCTTTCACCCCTTTCAGGTTGATGGCGATGTGTTTCTTCACTTTCAAAGGCACGTTATCCGCACTGTATTCAGCCGGTTTGCCGTCCTTGTTGGCATAGATGCGGAAGATAGAGAAGTCTCCGCAGTGACGCGGCCACATCCAGTTGTCGGTGTCCGCTCCGAACTTTCCAATGGAAGAGGGAGGAGCTCCCACCATGCGCACATCCTTGTAGGAAGTTTTGACAAACAGGTAGTATTTATTGGAACCGTAGAACGGTTTCAGTTCCAGGGTAGTGAACTCGTCGGTACGGATGTGCTCTTTCTTGGCAAACTTTTCGGCCACTCCCGCCAGGAAAGACGGAGAAAGATAATTCGTCCCGTCCGGGTCTTTCGACTTCTTCAGCTGTTTCTGCACGTATTCCGTCACGTCGAGTATCCGGTCGATGAAGGTCACGTTCAGTCCTTCGCAAGGAAGTTCCTGTTCCCGGGTCATGGCCCAGAAACCGTCTGTCAGGTAGTCATGTTCCACCGAGCTGTGCTGTTGGATATACCCGTATCCACAGTGGTGGTTGGTCAGTACCAGTCCTTCGGAAGAGATGACTTCTCCGGTGCATCCTCCGCCAAAATGTACCACCGCATCTTTCAGGCTGACATTGTCGGGACAGTACACCTTGTCGATGGCAATGTCCAGTCCCAAGTCCTGCATCACAGCCGCATTCTGCTGCTTCAGGTCGGTCAGCATCCACATACCCTCGTCCGCATGAGCGGCGAGGGTGAATGTGGCAAATAAAGTGAGTAAAATTTTATGCTTCATTATTCTACGATGGTCATTTCGTCAATCAGGTTCTTGCAACCACCCAACTTTTCTACAATGAACAGCACGTAGCGGATATCTACGGCGATGCAGCGCTGGAGGTTGTTGTCGAAGTTGATATCGCCGGAAAGAGATTCCCAGTTGCCGTCGAAGGCCGCTCCAATCAGCTCTCCGTTGCCGTTCATCACCGGAGAACCAGAGTTACCGCCGGTAATGTCGTTGGTGGTCAGGAAGCAGGCCGGCATTTCGCCGTTCGGCAAAGCATAGCGTCCGTAGTTCTTGGTGGCGTACAGCTCTTTCAGTTTGGCCGGTACCACGAATTCCGGATTGTTCGGGTCTTCTTTTTCCATTACCCCTTTCAGGGTAGTGTAGTATTTGTAGTGTACACCGTCTTTCGGGTCGTAAGATTTCACGTTACCGTAAGTCAGACGGAGAGTGAAGTTGGCGTCCGGTGCTTTCGGAGTCGGTGCGTACATTTCGCAAAGACCGCGTACGTAGGTTTTGTGCAGCAGGTTGATGTCGCCGTTAGCCTTGTCCAACTGGTCGGCCAGTTCCTTGTATTTCTTGGTGACAGCATTGGCATATTCAGCCGACAAATCTTTCTCAATGGCTTCTGCGGTCGGATTTTCGACGAACGCATTGAAATTCTTTTCGTTGGCAAAGATGCTGTTGTCGTAGAGGGCATTTACATACGCATCATAATCGCCTTTGAAGGTCGTTTCGATGGTCTGATAGAAGTCAGGCAGGGCTGCTGCCGGTACCTTTTCAGCATACAGCGGAATCAGGGCTTTGGCCACTTTCCGGTCTACTTCATGGTCGTAATCCTTGTTGTGGATATCGGCGTAGGCTTCCTTCAGGGTTTCGATGGCTGTTTCGATGTCTTTTTTCTTGTTCTTTTTCAGTGCGGCAGCCAGATCCTGCAGGGCTTTCATCTTGGAGCTGCGTGCGAATTCGATACCGCCTCTGAAAGTTTCAGTGAAATAAGTCAGCTGTGTACGGAGCGGAGTCACGCGTTTTACGTACTCATCAATCTTACCGACTACAGCTTGATAGTCTGCATTCTGTTTTTCTTTGGCAAAAGCAGCGAATTTAGCTTCCTGTTCAGCCTTTGCTTCCAACACGTGGTTGTCTACGATGGCCTTGTTCATACCGATGGAGTTTTTCCAGTAGTTGCTGGAACCGGCAAACTTGCTGGCATACTGGATACGTACCTTGTCGCTGGCTGCCATTTCCTTGCGGAGAATATCCTGGCGGGCTTCACGTACGGTGATGCGCGGAATGTTGGTACCTTCCATGCGCAGACGTACTTCGCTTTCGGTCAGGTAACGGCTGGTGCTTCCAGGGAATCCCATGATCATGGCATAGTCGCCTTCCTGCAATCCCTTCAAAGAGATGGTCAGGTACTTCTTCACTTTCAAAGGCACATTGTCCTTGCTGTAGGCAGCCGGGTTTCCATCTTTGTCGGCGTAGATACGGAACATGGAGAAGTCGCAGGTGTGACGTGGCCACATCCAGTTGTCGGTTTCTCCACCGAACTTACCGATAGATGAAGGGGGAGCAGCTACCATACGGATGTCGCTGTAAGTCTTGATGAAGAACAGATAGAATTTGTTTCCGGCATAGAAAGGAAGTGCCATGGCAGAAATACCGGGTTTTCCTTTCAGGTCACTCTTTTTCAATTCTTCGTCTGCCAGTTTCTTGAGGTACTTGCTTCCGAAGGATTCCGTTTCACTGATTTTGCCTTTCTGGATGTCTTGGTTTACTTTGTCGGTCACATCCACGATGCGGTCTACAAACTTGAAGGTCAATCTCGGGGTCGGCAGTTCTTCCTGATAGCTCTTGGCCCAGAAACCGTCGGTCAGGTAATCGTGTTCCACGGAACTATGTTGTTGGATGGCACCGTAGCCACAGTGATGGTTGGTCAGAATCAGTCCGTTGGGAGAAATGATTTCGCCCGTGCAACCACCTCCGAAGATTCCTACAGCATCCTTCAAGGTAATCTGGTTCGGGTTGTAGATTGCCGTGATGTCCATTTTCAAGCCTTGCGCTTTCATTCGGTCGGCAAGGTTCTGCTCCTGCATGAGTTGGAGCAACCACATTCCTTCGTCGGCTTTCGCCGGAGAGAAGACGGCACAAATAAGTGCGAGTGCGAGTACTTTTAGCTTTTTCATATTGTGATGATGTTAATTCAAGAGCACAAAAATAGCAAAAAAACGTATATCGTTTTCATCTGCTTACATTAAAAGGTAATAAACCACTATCTTAGTATAAATTTTGATAATTTATTTCGGCTCATCCTTGAAAGATTATACCTTTGTCCACAAATTTAAACGGTTGCAGCATGTATAAACTTTATTTTTTTCTGTTGTGTGCACTGCTCTGCACTTCTTGCAGTAAGAAATATAAGATAGAAGGTACTTCATCGGTTTCAATGTTGGACGGCAAAATGCTTTTTATAAAAATCCCGGTGGGTGATAGATTGGTCAACATTGACTCGGCTGAAGTGATTCATGGCTTATTTGAGATGCAGGGGAAAGTGGATTCTACCGTACTGGCTTCTTTGTATATGGATGATGACTGTATTATGCCTTTAGTGATAGAACCAGGACATATTGCCATACAGATTGACAATGCGGGGATCACAATTAAGGGGACTCCGTTGAATGATTGTTTCAATGATTTCGTGATGCAGAAAAATTCACTGGATGATCGTGCATACGAAGTGGAACACGAAGAAAGTCGGATGATTATGGACGGAAAAGATTTGCAGACCGTTCATGAAGAAATCCAGAAAAAACGAGACCAGCTGTCGGAAGAGATGAATCAGCTGACCAAGACTTTCATTCAGGACAATTACGAGAATGTACTGGGTCCGGGAGTCTTTCTGATGTTGGGCAACAGCCTGCCTTATCCGCTTCTAACCCCGCTCATGCAGGAGATTATAGAAGGGGCGCCCGACTCGTTCAAGAACAATTACATGATACAAGAGTATGTGTCGGTGGCGCGCGAGAATATGTCGCATGCCCCTTTTCATTAAAAAAATAATCGGGTAGAAAGAAACCGCTTTCTACCCGATTATTTTTTTATGCTCTTTTCTTTTCCTTATTTTCTTCCTTTGTATTCTTCCGGCAGTCCCTTTTCGATGGCCTGGTAAGATTCTTCCATCAGCAGGGCAAGGTTTTCCTGTCCTTTGCCTTTCGGATAAATAGGTTCATGGATGGTCAGTTTCAGCGGATGCCAGGAAAGCAGTTTGCCGGTACGCGGCAGAATGTTGAATGAACCGTTGATGGTCATGGGAACTACAGGCAGTTGCAGCTGGTCGGCCATGAGGAACGCGCCTTTCTTGAATTCATTCATGTGCCCCGTGAAAGTTCTTCTTCCTTCCGGGAATACCACGAGCGAAGTACCTCCCTGCAAAATCTTTTCCGCCCGTTTGATGGTTTCGTACACTTTTCGCGGACTGGATTTGTCGACGAAGATGAAGCCGGCCGATTCACAAGCCTTTCCCACGAAAGGAATGTTGCGCAAGCTTTTCTTCATCATCCACTTGAAGTTCCGTCCCAAGAATCCGTAAATCAGGAAAATATCGAAAGCTCCCTGGTGGTTGGCCAGAAACACGTACGAGGTCTTGTGGTCGATATGCTGATGGCCTTCTACCTTGACGGGGATTAAAAACAGGAAACAGGTAAGCTGCGACCATATCTTGCCAGGATAATATCCCCAAAAATGGCCGTTCCCGAGCCAGCATCCCAACATGGTGATGAGTGCCGTCAGAATGGTTAATACGATAAAAATGGGTAGTCCGATACAGATTTGGTAAATGATGTATAAGAATCTCATAATTTGATAGAGTTATTTTGAGGGTTATTTGAATATGCTTTTTTCAAGGTGATGACCGTGATTTCCGGCCAGGCTCCCAACCGCATGGGGAAGAGCACATAGCCCAGTCCGATGTTGACATACAGTCCGCGAGGGCCTTCCAGATACAATCCCCGGTGTTCCGGATAGATGAACCGAGACACGGAGAAACCGAACAGGCTGATCTGCATGTCGTGGGTGTGTCCCGACAAGGTCAGCTGCACGGAGGTGTCAGGCAATACTTTCCGCCGCCAGTGGGTCGGGTCGTGGCTCAGCAGCACCGTAAACATGCCTTCGGTTCCTTTCAAGGCTTTCGGCAGGTCGCCCCGGTCGGGGAAGGGAGGTTTACCGCTGTTTTCCACTCCCGCCAAGGCGAGAGAGTCTTTCCCTTTGTAGATGATGTGCGAATCATTCAGCAGCATGTGCCAGCCCATACGGCCTTCACGGGCAATCAGGCTGTCCACATTGGTCAGACGGGCCTGTTCGTTTTCCCATCGGACATACGTCCCGTAATCGTGGTTTCCCAAGACGGAATACACGCCGTCGGGCGCTTTCAGCTGGGAGAATATCGGCATGAACTCCAACAGTTCATCGGCCCGGCTGTTCACCAGGTCGCCGGTGAATACGGCCAAGTCAGCTTTTTGTTGATTGCAGAGGTCGATGGCTTTCTGGAGTGCTTTACCGTCCCCCTTCCAGCTTCCGGAATGGATGTCCGAGAGTTGCAGGATGCGGTAGCCGTCGAAAGCCTCCGGAAGGTCGGGCGAACAGAACGTCACCTCCTTCACCTGAAAATATTCCTTGCCTTTGATCGCTCCGAACAAGATGTATCCCAAGATAAGTACCGCGGGCACCAAGGAGATGCTGCCGTGAGGCAGGTGGCAGCGGAAAAGCTTTTGGAGCAGTCTCAGCAAAATGCTGACCAGCATGAAAATCGTTTTCGGGATGGTGACACACAAGGCCACAATCAGGTACGTGCCGAAGTAGTCATGCAGTGAGTTGTGCCCGATAAGGAATACAATCAGCACGGCAATCAGGACGAGGGTAAGCCACCAGAATTTTTTCTTCCATTTCCGGTACGGTCCATCCGACAGATAGGTCTTGCAGATGTACCAGTCGGGTAGGAGGAACAAGGCCAGAAACAGAAGGGAAACTCTTAGTAGAATCATATGGCTGGATTTGAATAGGTTAGGATTGTAAGTTGGCGGCCAGGTATTTCCGCAACACATCGGGACTCATTTCCCGTCGTGCGGCATAATCCATGAGCTGTTCCTCGTCGATTTTTCCCACGGCAAAATAGCGGGAGGCTGGATGCGCGAACATCAGTCCGCATACCGACGCATGCGGCTGCATCATCCCGTTCTCGGTGAGGCGGATGCCGATGCGTTTCATGTCGATGAGGCGGTCGAGCAGGAAGCTGACCGAAATATCCGGCAGGGAGGGATAGCCCACGGCAGGACGGATGCCCTGATAATCTTCGTTCAGGAGCTGCTTCATGGTGAGGTGCTCGTCTTTGGCATAGCCCCAGACTTCCTTGCGCACGGTTTCGTGTATCTTTTCGGCAGCTGCTTCCGCCAGACGTTCTCCCAGCGTCTTGATGAGCAGAGCCTGGTAATCATCGTGCAGGAACTCTTCTTCCATGGCCGGGTCGATGGTGGTGGCAAATCCCCCCACCGTATCCTTGATGCCCGATGAAAGCGGGCGTACAAAGTCGCTCAGGCAAAGAAACGGGTCGTCGGGACGTACACGGGTCTGCTGGCGGAGCAAGGGGAAAAAAGTTCCATCCAAGATCAGGTTGTCGCCGTCGGCATTGGCCTCCATGAGGCGGTAGATGGCATAGACGTGATATTTCCCGTCGATGTGGTTGAGCATGCGCACGGCCTCCTTATGCAATTGCATGGCTTCGGCAGCCTTGGCACGGTCGGATTCCGGAAACGAAGCCAGCCAGCCGGCCCGGCAGGCATCACAGCCATGAATGTCGGCAATGGTGGCAAAGCGAGGCTGGAATCCCCACGCGTGGAAAAAATAAATCCAGTTGATGTACTCGGCCAGGTCGTGTATGTCGTATTGGACGGTGGTGATGTCTGTTTTCATACGGCTTTTCTTATCGTTCAAACTTCAGGGCTTGTCCGCGGTGAGCTTTGTCCACTTTTCCATTCTCATAAACCACGGCCCCGTTGACAAATGTTTTCTCTACTTTTCCGTGGAATGTGCGTCCTTCCATCGGACTCCAGCCACATTTGCTTTCAATGCAGTCGGGCGTGACGGTCCATTCCTTGTGCGGATTCAGCAGCACCAGGTCGGCCTGATAGCCCGGACGGATGAAACCTCTCCGGCTGATTTGGAAAAGCTGGGCAGGGGCGTGGCACATTTTCTGTACCAGTTGCTCCATCGAAAGCAAGCCTTCGTGTACCAGTTCGTAGATGCTCACCAGCGAGAACTGCAGGGTAGGCATGCCGGATACCGCTTTCAGCGCACCGCCTTGTTTCTCCGACAGCAGATGAGGTGCATGGTCGGTGGCAATCACGTCAATCAGGTTCGTGGTCAGTGCCTTTCGCAGGGCATCGCGGTCGGCTTTCGTCTTGATGCTCGGGTTGCATTTGATGCGGGCGCCCAGGCGGGCATAGTCCTCGTCGCAGAACATCAGATGCGATACGCAGGCTTCTGCTGTAATCTTCTTTTCAGTCAGCGGACGGTCTTCAAACAGACTCAGTTCACGTGCCGTACTGATGTGCAGAATGTGCAGGCGGGCTCCCGTTTCCTTGGCCAGTGCCACGGCCAGTGAGGAAGAACGATAGCAAGCCTCCTCATCCCGTATCAGCGGATGGAAAGAGATGTCGAGGTCCTCTCCGTATAATTGTTTATAGTGTTCGGTATTCTGACGGATGGTATTCTGGTCCTCGCAATGCGTGGCAATCAGCATACCCGCTTCCGAAAATATCTTTTTCAGTGCCTCCATGCGGTCTACCAGCATGTTGCCCGTGCTGGCCCCCATGAAGAGCTTCACGCCGCACACCCGGGTCTTGTCCAGTTCCTTGAGCAGGTGCGTGTTGTTGTTGGTCGCTCCGAAGTAGAACGAGTAGTTCACGATGCACTTGGTGGCGGCATCCTGAAACTTGTTGTCCAGTGCTTCCAGGGTAGTGGTCTGCGGATTGCAGTTCGGCATATCCATGAAGGCCGTCACTCCTCCGGCAGCGGCAGCGGCTGTTTCAGAAGCCATATCCGCCTTCTGCGTCAGTCCCGGGTCGCGGAAATGTACATGGTCGTCTATCACTCCCGGCAGCAGGAAGCATCCCTCTGCGTCAATCTGTTCGTCACAGTCGGTAGCAGGTTTTCCGTCTCCTTCGATGATTTCCTGAATCTTTTCTCCTTCAATAACCACGGAACCGGCAAACCGGCGTCCTTCGTTTACAATGATTGCATGATGTATCCACGTACGTTTCATAAACACTTTTTTCAATTAGAGTTCTTGGGGTATTTCTTGAACCAGCTGTCCCATTTCAGCTGGATGACACCGAACACGGCTTCTCCGAAAATGCTGCTGTTCATCTTGGAAGTACCCAACTCGCGGTTGATGAAGATGACAGGAACCTCGGTAATGTGAAAACCGCATTTGTAGGCCGTGAACTTCATTTCAATCTGAAACGCATAGCCTTTGAAGCGGATATGGTCCAGATGAATGGTTTCAAGCACTTTCCGGCGGTAGCAGACAAAGCCGGCAGTGGTGTCGTGAATGGGTAGACCGGTGATGAATTGCACGTATTTGGAGGCAAAGTACGACATCAGTACCCGGCCCATCGGCCAGTTGACTACATTGACCCCGCTCACGTAGCGTGAACCGATGGACACATCGGCGCCGTCGTCGTGACAGGCCTTGTAAAGCCGAGGCAGGTCGTTGGGGTTATGGCTGAAGTCGGCATCCATCTCGAACACATAGTCGTATCCGTGTTCGATGGCCCATTTGAATCCGGTGATATACGCGGTGCCCAGTCCGAGCTTGCCTTTCCGTTCAATCATGAACAGGCGTTCGGGGAACTCGTTTTGCAGCCGGCGAACGATGTCGGCCGTGCCGTCGGGTGAGTTGTCTTCGATGACCAGGATGTGGAAACATTTTTCCAGTCCGAATACCGCCCGGATGATATTTTCGATGTTTTCCTTCTCGTTGTAAGTAGGAATTATCACAATACTGTCACTTGTCTGCATGGTATTTCTATATATGTCGTGCAAATATACGCATAAAATATGGATTCCTTTTCTTGGCAGGTTTTTTTCTTCACAGGAGTCCTGTTTTTGGGGAAGACCTCCCGGCTTGGGGAGGGCAGGCTTGTCGGGGTTGGCGGGGTTGCTACCCATTTTTTCAAACTTTATATATACAGGTGTGGAAACAAGTCATTTGAGTCTGTTTCCACACCCTACTATATAAAAGTTTACAAACTACCTGTCAACCCTGACAACCCCGACAAGATTTCCTTTCTTTAGTTAGTAAAATACTCTTGTAAGATTCTTTTTATCAGGCGCTTACGGGAAGTTGGCTTTTATGGTTTTCTCCTCTCTGGGTTTGTCATCCGTTTTTTTAATTTTATATATACGAGTGTGGAAACAAGTCATTTGAGTCTGTTTCCACACTAAGTCCCATGTGGAATTTGAGAGATTAAACCGGATGCGGACGGGAGTAAAAAATGTCATTTGTATTCCTATTCAATAGTGAGACATTTCAGTATAAGCAAGGCAGGTTGTGAATACCTTGGTATCTGTATCTATGTCAACCTAACAAGAAAGTTTGAATCGGAATTCAATAAGACTACTTTCTGTAATGTGGAACTAACTAAGAACAAGAAGACGTAAGTCATCATCAATGAAAAATTCGGATTTATAGACCGTAACAGGGGGCTCTGAATGTAATAGAATATTAAAAACTTAGCAGTTTAGAGAATGTGTATTTGTGTATCAATAATATGGTTGGATTTGTCGATGTGGATTAAGACAAGACCATCAATCGATTTCAGAATGGACTAAAAATGCGTAAGCAGTTTTGAATGTTCTTACTGATATATTTTATGTTGTCAACGATGTAATTCATTGATATGATTGTTCATTACGGTACAGATAAATATAAATCTATCTTTAGCGAGGACAAAGTGGCCGATGTAAAGAGTATGATGCAGAACTTTAATGAAATCAAAGTGTAACAGTAAACAATAGGACTTAGCTGTATGATTATGCCGGTAGTCGATGTCCTTTTGATAAACTACATCGGTGACCTACAAGGAGATTGCCGATGTAGCTAATAAGTATGATTGGGAAATTGAACATGGACAGAATGGTAGATTTCTCAATGTGATTCTTGCTGTGCTATAATGTAACTATTAATAGCGGATGCAACGAACTCTCCTAATTTTACAGGCACAGCATTTCCTATCATTTGTTCTAAATCACTTTTTCCTCCAATAAAAATGAAATCTTCAGGAAAAGTTTGTATCATACTGCGTTCTTTAGTTGTCAATGGCCTAACTCCAACTAAACTTTGTATAGGATCATTTGAATGTATCTTATAGCCATTGGGAATAGGGCGATTTACTCCTCTGATAGTTGGACTTGGTTCATTCACGCTAAAAATCCCCCTTCTTGCATAGCTCCTTGGATGTCTATAATAATAATTAATGTTTAAACGCTCTCCGAAATAATCTTTGACAGTCATTTCTTTGTCTGAAATTCTTTTTTTGATAGTTTCAAGCATAAAGTCATCTTGTTCTCCCCAATGCCCAATCATTATAAATCTTTTTCTTCTTTGAGGTACACCGCATAATGCTGCATTTAAGACTATTTGCGTTAATCCATATCCTGATTGTTTGAACATATCACGAGCAACTGCCAGTTTTGTAGATTTTGTTATGGTAGAAACATTTTCCATAACAAACCAAGCAGGTCTCAAAGCAGATATAATTTTAGCAAAGGAAATTGTCAAATCTCCTCTACCGTTATTTTCGTCTCTTTTGCCTGCACTACTAAAGTCTTGACATGGTGGACCACCAATAATCATTTCAGGCTGGTATTTTGCGATGTGTTTTATTGCTGTATCTTCATCCGATAAATTTACATTAAATATAGGATGTGTAAAATTAGCTTCATGAACGGCAATAGCAGGCTGCCAGTTATCATATGCAGCCACGACATCAAAGCCTGCATTTTCAAAACCTAAACTTAAACCACCACACCCACTAAATAAATCTACGACTTTCATATATGCTAATCAAATAATTCAGGACTATATACAATAACTGCATCAAAACGCCTTTCAGGACTTAGGAAATTTTGTCCACCTCCTAATATGATATTCTTTATTTCACTTTTATTAATTCTTGGATGGGTTAATTGTGGACTTTTCAATAACGCATAACTTTGTATTCCACTTATTGCAAAAGCTTTATCATTGGCAATATTGTATGAGTGTAATCTGACAATTCTTCTGTAGTCAAATTGTTCATATACAGCATAATCAAAAAGCATTAAGTATAGCCAAATAATAGTCCTCATAGGTCTATTTATCTTAGTCTTATCAGCTTCCTGCAAACAACACATTTGTATAACGGATAAATTTGACCACACAAAAACATCCAAACAGTCATTAGCTAATATGGCACTTCCTTTCACGGTTTTCCAAATAGGTTGGATAATTAGAGGTGTCTGTTTCTTTTGTAAATGTTGACTGACATTTAAAATTGCATTTAATATCTTGTCGTAGTGAGGTAAAACGGCATCAATTTCTTCCCAATGGTTTATTTGAGGTACGGTACCTAATAACTCTCGCAATGTATTTCTTCCTTTTGTGCCTGCAAAACAATTACATAAACTACATGCTAAAAAATTTATAGTTGGAGGACGTACTACAATTTCACTACAATATTTATCTTCTGATAAATTTTTGGTAGTGCTATCCGGTATTGCCGTTAATTTGACTTCTAATCCTATTAAACTCTCATTGGTGTTGCTATCAACCATTACCAAATCTATTTTCTCTCTTTCACCTATATAGAATTTTTCAAAACCGACATAACCAGCTTCGAAATTATAAAACGCATTTTGACTTAGTGGGTCTATTTTGAATAGTTCTGTCGCAGTTATTGAGGTATGTATGACATTGTTTTCTATATCTGTTTTAAGATATACAGGCTTAATCCCTTTATAACCCATATATGCAACTAATGATGCAGGAAAAGAACTATTAAACTGATTTTTACCCCAATACTTTTCCTGGGAATAATCTCTGTTAGAATTATTATGGTCTTGAGCAAATAAGCCAGGAGCTATTATCTTATTATCTGCCATATATATTTTTGTTTTACAATAAGTAAATTTTACACATTCACTTGTAGGATACCAGCAACTTTATAAAGGATTGGAATAGGTGATTATACTTTTATTTATCGTATGCAGATTGACTATATTAAAACTTTTACTCAATCTATGTGGCAATCTGTTTGGCTGATACCTATTTTTCAAAAAATCTTTGAATCTATGTCATGCGAGTTTTTATATAAATGCAAAGTTACACAATTTTATTGTGCAAACATCATAAAGCTATAAAATTCGCCTCAGTAAGTCACATTTTATGGCTTATTTTACCTTTTTCCTTTTTGGGGTCTTGTAATGTGTTGGTTTTCAATATTAATTATAAATTTCTTGATAATTCTTTTGTGCTTTTGGCTTCGTATCGTCATAAATGTGATGAATCATAAAAATAGTCTGTTAATTTATTATTAAAATGTTTGTCAGAAGGTTCATTCTTTTTTCTTCTTTGTTTTTTACCTAAAGCTATCTTATATCTTGTGTTACTATGATACATTATTATTTGTCATTTCTATAGTTTGTCGTTGACTATCAACACATAGAATGCTTCCATACCTTTCTATAAAAGTTTACAAACTACCTGACAACCCCGACAAGCTTTTTTCTCTTCAGCTGGTGGGTTCTCTTGTAATGTTCTTTTTATCAGTAGTTTATAAGGGATTTCCTTTTACGGTTTTCTCCATTCTGGAGATGACAGGTTTGACGGGTTTGTCACCCATTTTTTCAAACTTTATATATACAGGTGTGGAACTTCTAATTTTACATGTTCCACACCTGTATATATAAAAGTTTACAAACTACCTGACAACCCCGACAAGGTTTTCTCTTCAGTTAGGAAAATACTCTTGTAAGATTCTTTTTATCAGTAGTTTACGAGGAAATGAATTTTATGGTTTTCTCCATTCTGGGGTTGACAGGTTTGTCGGGGTTGACGGGTTGGCAGGCATTTTTATAACTTCTATATATACGGGTGTGGAAAAATATAAAAGTTGTATTTTTCCACACCCGTATATAGGAAGTTTAGAAAACCGGTGCCAACCCGTCAACCCGTCAAGGTTGGGATGGATTGGGGGGCTGGCTGTCCTGAAATGCAAGTGCGTTTTGCCTGAAACACAAGGACGTTTAGACTCAAACGCAAGTTCGTTTGAGTTGGAAGACAAGTACGTTTTACTTGAAGCGCAAGTGCGTTTTTTCGGATGCTGTATGAGAGGTGAGGTGTACTGAAAATAGTTGTCAGTTTTAAGATTAATTCCTGACTAAGTTGAC
>NZ_CABROP010000033.1:0-37502 GCF_902472605.1 uncultured Bacteroides sp.
CGCGAGCTGGGTTCAGAACGTCGTGAGACAGTTCGGTCTCTATCTATCGTGGGCGTATGAAATTTGCGTGGCTCTGACACTAGTACGAGAGGACCGTGTTGGACCGACCTCTGGTTTACCGGTTGTGCCGCCAGGCGCATCGCCGGGTATCCAAGTCGGGATCGGATAAGCGCTGAAAGCATCTAAGTGCGAAGCCGGCCACAAGATTAGATTTCTTTAGGGTCGTTGAAGACGACAACGTTGATAGGATGCAGGTGTAAAGCTGGAGACAGCAAAGCCGAGCATTACTAATTGCCCGAAAGCTTTCCTTATCCGCGCCGGGCGGATGGAAAAAGACATCGTAAGGATGATATATACGTTTGGCCAGTGTGCTGAAATTGCTTGCTTGTGGGTCATGACAATATAACGATATTAAGGTGACTATGGCGCGAAGGTTCCACCTCTTCCCATTCCGAACAGAGAAGTTAAGCTTCGCCACGCCGATGGTACTGCGTACAAGTGGGAGAGTAGGTAGTCGCCGTTTTAGATAGAGCCTCGAGGCAGTTATGCCTTGGGGCTTTTTTTGTGTACCCGTACGCGGATGGAAAATCAATCAACTATCGTTGTGAATAGGGCGAAATGTGGAAAATTTTACATTCCATTTGCCGTTGCGCTTACCTTTCTATATCTTTGGGTGGTTGAATCTTAATTATGTATTCTTTTAGTGAGCGCAGATATGGAAACACACATCTTTCATTATTTTAAAACAATCTGCCTTGGGGGATTATTGGGCATGTCTGCCTTGTCTGTTCAGGCTGAAAATAAGTATGTTCCTTCGCCGGAGAATTTGCAGGCGCGGAAGGAGTTTCAAGATAATCGGTTTGGTATCTTCTTGCATTGGGGCATTTACAGCATGTTCGGGCAAGGAGAATGGTATATGAATAATGACAATATTGATTGCCATGAATACGCCAAGGTAGCATCAGGATTTTACCCTTCTCGTTTTAATGCGCATGAGTGGGTATCGGCTATCAAGGCTTCCGGGGCTAAATATATTTGCATTACCTCTCGTCATCATGACGGATTTTCCATGTTTGATACTCAATATTCGGATTACAACATCGTAGATGCCACTCCATTCAAGAGAGACATTATCAAGGAACTGGCAGAGGAGTGTCGGAAACAGGGAATCAAGTTGCATTTGTATTATTCGCATTTGGACTGGACGCGTGAAGATTATTATCCATTAGGAAGGACCGGACATGGCACCGGCCGTACTTCGCATGGGGAATGGGCTACCTATTATGAGTTCATGAATCATCAGCTGACGGAGTTGCTGACCAATTATGGTCCGATTGGAGCAATCTGGTTTGACGGTATGTGGGACCAGCCGGATGGGTTCGACTGGAAATTGGAGGAACAGTATGCGTTGATTCATAAATTGCAGCCAGCTTGCCTGATTGGGAACAATCATCATAAGGCTCCTTATCCGGGAGAGGATTTTCAGATGTTTGAACGGGATCTTCCAGGTGAGAACAAAGCGGGATTTTCTGGAGAATCAGTGGTAGGAAAATTACCGTTGGAAACGTGTGAAACCATGAACGGTATGTGGGGATATCAGATAAAAGACCAAAATTATAAGTCAGTGACTGAATTGGTTCGTCTGCTGGTCCGTGCGGCTGGGAAGGGAGCCAATCTGTTGATGAACATCGGTCCTCAACCCAATGGGGAACTTCCGGCAGTGGCAGTCGAACGTCTGAAAGGAATTGGCAAGTGGATGTCGGAAAATGGGGAAACCATTTATGGCACTACGGCAGGAAATGTGATGACCGCCTCATGGGGTACAACAACCCGGAAGGGAAATATGCTTTACGTGCATTTGCTGGCAGATGAAATGCCCCAGTTTGTGACGTTACCTCTAACGGAGAAAGTCCTTTCTTCTACTGTTTTTCATACGGGTGAGAAGGTGAAATGGGAAAAAATACAGGGAGGTATCGTGTTGCATACAAAAAATTTACAACCTTCTGTAGATTGCATCATCGCGTTGAAATTAAAGGAATAATTATATTTGCACTAAGAAATAAATAGAATAATATGGTGATAAAAACAATTTTAGATACTGATTTATATAAGTTCACTACCTCATACGCTTATATCAAGTTGTTTCCCTATGCAATGGGAACTTTTACGTTTAAGGATAGAGACAACACGGAATATACAGAAGGTTTTCTGGAGGCACTGAAGAATGAAATCCATAACCTGGAAATGGTGAAACTGGCGCCGGAGGAACTGGAGTATATGACTTCCCATTGTCGTTTTCTGCCAGGAGTGTATTGGGAGTGGCTTTCTTCTTTCCGTTTTGACCCCAATAAGATAGAGGTCTGGCTGGATGAGCATCATCATCTCCAAATGTCCGTTACGGACTATTTATATAAGGTAACATTGTATGAGGTTCCCTTATTGGCCATCGTATCGGAAATAAAAAATCAGTTCTTGAACCGTATGCCGGACAAGCAGGTTATTCTGGATAAACTGGCGGGAAAGGTGGAACTGTCGAACGCCCATCAGATGCCTTTTTCTGAATTTGGTACACGGCGCCGTTTTTCATTTGACGTGCAGAAACTGGTAGTGGAGTACTTAAAGAAGCATGCCCGCTATTGTACGGGAACTTCCAATTGTTATCTGGCCATGAAATATGGGATGCTGCCTATGGGAACGCATCCGCATGAATGGTTCATGTTTCATGGGGCACAGTTCGGTTACAAGCATGCCAATTATATGGCCTTGGAGAATTGGGTAAATGTGTACGATGGAGATTTGGGTACGGCCCTGTCGGACACTTACACTTCCGATTCGTTTTTGAGTAACTTCAGCCGGAAGCAGGCGAAGCTGTTTGACGGGGTACGTTGCGACTCGGGTAATGAGTATGAGTTTATCGACCGTCTGATAGCCCGGTACAAGGAACTGGGAATTGACCCGACTACCAAAACCATTATTTTCAGTAATGCACTCGACTTTGAAAAAGCTCTGAAGATATTCCAGTATTGCCAGGGAAAGATACGCTGTTCCTTCGGAATCGGTACGAACCTGACCAATGATACAGGTTATCAGCCTTCTAACATTGTCATGAAGCTGTCACGCTGTAAAATGAGCCCGAACCAGGAGTGGCGTGAATGTGTGAAATTGTCGGACGATATGGGCAAACACATGGGAAGCATGACTGAAGTAGAAGCTTGCCTTCATGAGCTTCGTTTGCTTTCTGAATGATAGATTTATATTCAGTTGCATGTGTTTGTGTGAAATTGTTGTTTAATGTTTGAAAAAACTTTCTTTTTATTTTCTTGTTTCAAAATATTGTATACCTTTGCAGCAACAAAAAAGAAAAAGATAAAGAGAATCAACAAATGAATATTCTGTTTTTACATATTTTGCTATGTGGTTTGATTAATCTGCTGGAAAGCCCGGTGGGAAGTGAGTCGCGTGCATATTGATGTAAAAACAATATCATATAAAGCCTTTCTCACTTCCCAGTGCGAAAGGCTTTTTTTTAGGATTATAAGGAAATAAAACAAGAATATTATGAGTGACAGATTATTTATTTTTGATACTACGCTCCGCGACGGGGAGCAGGTACCGGGATGTCAGTTAAATACCGTAGAAAAAATTCAGGTGGCTAAACAGCTTGAAACGTTGGGGGTGGATGTGATTGAAGCCGGATTCCCAATCTCAAGTCCGGGTGATTTCAATTCAGTCATTGAAATTTCAAAAGCAGTGACTTGGCCAACCATTTGCGCACTGACACGTGCCGTACAGAAAGACATTGATGTCGCTGCCGAGGCGTTGCAGTATGCCAAACACAAACGTATTCATACAGGTATCGGTACCTCTGATTCGCATATCAAATATAAATTCAATTCTACTCGTGAGGAAATCATCGAACGGGCTGTCAATGCGGTGAAATATGCCAAACGTTACGTGGAAGATGTAGAGTTTTATGCGGAAGATGCCGGACGTACGGAAAATGAATACCTTGCGCGTGTGGTAGAAGCCGTTATCAAAGCGGGAGCTACAGTGGTAAACATTCCTGATACGACTGGTTATTGCTTGCCGGATGAATATGGTGCAAAAATCAAATACCTGATGGAACATGTGGATGGAATTGACAAAGCCATCATTTCTACTCACTGCCACAATGACCTGGGTATGGCGACTGCCAATACTATCAGTGGCGTGTTGAACGGAGCCCGTCAGGTGGAAGTGACCATCAACGGTATCGGAGAACGTGCCGGTAACACCTCTTTGGAAGAGGTTGCCATGATTCTTCGCTGTCATCATGACATTCATATCGATACAAATATCAACACACAGAAAATCTATCCTACCAGCCGCATGGTTTCCAGCTTAATGAACATGCCGGTACAGCCCAATAAAGCTATCGTAGGACGTAATGCATTTGCCCATTCTTCCGGTATTCATCAGGATGGCGTATTGAAGAATGCACAGACTTATGAAATCATCGACCCGAAAGATGTAGGTATCGATGACAATGCCATCGTATTGACGGCACGTAGCGGACGTGCGGCTTTGAAACATCGTCTGCATGTGTTGGGTGTGGAAATGACGCAGGAAAAATTGGACAAGGTATACGAAGACTTCCTGAAACTGGCTGATAAGAAGAAAGACATTACGGATGATGATATCCTGGTATTGGCTGGAGCCGACCGCAATGTGAACCATCATATCAAACTGGAATATTTGCAGGTAACCAGTGGAGTTGGAGTACGTTCTGTAGCCAGTCTGGGATTGAACATCAGTGGCGAGCATTTTGAAGCAGCCGCTACAGGTAATGGTCCGGTGGATGCAGCCATCAAGGCCGTGAAACAGATTATTAAGCGTCAGATGACCTTGAAGGAATTTACCATTCAGGCTATTAGTAAAGGTAGTGATGATGTAGGTAAAGTACATATGCAGGTGGAATACGACGGACAGATGTACTATGGTTTCGGAGCCAACACCGACATCATTGCAGCTTCAGTAGAAGCATATATCGATTGTATCAACAAATTCAGAAAATAAATTAAACGAGATTTTATGGCTAATACATTATTCGATAAGATATGGGATGCACATGTGGTGCAGAAGGTGGAAGATGGACCTACCCAATTGTATATAGACCGTCTGTACTGTCACGAAGTGACGAGTCCACAGGCTTTTGCCGGGATGCGTGCCCGTGGGTTGAAATGCTTCCGTCCGGAACGCATTTACTGTATGCCGGACCACAATACGCCGACGCACGACCAGGACAAACCGATTGAAGATCCGGTATCTAAAGCACAGGTAGATGCTTTGGCTAAGAATGCAGCCGATTTTGGTTTGACGCATTTCGGAATGATGAACAAGAAAAACGGTATCATCCATGTGGTAGGTCCGGAACGCGGATTGACTCTTCCGGGTATGACCATCGTATGTGGTGACTCACATACTTCTACTCACGGTGCGATGGGAGCGGTTGCTTTCGGAATCGGTACCAGTGAGGTGGAAATGGTGATGGCTTCACAGTGTATCCTTCAGGCTCGTCCGAAAACCATGCGTATCACGATTGACGGTAAGTTGGGAAAAGGTGTGACAGCCAAGGATGTGGCTTTGTATATGATGTCGAAGATGACCACCAGCGGTGCGACCGGTTATTTTGTGGAATATGCCGGTGAAGCTATCCGCAGCTTGACGATGGAAGGTCGTCTTACCCTGTGCAACCTGTCTATTGAGATGGGTGCCCGTGGAGGAATGATTGCGCCGGATGAAGTGACTTTTGAATATATCAAAGGTCGTGAATATGCTCCGAAGGGAGAGGAATGGGACAAGGCATTGGCTTACTGGAAGACGCTGAAGAGCGATGACGATGCCGTGTTTGACAAAGAAGTACGTTTCGATGCCGCAGATATTCAGCCGATGATTACGTATGGTACCAATCCGGGTATGGGTATGGCGATTACCGCACACATCCCGACCACGGAAGGTATGAGTGAGGTGGAAAAAGGTTCCTTTGAGAAATCCTTGCATTATATGGGCTTCCAGCCGGGCGAAAGTCTGCTGGGTAAGAAAGTAGACTATGTGTTCTTGGGAGCTTGTACCAACGGACGTATTGAGGACTTCCGGGCCTTCGCTTCTATCGTGAAAGGACGCAAGAAAGCTGACCATATTACTGCATGGCTGGTGCCGGGTTCTTGGATGGTAGATGAACAGATTCGTCAGGAAGGACTGGATAAAATCTTGGAAGAAGCAGGTTTTGAAATTCGTCAGCCGGGCTGTAGTGCTTGTCTGGCCATGAATGACGATAAGATTCCGGCAGGCAAGTATTCCGTATCTACCAGCAACCGTAATTTTGAAGGTCGTCAAGGCCCCGGTTCACGTACCTTGTTGGCCAGCCCGTTGACTGCGGCAGCCGCTGCCGTAACCGGTGTGATTACAGATCCGAGAACGTTAATGTAAAAAATGAGTGTCATGAAACAGAAATTCAATATCATAACAAGTACTTGTATTCCTTTGCCTTTGGAAAATGTGGATACGGACCAGATTATTCCGGCACGTTTCCTGAAAGCTACCACCCGTGATGAAAAGTTTTTTGGTGACAATTTGTTCCGCGACTGGCGTTATAATCCGGATGGTTCATTGAACAAGGATTTTGTGTTGAACGATCCGAAGTATAGCGGACAGATTCTGGTGGCTGGAAAAAACTTCGGAAGCGGTTCCAGCCGTGAACATGCCGCATGGGCGATTGCCGGATATGGTTTCAGAGTGGTGGTGTCCAGCTTTTTTGCCGACATTCACAAGAATAATGAATTGAACAACTTCGTGCTTCCGGTAGTGGTAAGTGAAGGATTCCTGAAAGAACTGTTCGATTCAATCTATGCTGACCCTAAAACAGAAGTAGAAGTCAATCTGCCGGAACAGACCATTACCAACAAAGCTACAGGAAAGTCTGAGAAGTTTGAAATCAATGCCTATAAGAAACATTGTCTGATGAACGGATTGGACGACATTGACTTCTTGGTAGAAAACAAAGATAAGATTGAAGCCTTCGAGAAGGCACGTAGCTAACCGATAGAATAGTTGATTATGGATAATCATCCGAGAATAGAAATAATGGACACTACGTTGCGCGACGGGGAGCAAACCAGTGGCGTATCGTTCGTGCCTCATGAGAAATTGATGATAGCCCGTCTGCTGCTGGAAGATTTGAAAGTAGACCGGATAGAGGTGGCTTCTGCCCGTGTGTCGGATGGTGAATTCAACGCAGTGAAAATGATTTGCGACTGGGCGGCACGCCGTGGTCTGTTGCAGCGAGTGGAAGTGCTGGGCTTTGTCGATGGAACGGTGTCGGTAGACTGGATTCACCAGGCAGGATGCCGGGTTATTAACCTGTTGGCAAAAGGTTCGGAGAAGCATTGCCGTTATCAGTTGAAGAAGACGCTTCCGGAGCATCTGGAGGATATCCGTAAGGTAGTGGATTATGCCTTGACGAAGGATATGGATGTCAATCTGTATCTGGAGGACTGGAGCAACGGAATCAAAGATACTCCAGAGTATGTATTTGGCTTGGTCGACGGGTTGAAAGACAGTGGAATTAAGCGCTTTATGCTGCCGGATACATTGGGTATTCTCAATCCGTTGCAGGTGATTGAATACATGCGCAAAATGAAGAAGCGTTATCCCGACCTGCATTTCGATTTTCATGCCCATAACGATTATGACTTGGCTGTGAGCAATGTGCTGGCAGCTGTGCTGAGTGGGGTAAAAGGATTGCATACCACGATTAATGGACTGGGTGAACGGGCTGGTAATGCTCCGTTGGCCAGTGTGCAGGCTATCCTGAAGGATCATTTTCACGCCATTACGCGTATTGACGAGAGTCGGTTGAACGATGTAAGCCGCGTGGTAGAGTCTTATTCCGGTGTCACGATTCCGGCTAACAAACCGATTGTAGGAGAGAGCGTGTTTACGCAAGTGGCGGGGGTTCACGCCGATGGAGACAACAAAAACAAGTTGTACTTCAATGATTTGCTCCCGGAACGTTTCGGCCGTGTGCGGGAATATGCCTTGGGGAAGAATTCCGGAAAGGCCAATATCCGCAAGAACTTGGAGAGTCTGGGCCTTGAACTGGATGAAGACTCCATGAAGAAGGTTACCCAGCGCATCATTGAATTGGGAGACCGAAAGGAACAAGTCACTCCGGAAGATTTGCCATATATCATCAGTGATGTACTCAAGCACGACGGGATACAGAACAAGGTGAAATTGCTCAGTTATTTTGTGACCTTGGCTCAAGGATTGAAACCGATGGCTACGTTGAGCATTGAAATCGACGGAAAGATCTACCAGGAGAGCTCCTCTGGTGACGGACAGTATGATGCCTTCGTGCGTGCCTTGCGTAAGATTTACAAAGGTACATTGGGGCGTAAGTTCCCGATGTTGGTAAATTATGCAGTCACCATTCCGCCAGGAGGGCGCACCGATGCCTTCGTGCAGACCGTGATTACGTGGAATTATGAGGATAAGGAATTCCGTACCCGCGGATTTGATGCCGACCAGACAGAAGCAGCCATCAAAGCGACCATCAAAATGTTGAATATGATAGAAGATTTAAATTAAACGTATCTAATTATGGACTTTAAAATAGCAGTATTAGCCGGTGACGGAATCGGACCGGAAATCTCCGTACAGGGAGTCGATGTAATGACAGCCGTTTGTGAAAAATTCGGTCATAAAGTAACTTATAAATATGCGCTTTGCGGAGCTCACGCCATTGATGAGGTGGGTGACCCGTTCCCGGAAGAAACGTATCAGATTTGCAAGAATGCTGATGCGGTGTTATTCTCGGCTGTAGGTGATCCGAAATTTGACAATGACCCTACGGCGAAAGTGCGTCCGGAACAAGGTTTACTGGCCATGCGTAAGAAATTGGGACTTTTTGCCAACATTCGTCCGGTACAGACTTTCAAGTGCTTGGTTCACAAATCTCCGTTGAAAGCGGAATTGGTAGATGGAGCGGATTTCCTCTGCATCCGTGAATTGACAGGTGGTATGTATTTTGGTGAAAAATACCAGGACAACGACAAGGCATACGATACCAACATGTATACTCGTCCGGAAATTGAACGTATTTTGAAGGTCGGTTTTGAATATGCCATGAAGCGTCGGAAACACCTGACGGTAGTAGACAAGGCTAATGTGTTGGCTTCTTCCCGTTTGTGGCGTCAGATTGCCCAGGAAATGGCTCCTAAGTATCCGGAAGTAACGACCGACTATATGTTTGTAGACAATGCGGCCATGAAGATGATTCAGGAGCCGAAGTTCTTTGATGTCATGGTGACGGAAAATACATTTGGAGATATTCTGACTGATGAGGGCTCTGTCATCAGTGGTTCTATGGGATTGCTCCCTTCTGCTTCTACCGGTGAGAGCACTCCGGTATTTGAGCCGATTCATGGTTCATGGCCACAGGCTAAGGGTTTGAACATTGCCAACCCGTTGGCACAGATTCTTTCTGTAGCCATGTTGTTTGAATATTTCGACTGCAAGGAAGAAGGTGCACTGATTCGTCGGGCAGTAGATGCTTCACTGGATGCCAACGTGCGCACTCCGGAAATACAGGTAGAAGGAGGTGCTAAATACGGTACGAAAGAAGTGGGTGCCTGGATTGTAGATTATATCAAGAAAGCTTGATTCGAGATTGAGTCTGAAAAATAGAAAGAGGGATTTCTTTTGCGAGAAGTCCCTCTTTTTTGTCAGAATTTCTTGACCCGGATATGGCAATAAGGCTCACCGCCTGTCTTGTCATAATAATGCTGGTGATATTCTTCTGCGGCCCAAAAGGTAGTGGCCGGTGTCAGTTTGGTGTTCACTTCATATCCTTTGTCTCTCAGAATCTGAATGACCTTTTCTGCCTCCTGTTTCTGTTCATCGTTTAGGTAGAAAATTTCACTGCGGTATTGCGGGCCGATATCTGGACCTTGTCCGTCGGTTTGTGCCGGGTCATGTATTTCAAAGAAGAGTTTGCACAAATCTGTATAGGTGGTCTGTTCGGCATCATATTCCACAAGCACGGCTTCTGCATGTCCGGTGGTGTGGGCTTTTACTTCCGGGTAAGTGGGATTCTCTTTGTGTCCTCCTATATATCCTGCGCTGGAACGTATTACTCCTGTTGCACGTTCCATCTGGTGTTGTACACCCCAGAAGCATCCGCAGGCAAAAATCGCTTTTTCTGTTTTCATGATTTTCGGGTTTTATATAAATGATTGTTCAAACTTACAAAAAAATATTGTAATACCTCTTTGTTCGGTTTAGAAATGCTACCTTCGCTGTAGAATCAAAGAAAAAGAAAATGAAATATTTACTGTTGGTTTTGTGCGGTTGGTTCTTAGCCGCATTTTCAGTGCAGGCTCAGTCGTATAATGAGATAGTTGAGCAGGCGATGGATTGTGTGAAGAAAGACAGTCTGGTCCAGGCAGAACAACTCTTCCAAAAGGCATTGAAACTTGAACCGAACAATGCACGGAATGCCTTGTTGTTCTCCAATCTGGGTACTGTGCAGAAACGATTGGGGAAGACTGATGAAGCGATAGAGTCGTATACGTTAGCTTTGAACATCATTCCTTATTCTACCACAATGTTGCTGAACCGGGCTGCACTCTACCTGGAGAAGAATCTGACCCAGAAAGCTTATTTGGATTATTGCAACGTGATTGACCTTTTGCCAAAAAACAAGGAGGCCCGTTTGTTCAGGGCTTATATTTATATGCAACGTCGTGAATATAAGGAAGCCCGTGTAGATTATAATGTCGTGCTGGAGCAGGATGTGAAGAATAAGACGGCTCGCATCGGTATTGTTATGCTGGATGAGAAGGAAGGACGTTTTCAGTCGGCAATGGATGCCATGAACCGTTTGGTAACCGATTTCCCCAAAGATGTGGCAATATTGAAGATGAGGGCTAATATGGAATGGGAACACGGACAATTGGACGCAGCTTTGTATGATTTGGACGAAGTACTGAAACTGGATGGTCAGGATGCCACGTCTTATCTGATGAAAGGAGACATTTATTTAGAACAAAAAAAGAAGGACGATGCGCGTGAGGCATATGAGAAAGCAATTGATTTGGGAATCTCACGCGCCGAATTGATGGAAAAATTAAAACAATGTAAATGACTTTCTAAAAATATATTCGTTTTTGTTTGTACTTTTTAAAAAGTTTTTGCTATCTTTGCGTGAAATCGTATAGTAATGCAAATTCGTTCGGTCATAAAATTGGGTGTGGTGCTTTCCGTGGTACTGTTTTGTATCGGGATTGCCTTTTATGGTTTTGCCCGTCTGAGTATGGCCGATAAGGAAAATCAGATAGATGTGTTCGAATTTGTCCCTCAAGATTGTGCAGGTGTGCTCGAAACAGACAATATTGATAAGTTTATGCATGCCTTCTCTCAGATGGCCTATTCTTCCCAGTTGGATACACTTCATCGGTCGGGTTTGATTAATGATATATTGTCTGACCTAAATGAGTTTTCATCCATTTCTGCCCATGGTTTGTCTTATCAAATGCATTATGTGGTGATAAGTTTTCATCAGCCACATACCTCAATGGATGTAGTTGCTTATTTCCGGATGGGAAAAGAGGGGAAACGTCAATTGATTGAAGCTATACAGAGTCGTTTTGGAGTAGATTTTACCCCTAAGAAAGAGTTTTATCGTGGGAAAAAAATTGAAATATATCCTTTGACTCCTAAAAAGTATTTGTCAGTCTATACAACCGAGGGGTTGGTAGTGGTAAGTTATCAGAAGAAGCTGATAGAACAGGTCATTGATGCCGTAAAGGACAATAAATCGCTTCGTGAAGATACTGTTTTTGCGTCTATACATCATTCTCAAGCTACAGATTTCATTACCATTTACGGACGTACCGCATCGGTACCTTTGTTAGGAAAGGAAGCTTGTCATAGTTGGAGCGAATATGATATTCATCTCAACAGTGAGGTGTTTTATTTGAGCGGTCAGATGTATGGAGCGGAAGACTGCCAGCAGCGTACGATAGAAGGTCTACAGGCGATACCAATGGTTTCTGAGTCCGATAGTTTGCTGGTTGTATCGGGACGTGAAAGGGTTGATTCATGTGTAGCGGCAATAGCAGCTTCTCCATCTCATTCTTTATTTGACGAATGCGTTTCCAATTTGTCGCGTGATGCTTCTTATATTATGGTGGCCGATATGGAGAAAGTAATGGAGTCGCCCGAAAAGTATTCTTCTTATCTTCCGCCATTTATGATTCGGCATGCCGATTTGTTCCGTCCCTTTATTTTGTCTTTGCAATTGACAAAAGTCGATAATCGTTTGTCACATATCTTTGTATTCACCTATAAGGAGTAAGAATCCTTTCAGCGGAGTTTGTTTTGTTCGAAATGGGGACCTGCCTTTACATGGAAATAAAGCAGGGATACAACCGTGAGGGAAGCTCCGAAAAGATAGGCCATCTTGAACGTAGCAATTTCTGCAATATAACCTCCTGTCAGCATACCGATTCCCAAACCAACATCCCATGAAGTTAAATAGGTACTTGTGGCTGTTCCTCGCTGGTTGTTGGGAGCCAGGTTGACAAACAACGTATTATAGGCAGGGAACATGGTACCGAATCCAATACCCAGCAGCAATGAAATAAGAAAGAAAATGGTTGTTGTGATTTTCAGGTTCCATTCTGCCAGCCATCCGCAGGCTGTCAAGGCAAAATAACAGGCACTGACCAGATACAAGCCTGCCGCAATGACCTTGGTCACCAAGCCTCGGTCTACCAGTCGGCCACTGAATAACCGGCTGACGGCCATTCCTACGGCCATGAGAGTGAAAAAGAAACCGGTTTCAGCGGTAATACCTATTTCTTGCGCATACATGGCTACATAGTTGGTGGTCATTCCATACGGGATGGAGAGTAACAGCAGACTTAATCCGGCTGGAAGTCCTTTGATTAAGATAAACCGGTCGAGAGAAATGGGAGCTCGTTTTACGGGAGCTTTGTAAGGGGTACGCACGGTGCAGGCAGCGATGAAGCCGATGACACACGATCCCAGCGCATACGAGAAGATGGTGGTGTAGGAAGCCTCTCCACTGTGCAGGAACAAGCCGAACATCGGACCTATGGACATGGCTATGTTGTTGGTCAGTCCGTAGTATCCTAATCCTTCCCCCCGGCGGGAGGAAGGCATGATGTCGATGACAAGTGTATTCCCTCCTACGGTGACCATCCCGAAGGAGAATCCATGCACCACGCGGAAAATGATAAACAAAGTCAGTACGGTGGCAGTCATGTATCCGGCAAATATCAAAGTAAAGATGAAGTAGGCCAGCAAATACAAAGGTTTGCGGGCGAATGTATCCAAGATATAACCGGAAAAAGGACGGATGCACAAGGAAGAAACCGTATAGCAGGAAAGAATGATTCCGATGGTGGTATGTGACGTGTGGAATACTTCCGACAAATAAAAGGGAAGAATCGGAGTGAGTAGCCAGAAGCCGAAATAAAGTAGAAAATTGGCTGCCAGGATGGCACAAAAACTCGGAGTGACCAGCTTGTCTTTTGGCATATTCGGGGAAGAAAAAGTGTGATATATATAAGATAAACACGGATTACACGAGATGTTAGTAGGAAATCTTCCCTTTTACTCCCGGTGTAATCCGTGTTCTTATGAAAAAGCGTTTACTCGGAATCAGTTGGCTGATTCAAATTCCTCCAAGAAACGGGTGTCGTTCTCAGAGAACATACGCAAGTCTTTTACTTTGTATTTCAGGTTCGTGATACGTTCTACTCCCATACCGAAAGCATAACCCGTATATACTTTACTGTCAATGCCGTTGGCTTCCAGCACAGCCGGGTCTACCATTCCGCATCCCAGGATTTCTACCCATCCGGTATATTTACAGAACGGACAGCCCTCACCGCCGCAGATGTCGCAGCTGATATCCATTTCGGCACTGGGTTCAGTGAACGGGAAGTATGACGGACGCAAACGGATTTTTGTATCCGGTCCAAACATTTCTTGTGCAAACTGCAGCAGCACTTGTTTCAGGTCGGTAAAAGACACGTTTTTGTCGACATACAGACCTTCTACCTGATGGAAGAAGCAGTGTGCACGATAGCTGATGGCTTCGTTGCGGTATACACGTCCCGGGCAGATGACACGGATAGGAGGCTGAGAAACTTCCATCACGCGGCTCTGTACAGAAGAAGTGTGTGTACGGAGAATGATGTCGGGATGAGTTTCAATGAAGAATGTATCCTGCATGTCGCGTGCCGGATGGTCTGCGGGGAAATTCATAGAAGAGAACACATGCCAGTCGTCTTCTACTTCCGGTCCGTCGGCAATGGTAAAGCCCATGCGGCCGAAGATATCGATGATTTCGTTGCGCACAATTGTCAGCGGATGGCGTGTACCCAGTTTAATCGGATAAGCCGTACGAGTCAAGTCCAGTTCAGCCGCGCTGTTGTCTTGATTTTCGAATGTTTCTTTCAAGGCGGCAATGCGTTCTTGTGCCAGGTTCTTCAACTCGTTCAATTTCATACCTACTTCTTTTTTCTGTTCAGCAGGTACGTTACGGAAGTCGGCCATCAGTGCGTTGATGGCACCTTTCTTGCTCAGGTATTTGATGCGTAAAGCCTCCAGTTCTTCTGGATTCTGCGCTGTGAGTCCTTTTACTTCCTGAAGCAACTGTTCTATTTTTGCTAACATATCTCTTCGTTAATTATTTTTGTTTGCAAAGGTAAGGATTTAAACTGAAAAATTCGGTTTTTCATCCAACAAAAAAGAAAACTCTTGTTTCTTGGATAATGATAAGAAAAAAAAGGTAATTTTGCGGCGATATTTGAGGAAACCAAATGAAAAGACTAATCATTGGATGCTGTTTGCTGATGCTGATGGTATCGTGCGGCGGTGGAAAGAAGAAAACAGATCCGTTCGCTGCCTTGACTGAACAAATTGATTCTATAAAAGTACATCCGGATTCCATTCAGGACTCCACTGTAGTGGTAGAAGAGCAGATTCCTGCGGCTGCAGACGAAAGTTTTGCAGATTTCTTTTATAATTTTGCTTCCGATGCAAAGTTCCAGCTGTCGCGGGTGGTATTCCCATTTTCCGAATATAAAGGGAAACAAGTGACCCGTATTCAAAAAGCAGATTGGAAGTTTGATCCTCTGTTCAGTCGTGAACCGGCTTATACCGTTCTTTTCGACAAGGAAGAAGACATGGAGATAGAAAAGGATACCAGTTTGCATAGTGTGCAGGTAGATTGGATTTTCCTGACAGACCGCAGGGTCAAACGTTATTATTTTCAGCGGAAAAAGGATTCTTGGTTCCTGGAAGCCATTAATGTGGAGAAGTTGCCCGACGAAGAAGACGGAAAGGAAGATTTCTATACATTCTACGAACGTTTCTCACGTGATTCTGTGTTCCAGCAGGAACGTTTGCGCGACCCGCTGAAGTTTGTGACTGCCGATCCGGAAGATGAATTCCAGATTTTGGAAACGACACTGGAGCAGGGACAATGGTTTGCTTTCCGTCCTCCAATGATGAAGGGGCGTATGACCAATGTGCATTATGGTCAGCCGGAAAATATACGTTCCGATTATAAAGTAGTGGAATTTAAAGGATTTGGTAACGGTTTCAGTAATACGCTGTATTTTGAACGCTATGGAGGCGTATGGAAACTGATGCGATTTGAAGATTTGAGCGATTGACGGATATGAAAGATTTTACAAATTATTCCTTGCTTCCTTATAATACGTTCGGAATGGATGTAAAGGCAGCTCGTTTCGTAGAATATGAGTCAGTAGATGAACTGCAGGGCTTCTTGACCGGACGACAGGAGAAGGATGCACCTCTTTTGCATGTAGGAAGAGGAAGTAATCTGCTGTTTGTGTCCGATTATTCGGGAACGGTATTGCATTCTGGTATTAAAGGTATACAAGTGGTGCAGGAAACGGAAGAGTTCGTCGACCTGCGTGTCGGAGCTGGAGAAGTTTGGGATAATTTGGTAGACTATACCGTGCAGAAAGGCTGGTATGGGGCGGAGAATTTATCGTTGATTCCCGGTGAAGTGGGGGCTTCTGCGGTCCAAAACATCGGAGCTTATGGCGTGGAAGCAAAAGATTTGATTGTCGCTGTGGAAACGGTGGCAGTAGAGAGCGGTGAGTTACGTACCTTTACGAACGAGGAATGCCATTATGCGTATCGCGAAAGCATTTTCAAGAAAGAACTGAAAGGGAAATACATTGTGACGTATGTCACGTATCGTTTGCTGAAAAAGCCGGTTTATCATCTGGATTATGGCAATATCCGTTCGGAATTGCAGAAAGAGGGAGGAGAACTCTCGTTAGCCGGTCTTCGGCAAATCATTATACATATTCGGGAAGCCAAGCTTCCAGATCCGGAAAAGATAGGAAATGCCGGAAGTTTCTTTATGAATCCCATTGTACCGGTACAGCAGTTTGAAGAGTTGCTGAAGATGTATCCGGAGATGCCTCACTACAAAGTGGATGAGACTCGGGTAAAAATTCCGGCCGGATGGATGATAGACCGTTGCGGTTGGAAAGGCAAGCATTTGGGAAGAGCCGGAGTGCACGACAAGCAGGCCTTGGTACTGGTGAACTTAGGAGGGACCACTGGCGCAGAGGTCGTGCGGTTGGCTGAGGCCATTGTCCGTTCGGTGAAAGAGAAATTTGGTATCACCATTTGTCCGGAAGTTAATTTTATTGGAGAAAAACAATGAAGGTCACAATATTAGGCAGTGGTACATCGACAGGCGTGCCGCAGGTGGGATGTACGTGTGAAGTGTGTACGAGTAAGGACCCGCATGATAACCGTTTGCGTTGTTCAGGACTGGTAGAAGTGAACGGCGTACGTATCTTGATTGATTGTGGTCCGGATTTCCGGGAGCAGATGATTCGGCTGAACGATTACCGTCCGATTGACGGAGTCTTGATTACGCACGAGCATTATGACCACGTAGGGGGACTGGATGATTTGCGGCCTTTTTGCCGTTTTCGGGATATCCCGGTTTATGCCGAGGAGTATACAGCCACTCACCTGAAGAACCGGATGCCCTATTGCTTTGCCGAAAATCTTTATCCGGGTGTGCCGCATATTCCTTTGCATTATATTGAAGCAGGAGTTCCCTTTACGGTATCGAATGCGGAAGGTAATGAAGTGGAGGTTATCCCTTTCCGGGTGATGCATGGGCAGCTTCCCATCATGGGATTCCGGATCGGGCCGATGGCTTGGATTACCGATATGTCGAAAATGCCGGAAGAGAGCTATGATTGCCTGAAAGACTTAAAGCTTTTGGTGATGAATGCTTTGCGTATAGAACCTCATTGGACGCACCAGTCCTTGTCCGAAGCGTTGGACCAAACCAAGCGTATCCAGGCCGAAAAAACGTATTTCATCCATATGAGTCATCAGGTCGGTTTGCATGCAAAAGTACAGGAACAGTTGCCTGAAAATGTCTTTTTAGCATACGATGGCCTTCAGCTTACGGTGGATGAGAACGGTAAGATGAAGTGATGCATAAGATAAATTAATATACCTATGATGCTTTTTTATTGATAAATCTGTATCTTTGTGCCCTATTAAGTAGATATTTAAGTAGAAAAAATCAAAATAATAGGAAAAATGGCACAAGAAGACGTTTTCAAGAAACTTGTTTCACACTGTAAAGAATATGGTTTTGTATTCCCGTCAAGTGAAATTTATGATGGACTGGGTGCCGTATACGATTACGGTCAGAATGGTGTGGAACTGAAAAACAATATCAAACAATACTGGTGGCAGAGCATGGTCCTGCTGCATGAAAACATTGTAGGTATCGATTCTGCAATCTTCATGCACCCTACCATTTGGAAGGCTTCCGGTCATGTAGACGCATTTAATGACCCGTTGATTGACAACCGTGATTCCAAGAAGCGCTACCGTGCCGATGTATTGATTGAAGATCAGATTGCCAAATACGACGAAAAGATAAACAAGGAAGTAGCCAAGGCTGCCAAGAAATACGGGGATGCTTTCAATGAAGCTGAATTCCGCAGCACTAATCCTCGTGTATTGGAACACCAGGCAAAGCGTGATGCCTTGCACGAACGTTATTCCAAGGCGATGAATGCCAACGACCTGACTGAATTGCGTCAGATTATTTTGGATGAAGACATTGTATGTCCGATTTCTGGTACTAAGAACTGGACCGAAGTTCGTCAGTTCAACCTGATGTTTACTACTGAAATGGGTTCTACTGCCGACGGTGCCATGAAGGTATATCTTCGTCCGGAAACCGCTCAGGGTATTTTTGTCAACTACTTGAACGTCCAGAAGACAGGACGTATGAAGATTCCGTTCGGTATTGCACAGATTGGTAAAGCTTTCCGTAACGAAATCGTAGCCCGTCAGTTCATTTTCCGTATGCGTGAATTTGAACAGATGGAAATGCAGTTCTTCGTAAAACCGGGTACTGAACTCGAATGGTTCAAGAAATGGAAAGAAACTCGTTTGAAATGGCACAAGGCACTGGGCTTCGGCGATGACCACTATCGTTTCCATGACCACGAAAAACTGGCTCACTATGCCAATGCAGCTACCGATATCGAGTTCCTGATGCCGTTCGGTTTCAAGGAAGTGGAAGGTATCCACTCTCGTACTAACTTCGACTTGAGCCAGCATGAAAAATTCTCTGGCAAGAGCATCAAGTATTTCGATCCGGAAATCAACGAAAGCTATACTCCGTATGTCATCGAAACTTCTATCGGTGTAGACCGTATGTTCCTGAGTGTGATGAGTGCCGCTTATCACGAAGAAAAGCTGGAAAACGGCGAGACTCGTGTCGTATTGAAATTGCCTGCAGCGTTGGCACCGGTGAAACTGGCTGTCATGCCGTTGGTCAAGAAAGACGGTCTGCCTGAAAAAGCTCGTGAAATTATCGATGACCTGAAATTCCATTTCAACTGCCAGTACGATGAAAAAGATTCTATCGGAAAGCGTTACCGCCGTCAGGATGCCATCGGTACCCCGTATTGTGTGACGGTCGACCATCAGACCTTGGAAGACAACTGCGTGACACTGCGTAACCGTGACACCATGGAACAGGTACGTGTGGCCATTGCAGATTTGAATAATATCATTGCAGACAAAGTCAGCATCACCAGCTTGCTGAAAACCCTGTAATCACAAATTAAACTTTACATGAACAAGAACCTGTTTTGGCTGATAGCCTTGTCGTTTGCCCTTTCTTTCGGATTTACATCGTGTGCGGAAGATACCACCGTGGAAGATCCTTATGCGAATTGGGAAGTTCGTAATGACCGTTATTTGGATTCCATTGCGGACGTAGCTCGTATGCATCCAGGCGAATGGGAAATCTATCGTAATTATAAGATTGCTAATGGAAGTACAACTCCAGGACTGGGAGGGAATTCTGTCTCTACAAATCCTTATGAAACTCCGCCCAGTGCCAATGATTCGGTGTATATGAAGATTCTGGAGCCGGGCACGGGAATTACTCCTTTGTTTACGGATAGTGTCAGTGTATATTACCGTGGCAAGCTGATTAATGGAACTGTATTCGACCAGAATTATACGGGAGATTTGGATGAAGAAATCCATGTACCTAGCCATCTGGCGATGCAGACCAAACGGACAGATGGACAATTGGTTGATGGGTTAATTGTGGGTTGGATGACTGCTTTGCAGCACATGAAAGAAGGTCAGCGGGTGGAATTGTATATTCCGGCAGATTTGGCTTATGGAGAATCCTCTCAGTCTTCCATTCCAGCTAACTCCATGCTGATTTTCGATTTGAAGTTGGAAAAGGTGATTCATCCGAAAGGAATTGAAAACTACAGCCTGAAAGTGAAGTAATTTCAGTCAGTGAAATAAAAAACGCCATGAAGAAGGCTCCTGTGGGAGCAGGCTTCATGGCGTTTTTGTTTCTATCTTCTTCGTATTTTCTTGTAGTAGTCGGGTACGGCGGTGATACCGAAATTCTCCGGATGGGTAAATAAAATTTTGATGGCCAGTAAGCGGTAGATATAGCGGTTGGTTTCTTCCACCAGTTGCAGGTCGATGGCTTCTTCCACTTTCTGTTCTTTCAGTTCCGTTCTTATGCGGGCTTGTCCGATGTTGTACGATTGTGCCACGGCCACCCAGTCGTGAAACTTGTCGTAGGCGGTACGCAGGTAGCGGCAGGCGGCATGGGTTGATTTTTCCACATCCAGCCGTTCGTCTATTTTCCTTTCTACCCGTAACCCATATTCTTTGGCCGTTTCTTTCATGAACTGCCACAGACCGAGAGCACCGACAGGAGAACGGGCTTCCGGGTTCATACCACTTTCAATCACCATCAGGTACTTGAAATCGTCGGGAATTTGATGTTCCTCCAGAATGGGTTCCACCAAGGGAAAGAAATAAGCAGCTTTTTGTTGTAGGGATTGTGAATAGCGGGACAGCGAAGCCAGTTCCCTTCTCAGTTTCCGTTTGCGGTCGGAAGGGTCCAGGTTCACCTGTTGTCCGCAAAAAATCAATACATTGGGTTCCAGTAGGCTGTCGGCCACTTCAATGCGGCTGAGGGCTATGTACGCAGGTGTTCCTTCTATTTCTTCTTCTGGAAGAGAAGGGATGGGCCTCCGGTCGGGCCCTTGTGCATAAATTGTCAGCGGAAGGGCGGGCAGCAGACAAGCCAGCAGGAATATACGACCAGATTTCATATTCACCTCTCTTTTTGCTTGCAAAGGTAATCTATTTTATAGTAAGGGTGTACGGCCGCTTCTTTAAAAAAGTTTTTCCGATACGTTGGCAAGAAAACGATTCAAATTCCAGTCTGCATACAAAACGTTGTTTTTTTCTGTATTTCTTTTTACCTTTGCGCCCGTTAGAGAAAGGGAATGAAACATCGTGTAAATGCATATTGCTTGTTGCTTGTCAGTCTGTGGGTGCTGGTGGTAGGCGTTTTTCCACATCATCATCACAACGAAGCATTCTGTGTCAGTCCGGACATGGAAACCTGCACTCCTGCGCATGTGCATGCGGAAGGAGAAACCTGCCATTGTCCCGGTGATGCCGACAAGCATACCTGCGATATCAGCTGTGTGACCCATTTCTCCTTTTCCACTCCGCATCATTCCCCGGATTTTACGCCGGATTATGCGTATTATACCCTGATTTACCTGTCGTCCGTGTGGTTGGAGGCGCCTGTCTCTGTCGAATCTACGGACTTGGCTTCCTATTATATAGAAAAACTGCATGCCCGGAGTTTCTCGGCCGTGCGGAATTTCCGTGCCCCTCCCTTTGTTGCATAAAATAGTCCCATTGTAGGGGATAGAGAGTTAGCAGTGTACTTTGCAACCAGCTTGCAGGGTACAGAAGTTATTTTTGCAACAAAATTAAAACACCGTAATTCAATGAAAAACTATATTTTGACAGGGACATTGTGTATGTTCCTATTGGGGGCGTGTGGAGAGCATGCCCATGAACATGGTGAAGAGGGACACAACCATGAAGAAGAAATGCATGCCGGAGAAAAAGCCGGTCATTCCGATGAGATTATTCTGACTCCTGAAAAAGCAAAGGCGGCAGGCGTGGAGGCCGAAGCCGTTCATGCAGGAAGTTTTCGCAATGTGATTCATACCAGTGGACAGATTCTGGCGGCCCAGGGAGAAGAAGCTACCGTAGTAGCCGCTTCTTCGGGAGTGGTTTCTTTCTCCCGGAAAATAGCCGAGGGAATGCAAGTCGGCAAGGGAACAGAATTGCTGAGCGTGTCGGCCGCCCATATCCAGGATGGCGACCCTGTGCAGAAAGCCAAGGTGGCTTATGAGAAGGCCAAGGAAGAATACGAACGGGCTCAGAAACTGGTGAGCAGCCAGATTGTGTCGCAAAAGGACTTTGCGGCCCTGCGTGAGGCCTACGAGAATGCCCGTCTCACTTATGAAGCCTTGAAGCCGAGCATGTCGGGCAAGGGAGTGTCTGTCAAGTCGCCTATCGGTGGATTTATCAAGACGTGCTTGGTGAAGGAAGGCGATTATGTAACAGTGGGCCAGCCGTTGATGACGGTGACACAGACCCGTCGGCTGGTGTTGAAGGCGGAAGTGTCCGAGCGTTATTATGCACAGCTTTCCCAGGTGGTGTCTGCCAATTTCCAAACTCCTTATAATAATAAAGTCTATAGCCTTGAGAATTTGGGAGGCAAGTTGCTTTCTTTCGGCAAGTCTTCGGGAGATACCTCTTATTATGTGCCGGTGACTTTTGAGTTCGACAACCGGGGCGACATGGTTCCCGGGTCTTTTGTGGAAGTGTACCTCTTGTCGGGTGAACGGAACGGCGTATTGAGCCTTCCGGTATCGGCCTTGACCGAGGAACAGGGTGTGTATTTCGTCTATTTGAAGCTGGACGAGGAGTGCTATAAAAAGCAGGAAGTGAAATTAGGAGCTTCCGACGGCAGCCGGGTAGAGATTCTTTCCGGTATAAAAGACGGGGATACGGTAGTGACCCGTGGCGCGATTCATGTCAAACTGGCTTCGGCTTCCAATGCCATCCCGGCGCATACACATAACCATTAAAGCGGAGGAGCTATGCTGAACAAGATTATACGATTTTCCTTACAGAACCGCTTGCTGGTACTGGTGGCAGCGATATTGTTGCTGATAGGAGGAACCTATACCGCCTTCCATACCGAAGTGGATGTGTTTCCCGACCTGAATGCCCCGACGGTGGTGGTGATGACCGAGGCCAACGGTATGGCGGCCGAGGAAGTGGAACAGTTGGTTACTTTCCCTATCGAGACGGCCGTGAATGGAGCGACCAATGTACGACGGGTGCGTTCTTCTTCCACCACGGGCTTTTCAGTGGTTTGGGTCGAGTTTGAATGGGATACCGATATCTATCTGGCCCGTCAGATTGTGTCTGAGAAGCTGGCCGCAGTGGGCGAGTCTTTGCCGGACAATGTGGGAAAGCCTACCCTGGGACCGCAGTCGTCTATTTTGGGTGAATTGCTGATTGTGGGCCTGACCGCCGATTCTACTTCCATGCAGGATTTGCGTACGCTGGCCGACTGGACCATCCGTCCGCGTCTGTTGTCCACCGGAGGTGTGGCACAGGTGGCCGTACTGGGAGGAGACATCAAGGAATACCAGATTCTGATTCATCCCGACCGGATGCGTCATTATGGGGTGACTCTGGGAGAGGTGATGGCTGTGTCGCGCAACATGAACCAGAATACCAACGGAGGTGTCATCTATGAATATGGCAACGAGTACATTGTGCGAGGAGTGCTTTCTACGGACGATGTGCATAAGCTGGGTCGGGCTGTCATCAAGACCACGGCAGAGGGAGCACCCATTACCATGGAAGACGTGGCCGATGTGCGCATCGGTTCGCAGCAGCCCAAATTGGGAGTGGCTTCCGAAAAAGGAAAGCCAGCCGTACTGCTTACGGTAACGAAGCAGCCCAACACGGGCACGATTGCCTTGACGGAACAGCTGGAGAAGGCCTTGGCCGATTTGCAGAAGAACCTGCCGAAGGATGTGAAAATCTCTACCGATGTGTTCCGCCAGTCGCGTTTTATCGAAAGCTCCATCAGCAACGTACAGGAATCGCTGTATGAAGGTGCCATCTTTGTGGTCATCGTGCTCTTCCTGTTCCTGGCCAATACACGTACGACGATTATTTCGTTGATTACCCTTCCTCTTTCCCTGGTGGTGGCCATTCTGGTACTGCACTACATGGGACTGAGCATCAATACCATGAGTCTGGGAGGTATGGCCATCGCCATCGGTTCATTGGTGGACGATGCCATTGTCGACGTGGAAAACGTGTGGAAGCACCTGCGGGAAAACAAGATGCTCCCGCTGGAAGAACGCAAGCCGGTACGCGAGGTGGTGTTCAATGCCTCGCGCGAGGTACGTATGCCGATTCTGAACTCCACACTGATTATCATTGTCAGCTTTATTCCGCTTTTCTTCCTGACTGGGATGGAAGGCCGTATGTTGGTGCCGCTGGGTATTGCCTTCATCGTGTCTTTGTTTGCTTCTACGGTGGTGGCGCTGACCCTGACTCCGGTGTTGTGCAGTTACCTGCTGGGCGGAAAAACAAAAGGAGACGGACTGCCGAAAGAAGCCTTCTTGGCCGTATGGCTGAAGAAATATTACGAACGGGCCTTGCTTTGGTCGCTGGAGCACAAGAAGACGGTGTTGGGAGGTACAGTTGCCGTGTTCGTGGTGGCCTTGGGCATTTTCTTTACGTTGGGCCACAGCTTCCTGCCGTCGTTCAACGAAGGGTCGTTTACCATCAATGTCAGCTCCCTGCCGGGTATTTCCTTGGAAGAATCCGATAAGATTGGGCGTCAGGCCGAGGAAATCCTGCTCTCCATTCCGGAAATACAGACCGTGGCCCGCAAGACGGGACGTGCGGAACTGGATGAGCATGCGCTGGGCGTGAACGTGTCGGAAATAGAAGCGCCTTTCGAGTTGAAAGACCGTTCGCATGCCGAACTGCTGGCGGATGTCCGTCAGAAACTGTCGGTCATCACGGGGGCCAACATTGAAATCGGACAGCCCATCAGTCACCGTATCGACGCCATGTTGAGTGGTACGCAGGCCAGCATTGCCATCAAGCTGTTCGGGGATGACCTGAACCGGATGTTTGCCTTGGGCAATCAGATCAAGGCGGCCATCAGTGACGTGGAAGGTGTGGCCGACCTGAACGTGGAACAGCAGATTGAGCGTCCGGAACTGAAGATTGTGCCCAAGCGGGAGATGCTGGCCAAGTATGGCATTTCGTTGCCGCAGTTCAGCGAGTTCGTGCAGGTAAATATGGCCGGTGAAGTCGTGTCGCAGGTATATGAAAAAGGAAAGACTTTCAACCTGGTAGTGCGTGCGGATGAGGCCGACCGGGGCGAGATGGACCGTGTGAAAGACCTGATGATTGACGATGCACAGGGACGGAAGATTCCGTTGTCGTACGTGGCCGATGTGGTGTCTTCCATGGGACCGAACACCATCAACCGGGAAAATGTGAAACGGAAAATCGTGATTTCGGCCAATACCAGCGGGCGTGACCTGCGCAGCGTGGTGAATGACATCCAGCGTCGGGTGGACGAGAAGATTACGTTGCCCGAAGGCTATCACATTGAATACGGCGGACAGTTTGAAAGCGAGCAGGCCGCCAGCCGTACCTTGCTGTTGACTTCCCTGATGAGCATCGTGGTCATCTTCCTGTTGCTGTACATGCAGTTCCACGATGCAGCTGAGAGCGGGGTGATTCTGTTGAACCTGCCGCTGGCCCTGATTGGCGGTGTGTTTGCCCTGTGGCTGACCACGGGTGAAGTCAGTATTCCGGCCATCATCGGATTTATCTCCTTGTTCGGTATTGCCACCCGAAACGGTATGTTGCTGGTTACTCACTACAACCTGTTGCGTGAAGAGCAGCATCTGGATGTGCGCGAAAGTATCGTACACGGTTCACTCGACCGTCTGAACCCGATTCTGATGACCGCTCTTTCGTCTGCCCTGGCCCTGATTCCGCTGGCCTTGCGCGGCGACTTGTCGGGTAATGAAATTCAGAGTCCGATGGCCAAGGTCATCCTGGGAGGCTTGCTGACCTCCACTTTCCTGAATGCCTTTGTCATTCCTATTGTGTACGAGTTAATGAACCGGAAGAAAACGACTAAAAGAACAGAAGCATGAAAAAATTTGGATGGATATTGCTGGCAGGCCTGGCTTTTTCCGGCGGGCTGCAGGCGCAGAAAATAGAAGAGGTGCTGCAATCCGTGGAGCAGCACAACAAGGAACTTCAGGCCAGTGCACACAGCATGGAGGCGGCCAAGATGGAAGTGCAGACACGGAATAACCTGGAAGACCCCAGCGTGGAGTACAGTCCGTTTTATGCAAGCAATGTGGACGGCATGGCCAGTTCGGAACTGGTGGTGACGCAGGGATTTGATTTCCCCACGCTGTATGCGGCACGCAACCGTTCTGGAAAATCGCAGAAAAACGTGCTGGACCGTCAGCAGCAGGTGCTCCGTCGTGACATTCTGCTGCAAGCCAAGAACCTGTGTCTGGACTTGATTCGGCTGAATCAGGAACAGCAGTTGCTGGCCGAGCGGATGAAGAACGCCGATGCCTTGTTGCAGTTGTTCGAGAAACGCCTGAAAGAAGGCGATGCCAATGCCCTGGAAGTGAATAAAATCAAGATGGAACGCATGAAGGTGCAGACCGAAGTGGCTCAGAACAATGCCGCACACCGTACGGCATTGCAGCAGTTGCTGGCCATGAACGGTAATATGCCGTTGGAATTTGCGGAAACGGATTATCCCAAAGTAGAGGCTATTCGGGATTATGAGACGTTGTATAACGAAGTGATGCAGTCGGATGCCGATTTGCAGGTGGCTGAGGCGACCGTTCAGGCCGCTTCGGAAGAAGTGAAGGTAAACAAGCAGAACTGGTTGCCGAAGCTGGAAGTGGGCTACCGGCGGAATACCTCGGTGGGAGAGAAGAGCAACGGTTTCCTGGTAGGAGGCAGTTTCCCTTTGTTTTCCAACCGTAAGAAACTGAAAATTGCGAAAACCCAGGCGTTGAGTGCGAACTTGCAGCGCGACAATGCCCGTCTGCAGGTGGAAGCCAAGGTACAGAGCCAGTTCAATGAGATGCAGCAGTTGCAGGAAGCTTTGAAAGCGTATGACGTACCTTTGATGCATCAGTCCCTTCGCTTACTCTACGATGCCGTGACGGCTGGCCAGTTGTCCATCATCGACTTTTATGTGGAGGCCGACAACGTATATGGTAACTTGCAAAGCTACATGACGCTGGAGAACCAGTACCAGAAGCTCATGGCCGATATCTATAAGAATCGTCTGTAAATCAGCTGTAATAAAAAGTAAAACCGCCCCTGCAAAGAGGCGGTTTTTTTTCGATGTTTTCTACGTTTCCCGTGGCCGAAACGTAGGTTTTCCACTCGAGAAACATACGTTTCCGCAGTGGGAAACGTATGTTTTTCCCGAGGGAAACGTAAAAAAGACTCCAGTGTTTCAGGGAAAAGCAGCTGGCCTTTCCCTGAAACAGCTGGGAAATCTCTTAAATTCTGTCCAACGGAATGTGAAGGGCCTGGGCCACTCCCTTGCCGTAGTTTTCATCCGCCTGCATGCAGTTCCGGATGTGGCGGAGCTTGATTTCTTCCGGAATGTCTCCCATGGCTCTGGCCGTATTCTCAAAGAGCACCTGCTGCTGGGCAGGCGTCATCAGGCGGAACAGGGCACGAGGCTGAGAATAATAGTCCGTGTCATCTTCCCGGTAATCCCACTGATAAGCTGCGCCGTCCAGTTCCAGAGGCGGTTCCTTGTATTCGCCTTGCTGTTGCCATTCTCCGTAGCTGTTGGGTTCATAGCCCAGGGTTGAACCGTGGTTGCCGTCCACGCGCATCTGTCCGTCGCGGTGGTACATGTTCAGGAAAGGACAACGGCTCCGGTTGACCGGAATCTGGTGGTGGTTGACGCCCAGACGGTAACGCTGCGTGTCACCGTAAGAGAAGAGACGGCCCTGCAGCATGCGGTCGGGCGAGAAGCTGATACCCGGCACCACGTTGGCCGGATTGAAAGCCGCCTGTTCCACGTCGGCAAAATAATTCTCCGGGTTGCGGTTCAGTTCGAGCACGCCCACCTCTATCAGCGGATATTCCTTTTGCGACCAGACTTTGGTCAGGTCGAACGGGTTGAACGGACACGCTTTGGCCTGTTCTTCCGTCATCAGCTGGATGTACATCGTCCATTTCGGGAAGTCGCCTTTTTCAATGCTTTCGTAGAGGTCGCGCTGGTGGCTTTCCCGGTCTTTTGCGATAATCGCTTCCGCTTCCGCATCGGTCAGGTTCCGGATGCCCTGCTGGGTGTGCAGGTGGAATTTGACCCACGTACGTTTCCCTTCCGCATTGATCAGGGAGAACGTATGGCTGCCATAGCCGTGCATGTGGCGATACGAAGCCGGAATGCCGCGGTCGCTCATGGTAATAGTTACCTGATGCAGAGCTTCGGGCAGTGAAGTCCAAAAGTCCCAGTTGTTGCGCGGGCTACGCATGTTCGTACGCGGGTCCCGTTTCACCGCGTGGTTCAAGTCGGGGAATTTCAGCGGGTCGCGCAGGAAGAACACCGGCGTGTTGTTTCCCACCAAGTCCCAGTTGCCTTCTTCGGTATAGAATTTGATGGCGAAGCCACGGATGTCACGTTCCGCATCCGCCGCCCCACGTTCACCGGCCACCGTAGAAAAGCGGACAAACAGTTCCGTTTCCTTTCCCACCTGTGAGAAGATGGCTGCCTTGGTGTAGGCCGTGATATCTTGCGTGACCATAAATTTTCCAAACGCTCCCGAGCCTTTGGCGTGCATACGCCGTTCGGGAATCACTTCGCGGTCAAAATGTGCCAGTTTTTCGAGAAACCACACATCTTGTAAAAGCATCGGGCCTCTTCGTCCTGCGGTAGCCACATTTTGGTTGTCGGCTACGGGTGCGCCTGAGGCAGTGGTAAGTTTCTTTTTTTCCATAAGCATTACATTTGTGATTTGAGAATAGATTAAGAAGAAGTTACAAGGTGATAAATTGGTCTAGTATTAGTTTGTCCGTATCGCTCAGCAAGCCGTTCTTGGATTGCAGGAAAGGTACGGAGGCTTTCCGGGAAATACGTAAAGTTTTCTTCATGTTTCGGAGCATGCTTCCCGTCCTGAATTTATAGGTGGTAAAAAGCAGCGTGCGATGAGGAGGCACTTGTCCTGCCATTCGTCGGCTGCAGGCTTTCCATTGCCGGTGCGGGTGCTGTCCGATGACGAAATAACCGCAGGTCCAGCATCCCGACAGCAGAAAATCCGTTTCTGCCAGTTTCTGAGGGTCGAAATCGGAAATCGCACACAGGCTGACATGCAGCCCTTTCGACCAGAGATACATTGCAATCTCTCTGGCGAAAAAGGCTGTCTTTCCTTTGTGGCTATAATATAGCACAGTTGCCTTCATGGGATTTGCAGCAACAAGATTCCTTAACCACCACCACCCGGCTGTTGGGCAGGTCGGGAATGTAGATGAAACCGTCTTTTACGGTAATGTCGGCCGGGCCAATCAGCGGCTGTTCCAGTTTTAAAGACAGAGGAGACATCTTTCCGCTGGCCAGGTCGATACGGCTCAGCTGGGCCGGTGTCCAGTTGGTGACAATCAGCGATTTTCCGTCGGAAGAGAAAGCGATGCCGTCGTATTGTCCGGTCACTTCCGTCAGTTTGCGGGCCACGGGCTGCTTCAGGTTGTCGATGCGGTAAATCACATTGGCTTCCTTGGTCACTCCGTCGGCCGGATAAGAAGCCACATACATCATTCCGTCACGTACAAGCAGTCCGTTCGGTCCGCTGATTTGCAGCCACTCTTCGGGCTGTCCCGGCTGGGCCGGATTGCTGATATCCAGGCGGAAAATACGGTCGGTGTTGGTCACTGAAGCATACAGATAGTTTCCGTCGGCTGCCAGGTCGTTGACAAACAGGTTGCCTTCGGGCAACGTAATGACTTTCGGCTTTTCTGCCTTGTCGGTCAGGTGATATACTACGATTTTATTCACATCACATACATACAGGTAGTCCTGACGGATGAACATTCCTTTGGGAGCCGACAGATTGCCGTCGGCCGGAACCATGACCTGGGTCTTTCCGTCCTTATAAAATGCGATGTATCCTTTACCTTCCGTGTTCAGCGGATTCAGTTCGGCGGTACCGAAGTTGGCCACCAGGATACCTCCTTGATACGGATAGGTACTTTCACAAAAACGAATACCTTCGTTTACTACTCCTTTTACGGTTTGTGCCGACAAGCTTATCGACAAGCAAACAAACATTGCACTGAGAATCTTTTTCATCTTTTTACGTTTATTTTTTGACAAAGTTAAATGCGAGCCAAATATTTTCTATATTTGTAGCACTCATTTTTCCGATAACATTCATAGGCAGAAACGATAAGAAATGGAACTCCGTCAGTTGAAATATTTTAAAGCGGCTTGCGAATTGCAGAATTTTTCGGAGGCAGCACGTGCGTTGTTTATTTCGCAAAGTACACTTTCCCAACAGATTAAGCAGTTGGAGGAAGAACTGGATGTGTTGCTTTTCGACCGCATCGGGAAGCGTGTAGTCCCTACGGAGGCCGGATTGGCTTTCCTGCCTTATGCCACCAAGGCCCTTTACGATGCGGAAGACGGGAAACAGATTATCCGTGATTTGAAAGGGATAGAGACCGGAGTGCTTCACATCGGGGTGACTTATAGCATGAGTCCCCTGCTGATTGCGGCGCTGGGTCGGTTCACGAAAACCTATCCGAAGGTGAAGGTCGATATCAGTTTCGCCACCTCGGAAGAATTGCTGGAACGGTTGGAAGCCAATCACTTGGATTTTGTGTTGTCTTTCAAGCCCGAAGGCACCTCGGAAGGGTTTGAAACCTTACCTTTGTTTTCTTCCCGCCTGAATTTCATTGTGCACCGCTCGCATCCGTTGGCCGGACTTTCTTCCATTACGCTGAAGCGGCTGTGCGAGACTCCGTTGGTGTTGCCGGGACAGGGCTTTGCTACCCGGAAGAAGGTGGACGAACTATGCCGTACCCAGCACTTGGAACTGACGGTAGGGGTAGAAATGAACGATGTGCATACCATTATCCATACCTTGCGGGAAGGATATTGGGCTACGATTCTGACGCAGGCTGCCGTGCGCGGAGAAGAAGATTTGGTGCAGATTCCTATCTTGTGTGCCGATGCGTTGGCCTCTGAAGGATGTCTGTTCTGGGCGCAGGGAAACTACCGGAAAAAGTCGGCGCTGGCGTTTGCCGATTTTTTGCAGAAGGCGGTCGGAAACGGGGGAGAATGAGCAGCCGGAGCATGTCGGCGAGTTTAAAAAATGATAAGGACAAAAAAAGATGGACGGCTCTTCCCCGTAATCCGTGCTGAATTATTAACTTTGCCCTTTGATAGAAAATAAACAGAAACACAGCAATATGCCATTAAATTTACCCGATAAACTGCCTGCAATCGAGTTGTTGAAGCAAGAGAATATTTTCGTGATTGACAATTCGCGGGCCAGCTCGCAGGACATCCGTCCGTTGAAGATTGTCGTACTCAACCTTATGCCGCTTAAAATAACGACAGAAACCGATTTGATTCGTTTACTGTCCAACTCTCCTCTTCAGATTGAGGTGAGCCTGATGAAGCTGAAAAGCCATACTTCAAAGAATACGCCGGTGGAGCACATGAAAGCGTTCTACCGTGATTTTGAACTGATGAGAAACGAAAAGTTCGACGGAATGATCATTACCGGAGCCCCGGTGGAACACCTGAATTTTGAGGATGTCAATTACTGGGACGAGGTGACGGAGATTTTTGACTGGACTCGTACCCATGTCACTTCCACCTTCTATATCTGCTGGGCGGCACAGGCCGGCTTGTATTATCATTACGGCATCCCGAAGTATCCGTTGGACAAGAAAATGTTCGGCATCTTTGAACACCACATCTGCAAAGGCTTCGAGCACCTGCCCATCTTCCGTGGATTCGACGACGTGTTCTATGTGCCTCATAGCCGTCACACCGAAGTCCGTCGGGAAGACATTGAAAAATGCAAGGATTTGCAGATTATTTCCGAGTCACCCGAGTCGGGTGTACACATCGTAATGGCCCGTGGCGGACGTGAGTTTTTCGTGACCGGTCATTCGGAATATTCTCCTTACACGCTGGATACGGAATACCGTCGTGACCTGGGCAAAGGCCTGCCCATTGAAATGCCGCGTAATTACTACCGCGACAACGATCCGGAAAAAGGACCGCTGGTGCGCTGGCGGAGCGTGGCCAACCTGTTGTTCTCCAACTGGATGAACTATTATGTATACCAAGAAACTCCTTACGATATCAATCAGATAAAATAAGCATGATCAGACAACGTCCTATCGAACTGCTTGCCCCGGCCAAGAACCTGGAGTGCGGCATGGAAGCCATCAACCATGGGGCCGATGCGGTGTACATCGGTGCCCCGCGTTTCGGCGCACGTGCCGCTGCCGGCAACTCATTGGAAGACATTGAGGCCCTGGTGCGTTATGCCCATTTGTATCGCGTACGCATCTACGTGACTGTCAATACCATCCTGAAAGAAGAGGAACTGGCAGATACCGAGAAAATGATTTGGGATTTGTACCGGGTGGGGGTGGATGCCCTCATCGTGCAGGACATGGGAATCACCCGCCTGAATCTGCCCCCGATTCCGCTGCATGCCAGTACGCAGATGGACAACCGTACGCCGCAGAAAGTGAAATTTCTGGCCGAGTCTGGTTTCCGTCAAGTGGTATTGGCCCGTGAGCTGACGCTGGACGAGATTGCAAAGATTCATGCCGCCTGTCCGGATACGCCGCTGGAGGTATTCGTACACGGCGCCTTGTGCGTGAGCTACAGCGGACAGTGCTACGTGAGTCAGGCATGTTTCGGCCGCAGTGCCAACCGTGGAGAGTGTGCGCAGTTCTGCCGCCTGAGCTTCGACATGGTGGATGCGGACGGGAAAACGATTGCCCGTGGCAAGCATCTGCTTTCGCTGAAAGACATGAACCAGAGTGACAACCTGGAAGCCTTGCTGGATGCGGGCGCTTCTTCGTTGAAGATTGAGGGACGCTTGAAGGACGTGGCCTATGTGAAGAACGTGACCGCCTATTACCGCCAGAAACTGGATGCCATCCTGAAGCGCCGGAAAGAATACGTGCGGGCTTCGTCCGGTACCGTCCGTCTGGCTTTTCGTCCGCAGCTGGACAAGAGTTTCAGCCGGGGATTTACCGATTACTTCCTGCACGGGCGTACGCCGGATATATTCTCTTTCCATACGCCGAAGTCGTTGGGCGAGGAAATGGGCGTGGTGAAAGAAGTGCGCGGCAACTATTTCACGGTGGCCGGAGTGAAACCTTTCAGCAACGGCGACGGACTCTGCTATTTGGATGAACAAGGCAAGTTGCACGGTTTCCGGGTGAACCGGGTGGAGAACAACAAACTCTATCCGCAAGAGATGCCTCGTCTGCGTCCGAAGACCAAAATCTACCGCAACTTCGACCAGGAGTTTGAACGGGTGATGCAGAAAAAGTCGGCTGAACGGAAGATAGCCGTATCCATGCTGTTCGAAGAAAACAACTTCGGGTTTACCTTAACCCTGACCGACGAAGACGATAACTGCATCAGCGTGACGCTGCCGGCAGAAAAGACACTGGCACGTACCCCTCAGGCCGAAAACCTGAAGAATCAGTTGGGCAAGTTAGGCAACACCCCGTTTGAATTGGAGAAACTGAATATCTCCTTGTCGGCGGACTGGTTTGTACCTTCTTCTGCCTTGGCCGATTTGCGGCGGAATGCGGTGGAAAAGCTGCTGGAAGCCCGCCGCATCAACTATCCGCAGGAAAGGGTACGGTTCCCGAAAACCACGCATGCGTTTATCGTGGGCGACTTGACCTACTTGGGCAATGTGATGAATACGAAGGCACAGGCCTTCTATCACGACCACGGGGTGAAGCGCATCGAACCTGCTTTTGAGAAAGAACCACGGACCGATGCCGTGCTGATGTTCTGCAAGCATTGCCTGCGCTACAGCATGGGCTGGTGTCCGGTACATCATAAGGTGAAATCGCCCTACAAAGAACCTTACTACCTGATAAGTACGGACGGACGGCGATTCCGCTTGGATTTCGACTGTAAAGTCTGTCAGATGAAAGTGTCATTGGATAATCAGAAGTCAGAATGAAATACGCGGGTTATATTTTAGGGGTTGTATGTTTGCTGTTGTGTGTGACGGCCTGCCATTATCGTACCTCTTTGTCTTCAGTGGAAAAAGAGAGTTCGAAAGACTCAGTGGCAGCAGTGGTCAGAGAGCGTCCATACGCCTTGAACAGCAATTTCCGGGTCACTACCGATACGCTTTGGCTTCATCAGCTCCCCTTGCTCGATTCTATTCCGGTAAGGGAAGGAGATGAACTGGTGGTAGCCGAGATTACCGCCCGTAAAGAAATGGAAGGCGACTCGGTGTGGGTGAAAGTGGCCCGCGACCAGGAAACCATCGGATGGGTTCCCGAACGCCAGTTGCTGTCGCACATCGTCCCCGTAGACCCTATTTCCCGTTGCATTCATCTGTTCAGTAACTCCCATGCCCTGCCGTTCTTTTTAGTATTGGCTGTGTTCTTCCTCTGCTTCGTGTACCGTGCCTTGCGGCGCAAGCAGATTAAGCTCATCTGGCTGAATGACATCGACAGTGTGTTTCCCATTACCCTGTCGTGGTTGATGGCGGCGGCAGCCACGTTGTATAACAGCATGCAGCATTTCGTGCCGGAAACCTGGGAGCGGTATTATTATGACCCTTCGCTGAATCCCTTCGACCTGCCTTTCGTTTTGGGACTGTTCGTGCTCAGCGTGTTCCTTATCCTGTTGCTGGGGGTAGCCTTGCTGGATGACCTGTTTCATCAGACGACGATGGAAGTAGCCTTTTTCTATCTGCTGGGACTGGCTTCCTGCTGCATTTTCTTGTATATCTTTTTTACCTACTTGTGGGTGTATCTGGCTTATGTGGCTTTTATCGCTTATTCCGTGTGGTGCGTCCGGCGCTTGCGCAAGGCCAACAGTTATCCCTACGCCTGTGGAGCCTGCGGTGCCAAGATGAGGTCGAAAGGCATTTGTCCGCACTGTGGCGCCTTGAATGAGTAATAATCCGCATAATTTTGTAATTTTGCACCTTTCAAAAATTTAAAACCCTACATAATATGATTAGTATAGATGGACTGACCGTGGAATTCGGAGGGACCACCTTGTTTAGTGACCTGAACTTTCAGATTAACGAAAAAGACCGTATTGCCCTGATGGGAAAAAATGGAGCCGGCAAATCCACGCTGCTGAAAATACTGGCCGGTGTGCGCCAGCCTACGCGGGGAAAAGTGACCGCCCCCAAGGACTGTGTGATTGCCTATCTGCCGCAGCACCTGATGACGGAAGACGGGAGGACGGTGTTCGAAGAAGCTTCTCAGGCTTTTGCCCATCTGAAGGAGATGGAGGAAGAGATTGAGCGGATGAACAACGAACTGGCCACACGGACGGACTATGAAAGTGATTCTTATATGGCCCTGATAGAGAAAGTGGCTTCGATGAGCGAGAAGTTTTATGCCATCGACATGACACATTTCGAGGAAGACGTGGAGAAGGCTTTGTTGGGACTGGGTTTCCTGCGGGAAGATTTCAACCGTCCGACCAGCGATTTCAGCGGAGGGTGGCGGATGCGCATCGAGCTGGCCAAGCTGCTGCTCCAGAATCCGGATGTGTTGCTGCTGGACGAGCCGACCAATCACCTGGACATCGAATCCATCCAATGGCTGGAAGATTTCCTGATTAACAGTGCCAAGGCGGTGGTGGTCATCAGCCACGACCGGAAGTTTGTGGACAACATCACGACCCGTACCATCGAAGTGACCATGGGACGGATTTACGACTATAAGGTGAATTACTCCCAGTACCTGGTGCTGCGGAAGGAACGCCGCGAGCAGCAGATGAAGCAATACGAAGAACAGCAGAAGATGATTCAGGAGACCAAGGACTTCATTGAACGTTTCAAGGGCACTTACAGCAAGACCTTGCAGGTGCAGAGCCGGGTGAAGATGCTGGAGAAACTGGAACTGATAGAAGTGGACGAAGAAGATACCTCGGCCTTGCGCTTGAAATTCCCTCCTTCACCACGCAGCGGAAACTATCCGGTCATCATGGAAGGAGTGGGAAAGACGTATGGCAACCACGTGGTGTTCAAGAATGCCAACCTCACCATTGAACGGGGCGACAAGGTGGCTTTTGTGGGAAAGAACGGAGAAGGTAAGTCTACCCTCGTGAAGTGCATCATGAATGAAATAGACTATGAAGGTACGCTGACGCTGGGCCATAACGTGCAGATTGGGTATTTTGCACAGAACCAGGCTTCGTTGCTGGACGAGAACCTGACGGTGTTTCAGACCATTGACGATGTGGCTAAGGGAGAAATCCGCAATAAAATCCGGGACTTGTTAGGAGCCTTCATGTTCGGTAGTCCGGAAGCCTCGATGAAGAAGGTCAAGGTGCTGTCGGGAGGAGAACGTACCCGTCTGGCCATGATCAAACTGTTGTTGGAGCCGGTCAACCTCTTGATTCTGGATGAGCCGACCAACCACTTGGACATGAAGACGAAGGATATCCTGAAACAGGCGTTGATGGATTTCGACGGCACCCTGATTGTGGTATCGCACGACCGTGATTTCTTGGACGGGCTGGTTACGAAGGTGTATGAGTTCGGTCACCAGCGTGTGAAGGAACACTTGTGTGGCATCTATGAGTTTTTGGAGACCAAGAAACTGGAAAGTTTGCAGGAATTGGAGCGTAAAAACGTCTGAAAAGGCCCTTTGAAAAGAAAAAACGGCTTTTTTGAGAAAAAAGTTTCCAAATGTTTTGCAGGTTTAAAATAAGTTACTACCTTTGCACTCGCAATCGGGGAATGACCGATGCGACAAAGGATTGATTCGCTAGCTCAGCAGGTAGAGCACAACACTTTTAATGTTGGGGTCTTGGGTTCGAGCCCCAAGCGGATCACCAAAGAGAGGCCTTCAGTTTTGAAGGCCTTTTCTTTTTTGTTTTCTTTTATTTTCTCTTGTTTTCTTTTGTTCTGTCCTTGTCTAAATCAATTATTTTTGTGTCGTTAATTCTCTATTAGGGGCTTGTTTCATGAATTATTCAATGCAAAATGGGCAATTTTAATTCTTTCATCGACAAATTAGACATGGAATTCTGGCATGAGATTTGTGCTAAGAACGGTAAACTGTGCCATTACAAAAAGGGAGAATTCTTTGTACGGCGGGGAGATGTTATCCGATATGCGGGAATCGTCCAACAAGGATATTTTAAATATGTTGTAACAGATTCAAAGGGCAACGAACATATAACCAGTTTGGCACTCCCAGGAAAGATTGTCGGTGACTATTTAAGTATTACACAAAAAATACCATGTATGACCAGTATTGTTGCTGCAACAAACGTGGAGGTTCTGGTATGTGACTGTGATATACTCAATAAAGTATTCAATGAGGACAGAGAGCTACATCAGCTATTTTCAGATTCATTGTTTCATAATTGTTATACGGAATATCTGGATATGCACCGTTTATCACCCAAAGAACGCTATATCGCTTTATTGAAAAGATGTCCTGATATTCTTCAAGAAATTACGATTGGAGAAGTTGCCTCTTATTTGAATGTTACACCCACTTATCTCAGCCGTATCCGCAAGGAAATTACTTTTGAGAACAAATGATTTTATCAGATGAACGAGTTCAATACATACCTCAATAACTTAGACTATTCTTTTATAACAGATTTATGTAAAAGGAAAGGGAAACTACAGACTTATCGTAAAGGAGATTTTTTTATCCGTCAGCAT
>NZ_CABROP010000034.1:0-37048 GCF_902472605.1 uncultured Bacteroides sp.
TTTACTGACGGAATCGGAAGAGGTCATCTGGCTTCTTCAGAAGTGTCATGTCCTGATGGATAGAATTATGTAAGAATACATGGAAAATTGACAATAAAAAATGGCATATGAAGATGATAGACCATAATCATTTCATATACCATCTTATTTTGGGGACATTTACTGAATATCCCTCTTTAGGGCGTCTGGTGGCATATAAGGGATTTTGTTTCCTGGTGGCGGCAGCCCGGTATCTGAGCGAGGATTATGTGGTGCTGATTGGCGGCACGGGAGCCTTGAAAGAGGACCTGGAACAGGAAATAGGGGATTTGAACCTGCAAGGGAAAGTCAAATTGTTGGGGCGTGTCAGCGACGAGGACTTACCGGCTTATTATGGGGCTTGCGACGTGTTCTGTATGAGCAGCGTGCAGAAGACGGAAGCCTTCGGTATCGTGCAGATAGAGGCGATGTCTTGTGGTAAGCCGGTAGTGGCGACGCGAATCCCTCAATCGGGGGTTGCCTGGGTGAACAAAGAGGGGATGTCCGGGCTCAATGTGGAACCGGGAAAGGCCCAGGAGCTGGCCAAGGCCATTGAGCAGATAACGGGAAATGCGGAAACTTATCAGAGGTTTTCCGAAGGGGCGAAAACGCGTTATCAGGAAATGTTCACGAAGGAACGTATGATAGAGAAATGTTTAACGATATACTTGGAGTTATGAAAAAGGTAAATGAAGAAGATATCATGTCGAAAGCCGTAATGGCATATATGGCAAGTGGTACTTATTGTTTTGGAGAAGGAATGTCGGTGACTTCCTGCAGGGTGAAGCGTGCGGTGGATGTAGCAGGAAGTCTGGTGGCATTGCTCGTTTTTTCACCGGTATTTTTGCTGATATCCTGGCTTATCAAACGGGAAGACGGCGGTCCTGTGATTTTTTCTCAGGAACGGATTGGATATAAAGGTAAACCGTTCACTTTGTATAAGTTCCGCTCCATGACGGTGGATTCGGAGGCGGACGGCAAGCCGGCCTTGTGTCAGAAAGACGATGCGCGGCTGACGAAAGTCGGACGTTTCCTGCGCGAGCACCATCTGGATGAGCTTCCTCAGCTGTGGAATGTGCTGAAAGGGGAGATGAGCTTTGTAGGCCCTCGCCCGGAACGGAAGTTTTTTGTGGACAAGATTAAGGCCATCAACCCGGATTATGAACTGTTGTACAAGTTGCGCCCGGGGTTGTTCTCGAAGGCTACGCTCTACAATGGGTACACCGATACGATGGAAAAGATGCTGGAACGTCTGCGGATGGATTTAGAGTATATGCGTACCCGTTCGTTGTGGGTGGATATCAAGATTATCTGGCTGACGGCGACGGCCATTTTAGGTGGAAAGAAATTTTAAAGAAATGTAAGACGATGGAGCAGAACAAGTTTGCAATACGCAACGGGTTGCAGTTGCGGAAGATAGGAAGCCGTTACATGGTGGTGGATATGTGTGAGGACAATGTGAATCTGAGCAATGTATACAGCCTGAATGGTACGGCGGCATGGATATGGGAACGGTTGGTGGAAGGTATCTCTTCGCCGGATGAACTGGCCGACCGTCTGTGTCAGGATTACCAGGTGGAACGGGAAAGAGCTTTCCACGACGTGGAAAACCAGTTGGCGGAATGGCAGAAGTTCGGTCTGGTGGTGATGGGAAAATAAAAGGACAAAACACTGAAATACAATCGGAAAGTGGAGAAGATACATGCGGCGTTGCTTGTGCTGTTGAGGGCCGGTTTGTGGGAGCGCGAAGTGGAGGATACCTCCTGTTTCCCGCTGACGGAAGAAGAGTGGAAAAAGGTTTATCTCTTGTCACGGCAGCAGACTGTGACCGGTGTCGTGTTTCAGGGAATCTTGTTGCTGGCCGAGGAGTTTTTGCCTTCGGAATCGTTGCTTGTGCGCTGGATGGCGGAAACGGATGCCATCGAGCGGAAGAACCGTCGGATGAATCAGGTGCTGGCATCGCTTGTCCAGATGTTCATTTCCATTGGAGTTAGTCCGGTGTTGCAGAAAGGACAAGGCGTGGCTTCCTTTTATGAAAAGCCTTTGTGGAGGGAGTGTGGCGACATTGATTTCTATTTTGAGAGCCAGCAGGAGTTTGAGAGGGCTTCGTATTTTGTACGCCGCTGTAAGCTGCAGGAAGAGAAAATGCCCGACCAGAGCGTTGCCTATACTTGGAAAGGCGTACAGATAGAACATCACACCCGGTTGCTGGATTTGCATAACCCTTTTCTGCGGTATTATGCCGGGCAACTAGTCAGTCAGTATGGTTACAGCCACATGGCTATAGGGAAAGAGAAAGAATTAGAAATCACGGTACCTTCCCCGGTGCTGAATCTGCTGCTGCAAAGTCTGCATATTTTGAAACATGCCCTCGGATGGGGTATCGGTCTGCGGCAGTTGTGCGACCTGGCTCGTACCTGTTACATCTTGTATCAGGAAGTCGATGCAGCGGAAATGAAAAAAATCTGTTTCCGCCTGGGACTGGGACGCTGGCACGGCCTGTTGCATGCCTGCCTGGTGGATCATCTCGGATTGCCGATGGAGTGTCTGCCTTATCCGGACAGGGCTTCCGAAGCTTCTCCTTTGCTGGATATTATCTGGAGGGGAGGTAATTTTGGACAGTTCGATGCGGAAAATCTGCGCCTGGCCGTTCCGCTGTGGAAACGGAAGTGGCAGACGGCCTGTGCTTTCCGAAGAAATATGGGATTTGCCTTCCACTATGCTCCGAAAGAAAGTTTCTGGATTGTATCCAGTTTATTAAAAGGACAATTCAAATGAGGATAAAATATAATTTTTCGGTAGCAGGTTTCACGTTGCAAATCAGTCTTCCCCGAGACTGGAACGTGGATGCCCTGCTGCCTTCTTTCCGTGCTTTCCGCTGTATGGATGAGGCGGGTGAGAGGTTGCTGACGTGTACGGTGTATGCGGCAGCGGAGAGGCCTTTTGGCGCGCTTCCCGATACTATGTTGGAAAGTACGGTCAGCGATATGGGCTATGTGAGTTTGTATAAATATAATGAAAGAGGAAGTGAGGGGTATTGCGTCACTCTTTCCTCAGAACAAAAAGGAAGATTGCATGTCATGCAGGCCGACGTTTTTTTTTCTACTGTCCAGGTATATTTGTATGATGACGAAAGGCTGGCAGGGCATGCACTGTCTTCCTTACTTCGTATTGCCTATTCGCAGGCGGTACTTTGCCACGGAGGTATTTCCATCCATGCGTCGGCGGTTTTTTGCGGGAACCGGACTTTCCTTTTCATGGGCAGAAGCGGAACCGGCAAAAGCACGCATGCGGCATTGTGGAGGAGATATGTGCCGGGCACGGAACTCTTGAACGATGATAATCCTACGATACGCTTGATTCAGGGAAAAGCCTATGCTTACGGTACGCCGTGGAGTGGTAAGACACCCTGCTACAAACCGCTTTGTTTTCCTTTGGGAGGAATGGTGCGTTTGAAGCAGGCTCCGGTGAACCGTTTTTATGGGCAGACAGAGGTGGAAGCCTTTGCAACCATTCTTCCGGGATGCTCTGTCATCCGTCAGGATGCGGTGTTGCGCTCCGCTCTGTATGATACGCTGGTGCAGTTGGCCGAACAGGTCCCGGTTGGTATGTTGGAATGCAAACCGGATGAAGAAGCGGCCGTAATGTGCCACCGTGCCTTGACGTCGTGTAATCCATGTGAATGAAACGAATAACACTTAATTATTATATACCTGGATTATGAGAAAAAAATCTTTTGTGTGGGCAAGCTTGCTTGTCCTGTTACTGTTGACTTCCTGCGCTTCACGCAAGAATTTCGTGTACTTGCAGGATATGGAAATGGGACTGAAATATCCCATTGAAAACAAATACGAGGCCGTGATTCATCAGGATGACCGCTTGAGCATTACGGTCAGTTGCAAGAATCCGGAGCTGGCCATCCCGTTCAACATCTACGACGGGACCTTCCGTGTGGGAACGGATGGAAGCGTGACAGCCGATGCCACGAGCAAGGTGAATGAGAAAGGCTACCGGGTGGATGTGGATGGAAACATCGATTTCCCGATTTTAGGCAAGTTGCACATCGAGGGTATGAAAGTGAGCGAAGTGCGCGATTTGATCAAGACCAAGATTGAAGAGGGAGAATACATGAAAGATCCGCTGGTGTCTATCGAATTCCTGAACTTCAAGTACACTGTGTTAGGAGCTGTGGGGAGTAGTGGTACTTACACGGTGGATGGTGACCGGGTGACGCTGTTGGAAGCGATTGCCAAGGCGGGCGACCTGTCGGCCAAGGCGAGAATAGACCGGGTGGCGGTGATTCGTGAGGTAGATGGCGAGCGACAGATGTTCATGCACGACTTGCGCAGCAAGGATATCTTTGACTCTCCTTGCTTCTACCTTCAGCAGAATGACATCGTGTATGTAGAACCCAAGTACAAGAAGAAAGACCACGAAGATCGAGGCTGGCAGATTGGTACTACTCTGTTGTCTGTGGTGACGGCAGTATGCTCTATTCTGTGGGCAATCAAGTAAAAGTAACGCTAATTATTTTTTCCAAACAATATGCAGACAACGAACTCTTCTAATAAAAACGACCAGGGACTTAACCTGGTGGATTTATTTGTCTATCTGGCTTCCAAATGGAAATGGTTCTTGCTTTCCGTCTTGATTTGCGGAGGCATCGCCTGGTATAATTATGCCCGTTCACCACTGGTGTATTTCCGTTCGGCTACGGTCATTATCAAGGACCCGTCGAACAAGACTTCCACTTCCGGGCTGGACCGTTTTGACAATATCATCAACAAGGTGAATGTGGCCAATGAAATCTTGCAGTTCCGCTCCAAGAAACTGATGCGTGAGGTGGTGCAGCGCATACACGCCGACGTGAGCTACCAGGTGGAGGAAGGCTTGCGCATGAACGAGCTTTACACACAGTCGCCCGTGCTGGTCAGTTTCCTGGATGTCTTGCCGGAGCAGAGTTTTTCGTTTACGATGACCCTGAAAAACGAGAAGACGGTTTCTCTGTCCGATTTTTCGGGCATCGCCGCCACTCCCCGTGACGTGAAATTGAACGATACGGTGGCCATCAGCAAGGGAATAAGCGTGGTAGTAACGGCTACGAATTATATGCAGAAGTCGTGGATAGACACACCGATACGCGTACGGAAACTTCCGGTAGAGGCCATGGTGAACTATTATAAGAACGGGTTGGGCATCCAGCAGGAAGAGGAAGAATCTTCCATTCTGACACTGGCCCTGAAAGACAACTCGCCGGCCCGTGCGGAAGATGTGCTGAACACCCTGATTACGGTGTACAACGAAGAAGCCATCAAGGAAAAGAACCAGGTGGCAGTGAATACCGCCAATTTCATCAGTGAGCGTCTGATTATCATCGAACGCGAGTTGGGTAACGTGGAATCTGACTTGGAATCGTTCAAGCAGCAGAACCAGATTGTGGATATTTCTTCTTCAGCAGGCATGTACATGAACGAGTCGCAGAAATACAGCTCGGACGCGTTGGAACTGGAAACACAGATTCGTCTGGCCGGCTTTATCAAGAGTTATCTGACCGACCCCAGCAAGGAAACCGACCTGATTCCGTCGAATACGGGTATCAGCGATATGAACATCGAGAACCAGATTGGCCTGTATAATGCGGCCAAGTTGAAGCGCGACCGTCTGATAGACGACAGTAGCGTGAACAACCCTGTGGTGAAGGAGCTGAACAACTCCTTGCGTGCCATGAAGCAGAGCATCATCCGGGCGGTAGACAACATGATTGTGAGTCTGGACGTGAAACGTAACGATGCGCAGAACCGCGAGATGCGGGCTCAGAGCCGTGTGACGGCCATCCCGACCAAGGAAAGAAAGATGCTGTCCATCGAGCGTCAGCAGAAAATCAAGGAGGCTCTTTATCTGTTCCTACTCAACAAACGTGAAGAGAATGCGCTTTCGCAGGCCATGGCCGACAACAATGCCCGTGTGATTGACGGGGCGGAAGGTAGCAACGCTCCGATTTCTCCCAAGCGGAACCGTATCCTGCTGTTAGGGGTGTTGATTGGGGTCGCTTTGCCGGGCGTGTTTTTCTTGGGTGTCCTTTTCATGGATACGCGGGTGCACGGACGGAAAGACGTGGAAGGTGCCACTTCCGTGCCTTATTTAGGCGAAATCCCGCTCGACAAGGAAGCGTTGAAAGAGCATGGAAAGGAGGCCTTTACCGTGAAAGAGCAGGGAGATGATATCGTGACCGAGGCTTTCCGTATTCTGCGTACCAACATGGCTTTCATGGCCAAGAAAGGCCAGCCGATGCAGGTCATCACTTTTACTTCGTTTAACACTGGTGCGGGAAAAACCTTCATTGCGCGCAACTTGGCCGCAAGTCTGGCTTACATGAAGAAACGGGTAATTATGGTCGACTTGGATATCCGTAAAGGTACCTTGAGCCGAGGGATGGGACATCATCATCACAAGGGAATAACCAACTACTTGTCGGACAATACCATTCAGGTGGATGAAATCATCCAGCAGAAAGAGCATTTCGACTTTATCGGTTCCGGACCGATAGCGCCCAATCCGGCCGAATTGCTGATGGATGCACGGCTGGACGAGTTGATGAATGAATTGCGTAGCCGCTATGATTATGTTATTGTGGACAATGTGCCGGTGGGACTGATTGCCGATGCCACGATTGCCAACCGTGTGACCGACCTGACCATTTTCGTGGTGCGTGCCGGCAAGCTTGATCGTCGTCAGTTGCCCGACATCGAACAGCTGTATCAGGAAAAGAAGCTGAAGAATATGGCGCTGGTACTGAACGGGGCCAATCCGGAACGTCACGGGTATGGTTATGGATATGGCTATGGTTATGGATACGGATATGGGTATGGCCATGAGAAAAAGAAAAAAAGAAGTTTGTTTTAAAATAAATGCGTATGGAAAAACTAAATGAGAGTGAAACCAATGATGAGAGAATGAAAAAATTATTAGTTAAACCTAAAAATTAGAATCTTATGAAGAATCAAAAGCAAAAAGAGTATGAAACTCCGCAGACCACCTTTGTGGAAGTGGAGTTGGAAGGCAATTTCTGTGCATCGGCCGATGTTCAAAATCCGAATGATGAGAAGACTGGACAAATTGAAAGCCACAAAGTAAACACAGATTTTGATTTTGATTTTGCTGATCAAACTTGGGATCAGCAATGAGGTAGATAACAATTAGAAAAATGAATATGCTTATGAAAACAAAGAAGTATTTCATGATATCTGCCCTTGCGCTCTTGGCTTGTAGTTGCCAGGACGAAGAACAAGGAGGTGTACAACCTACACCGGGGCAGGATGTGCAGTTTGGGGCTACGCTCGAACAAAGTGCAAGTCGTACCATTTACGGTGACGAAGCGAATGATGCTTTCCCTATTAATTGGGTGAATGGGGATGAAGTGGTTGTGTTCTCACCCGATTGTGCAAGCAATGGCGGAGTAGGCTCAGCTACCTATAAAGTGAATGTAGGTGAAGAAAATTCAGGGAAGCAGAACTATGCAAATAGTTTGGATAAGACCGGTGATATTGGTGTGCGTTGGGGCGACAATGAAACAGGTTCTTTCTATTCAATCTATCCTGCATCATCCTTATATACGAATGTTAGCAGTAACTGTAAAACTGTGACATTGACCATGCCGGCTCAGCAGGATAACACCTTTGAAAGAACATCAGATGGTAAAATAATAGCATATCCGGATATGCGAGCTTGCTTTATGTATGCCTATACTCCGGATGTACCAAGTGGTAATATTGTAAATTTGAAGTACAAGCCACTTTCTACAGCAATCCGTTTCAAATTGCAAGGCCCATTGAATAACGATAACGGTCCTGTAACCATAAATTATGTCAGAATCTACGCTCCGACGAGTACTGATATCAATGGTACTTATGAATTCACTGATGTTACAAATGGTAGCGGTATACCTGAGCCAAAAAGTGGCCTCAATTATGTAACCATGAATGTCGCTGATAAAAATGGTTCTTATCTGACATTAAGTGCCGGGGAAAGTGTTGAGCTGAATGCTTTTCTTCTGACCGGTAAGGAGATAACTATAGATAGCGATTGGTATATTGAGGTGGCTATCAGTGATGGTACTGTATTTACGAAGCATATTGTAGCAGATGCAAGTGCTACTTCAGAAGGTATGACGCTTGAACCTGGTATGATACACCGCTTGCCGGATCTTCCTCCATTGACACCTTCAGGCGAATGGGAGCCTGCTAACTGGATGAGAAATATTCAACGTAACGTGTACCTGTCAGAAATCTCTATTCCAGGTTCTTGGTATTCTTTGGATCAAGATTATCAGAGTGATATCCGCACTATAGATGGACAGTATAATCTCGGTGTTCGTGCATTCCATTTTGATACGAGATGGATTGCTGAACGTAATGGAAACACTTATACTCCTACAAGCTTAGGTGTAGCCGGTACAGCGGATAATTATGACACAGATAATGGTAGATATCTACAAGAAAACGGAAAAACCTTCGAGGTGGCTTTAGGAGAAGTGGTTGCTAATGTCAAGAGCGATGAATATATGGTTGTGATGTGCACCTTTGCTCAAGGTAGTGTGATAACTGGTGACTGGAGAAAAGCGATTAGTGATGCCTGTGATAAATATCCGGGCAAAATTGTCGAGGCAAGTTCTGTGAATGAGAATACCGTGGTAGGCGATGTACTGGGTAAGGTTATTGTGATTGTGAATACATACACTCCTGGCGAAGTGGCAAATAGTAAATGTTTGTTCTTCAATATGAGTCTTCTATTGTCTACAGATGAATTTGCGAAACCATATTTTGAAAAGCCATTACTTTGGTATAATATTACAAATTCAGGTATTACAATGTATGGTACTCATGCCCAAGCAACGAAAGATTTTGATGACAAAGGCGAGTATGATTCAGATCGTCAAAGTTATGTCCCGACAATAGATGAACGTAAAACGAAACTTCAGAATATCCTTACATGGTCTCAGAATAATTATGCTAAGAGAGATAACTATGTACATAATTGTTGGATTTATATGGGATTAGGTGGTTATGCAATTCCTAAATCTATATTTGATATTGGAGGTGATGATTACTACGCAGTATCTACTGATGCTAATGGACTTAACACCTGGATGGCTACGAAGGTTGAAGCTATGTATACAAACGAATCTTATTATCCTATCGGAATAGTTCTGATGAACTTTGTTGGTTTTAGCTATACTAGTAAGAACATCAGTTTGGTACAAAGAATCCTTGAGATGAACAGTATGTATCGTAAGGCATACGATCCACGACGTTCACCTGTTGACGGAGCCTTTATTGATGGCAGTACGGGCAGTAAAACAGTACAATCAGCCGCTCCGGGCTACAGCTCAGGTATGACGGACAACCAGACTGATGCTATTGGCTGGACCAGAAGTAGATAATCATTACTCTTTTTCACGGGGGACAGGTTTGCATACCTGTCCTGCCGTGAAAAATAATTCTAAAGTAAGGGAATAAATTTATTTCTATGCATAAATATTTAGGTATGGCTGCCGTCTTGTTGGCAGCACAAATATTGTTCTCTTGTTCAAAGGATGAATTGAGTTATAGTGAAAGCAGCGAGGGGCAGATCATAGCCCGTATCGCACAGCCTGCTACACGTACTGCCATGGGCAATGCGGTAGACGGAACGAATGCGGTGGGCATTGTATGGACCGACGGTGACAAAATCGGTGTGTTCGATGCTTCCGGTACTTCGCAGAAATGTTATGCCAAGGTGGGTCAAGGTACCGCAGCTACGGCATCTTTTGCGGCTTTCGGCACGACAGCTTTTGACGAACCTGTCTATGCCTATTATCCCTACAATGAGGCTAATGCATCCAATGACATTCATTCATTGGTGGGTGAACTTCCTTCTGAACAGAATATGGGTGATGGTGCCTTGCATGGCGACTATAAAATAGGTAGCGCCACTACACAGACAGCTGAGGGAGGTTATGAGTTTGAGTTCAAGCATCTCTTCTCAATGGCACGTATTACCATTGATGCCGCAGACACTCCGCTGAAGGATGAAAAGCTGAAAAGCCTCACGATGAGTGTCAGCCGTGGAGAGTCCGGTGTGCCTATTGCCGGAAACTTTACGTTCAATGCAGAAACCGGCAGTTGGAAGCAGACGGATGATGGAAAGAATTCCATTACGCTCACTTGGGATACAAATTCACCAAGTCTGGAGCAGGTATTTACTTGCTATATGAGTCTTTTCCCAGTTATTCGGACGGGTGACCTCTTCACTATCACCGTATCTACGGAAAATTACAAAGCAGAGTTTACCGCCAATAGTCTGACAAATTTCTCAGCTGAACAAATTTACACTTTCCCGGTGGTTCTTGAGAAGTATGAGACCATTATGGTGTATGACAAGGATGGGAATGCCGTACAAGGTAAATTTACCTGTGCCGCACTGAATGTGGACGGACTTCCAAGCATCATTAACAGTGGTGGACCTGGTTCTGATGGTACAGAAGCTATCGGTCACATTATGAACGGTCTTGGTTATGATTTCATTGCGGTTAGCGAGGATTTCGCTTATCATGATGAGTTGGCCAATGGCATGACCAATTACAACATGGGTACTTACCGAGGTTCTGTGTCTAATGCTTTTGGAAAGAATGATACGGACGGACTTGGCTTCTTCTGGAAGAAGGACGGAATCACAGCTACCGACGAAACCATAGTGGCGTTTGATGAGGCATACGGCGGACTTACTGGAGGTGCCAATGAATTGATAGATAAAGGTTTTCGCCATTATGTGGTGACGGTGGCAGAAGGTGTGACAGTAGATGTTTACATCACTCACATGAACACGTTCGGTGATGGTGGTAATACCGAAGATGACCCTTGGGTTCATGCCCAGCTTTCTCAGCTGCGTCAGTTGCGCGACTATGTGGTAGCAAAGGCGAAAGAAAACAATCGCCCAGCCATCATTATGGGAGATACCAACATGCGTTATACCCGTCATCAGATTGTGGACAACCTGATAACACCGGTTACAAGTGAGGGCTTGCAGATTGCCGATCCTTGGATAGAAATCCAACGTGGCGGTGTGTATCCTACTTGGAATACTACTTCATTGATGATACGTTCAAAATTTGGAGGAGGTAATACTGATATCCTATGTGCCGACGACCAGCGTGGGGAGGTGGTGGACAAAATGTGGTACATCAATGTGCCGGGTGCCGCCATACAGCTGAAAGCCATCAGTTGCATGAACGATGTGGAACATTTCGCAAAAAGCACTGAAGAGGTATCCTATTCTGGTGTAAATGTGGAGGATGAAGCCGGTAATATCCTGACCAATCAAAACGTAAGCTACACGAAAGTGAACGGTTATGCCGACCACTTCCCTGTGGTAGTAAGTTTTGAATACACGAATACCAGTGGAAATTAATCGGGCCAGCATCAACAGCGGAAGTTCCGTGACGGATGCGGAATAAACTAAAAAATACATTAACTAATACATAAAGTTATGATGAAGAAAACACTTTTTGCAGCCCTCGCGTTGGCGGCTGCAAGTCCTGCTCTGGCTCAGTCGGAGCAGACAACACAAAACGGTGATATCACGGAAAAAGTGGAATACACCGACGACAAATATAAAGTGGAAACCAACCACTTCTGGGACAACTGGTTCCTCACGGTAGGCGTGGGACCGCAGGTGATGTTCGGTGACCATGACAAGCAGATTGGGTTCGGCAAACGTATTTCGCCTTCGCTGGACATCGCGGTAGGTAAATGGTTCACTCCGGGCATCGGCGTGCGTTTGATGTACAACGGCCTTTCAATGAGAGGTGCTACCCGTTGGGGAGCAGCTCACTCAACCGGCGAACAGGTCCCCGACTGGGGCAGCGGTATGTATTACTCCAAGTTCAAGTATTACAACGTACGTGCCGATGTGTTGTTCAACCTTTCCAACCTGTTCTGCGGCTATCGTGAAAACCGTATTTGGAACAGCAGTTTCTATGGTGGTGTAGGTTATATGCGTACGTGGGAAGCTCCTACAGCTGGAGATGTGACCATGAGTGCTGGTTGGTTGAATACTTTCCGTCTGTGTGATGCCTTGGATGCCAACATCGACTTGCGGGCCTCCATGGTGGATGATGCCATCGACGGCGAAATCGGTGGATCGAAATTTGATGGGGTGCTGGGCGTAACCGTCGGCCTGACCTATAAGTTCAAACGTCGCGGATGGGACCGCAGCAAGACAGTTACCCGTTACGACCAGACGGAGGCCAATGCCTTGCGTGATCGCCTGAACCGTGCCAACGAGGAAAATGCTCGTCTGAAAGAGGCTTTGGCAAATGCTGAAGGCCAGCAGAAACAGGAAGTCATCAACAAGGTAATTGCTTCCAACCTGATAGTGTTCAAGATTGGCAAGACCAGTCTGTCGAAAGAGGCACGCGCCAACTTGCAGTTACTGGCTGAGGCTATCAAAGCGGGTGATTCCAAAGCTGTGTACACTATTACGGGTTATTCAGATGCGGCTACGGGCAGCAAGAAGAGAAACGAAGTGCTGAGTAAGAAACGTGCAGAAGCTGTGTATGACTGCTTGGTAAATGAATTTGGTGTTTCTGAGTCACAGCTCAAGGTAGATTACAAGGGTGGTGTAGACAACATGTTCTATGACGATCCTCGCTTGAGTCGTGCCGTGATCACACGTGCTAATTAATTTCTTGAAAGTTTCCCCTTTCCGGCCTAACAGGGGTTGGAAAGGGGATTTTTTGTGTAGAGGGGATAATGCAGACGGAACAGTTGTGGCTGAAGAATGCGCAGTTCTTTGACGAGATAGACAGGATGTTGCAGGACGGGCATTCCGTGACGATACGGGCGAAGGGAAGCAGTATGTTTCCGTTCATCCGGAATGAGCGTGACAGTGTGATATTGCAAGATAGCAAGGATATTGCCGTAGGAAGTATCGTACTGGCACGGTTGCAGAACAGAAGCTATGTGCTGCACCGGGTCTATCGGCTGGAAAAGGAAGCGATAGTGCTGATGGGCGACGGAAATCTGTATGCCACGGAGCGTTGCTGCCGGAACGAGGTGGTGGGCGTGGCCGTCAAGATCATACGCGACGGACGATATGTAGACTGCACCTCCCGAAAGGAGCTTTTCAAGGCGTGGGTGTGGCGGAAACTGCTTCCGGTACGCCGGGTCTTGTTGTTTATAGGCAGAAGGTGGTGGATATGAGGATAGGTGATTGTATCAAATGGTTGTGGAAAGCTTCTTGCGGTTTCCGGATACCGATGGTGGTGTATGCAGGGATGGGGGTGCTGTACGTCAGCATCTCTTTGTTTTTTGTGTATGTCTGTAAGCACCTGATTGACATTGCCACGGGGGTATCAGACGATGCACTGGGCACGTACATTGCGTGGATGATAGGGTGTCTGTTGGCCCAGCTGGCTTTTTCGGCGTTCAGAAGCTGCCTGGTCAGCCGTACGGAAACAGCGTTACAGAACGAGTTGCACCGGCGGCTTTTTGTGCGCCTGATGGGAAGCTGCTGGTCAGGACGGGAGAAGTTGCATACCGGCGACATGCTGAACCGGCTGGAAGAGGATGTACAGACCGTGACGGGGGCGTTGTGCAGTACAGTGCCTTCGGTCTTTATTACGCTTTTCCAGTTGTGCGGGGCCTTGTTCTTCCTTTCCCAACTGGACGTCCGGCTGACGGGTGTATTAGTGTGCATCATGCCGGTGGCTCTGCTGTTCAGCAAGAGCTATGTGCGGAAGATGCGCCGGTTGTCGCGCGAGATTCGCAACACGGACAGCCGGATACAGAGTCATTTGCAGGAGAACCTACAGCATCGGGTACTGATTCGTACGCTGGAATATACGGCCCAGGCGGTCCGTAAGCTGAGTACGGTGCAGACGGAACTGTGGGGAAAGGTAAAGCAGCGCACGGATTTTTCGGTGTTTTCCCGCTCCATGGTGCAGATTGGATTTATGACAGGTTATGCGGTGGCCTTCCTGTGGGGCGTGTTCGGTTTGCAACAAGGTACGGTGACTTTCGGTATGATGGCGGCGTTCTTGCAGCTCGTGGCGCAGATTCAGCGTCCGATGGTGGACCTGAGCCGGCAGATTCCGGCCTTCATCCGGATATTCACTTCGACGGAACGGTTGGTGGAACTGGAAGAACTGCCACAGGAACGGCAGGGGATGCCTGTACGCCTGGAAGGAGAAGTGGGAGTCCGCATGGAGAAAGTGTGTTATGCCTATCCTGGGAGCAGCCGGCAGGTACTGAAGAACTTTTCGCACGATTTCCCACCGGGAAGCCTGACGGCCATTGTGGGCGAGACCGGAGTGGGGAAGAGTACGTTGCTCCGTTTGGTGTTGGCTTTGTTGGAACCGGATAAGGGCAGGGTGGTTTTCTATCACGGCAGCCGAGAGGTGGAAGCTTCGCCGCAGACGCGTTGCAACCTGTCGTATGTGCCGCAGGGCAATACGCTGGTGAGCGGTACCATCCGTGAGAACCTGCAAATGGGAAATCCGGAAGCGACGGAGGAAGAGATGAGGCAGGCGCTTCATTTGGCGGTAGCCGATTTTGTGTTCGCTTTGCCCGATGGATTGGAAACGCTGTGCGGGGAGCGTGGCGCGGGACTGAGTGAAGGTCAGGCCCAACGGATTGCCATCGCCCGGGGACTGCTTCGTCCGGGAAGCATCCTGCTGCTGGATGAGCCGACTTCTTCGCTCGACAGCGAGACGGAACAGCTATTGTTGCAGCGTTTGTCGGGCCAGCTGGAGGGAAAGACATTGATTCTGATCAGTCACCGCGAAGCCATCGCACGGCTGTGTACGTCGGTGGTCTGGATGAAGAAGCAATAAAATTTGACTATGATTTGACAGCAAAGGAGCTGCGTCGCCTTGGGGGGATGCAGCTCCTTTTTTTATGCTATAGCCTAACGGCTATCTTTTTCCCGAATCGGATATCGTTTATTGCGGATTCTGAACCAAATTGCTGTTGGTCAGCATAGCCTTGTTCGGAATCGGGAAAAGGTTTCTGTTCGGGTTGCTCTTGTCGTGTGAGAACCAAGACTTCGTGGTGAAGACTCCGAAACGGACCATATCCTGGCGGCGTCTGCCTTCCTGACAGAATTCCCATCCTAATTCGTCCAGGAAACGGCCATACTTGATGTCCGCTCCGCCTTCGTGAGTTTCCATGTTGGTATCCCGACGTCCGTAGTCATAGCAGCTTCCGCCTTCCAGTTCCGCATCGGTTACGATTGCTTTATTCGGGTCTTCAAAAGCACGTTTACGTACTTCGGTGACCAGTGCGCCGGCTCCAGGCTGTCCGGAACGCATCAGAGCTTCTGCTTTCATCATCAGTACATCAGCATAGCGGAGCAACGGCCAGTCGTTGCTTAGACGGTTGGTAATACCTTTGGCATATTCAAATTTACCCCAGCGGTAGCCGTGTCCGGAGTCAGAACTTTCAATGGAAGGTACTTCATTGATATAGATGAGTTGTCCTTTGCCGTCACTGCGTTGCAGCGGTTCGCCGGATGCTGTGAGCTGAGGCCCTTGGATATAATTCTCTTTCAGGCGCAGGTCGTCCGGGTCGAAAGAATCGATGAACTGAGGAATGGCACATACACCTCCCCACGGTCTTTCGGTGAACTGATAAGTATCCTGGTTTTCGGCAGCTAACGTATACATGTGGAAGTCGAAATCATTCCATCCCGTCACGTAGATTTCATCGAAGGGAAGAGCGAAGATGATTTCCTTGGAATTCTCGTTCTGAGTGATGAACACGTTTTTCTGCTTTTCTTCCAGTCCGTATTCGTTCGTAGCGTTTGCAAAGTCAATCACAGCCTGACATTCGTCGATGCAGTCTTGCCAGTGAGCTTCTCCGGCCCAGATTTCCGCATTCAGATACATCTTGGCCAGCAGGGTGTGGGCAGCCCACTTGTTGAAACGTCCGTAGTAGTATCCTCTCGGAGTTTCAGAAAGCAGGTCGATGTTGTCCTTGATTTCTTTCACGATAAAATCGAACACTTCTTTGCGGGTAGCCTGCTTGGGGAGCGATTCATCCTTGAAGTCGGTTACCAGAGGCACATTTCCATAGAGGTCGATCAGGATGTAATAGTAGGAGGCACGCAACACCTTCAGTTCGGCTATCAATGCAGCTTTGGTGTCGTCTTCCACGTTAATGGTACCTTCTTCTATCTGCGAAAGGATACGGTTGCAGGTGTTCACTCCGTTGTAGGTACGTTCCCATCCTTGCAACACACCGTCGTCTTCCGTGGTCCAGGTATGCTGGTGCCAACGCTTGTAGATGTATCCGTCTACCCATCCTGTACCGTCGCGTGCCGGAATCACATCCTGGTCGGCACACAGTTCCTGTGAACGGACTACACCGTTCCATTGCAACAAGGTCTCTCTCCAAGGGATATAAGCTGCGTTTACCAGGTAGCTGACTTCTTCTTCTGTCTTCGGAGAGTATTTGCTGGACACTACCTGTCCATAGCTGTCGTCCAATAAGCTGGTACATGCCGTACTGCCAATCAAGGCTGAAGTGAGCAGGCATGTGGAAAATAATCTGATTATATTTTTCATGGTTCTTTACTTTTAAATTAGAATTTTACGTTGACACCTAATGTAAATGAGCGTATGCTTGGATAGCGGTCGCGGGTGTCGTATCCAGGAGTCAGTCCGTCGGTAGAAACTTCCGGGTCGATGCCTTTGTATCCGGTGATGGTCAGGGCATTCAGTACGGAACCGTAGATACGCAATGACTTGATGTATTTGCCGAGCTGGCCGAAGTTGTAACCCAGCGTGATGTTGTCAATCTTCCAGTAGTCACCGTCTTCCACATAGTAGCTGTTGAATTCCGGTTCCACTTCCGGGCTCAGGGTATGCTTGCCGAATACCAGGTCGTTGACTGATTTCAGTCGGTTTTCCATACGGGCGTTCTTCACGTTCTCGTAGTTCATACGGGCACCGTTGATAATCTGGAAGCCGAAGGCGCCACGCATGGTGATAGACAAATCAAAATTCTTGTAGCGGAAGTTGTTGTTCCATCCTGCATAGTATTTTGGAAGTCCGTTACCGATGATGTGCTTGTCTTCCGGTGCATGTGTGAAGTCTTTGTAGTTTATCAGGTCGCCATTGCGGTCTTCGTAGATCCAGCGTCCTTCTTCGTCTACGTCTACTACCTTGAAACCGTAGAAGTTACCGATGCTTTCGCCCACCTGTACGCGGTGTGAGTCTGCCACCTGTCCGGAGTATTCCACTGTTCCTGTGTTGAAGTAGTCATATTCTGATTTAAAGATACTTCCTGACAGACTTTCCAGTTTGTTGGAGTTGAATGAGAAAGTACCGGTGGTGCTCCATTCAAAGTCTTTGGTCTGTACCGGAATTACATTGACCAGGATTTCCACACCCTTGTTTCTCATCTTACCGCCATTGGCTGTAGTGGTGTTGTACAAGTTGGGAGGAGTCGGTACGGCATAGTCATAAATCAATCCGTCTACCAGTCGGTTGTAGTAGTCGATGCTACCAGAGAGACGTCCTTCCCAAGAAGACCAGTCGATACCGATGTTGGTTTCTTTTTTCTCTTCCCAGCGTAAATCGGGATTCGGGTTGGAAGCCGGTACAATGGTTTGAATCCAGCTGCTGTTTACATAGGCGTAAGAACCGTATTTCAGCATGGCTACTCCCAAGAATCCGTTTTTAGGTTGTGAACCAGTGACACCGTAACCTACTCTCAGTTTCAAGTCATTGAAGATGTGCTGGTTTTTCATGAACGGTTCTTCCGTGATTCTCCAACCGAATGAGACGGACGGGAACAATCCCCAAGCGTTGTCCGTACCCCAGAGCTGGCTGGCACCTTCATAACGTAGAGCAGCCATGAACAGATAGCGTTCTTTCCAGGAATAGGTGGCACGACCGAAGAAACCGATCAGGTTGGTCGAAGTCTTGCTGGAGCCTGCAGAAGCTTTTCCTTCTTTCAAGGCAGAACCGATGCCGATGTTGTGCCAACCACCGAAATAGTCATCCTGGAAACCGTAGTTGTCGAACCACATTTCTTCATAGTCTGTTTCGTCGTAGCTGTAACCTCCCAAGATAGAGAATTTATGGTCGTTGATGGTCTTGTTGTATTGTGCGGTCAGTTCCATCAGCTTTTCCATTTCGGTATACGCACCGACAGACGACCAGCCGTTCTTATGGTCACGAAGGGCGGAGATGTGGTTCTGTGTTTCACTGTATCCGCGGTTCATGTTTTCACGTGTGTAAGAGAACATGGCCTGCAGGGTCAGGTCTTTGATGGGATTGTAGGTGATGTTTCCGTTGTAGCGCAATTCTGTTTTCTTTACGTTTCCGTCTGATTCATAGAGCAGAGCCAACGGGTTTTCATATTCAAATTTGTTGACGTTTTCATACCAGGTACCGTCCGGGTTGCGTACGGGTTCGGTCGGGTTTCGTCGGGTAGCCTGTGAGTAGACACCGCCGCGGAAACTTCCTCCGTTCTGGGTAGATTCCATCTGGCTTTTCTTTCCGAAAACGCCGAATTTCAGTTTCACTTTGTCGTCGAACATACGGTGTGTCACTTCTATTCTTCCCTGGAAGTTGTCGAAGTCTGATTTTTTCATGGTTCCCTGACGGTCTGCGTAGTTGAGGTTGGCAATGTAGCTGGTCTTGGAATTACCACCCATCAATGAGAGGTTGTGTACATGAGAAATAGGGGTACGGCTGATTTCATCCACCCAGTCGGTGTTGTATCCGTAGTCATAATCCGGATAGAGAGCGGCAAATTCGCGTCCGTTGAGCATTTCCAGCCGTTTGGCCATCATGGCAGTGCTGACGTAGCCACTGTATTCTACAGAGCAGATATCGCCTCCTTTTGACTGCTTGGTAGTGATGAGGATGACACCGTTTGTACCACGGGTACCGTAGATGGCGGCAGCGGAACCGTCTTTCAGTACGTCTACGCTTTCCACGTCTTCAGGAGCCACTGTGCTCAAGGTTCCGGGGATACCGTCAATCAATACCAAAGGGGCTGTGTTGGCTCCACCGATGGTGTTGGTTCCACGGAGGCGGATCTGAGTTTCTCCGGCAGGGTCACCACTCGGGTTGGTGATGGCCAGTCCGGCTACTTTTCCTTGAATCAGCTGGCCGACATCCTTTACGGCTCCTTTGACGAAGTTATCTGATTTGACGCTGGAAATGGCACTGGTTACATCTCCTTTGCGCTGGGTTCCGTAACCGATGACTACTACCTCATCCAGCATTTCATTGTCTTCTTTCAATATTACTTTTACCACCGATTTGGCCGGTACTTCTTGGGTTACATACCCGATGTAGGAAATGACGAGTGTGGAGTTGGCCGGTGCATTGAGAGTGAACTGTCCGTCGAAGTCGGTAATGGTACCTTGTGTGGTGTTCCCCTTTATCACTACGCTGGCTCCAATGATGGGTTCTCCTTTGGTGTCGGTCACATTTCCTTTAACGGACAGGTCTTGTCCCCATCCTACGGTTGCCCAACATAGAAAAAGAACTGTGGCAATGACAGTCTGAAGCCATGAATGACATGGCTTTCTTTTACATGCATGTTTCATAAATATAGGTTTTAAAAGGTTATAAAATAGAATTATAAAAAGGTTCGGTCTAAATAATCCTATAGGAGGAGTGTAATGTGTTTCGTATTAGTGTGGATGGTGTTTTTAAAGAAGGTGCGGGACTCCTCAAACCGCACCTTCTCTGAGAATGTGTCTTACAGTTTTATAGAAATCTTTTTACCCGTATAAGTCACTTTCTTGTCGGGTTTCACCGTGACGGTTTCAGCCGACTGTTTGCCCGGCTGCATCAGGGTGATACAGAAATTGCGTTTTTTCAGCATGTGCGGGAATTCTCCCTGACGGTTGTCAATGGTCAGCGTGCGGGTCGCATCGTTCCAGTGGAAGCGGATGGTAGAGAACGCTCCCTTTTCGTAATTGTAGTTGTCGAACTCGTCTTCGTAGAGGGTGAATTCGCCGTCGGCTCCCGGATAAACACAGATGTCCAGGTTATCCCATTTCTTTTCGGTAGAGTATTGTACCTTCGGACCTAAGGGCAGGATGCTTCCGGCCTTGATGTAGAGCGGCAGGATGTCTACCGGGCATTCCCGCTGGATATCTTGTCCGCCTTCCACGGTTTCGTTGGTCCAGAAATCAATCCATTTCGTGCCTTTCGGCAAGTATACTTTCACTGGAGCGGAAGCCTTGGCCACGTCGGGTACGGTAGTTACGCCTTTGTTGCCTTCCACCTTCTTGGTGTACAGCGGTTCGGTGACCGGACGTACCAAAATCTGCTTGCCGAAGAGGTATTCATTGTCCAGCAGGATGGCCTTGCGGTCGGTAGCGAAGTCCATCACTAACGGGCGCATCATGCAGCCGTCTTCCTGTACCACGGCTCCGTTCAGGCTATATGTATAAGGTAAGAGGCGGTAGCGGAGTTCGATGATGCGTTTCTGTGCGTCGTAGGCCCAGTCGCCTTCCTTGCCGAAGAGGTCGATTTCGTTCAGCATCGGTGAAGAGCAGTGGTTACGCATCAGCGGCATGAAACAGCCCCACTGGAACCAGCGTACATGCAGTTCCTGGTAAGCTACGTTGGTGCAGTCGTTGTTGTATTCCCAGCCGAAGAAGCCTCCTAAGTCTGTATTCCAGAACGGGATGCCGCAAAGCGTGAAGTTCAGTCCGGCCGGAATCTGCTGGCGGAGTACGTCCCAGCTCGATACCACGTCGCCGCTCCAGCTCAGGGCACCGTAGTGCTGCTGGCCCAGGTAGCCCGAACGGGTCATCTGGAACACACGTTTGGCATCCGATACGGCGCGCTGGTGTTCATAGATACCCCGGTTGTGCGACAGCGGGAAGGCATTGTGTACGGAACGGAAGGAGCCGTCGGCCGTTTGCAGGTCGAAGTCGCTTTCCTTGGGGTTCAGGTGGTCGGGTTCCGTAGAGTCGGTCCACCAGGCATCGATGCCCATCTGATGCAAGTGGCTGAGATAACGCCAGTAGAGGTCGCGTGCATCCTTGTTGAACGGGTCGTACGGATGAGCGCCTGATTTGGGCGGCCAAGTTTCGAATTTCAACAAGGCACCCATCTTGTCGAGTTCCTTGTACTGGTCGGTCCACGGTCCGAAGCTGGCCCATACGGAAATCATGAGGTGGGCATTATTCTTGTGTACATATTCCACCATCTCTTCCGGGCTCTTGAAGCGTGGTTTCGGATAGCGGGCGTTCTTGTCTTCGTCGTTCGGCAGGTAGCGCAGGGCTGCCGGATCGTCCATCTTGTTGATGTAGCGCGGGTTCATGAACTTCATGGCGTTCCAGTTGGAGTCGCATCCCCAGTACTGCCAGTCCTGTACGATACCGTCGAGAGGGATTTCGAGCTTGCGGTACTTGTCAAGCACGCCGCAGAGTTCGTCGGGGCTCTTGTAGCGTTCGCGACACTGCCAGTAGCCCATGGTCCAGAGCGGGAACATGGTGGCCTTTCCCGTCAGGTCGCGGATACAGGCAATCACGCCGTCCTGCGTACCGTCTTTATAAAGGAAATAATAGTCGGAGCAAAGGCCTACCTGTGAAGAGAATGAGGTTTCGTAGGGGGTGTCACTGAAATCGGAAATACCCGGATTATCCCAGTACACACCATAACCCTTTTCGGAAGTGAAATAGGGGATACAGATATTGGTGTTGCCGTTTGACAGGTGAATCTGCTGGTTGCGGTGGTTCATGGCTCCACTTTGGCGTTGTCCCAGTCCGTAGATGGCTTCATCGGGTGCAAGGCTGAAGGCCTGGCTTACGGTATACGCGTCGCGGTTGACATCTTTCCGGGGGATAAAGTTGGTGCCTTCTACTTTTTCATTTAATAAGGTTTTTCCTTTTTCATCGGTGTAAGTCACTTTTCCGGTAGCCACATCCAAGGTCACCTTTATCTTTCCGGCGGTCATGCATACCGTATTCCCGTTTTGAGTGTAGGCAATCTCCACTTTCTCCGGTGTCTTGATGACGGGATAACTTTTCTTCTCGGGCATTTCGGCCGAAGGATATTTCACGATGCGCACGATGGAAGGAGAGTAGAAAATCACTTCCCCGTTCAATACAGGTTGTGCGGTCTGGAACTTTCCCCCTTGAGCAGTCTTTTCAAAATGCTGCGCGAAGGAGGACATGCAAGAGGCCAGTGCGGCCAGAAACAGAATTTCTTTTCTCATGTTGTCAATTTGTTTTTCGGAGTTTATCACTAAGGTTGACGTCACCAAATGTAAAAAGATTCTTTGGTGAGGCGGAGAAAAGAATGTGCCAAAGAGCGGCATAAAATGCTTCAAAAGGCGTTTTGACGCATTTTTACCCCTCTTTTGATTCAGATATACCCTCTTGGTCCTGCTTTTTCTGGTATTCGCTGGGCGTGAGACCGTACTCTTCCTTGAAGCAGGCGGTGAAATATTTCCGGTTGTAATAGCCGAGGGACAGGGCCACTTCGTTCACGGTGGTATGGCTGTCTTTCAGCATCCGGCAGGCATGCTGCATCTTGACGCGGCGGATGTATTCCAACGGGGTCAGTCCGGTGATGGCCTTCAGCTTACGGGTCAGGGTAGAGCGCGACATGTTGACTTTTTCGGCCAGGTGCTGCACGTCGAAATCCGGTTCGCTCAGGTTGTCTTCCACAGCTTTCAGAATGTTGTCGAGCAGCATCTTGTCAAGGCTGGCAAACTCCCGGTCGGAAATCTGCACTTCCGGATGGACATCCTGCCGGTTGCCGTTCAGGTACGAGCGCATCTTCATCAGTTCCGTGCTGTCGGCATACAGTTCCTCGTTTTCCTGTTTCATTCTTCGAAGGTAGAAGCGGATACCGGCATAAATTCCACTCACTATGAGGAGCAGATAAAACGCCATGGCCCATCCGGTTTGGTAGAAGGCTGGCAGACGTTTGATATGGATGCGGGTGATTTTATCACTCCATACGCCGTAGCCGTCGGTCGCTTTCACTTCGAACACGTAGTTTCCTTTGGGAAGGTGTTTGTAGACGGCCACGGGCTGTCCTTCGGCAGTGTAGTTCCATTCCTTGTCGAGTCCGGTCATGCGGTAGGCATAACGTATTTTGCTTGCATTCAGGTAGTCGAGCGACGAAAAATGGATTTCCAGACTGTATTCATCGGGCTGGAGAGTCAATTGGTCTTTCCAGTTTCTTGGCTGTCCCATGACGTCGATGCCGGTCAGGAAGGTAGGCGTTTCGGGACTCGGCTGGTCGAGCCGTGCGGAAGGAGTGACGGCGCAGATGCCCGGAATGCCTCCGAAATAAATTCGCCCGTCGTGTCCCTTGCAGAGGGCGGTAGGAATGAAACGGTGGAGCAGCAGAGAATTGTCGGTCGTGAGATAGGTGGAAAACGAATGGTTTTTCGGATTGTATTCTATCAGTTTCTGGTTGGTGTCAATCCACAGATGTCCGTACACGTCGTATTCCAGCTGGTTCACCACGTTGCCGGTCAGGCCGCAAAGCTGGGTGTGGTCGGTGAGTTGTCCGGTCTTTACGTGCAGGGCATATACGCCACCTTCCTGGGTGCCTATCCAGGCGCAGGTGTCTTCTTGCAGGCTCAGGCAGGTGATGGGGAGGGAGGGGACGACTCTTTGATAATTGCCGGTCTTGCTTTGCCGGTAAAGCCCTTTGTCGGTAGTCCCTATCCACAGGTTGCCGTGTTTGTCTTCCTTGATGTAGCTCACCTGTCCCAATGTGTCGCAGAGAATATGCCATTGTCTCTTTTGCAGACTGAAGGCATACAGTCCGTGGTTCGTACCTGCCCATAGTGTGCCACGTTCGTCTTCGTAGGTTTGAGTGAAATATTCGTCGGGTTTTGGAGAAGGCAGTGACAGGGTACGTACGTGAACAATCTGCATGCCTTCCCGTCTGAACTCATAGATAAGATTGTCTCCTTCGGGAATCACCCATACGTTTCCTTCCCTGCGGGCCTCCGACATCTGTTTGATGGCTCCTAAAGAGAGACCGGTGAGCGATGGAAAATCAGGGTAAAGTGATACACGGTCGTGAGTCAGGTCATACAGTCCGAGTCCGGTACGTTCCTGTGAAATCCACAGCTTGCCTTCGCCAGCATCACTCAGAGCCATGATGGCGGGTTGAGACTTGACACGCTTTGCCAGGGCGGGGAGCGGATACTCTTCCGGCGCATCTTCGGTAAAATGTACGATGAAACTCTTGCCGTCGAAAGAAGACACCCACAGGGCCCCGTTCTTGTCTTTATAGATTTCATTCAGCATACTGCCGTATTCGGCCGGCAGACGGAAACCTGTCTGTACTAACTGACGTTTCTTTTCATCGTAGCGCATGGCAATCAGGGAGCTGCGGGTGGTCATCCAAAGGGTGCCGTCATTATTGTCTTGTGCCAGATAAAGGATGTTGCCTTCCTTTTCTCCCATGGGGTTGACGGGGAGAGGGGAATAGGTGTAGAGGGAATCCTTTGGAGCCGACGGATTGAAAAGCAGTGCACCATTGCCGCTGGTCCCTATCCAAAAGTAATTGTGTGTGCAGTCCTGGATGAAGTAAGTCAGGTTCCGTTCGGCAGGAGGATCGGCATAATGTATAAAGGTATCCCGTTTCCGGTCGTATCGGTAGATGCCTTCCCGGCCTAAGTTAATCAGGATTTCCTTTTGCCGGCTTTCGCAGAACCCGGCCATCCACGAAGGTTTTCCTTCATGGTCGTACAGGTGGTATGTTTTCTGGTGTCTGCCCGATGCGTCATATCGTATCAGTCTGTTGTCTGTGGCTAGCCACATGCATCCGTCTGAGGTTTTCCGGATACTGTAGACCACACTTCCTTGCAATCTTTCCGGGTCCAGGGGAGTGACCTGTCGGTCGGTCTTGTCCAGTATGTAGGCACCGGCATCCGTACCGAACCAGATCCGGCCTTTGGCATCTTCTGAAATAGACTGCACCAGGTTGTTGCGCAGCAGTCCAGGCGTATGGATGTCGGAGCGGATGACATCCACTTGGTAGCCGTCGTCACGGCACAGCCCGTTGACTGTGCCATACCACATTATTCCCTCACTGTCCTGGAAAATGCGGTGTATGGCACTCACCGGCAGTTGCGGGAGAGACGGAATGGGGGTGAGCCGCACGCTGGAGGCAGCTTGCAGCAAGAGGCTGACCAGGCAAAAAAAGAAGAAAAAATACGTTTTTTTCATGGCTTTTCAGGGGGTATAAAAAACGCAAGTGCGTTTGGTTTGAAACGCACTTGCGTTTCACTTAAAACGTAAGTGCGTTTTGATCAAAACGTAAAGGCGTTTTACTTCAAACGCAAGTGCGTTTTCTGACAAACGCTTTGGCGTTTTTCAGAGAGCCTTAAAACGGCCTCAGAAAGCGTCTGGATGCGTTCTGTCTTTTTATCCGTTGTTTCGGTATTCCAGTGGACTCATTCCTACGTATCGTTTGAAATATTTTCCGAAGAACGACACGTTGGCAAAGTTCAGGGAGTCGGAAATGTTCTGAATGGAAAGCTGCGATGACTTCAGCTGCGACTTGGCATCCATGATGACCATCGAAGAGATGATGTCCACGCAGGTTTTTCCCGTAATCTGTTTCACTGTGGTACAGAGGTGGGCGTGGGTAATCTGCAACTTCTCGGCATACCAGGCCACGTTGCGCGTCTGGTTGTAGTGCTGCATGACCAGCTGGGCAAAGTTGCGGCAAATCAGTTCGCTTTTCGACAGGTTATGCACCTCGTCGGTCTTGTTCCGGTAGAGGATGGATATACCTTTATGTATATCGGCATACAGGTTGGTGGCGATTTCCGGCCTGATTTTCTCGGGCAGGAACTCATACATCTTGATGAGCAGTTGCATGTATTCCTCCATCATTTTGGCCCCTTCCGGTTTCAGACGGATGACGGGGCGTCCTAAGGTAAGGTACATGGTGTCGAGGAAGGAATGCGACTGGAGGTTGTGTTCCATGTATTCGGACGAGAAACCGCCGAAGTAGATGTTCAGGTCGCCTTTGATGTCGTTTATCTGAAAGATGCTTCCGGGGGTAAGCGTGATGAAGTCGTTGGCTTCCACCTTTATTTTATTCAGGTTGACCGAGGCTTCTACTTCTCCGGACATGCAAAGTACGAAAATTTCACATTTCAGGCGCACGGGATAATTGGTATAGAGTCCCAGCAGATCCTTGCTGATGCCGGTGCCGATGAGCCATTCTTCCGGCAGGTCGATTTTGGGAAGTTCCTTTTCCATCTTGTTTGTTTTTCGCAAAGATAGAAAAATTACAGGAATTTACTGCATGTTTCCGCCTGTCTTGTTGTCGCCACCTGCCTTCACATCATCGTTCGTAATGCTGCGCTGGGTCTTTTTTACCTGTGTCTTCAATTCTCCGAACCGCCAGCTGATGCTGATGCCGTATCTGCGTGACGGATAGCTGCTTTCCGACCAGGAGCGGAAGGTATCGGTCACGGTTTCGTCGCGGTAGGAATTGTATTTCTGGAAAATGCTGCTGGCAAAGAGTGAGATGTTCAGCCGTTTTTCCTTCAGGAAAGAACGGCTTAGGTTGATGCCGTAATAATAATAGGAAGAACCTTTTCCTTGCAGCGACACGTAAGGGGTGCTTCCGCCTCCGTAAAGGCTGAGGCGCAGTTCCCAGGGAATGGTCTGCTGCACGTTGCCGAACACATTGCCCGAGAATCCGCTGTTGCGCGAGTTCAGTTCCTTGCTCTGGTAGTCGGCATAGTCGCCGCCGGCGTTCAGCGAGATGCGGGTGGTGCTGCCCGGGTTCCAGTTCATCCATAAGGCCAGGCGTGTACGCTGGCTTTTTCCCACGTTGCCGTAAGTGTTTTCCTGCACTCCGTTGTTCATGAAAGAATAGCGTTCGATGCCATTGTTGATGAAGGTGTACGTGAGGTTCGCATTCAGGCTGAATTTGGCGCTGAAGCTGTTGAACGTCATGCCGAGGATGTGTGCCTTTTCCGTATCCAGGTCCGGATTACCGTAACTGATGGAAGTCGGGTTGCTGGTATCGCGGAAAGGATTCAGGTACCATATTCCCGGTCGGTTGATACGCATGTTGTAGTTGGCACGGAGGGTGCTGCTCGTTCCCAGCATGTAGGAGAGGTTCAGGGTGGGAACCACGTCGTCGAATCCGGCTTTGAAATTGCGTTCGGGCATGTAGTCGTATTCCACATCCATAAATGTATGCTCATAGCGCACACCGGCTTTCGCTCCGAACTTTTTCCACTTCAGTTGGTAGTCCGCGTAGGCGGCAAGGATGTGCTGCCCCTGCCGGTATTTGCTTGAAAGGTCCTGACTGGCCTCCATCTCGCCCTGGGCGTTTTCCAGGAAGTACTGGCTGTCACTGTAATTCTCGCGGTAAATATATTTCATTCCGGCATCCATGTAGTGGATACCGTTGAACGGGTTGACATAATCAATCTGTGTGGTATGTTCTGCCGTGTGGGCATCGTTGTCGAAATATTGGTGCGGCAGACTGAAAGGCACGTCTTGCACTTCGTCGTAATAGGTGTCTGCCTCGTTGTTGTTGGGCGAATTGTTGAACTTGTAGGACAGGGTGAGGTATTCACCTTTCTTTTTAAAAGAATGCTGGTAGTCGGCATTGATGCCAATGTTTCCGAACTGGCTGGTCGACTGGTTGCGTGTCAGGTAGCTGTAACGTTTGTTCCAGTCATTGTCGCTCATGGCCGTGTGCGAATCGCCCTGAATGTCGAATTTGCCTCCAAACACGTTGGCCGAGAAGGTAATCAGGTTCAGTGTGTCTATCTCATAGCTTCCTTCGATATTTCCGAACTGGAAATTTCCCTTGCTTTTGGAAGAACCTTGTGTTTGCAGATAACGGTAATCGGTGGAGGTGAAATCCTCGCGTCCGCTTTCCGAAAGGCTGCGGGGCTGGTTCTGGTAGTTGTATGAATAGTTTCCGGTGAGAGTGAATTTCCCTACCTGTACCGTTCCGTAGGCATAGCCTGAAACTCCCATGTTGTTTGCGTTTGCTCCGAGGGTCACATTATATCCTTGCATTTTGGCATCGGTCGTAATGATGTTCAGGATACCTCCGATGCCTTCCGCATCGTATTTGGCTCCCGGTTCTGTAATCACTTCAATGGATTTGACGGAATTGGCAGGCAGGCTTCGCAGCACTTCCTTCGGATTGTTGCTCATCAGCGTGTTGGGCTTTCCGTTGACGTGTACCTTGAAGTTGCTGGAGCCGTTGACCTGAATGTTGTCTTCCCCGTCGACGGTGACAAGAGGCACTTTTCGTAGCATTTCAAGAGTCGTGTTGGTCTTTGAGTCGGGGTCATCTTCTATGCTGTAGGAAATCTTGTCGATTTCTGCTTTTACGAGCGGTTTTTGCGCCACCACTTCCACTCCTTTCAGCATCTGGGCATCGTCGCAGGTATATAGAGTGCCCAGGTCGGCCATAGGTTTGGCTTCGGTGATGGTGAAATGACGGACTACGGCCCGTTTGCCTACGGAGGTAATTTGCAGGGTATAATTTCCGGTGTGAGGCAGTTTTTCCTGAAAGCGTCCTTTGGTATCCGTTACGTTCAGCCGGACCGGTTTGTCGGGCGATTTGTCAAGCGTAATGCGCAGGGTGGCATAAGGCTCGCTTTCGTGTGTGAGCGAATCCAAGAGAATACCTTTCACGGTATATTGTGCCTGTAGGTTGAATACGTTTAGAATCAAAAAAGTAATAAAGATGCCTGTGAAATGTGCAAGTGCTTTGTGTCTCATAAAGGTTAAAATATTGGGTTTCTTTTTCGGTTTCGCTGGTTTCAAAGATAATGGATATTTGAAACGGTTGTATGAATTGATACTTAAAAATATAAAAACAGGAAATAAGATAAAATAGTATATTTTAAAAATAGACCATTTAAAATGAGAAAAAATGCATTTAGAAGTTAATTATTGAAGAATTAGTTTTCTGTGATTTGAAAAATCGGCAAAAAATAAGAAAATTCGACCTTGCAGGAACAATGCATATTGATTTCCTTTGCGACCGTAATTAAAAACATAATCAAGAGATGAAAAAGAGCTTATTTTTTTACATGTTTGCCCTTTTGTGTGTGGTGAATTTGTTTACTTCTTGTAGTAAAGACCAATCAATAGAGATTCCTATTGATAGTGATTTGGCAGGTAAATATAAAGGGAAATTAGATGTTTCCATTTCGCAAGGCGGTGTAGATATTCCGGGTGGAACGGTGAACTCACAAATTATCTCCGTGAGCAAAGCCGGCAATAATACGATTAGTCTGTCTATTACAGACTTCTCATTCATGGGAATAAAAATTGGAGACATCAACTTGAATGATTGTGCGTTGACAGCCAATGGCGATAAATATGAGTTTACCGGAGTGACTACGGTTGAAGCCGAATTGCTGACAGCGGGCGTAAATGCGACCGGAGTGATTGGCAACGGAACGTTGAATCTGAATCTGGATATAGATGCCACGCTGACGGGTGGAGTCAAACAGGCCGTGAAAGTGACTTATTCGGGTACTCGCCTGAAAGGAAACGAGAGCAGTGAAGCCAAAATCACTTCTTTTGTGTTCGATAAGGCCGTGGCTGCGGCAGACTCCTTGGTGGTAGGCGGAACCACAATCAATGAAGAAGCAAAGACCATCACCTTTATGGTTGCCGATACGGCAAAGGCCGCTTATTTGACGGCTCTGGTACCCACCATTGAAGTTTCGGCTGGAGCGACTGTGGTTCCGGCCAGCGGAGAGGCACAAGACTTTTCAAATGGCAAGGTCGTGACTTACACTGTCACAGCTGAAGACGGTACGGTGGCTGCCTATAAGGTGTCAATCAGTTCAAAAGTGCTGGCTTTGAATTTTGAAGACTGGACTTACGACGACACTTATCATTATTATACTCCGGCAGGTCCTTATGCTTCGACAAATGGAGGAAGCGCCATTGTATATAGTTCTTTGGAAGGGATTGCCGCTACCCATTCGGACGTGGTGGTGCCTCCTTATTGCGTGACTCAGGAAACGAAAGACGTGAAGGAAGGCACTACGGCTGCCTGCTTGCAGACCGTTAGTCTGCTGCAAGCCAAACAAGACCTGAAAAATTATGGCGGATTTGTAGGATCATTGATGGCCAGCATGGCACCGAACATCACGGCCGGAAGTTTGTTTATGGGTACATTTGAACTGAATGCAGCAGCACCTTTGAAATCGACCAAGTTTGGTGTAATGCATGAAGGAAAGCCCCTGAAATTCTCAGGATGGTACAAGTACACTCCGGGTGAGACCTATTATGATAAAGATGGGAATACTGTAGCTGACAAGGTGGATGAATGTGATATCTATGCGGTGTTGTATGAGGCTGCAAATGAAGACTTCGTGTTGGATGGAGAAAGCATCAAACAGGCCGATGCCCCTATCGTGATGCGTGCGGGCATTGAGAATGGCGGTGCGACCGACTGGAAGAAATTTGACTTGAACTTTGAAGAAGTGAACGGCAAATCTTATGATGCCAATAAGAAATATAAAATAGCGTTTATCTGCACCTCCAGTAAGAACGGCGATGTGTATGAGGGCGCTCCCAACAGTAAATTGTTGCTGGACGATTTGCAGATTACCTTCGAATAATGTAGAGGTTACTATCAAGAAAAGGGCTGAGGTTTGCATCTCAGCCCTTTTCTTTATTAATAAGGATTCATTAATCAGAACTCATATCCGAATCCCAGGTTCAGGTAAATGGGATACATGGCAAACGAGACCGTGGTGAAGTCTTTCTGGAAAATGTCGTTCAGTCCCCAGGTCAGGTCGGCATGGATGTTCAGGTGTTTGTAGGCTTTCCATTCCCCGCCTGCCTGCAGGCCCCACTGAAAACGGCGAAGGTTGTCCGAGAAATCGTATGCAGCCTTGTTCTCTCCTTCAAAATTCACTCGGCTTCCACTGGCATCGGGTGTACGCAGATGTCCTTCATATACATTCCCGGAAAATTCTCCGTTTATCATGTAAGAGAAATACGGTCCCGCCGTTACCTTCCAGCGGTTGCTGATGCGGTAGTTTGCCAGGACCGGGATGGTGAGGTAAGACATTTTCACGGTAGTCTTTACTCCTCCCGTCCAGAGGCCTTTTATTTTCCCTCCGGTTTCGCTGAAAATTTCCATGCCATAGTTCTTTACGGTGGCTTTGGTATCCATGTCTTTTTTGTCGAGCCGCAGCCCCAGGCTGACGCCCCACTTCTGTTTTACATCCAGCCATTTGGTGGCATTTCCTTCCAAGGTGATGGCCAACCCGGGCGAATAACTGTCCAGGCTTCTGATTTCCTTGGGCAGAGGCAGGGGAGAAGTTCCTCCTATATTGATTCCGGCCTTTATCTCATAGTCCAGTCCGTGTGAGGACAGACATGCCAGACCTTTGTGGGAGGAAGACTGTGCGTGACTCGTCAGAGTGAAGCTGCATAAGAACAGGACCAATAGGGGTAATATATATTTTTTCATGTCTTTTTCTATCGATTAGTTTTCACAAATAATTTCCACTTCATCTATCCACAATTCGCTGCCGACTGCCCCTTGGAAGTAGGCTCCCATAACGCTGGAAGAGAATACCACGGCAAGTTTGTATTTTCCGTTTTTCAGGTCTTCGGCATTAAGGGTCTTTCCGTTTTGAGGAGTGAACTCCAGGTCGAACTTTTTCCAGTCGTCAGTTTCCGTCATTTCTTGTTCCGGGATGCGGGCCAGAAGCACGATGTGTTCATCGATTCCCGTTCCGTTTGGGAAAAGATTGCCGTCGAGCGAGAAGTCACTGCTGGGAGCTTCGTAAAGTGCGGCATAAATGTCGCCCCGGTCCTTTTTCCCTGCCACTGCGTTACCCGCCTTGTCGGTAAAGGTTTCTCCCGCCTTGTATTTGAACCAGCCGGTCATTCGGGAAGGGCGTTTGGTGAAAGGAAATCCCATGTGAGTGGCTTGCAAGGGAGCCAGTACGGCATTCCGGGTGTCAAAAGAACCGATAAATAAATTTCCGGCGGCGATGGGCATCCCCAGCGGTTTCCCGAAACTGCCGGTACTGAGTGTCGTAAGCTTGGCACATTTTCCGGAATAGCCTGCGGGAGACTGTACAGTGGGGTATTGCGTTTCGTTCAAGGCCATGCCGCTCAGGTCGTATCCGGGGTTCCCGCTTGCCCATTGCATGATGCCCGATGCGTTTGTCAGATAAAAGACATTGTAGGGAGTGATGGTTTTCAGTTCCTCGAAAGAATAACTTGTGGGTAAGGTCAGTTTGTTTATCCGGATAAGGTATTCGGTCTGTGTGTGTCCGTCTTCGGAGGTTACCACAAAATGTCTGGAAGCGTGCTGGCTGAAATCATACAAAGGAGGCCGGTCGTTGGTTTCCGTCTCCTCTGCTTGGATGGTGGCTCCATCGGGAAGCGTGAAAATCAGTTCCTGTTGGGAAACGTCGGTTCCGTCCAACACATAGACTTCCACCTCTTTCCTTAAATGGTCGATGGTGGCAGACTGAATCTGGGCTCCGGTGCAACCGTCTATGGCTGCTTCTACATTGGGTGCCTCGTCCTGAATGCAGGAACTGAAGCAGAGGCTTAACAAGCATCCGGATAAAATGTACTTTGAATTCATTTGGTTAATAGTTTTCAGTTTAGTATTGCATTGGCAAAGGTATAAATTTTTTCATAGGATGCTGTGGTGAGGGACGTTTGAATTTTAAAAATAGACCATTGGATTGCTTTATAAAAAGGCTTTTTATACTAATTATCAGATAAAAGGGATGATTGTTTTTAATGTATTATTAAAAATCAGCCAAAAATAAAAAAAAAAGACCTTGTGAGGATTTTGGATTTGGTGTTACTTTGCACACAGAAAAAATATATATGTCCAAATGAAGATAAAAAGTTATTTAAAGGTTTCTTTTTTATTGACCTCTCTCACTTTTTTAGGAAGTTGTAGCAGTGAAAAGGAACAGGAGAGTTTTTCGGAAACAGGCAGTGTGATGATTGACTTGTCGTCTGAACTGTCTTATCATAGTCGTGCGATAGACCAAAGTGCCTATCTGAATACGGACAACTATAAAGTGTCTTTGTATAAAGGGGAAGAAGCCGTGTATACAGACAAGCTTTACAAAGACTTGGAGCTGGAACAAAAAGTTGACTTCGGTGTTTCTTATACCGTGACAGCTTATTATGGGGAAGATGTGGCTGCAGGGTACGATCAACTTTATGTGAAAGGAAGTCAGACGTTCTCGGTATCTCAAGGAGACAAGAAAACGATTTCTATTACTTGCAAGCCTGCCAATGCAAAAATGTCAGTCGTATACAAAGGGGAAAATGACACTGATTCATTTGACAATTATTTCCAGGATTGCCAAGTGTCAGTGAAGACTGATTACATGACAGACGCTTTCACCATGGGCAAGGCCGATGAAGGGAAGGAGCTTTATCTGAAAACGGGTGATGAAGGAACAAAAGCTACTTTGACATTTGCTTTGACAGATAAAGAGGGAAATCCTGTCACAGTAGACGGCTTTGAATCTACGAAAGAAATTGATTTGAAGCCTTGCTATGCTTATACCTTGACCATTAAACCGACCGGTAGCAGTGTAGCCGGAGGAAAATTCGGTTTGACCGTAACGGTGGATGATGGAGTGACTGAAAAGGATGTAACAGTAAATATTCCGGGAGAATATATCCCAGGTTCAAATTAAAAGGAAAAAATATGAAAAGATATAAGAGTTTAATTGGCTTATTGGCACTGGTAATCGGCCTTTCATCTTGCGAGATGCGTGATGAAATTTTAGGAAAAGGTCAGGTTGGCCCCAACGACGGTGTGTTGGAGCTGGATTTGTCTTCTGTTTACAATGGCGTAAAAATCAGCCGTGCAGATGCAGTGGTAGATAATGGTGCTACTACTGGACATTTTGATGAAGAAGATGTAAATATCGATACTTATACATTGGTAGTGACGAATACATCTACCCAGGAAGAAGTGACTAACAGTACGGTCGGCAAATTGAAAAATGAGGAGGGGAAAATACTGATTCCTTTAGCAGAAGGTGATTATAGGGTAGAAGCCTATAATTATGATGGAGAAAACGTGACAGTTTCTGAACGTCCTTATTTCAAGGGTGAACAGACTTTTTCTGTGAAAAAAGGTGTTTCTACAGCGGTAAGTTTGTCTTGTAAACTGGCCTGTGTGGAAATGGAGCTTGGGGTAACCACTTCTTTTACAGACGCTTTTAAGGATGATTATGCCATTACAGTGGATAATGGGGAGGGAGCTACCCAGACTTTCACAAAAGATGACTTGGGTAAAAAATACTATTTCAAAACGCCTGCTCAACAGAGTCATTTGACAGTTGCGGTGAAAGCCACTTCTACGGAGGGTAACTTTATTGAATTGACTGCCACAGTACAGAAACCGACTGATGCGGAAGGTAACTCGGAATTGGCTGATGGAGACTCTTTTGTTATTAATCTGACAGAAGAAGGTGCTACAGATTCTTATCTTTCTATTGGTTTGCAAGTGGATTTGACCTTTACGGAAGTGGGAGAAACTATTGAAATCCCGGTGGAAAACATTACTTATGACGGACCGGAGGTGCCGGATGCTGGTGGAGAAGGAGGTACGGAAGAACCGGAACAACCGGAAGCTTCAATTACATTTGAAGGATTGCCCGCTACCTATACTTGTACAAATGGGGATACTGAGATTGCAGGTTTGCAGGATGTGCATATTTTGGCTCCCAATGGGATTAAGAACTTGAATGTAACAATTTCTGGAGAAATTTCTAATCTTCTGTTTATGGTTGGTTTACCTGCTACATTTGACATTTGTAATTTGACAGAAGATATTAAACCTACAATAATCAATACTTTGCAGCTGATTACAGAAGATGAATATAATCAGTTGCATGCCGGAACTTGTAACGATTTTACTTTTAGATTGGGATCGTTATTGGTACTTGTGCCAGGGGTTGTTCAATCTGGAAGCAGTGTGTTTAACTTGTCTGTTTCAGATGGGGTAATTACAAAAGACGGCGATATTACAGTGATGGTAAATCCAAAACAAGGGGAGTAAAAAGTTATGAAATTAAAAAATATAATGGTTGGATTATTTCTTCTGGCAGGATTGGTTTCTTCCTGTCAGTCAGAAATAGAGGAAGGCGAGGGATATGGTTATCTCCAGTTGTCTTCTGTGGACGTCAATAAGAATGTGACGACGCGTGCCGATGTGACCAGTTCGGAAACAATAGCCGTAGATATATTGGACGCTTCAGCCGCTGTGGTAAAACATGCCGACAATTGGACAGAGTTAAACGACGTATTGTTGCCGGTAGCCACTTATACTATCAAAGCATATTCAGCAGATAAAGATAAGGAGGCACAAGGCTTTGAGGCTGCTCCTTATTACGAAGGGCAGGAAGAGGTAGCCATTGAAGCAAATAAAGCCAAGGCTGTGGAAATTACGTGTAAATTGGCACAGGCAATGGTTTCAGTAAATTGTTCAGAAAGCTTTAAAACAGCTTTTAGTGATTATGCTTGTTCGATTGAGGGGACAGATTTGAGTATTCCTTTCGTAAAAGATGAAACACGTGCCGCTTATGTAAAGGCAGGCCAACCTTTGACGGTGCAAGTGGATTTCAATAATGGAAAATCTTTCACGCAGCAGATTACCGCAAAGGCAGAAGCGGCTTATTATTATAAGGTGAATTTGGACGTTACAGAAGGAAATGCTTCATTTGATATTACAGTTGATCAGACCATTCATCAATATGATGTTACAGTAAAAGTTCCTACAAAACAGGATAATCCTGATTTGAAAACAGCTGATATCAGACTGGATGTGTCTAAAGTGTGGGGACAGTTCGCTTATTTGTCGGGTGCTTGTAATTTGGAAGAAATCACCTCGCCTGTACAGTTCCGTTATAAAAAGAAAGCTGACTCGGAATGGACTACGGTGGATGCTGTTCAGGAAGCAGGTACAAAGAATTATTCAGCTAAAGTTTCTCCGCTGGATTTCGGAACAGAATATGAATATTATATTTTGTGTGGAGATAAGACGGGTGAGACTTGTAGCTTTACAACGGAATCCTTTGTAGAAATACCGAATCTGGGTTTTGATAATTGGGCTCAGAATGGAAAGAATTGGTATCCTAATTCAGATGCCTCAAACAGTTATTGGGCAACGGGTAATGAAGGAGTGACTACTATAGGTAGTTCTAATAGCATTCCTGTAGAAGGAAGTGATGCCAGAACGGGTAAAGCCGCAAAATTGGAAACTGTAACAGTGACTTTGGTTGGATATGCTGCGGGTAATCTGTTGATTGGTAACTATTCGACTAACCTTAACGATATGGCTGCTAGTGTACAGTTTGGACGTGCTTATCATGGAGCTCGTCCGGTCAAGCTGACGGGATATTATAAGTACACTCCAGGTACTTCTATGAACTCGAATGGAAAGATTCCTTCAGATCGTAAATTGACCGTAGATGAATGTGATATCTATGTGAAGCTTTGGTCGGGAGAAGAGGTGATTGCTGAGTCACACTTTGTTACTAATGAGACTGTTTCAACATACACTCGTTTTGAATTGCCGATTGAGTATACTGACAAGACTAAGCATCCTGATAAAATAACCATTGTGGCGACTTCCAGCCGTTATGGAGGTGAATTTGAAGGATCAGGAATGTTGAATACAAAAGTGGTTGGTCAGTTAGCCAAAGGCAGTACCCTTTGGGTAGATGATTTTGAATTGTCATACTATTAATATTTTTCATGAAGAAATATTTGATTCTATTTTTAACTTTTTTGTGCGTCACTTCGGTGTACGCACGAAAAAGTTATGACCGTAATATAAAGCCTTCTCTTTTTGTGCCGAAAGGTTCCTGGATGGGAGGGATAACTTTCTCCTATATGGAATTGACGGGAGATAACTATAAGTTTTTAATTTTGAACGACATTAACGGTGAAGGCTATACCTTTAAAGTGAGTCCGTATGCGGGTTATTTCTTCCGGGATAATATGGCAGCTGGCCTTC
>NZ_CABROP010000035.1:0-37041 GCF_902472605.1 uncultured Bacteroides sp.
TGGGAGCGGCGGCCTACATCGGGACCGGCGATACGGTCATGCAGTTCAAGGCAGTCATTGCCCCGATGTTGATTGCAGCAGTCGGTATCCTCTTGTCCATCATCGGTATTTTTGCCGTACGTACCAAAGAGGACGCGGGCATGAGGGAACTGCTCCGGGCCTTGTCAACGGGTACTAACCTCAGTGCGGGACTGATTGTCATCGCCACGTTCGTGATTCTTTGGCTGTTGCAGCTGGAAAACTGGCTCTACATCTCCTGTGCCGTTGTCATCGGACTGGTGGTGGGGGTCATCATCGGACAATCGACGGAATTCTATACCTCTCAATCCTACAAACCGACCCGGAAGCTGGCGGAAAGCGGAAAGACCGGACCGGCCACGGTCATCATCTCGGGCATCGGACTGGGCATGGTATCTACCACCATTCCGGTTATTGCCGTCGTGGCCGGTATCATCCTGTCCTACTGGCTGGCCTCGGGATTTGACTTCACAAACATCAGTATGGGACTCTACGGCATCGGCATTGCAGCGGTGGGCATGTTGTCTACTTTAGGTATTACGTTGGCTACGGATGCGTATGGCCCGATAGCCGACAACGCCGGAGGCAATGCCGAGATGAGCGGGCTGGGAGAAGAAGTACGCAAACGGACCGATGCGCTGGATTCCTTGGGAAACACCACGGCAGCCACCGGAAAAGGATTTGCCATCGGCTCGGCAGCCCTGACCGGACTGGCCCTGTTAGCTTCTTACATCGAAGAAATCCGTATCGGACTGGAACGCATCGGTACGACCATACTGGAACTGCCCAACGGACTGGAAGTAGTCATTCACGAAGCCGGATTCACGGATTTCATGATGTACTACGACGTCACACTGATGAATCCGAAAGTGCTGTCTGGAATGTTCATCGGCAGCATGATGGCCTTTCTGTTCTGCGGACTGACCATGAATGCGGTGGGCAGAGCAGCGGCCCACATGGTAGAAGAAGTGCGCCGGCAGTTCCGTGAAATCAAAGGGATTCTGGAAGGCAAGGCGGAACCGGATTATGCCCGCTGCGTACAAATCTCCACATTAGGTGCCCAGAAAGAAATGGTATTCCCTTCCCTGCTGGCCATCATCGCCCCCATTGTGACGGGACTGCTGTTCGGGGTACCGGGCGTCATCGGACTGCTGATAGGGGGATTGTCATCGGGCTTTATCCTGGCCATCTTCATGGCTAACTCCGGCGGAGCTTGGGACAATGCGAAGAAATACGTGGAAGAAGGCAACTTTGGCGGGAAAGGCAGCGAAGTACACCGAGCCACCGTGGTAGGTGATACGGTGGGCGACCCGTTCAAGGATACTTCCGGTCCGAGCCTGAACATCCTCATCAAACTGATGAGCATGGTGGCCATCGTCATGGCCGGACTGACCGTCTCTTGGAGCTTGTTCTAAGCAGACTCCCCAATAGCAGTATAGAAATGCAACTTCCAATCGAGGAATGAAAACTGGATGATAACCCTACAAAAAATCTCCTGCTCAGCCTCAGTTCATTCGAACTTTCCGACTAAAAACAGGAGATTTTTTACTTTAGTTTTTCTTTACAGACTGTCTCTTTTTCCTAAAGTTCATCTTTCCCTAACACACGGCAATGATGCGCTTCGAGCACTTTCAAACAATGCTCCATGTCATTGGGCTTGATGACCACATGGGCCTGATCGGCCTGGGCAAACGCATACATGTATTCAATGAAAATCTGCTCTTCAGCCAGATATTCCAATACCACAGCCAGCGAACCGGGTACATTGTCACACGACAGACAGACCACATCGGTCGACATCACGGCAAAATCTTTTGCCCGGAGCACCTCGACTGCTTTCTCCACATCGGAAACAATCAGGCGTAAAATACCGAAATCGGCAGTCTCGGCCATACTGAAGGCATGCATATTGATACCATTTGCTCCCAACGCATGCACCACGTCATTGATTCTTCCGGTCTTATTTTCCAGAAAAACGGATAATTGTTTGATTATCATAGATTCATTTCTTTAGTTACACCAATACTCGGTTATCAATCACACGTTTGGACTTACCCTGGCTACGGGCTATGCTGTTCGGTTCCACCAGTTTGACTTCCGCACTGATAGAGAGCACACTCTTCAAGCGGTCGGAAAGGGTCTTCTTCAGCTTCAGCATGGAACCGATGTCGTCACTGAAAAAGTCGCGGCGCACTTCCACTTGCACTTCCAACGTATCGAGGTTGTTCTTGCGGTCGACCACCAGCAAATACTGCGGTTCAAATTCCTTCATGCCCAAAATCACACTTTCCACCTGCGACGGGAAGACATTGATACCCCGGATAATCAGCATATCGTCGCTTCGACCCATAATCGGCGTCATACGCACGCTGGTACGTCCGCAAGGACACGGATCGGCAATCAGAGAAGTCAGGTCTTTGGTACGGTAGCGGAGCAGCGGCATGCCCTCCTTGGTCAATGTGGTAAACACCAGCTCTCCCTGCGTACCATACGGCAGGTTCTGACACGTCACAGGGTCGATGATTTCCGGATAGAAATGATCTTCATTGATATGGGAACCATACTGCTCCTGACATTCGTAAGACACGCCCGGCCCCATAATCTCACTCAAGCCATAAATGTTGTAGCCCTTCAGCCCCAAACGAGCCTGGATTTCCTGACGCATGTTTTCCGTCCAAGGTTCCGCCCCGAAAGCGCCGATACGCAATCCCAGTTCTTCCTTGCGGATACCCATCCGTTCCACCACCTCTGCCAGATACAAGGCATACGAAGGCGTACAGGCAATGCCCGTGATATGCAAATCCCGAATCAGGCGTACATGCTTTTCCGTATTTCCCGTAGATGCCGGAATCACGGTTGCTCCTAAATTCTCTACGCCATAGTGCGCTCCCAGTCCGCCGGTAAACAGACCATATCCGTAACTCACGGAAAACGTATCGTCACGAGTTACGCCGTATGCCGAAAGACAACGTGACATCACCTCCGACCAGATAGACAAATCGCGGCGGGTATATCCCACGATGGTCGGGTTGCCAGTCGTTCCGGAAGAAGCATGCACACGCACCACTTCCGAAAGAGGAGCCGCCATCAGCCCGTACGGATAATTGTCCCGCAAATCCTGTTTGGTGGTAAAAGGCAGTTTCGTAATGTCCTCAATTTCCCGGATGTCATCGGGCGTGAGGTCCATCTCCTGCATCTTGTGCCGATAGAAAGGCACATTATGGTACACATACTGCACCAGTTTGCACAAACGTTTCCCCTGTAGCTCACGCATCTGTTCACGCGGCATACATTCTTTGCTCGGATTCCAAATCATAGTGTGTTTTTCTTTATTTCAGTAATAGTTTGGTTATTTCCCCGACACAGGATGGTCTTCCTGAAAAGCTTTCATCCGTTCTTCCAGCACCGGATAAAGTTCCTCCCGCATCCGGGAGGTACAGGCTCTCACGCCTTGCTGTTCACTGCCCGTCGTCGACAGAGAGATACTGCTCACCCCGTACATCATCAGTTCACGGAGCAACTCGCCACCCGTCAGTCCGGGATAGCCCAAGGTAAAGAAAAAGCCATCACCCACCTGCTGGGTCACATCCTTGTCATATACCACCGAAAAGCCATGAGCGGTGAAAATCTGCTTCATCCGGCGAGCGCGCCGTTCATACTCACGGACGTCTTCCACAAAATTGATTTCACCGCTAATGGATTTTTCCAGCATCTCTGCCATGGCATACTGGGTAGTGGCCGTGCAGCCGGAAGTAATCATATACAGAATAGAAGCGATGAAGGTCGGCCCGAACACCCCTGAATCCTCATAACGGGAAGCCAAGGCCGGATACTGCGTATCGAACAGCTTATCGGACACACAAGCCAAGGCAATGCGCTGTCCAGCATAGCTGAAAATCTTGGAGGCAGACAACATGAGAATATAATTGTCGGTATAACGGGCCACCGTAGGCACGAAAGGAGGCTGATAAGGACGGCCGAACGCATGGCGGAAGTCCATACAGAAATATGCCTGGTCTTCCATCACTATCGCATCATACTGCGTAGCCAGTTCCCCGATGATTTTCAGTTCACTTTCTTCCAGGCAAATCCAAGCCGGATTGTTGGGATTGGAATAGACAATGGCCGCAATATCTCCTTTGGAAAGAAAACTTTCCAGTTTGGCACGCAACGGTTCTCCCCGGAAATCATGGATATCAAACGACTCCCACGCAATGCCTAAAATGCGCAACTGGGACTTCTGTATCGGGAAACCCGGGTCGATGAACAGCACCTTGTTTTTCCCAGGAATCCGCTGGGTACAGGCGATAAAGGCTCCGAAAGAACCCGCTACCGACCCTGTAGTGGGTACACACGCCCGAGGAGAAATATCAATATTGATGAATGCTTTGACAAAGCGGGAAGCAGCCTGTTTCAACTCCGCCACACCAGCAGCAGCCGGATACTGGGAACCGACTCCTCTGTCCAGTGCTTTCTTCTCCGCTTCAATGCCTACCTTGTTCGCGGGAAGACCGGGAGATCCCTGATCCATCCGAATAAATGGAATACCCGTAAGTTCTTCCAAGCGGGAAGCCACCAGCAACACATCGCCGATGGTTGCATTGGCTAAATCGGCCACTTTCATCTCCTTGGCCACAGAATTGACCAGTTCTTCACTAAACACGCAACTCATAAGCCCTTAGAATTTCAATTGTTTCACATATTCATGACCGATATCAAAGGCTTTGTAGTTCATTTGGACCACCTCTTCGCCTTTCGGAGCAAAGATACGCCCTACACTTTCCCGCAGAACGTCCGCATTCAGGATTTTCAAGAAAGGTGCAGCCGCGCCCAACAAGATGACATTGGCCGACCTGGGTATCTGGTTCTCCTTTGCCAGATTCTCTACATCCAGCACCACCACATGCGGCTGCGCATGGAGTTCCGCCTTCAGTTTTTCGTCTTCCGGGTAATTGGGAATGTTCTTGAACGGAGTAGCTGAAGTGATAATCCATCCGTCTTTCGACAGATACGGAAGATAACGCAGGGCTTCCATCGGCTCCAATGAAATAATCATATCTGCCATACCCAACGGTATCAAGTCGGACGCAATCGGCGCCTCCGACAAACGCAGATTCGACTGCACATCGCCCCCTCGCTGACTCATTCCATGTACTTCAGCCTGTTTCAGGTTCAACCCTAAATGCAGGGCCGCCTCACCAATAATCGTGGCAATAGACAGAATTCCCTGTCCGCCCACTCCAGAAAGTATGATATCTGTTTTCATTGTTTCTTTGCTTTTTGCTGTTTCAATTTCCGGTTCAACGTCTGCATACATTCCCTACGCGGAATAATGACAGACACCCCCTTGTATTCTATCTCTTCCCGAATGACCCGGGTAATCTCCTCCATGTTCTTGGGAAGAGGAACCACTACCCGGACATGCTCCGGCTCCACACCCAGTCCTAAACAAATGGCTTCAAATTTGTTGGTACCTGCTGAATCCTGTCCTCCGGTCATCGCAGTAGTCAGATTGTCGGAAATGACGACCGTAATGTTCGATTGATCGTTCACCGCATCCAGCAACCCCGTCATTCCGGAATGGGTGAAAGTGGAATCCCCTATCACGGCAATGGAAGGAAACAGTCCTGCATCGGCTGCTCCTTTGGCCATCGTGATGGAAGCTCCCATATCGACACAGCTACTCAATGTACGGAAAGGTGGAAGTGCACCCAATGTATAGCAACCAATATCTCCGAAAATCTTTGCATCCGGATATTCTGCAGCCACCTTATTCAAGGCATCATATACATCACGGTGTCCGCATCCTTTACACAAGGCCGGCGGACGAGGAACTACTTGCTGGGCAGCCGCATAGACCTGTCCACTCGGCAAGCCCAAGGCCTGACGGACATTATCCGGTGTCAGTTCTCCGGTGCGGGGTAACTCACCGCTTAAACGGCCTTTCACTACATAATTAGAAGGAAGGATACCTTTCAGCTGTTCTTCCACAAAAGGCTGTCCGTCTTCTACCACTAAAATCTCTTTGCAAGAGTCGGCCAAACGAGTCAAGGCTTCTACCGGTAAAGGATATTGCGAAATCTTCAGTATGGGATAAGGACATCCCTCCGGATAATTTTCCATCACGTAGTTGTAACCGATGCCACAAGCCACAATCCCTTTCTCAGCCATCCCTTCCTGCATACTCAACTGATTATAGCCAGAATGCTCAGATTCAGCCTCCAGTTTCTGCAGGTTTTTGATGACTTCGATATAACGACGACGGGCATTTCCCGGCAACAACACCCAATCGGCAGGTACCGACTGACGTCCCGTACAAGTGACTTCTTTCCCGGACGCAGCGACTTCCACTGCCGCGCGGGAATGGGCCATACGGGTAGTAATACGCATCAGTACCGGAGTGCGCAACTGCTCTGAAAGGTCGTATGCATACGCCATCATATCATAGGCTTCCTGCTGGGAGGAAGGTTCCAATATCGGAATCAAAGCAAACTTACCATAAAAACGAGAATCCTGCTCGTTCTGAGAGGAATGCATGGTAGGATCGTCGGCAGCCAGTACGACTACACCTCCATTGACACCCGTAATGGCCGAATTGACAAAGGCATCGGCACATACATTCATTCCCACGTGTTTCATGCAGACCAATGCCCGCTTCCCCACATACGACACACCCAAAGCGGCTTCCATAGCCGTTTTCTCGTTAGTGCACCAACTGCTGTGCAAGCCGCGTGCCTTCGCTATCGGAGATTCCTGTATATATTCGGTAATTTCAGTCGAAGGAGTACCCGGGTAAGCATAGACTCCCGAGATTCCCGCATGAAGGGCGCCCAGCGCTATCGCCTGATCACCCAACAACAAAAGTTTATGATTGTCTTTCATAAATATTAAGAAGTTAATTCAATGTAAAAGAATCTGCATCATTCAGTACGGGGAACTTTTTCCGGAAGGCTTCCAGCTCTTCCATGTCAATGGAGACCTCAATCTGTCCCTGCTCCCCATCGGCACACGCCGAAAGGGTCCGTCCATACGGGTCGATGGCTGCTGTACCGCCACAATAATCACAATACGGGTCCTTTCCCACCCGGTTCACGCCCAATACATAGCATTGGTTTTCAATGGCTCGTGCCCGTAACAAAGCCTTCCAAGCTTCCACTCGTGAAGACGGCCAACTGGCTACATACAATGCCACATCGTAATCACCCCGATTCCGGGACCATACGGGGAACCGTAAGTCATAGCACACTTCCAGCAGGAAACGTACCCCGCGGAAATCCACCACAACACGCTCCGTACCGGCCGTATAATGCTTGTCTTCTCCTCCATACGTAAACAGATGCTTTTTGTCATACCATTGTACTTTTCCATCGGGATGCACAAAAAAGAAACGGTTATAGAATTTTCCGTTTTCCTCAATAGAGATACTGCCGGCAAGGGCACAATCATGCGCACACGCCGTCTGCTTCATCCATTGCAAGGTAGGACTTTCCACAGGCTCCGCAATACCTTCCGGTAACGTGCAAAAACCCGTAGAAAACATTTCGGGGAGCACAAACAAATCGACTTTATCATAACGATCAATGACCTTTCCCATGTAAGCCACATTGGCTTCAGGGTCAGCCCAGCAAATATCTGTCTGCAATAAGATTATTTTCATGCTTTTCATTCATTAGAAACGCCCAAAGGTAACAATTTAATCACAGAAAGCAAATTTTGGCTTTAAAATACTTCCATATGAAAACAAAATGTACATTTTTGAAATTTCTCATTCACGCCCCTGTTTTGTCACCGATTTCTTAATAACTGGGCTATTCTCAGGCTTTTTATTCTAAAAGAACCTTATATATAGAGGTAGTTTGCAAAATGTTTTTTATTTTTGTAGCCAAAATGAGTTAATATACTAACAAATGAACGTATTAGAATTAAGCGAACAGGAAATTATCAGACGTAACAGTCTGAATGAGTTGAGAGCAATGGGGATTGACCCATACCCTGCTGCCGAGTATGTAACCAACGCTTTTTCGACTGACATTAAAGCCGAATTTAAAGACGATGCGGAACCTCGCAAAGTGTCTGTAGCCGGTCGTATCATGTCTCGCCGCGTAATGGGTAAGGCATCCTTCATTGAATTGCAAGACTCTAAAGGCCGTATTCAAGTATATATAACCCGTGACGACATCTGTCCGGGAGAAAACAAAGATTTATACAATATTGTTTTCAAACGTTTGCTGGACTTGGGTGATTTCATCGGAATTGAAGGCTTCGTATTCCGCACACAGACAGGAGAAGTTTCCATCCATGCACAGAAACTGACAGTGTTGTCCAAATCCATCCGTCCGCTTCCGATTGTAAAATACAAAGACGGAGTGGCATACGACAAATTCGAAGACCCGGAACTCCGCTACCGCCAGCGCTATGTAGACCTGGTAGTCAACGACGGAGTCAAAGATATTTTCTTGAAACGGAGCAAAATCTACAATTCCATGAGAGAATATTTCAATTCCAAAGGCTATGTGGAAGTAGAAACTCCGATTCTTCAGTCTATCCCGGGAGGTGCTGCGGCACGCCCGTTCATCACTCACCACAACGCACTCGACATTCCTTTGTACATGCGTATTGCCAGTGAGTTGTACCTGAAACGACTGATTGTAGGTGGTTTTGAAGGCGTGTACGAAATTGGCAAGAACTTCCGTAACGAAGGTATGGACCGTACACACAATCCGGAATTCACCTGTATGGAAATTTATGTAGCCTACAAGGATTACAACTGGATGATGAAGTTTACGGAAAACATGCTTGAGAAAATCTGCATGGACGTAAATGGTACTACAGAAGTGAAAATTGGTGACAATGTCATCAACTTCAAGGCTCCGTTCAAGCGCGTCACCATGCTGGATTCTATCAAAGAATTTACGGGATACGACCTGACTGGCATGAACGAAGACCAGATTCGGGAAGTGTGCCAGAAGCTGAACATGGAAATCGATGATACAATGGGTAAGGGTAAGCTGATTGACGAAATCTTCGGCGAATTCTGCGAAGGCAACTACATCCAGCCGACCTTCATCACCGACTATCCGATTGAAATGTCTCCGCTGACCAAGAAGCACCGTAACAATCCGGACCTGACCGAACGCTTCGAACTGATGGTGAACGGAAAGGAACTTTGCAATGCTTATTCAGAGCTGAACGACCCGATTGACCAGCTGGAACGTTTTGAAGAGCAGATGCGCCTGAGCGAAAAGGGAGACGACGAAGCTATGATTATTGATAAAGACTTTGTACGTGCTTTGGAATATGGTATGCCTCCTACTTCAGGTATGGGTATCGGTATGGACCGCCTTGTCATGCTGATGACAGCTCAGAACACCATCCAGGAAGTGTTGTTCTTCCCGCAAATGCGTCCGGAAAAAGTCATTCCGAAAGATGCACCGGCCAAATTCATGGAACTGGGCGTGGCAGAAGAATGGGTACCGGTTCTCCAGAAAGCCGGATATAACCTGGTAAGCGACATGAAAGATGTCAATCCACAGAAGCTTCATCAGGATATCTGCGGTATCAATAAAAAATACAAACTGGAATTGAAGAACCCGACAGTCGACGAAGTTGCAGGCTGGATAGAAAAAATTAAGTAACAGACAGAATGAAGGGATGTATGAAGAGTGAAGAATGAGCTTCACTCTTCATATCTGTTTCATTAAGAAAATAAAGTATGAAATTACCCGGGAAAATAGCAATCATGGGGGGAGGAAGCTGGGCCACAGCTATTGCCAAAATCATATTGACCCAGGCAGAATCCATAAACTGGTATATGCGCCGTGACGACCGGATTGAAGAATTCAAACGTCTGGGACATAATCCAGCTTATTTGACGAGTGTACGTTTCGACATGAAATGCATCAATTTTTCATCAGATATTAATAAGGTAGTCAAGGAATCGGATACCCTGATTTTCGTGACCCCTTCACCGTATCTGAAAAGTCACCTCAAAAAGCTAAAAGTCAAACTGAAGGATAAATTCATCGTTACCGCCATCAAAGGTATTGTACCGGACGAGAATCTGATTGTATCCGACTACTTCCACAAAATGTACGACGTGCCTGAAAACAACATTGCCGTTTTGGCGGGCCCTTGTCACGCAGAAGAAGTAGCCTTGGAACGACTTTCTTACCTCACCGTAGGATGTAAAGACATCGAAAAAGCCAAGATGTTCGCCAAGCAACTGGCTGGACACTATATCAAAACGTCTGTCAACACCGACGTAGCCGGCATTGAATATGCTTCTGTACTGAAGAACGTATATGCCATCGCAGCCGGTATTTGCAGCGGACTGAAATACGGCGACAATTTCCAAGCTGTATTGGTTTCAAATGCCTTACAGGAAATGAACCGATTCCTGGACACCGTTCATCCGGTCAATCGCTGCACTAACGACTCAGCCTACCTGGGCGACCTTCTCGTAACTTCCTATTCCAATTTCAGCCGTAACCGGGTATTCGGAACCATGATCGGTAAAGGATATTCCGTGAAAAGCGCACAGATTGAGATGGAAATGATTGCCGAAGGATACTACGGCACCAAATGCATCAAGGAACTGAACAAGCATCTGCACGTGAACATGCCGATTGTAGATGCGGTGTACAACATCCTTTATGAGCGGATATCTCCAATGATAGAAATCAAATTATTAACTGACTCATTTAGATAAAAATCAGAAACAGTTATGGAAAATATTCAACTAAATGTGGAAAAAACTTTGGATTTTATCTCCAAAGAAAAATTGGCTTCTTATGAACCCAAAGTAAAAGCTTGTATGGAAACGCTGGAAAAAGGCACTGGTCTGGGAAATGATTTCTTAGGTTGGTTGCATTTACCTTCTTCCATCACCACAGAACACCTGAACGACCTGAAAGCTACTGCACAGATCCTTCGTGAAAATTGTGACGTAGTGGTTGTTGCCGGTATCGGAGGTAGTTACTTAGGCGCACGTGCCGTCATCGAAGCCATGTCAAACAGCTTTGCTTGGTTAGAGGAAAAGAAAGCTGGAAACCCGACGATTATTTTTGCCGGACACAATATCAGCGAAGACTATCTGTTCGAACTGACAGAATTCCTGAAAGACAAGAAGTTCGGTGTCATCAACATCTCTAAATCAGGAACTACTACCGAAACAGCTTTGGCGTTCCGCCTGCTGAAGAAACAGTGCGAAGACCAGAGAGGCAAAGAAATGGCCCGCAAAGTTATCGTAGCCGTAACCGATGCAAAGAAAGGTGCAGCCCGCGTTACAGCCGACAAGGAAGGATACAAATCATTCATCATTCCTGACAACGTAGGTGGACGCTTCTCTGTACTGACTCCGGTAGGTCTGCTTCCCATTGCAGTAGCTGGTATCAACATCGACCAATTGGTAGCCGGTGCCTGCGAAATGGAAAAGGTATGTGCCAACGAGAACATGTACGAAAACCCGGCAGCCCTGTATGCAGCTACTCGTAACGAACTGTATCAGAGCGGCAAGAAAATTGAAATTTTAGTGAACTTCCAGCCAAAACTGCACTACTTCATGGAATGGTGGAAACAGCTGTACGGTGAATCAGAAGGAAAAGACAATAAGGGTATCTATCCGAGCTCTGTAGACTTCTCTACCGACCTGCACTCTATGGGACAATGGATTCAGCAGGGTGAACGTACCATCTTCGAAACAGTCGTTTCTATCGCTACTCCCAACCACGAACTTCACTTCCCGAATGATGAAGAAAACTTGGATGGTTTGAACTTCCTGGCTGGAAAACGTATCGATGAAGTCAACAAGATGGCTGAACTGGGTACACAGCTGGCTCACGTAGACGGTGGTGTGCCTAACTTGCACGTCAGTGTTCCTTCACTGAACGAATACTATCTGGGACAGCTGATTTACTTCTTTGAAAAAGCCTGCGGAATCAGCGGATACCTTTTGGGTGTAAATCCGTTCAACCAGCCGGGTGTAGAAGCCTACAAGAAGAATATGTTTGCCCTTTTGAACAAACCGGGATACGAAAAAGAATCTGAAGCTATTCAGGCTCGTCTGAAGAAATAAAACGAGACGTCATTTCGTTTTACATTTACAGGCACGAATTACATGAGAAGCACCCTCTCTGCAAGAAGAGAAGGAACCATTCTTCATGTAATGCGTGCCTGATTATTATAAAAAGGATTATCATGTTTCAACAAGAAATCAATCAATATCTCCACACACATCATTATACGCACATTGATTTAAAAGCCGTATTGTTCGACATGGACGGAGTGCTGTTCGATTCCATGAAGAACCATGCCCGTGCCTGGCACGAGGCCATGAAACAGTATGGCATGAGCCTGAGCCCGGAAGAAGCCTATCTACACGAAGGCCGTACAGGGGCTTCTACCATCAACATCGTCAGCCAACGAGAAAGAGGCTATGAAGCGTCTGAGGAAGAAATCAAACAAATCTACCAGACCAAAAGTGACTTGTTCAACAGTCTGCCCAAGGCAGATCCCATGCCCGGGGCTCTTGAGGTACTGAACAAGATTAAGACTGCCGGACTCATCCCTATGGTAGTCACAGGCTCCGGACAGCATTCTTTGCTGGACAAACTGAACCATTACTTTCCAGACATTTTTCACCGTGAACTGATGGTTACCGCTTTCGACGTGAAATACGGGAAGCCCAATCCCGAGCCCTACCTGATGGCACTGCAAAAAGCAGGAATCCACGCCAATGAAGCGATTGTTGTAGAAAACGCTCCTCTGGGCGTACGCGCCGGAGTGGCCGCCGGAATTTTTACGGTAGCCCTGAATACCGGGCCCCTTCCCGATGACGTACTCTTGAAAGAAGGAGCCAACCTGCTCTTTCCTTCCATGCCGGCATTTGACGAGAACTGGGAAACAGTTTACCAAAGTCTGCAAACCACTTCACTATAAACAAAAAAATCCACAGAAAAGGCACATACAATATACTCTTTCTGTGGATTTTTTGTATTCCTAAGAAGGCTCATTATTCCAAAGCAAACAATTTGCTTCGCGACAACAGAGAAGAACCTATCACATTGGCTTTCTCCTTCAATTCAGACAACACGATGTCTGAATCCTTATACATCAAGTTCAACGTATACTTCCGAACTGCTGAAATTACCGGAGGAAGCAAATATTCTCCTACCTTTGAAAACTCACCTCCAATAATCACCTGCTCAGGGTTGAATATATTAATCAAGTCCCCAATGTGACGCCCTAATTTTGTACCAATTTCTTCCACCAGTTCAATAGCCAGCACATCTTCCCGTCGTACTGCTGAGATAATATCGGCCAACGTGATGTCATCGATGGCTTTTTCTTTCAGCAAAACAGAGTTCTCTCCCTGGCGAAGACGAGCGATGAATTTGCGGTACAATGCAGAACAAGAAACCTCTGTCTCAATACATCCTTTCTTTCCGCAATAACAGATTTGCTGATTATCATATCCATAGTTGTGTCCGAACTCGCCGGCAAAACCAGACATGCCGGAATACAATTTGCCATCAATAATAATAGCCATGCCCAGTCCCCAGTTCACATTAATGAATATAAGGTTCTTCGGACATTTCTCCGGACGAGTGATGTATTCGCCGTATGCCATGGCCCGGCTGTCATTGTCGATACATACATTGATACCCAGTCTGTCGGTAAACATCTGAGCCAACGGCTTCTCTCCAAATGTCAGGTGCGTATAACTGCATCCTGTTTCCGGATTGACGCGGCCTGTCATACCAATACAAATATTCAAGATTTTCGACTTGTCGCACGGAAGTTCGTCAATAAAGGTCTCGATTTCCCGACAAATATGTTCCAAGCATTCCGGCGTATTTTCCAATTTAAAAGGAATCTCCATCTTGGTCTGCAAGACATCTCCCTTAAAATTAATAGCACCCAAACTTAAAGACTGCACCGCCAAAGCCACTCCTATAAAATAGGCTGAATCCGAATTCAAGCCATATAGACTGGGATGACGTCCTCCGCTGGTCTCCAGTTTTCCACAATCGTTCACATATCCCTCTTTACACATCTCATCCACAAATTTTGTCACCGTAGGAACACTTAAGCCCATTGATTTAGACAAATCTGTAATCGTAGTGCTGCCCGCATAAATCAAATGCGTAATGATACGCTGCTTTACTAACGCACTCTTAACCCCTTTCTGTATGTTCGTCAATAGAGTCTGACCCATATTCGTTATTTTTTATAGAAACATTTACAAATGTAGAATTTTTCTTTAAAAAGTCAAGCATAAAAAATCTATTTTTTTATTTGACTTTCTGAATAAGCTTTGATATATTTGCAGAAACAAGATAAATCTTATCGAAGATTAGATTACTATTAAAATTAATTTCAATATTCAAAATTCTAACCACCATGAGACTAATCATTGAACCTGATTACAATGCGCTGTCCAATTGGGCAGCAAACTATGTCGCAAAAAAAATTAACGCAGCCAATCCGACCAAAGAAAAACCGTTTGTATTGGGACTTCCCACCGGTTCTTCTCCACTGGGTATGTACAAAGCCTTGATTGAACTGAATAAAAAAGGAGTGGTTTCCTTCAAGAACGTGGTAACTTTCAACATGGATGAATATGTAGGCTTACCTGAATCACATCCGGAAAGCTATCATTCTTTCATGTTCAATAATTTCTTCAACCACATCGACATCTGCAAGGAAAACATCCATATTTTGAACGGTAATGCGGCCGATCTGGAAGCAGAATGCGCCAATTATGAAAAAGAAATTGAAAAATTCGGCGGCATCGACCTGTTCTTGGGAGGTATCGGCCCCGACGGTCATATTGCTTTCAACGAACCGGGTTCTTCATTGAGTTCACGTACTCGTGTGAAAACACTGACTACCGACACCATCATTGCCAACTCTCGTTTCTTTGAAAACGATGTAAACAAAGTGCCCAAAACAGCTCTAACCGTAGGAGTAGGCACGGTGCTTTCTGCCAAGGAAGTGTTGATTATCTGCAACGGACACAACAAGGCTCGCGCTTTGCAGCATGCTGTTGAAGGAGGTATTACACAGATGTGGACCATCAGCGCACTCCAGATGCATCAGCATGGCATCATCGTATGCGACGAAGCTGCGACGGACGAACTGAAAGTCGGCACTTACAAGTACTTCAAAGACATCGAAAAGAACAACCTTTAATTTTCTAAATCATGAGAACAAACCTAAGCTCTCAAATCTCACTGAACCGTGTATCCCCCAGATATTACCGACCGGAAAATGCGGTGGAACGTTCTGTACTGACACGACTCGAAAAAATCCCCACTAACATCTTTGAGACCATTGATGAAGGAGTGGTACAGATTGCCAATGAAATCGTAGCCAAAATACAGGACAGACAACGCGAAGGAAAGTTCTGCACCATTGCAGTAGGTACTGGTGCCTCCCTGCGTCCGCTCTTTGCCGAACTGATTCGGAAACACAAAGATGAAGGTGTCAGCTTCCGCAACGTAGTATTCTTCAACCTGTATGAATATTATCCGTTGACAGACGAGGCCGGAAGCAGCTTTAACCACCTGAACAAACTTTTCCTGTCTCAGATAGACATCGACCGCCAGAACATTTTCACCATGGACGGAACGATTCCTCAGGAAGCCATTACGGAACACTGCCGCTTGTACGAACAGCGTATCCAGACCTTCGGTGGCATCGACATCGTCATCATGGGAGTAGGCCGGGAAGGAAACATCGGTATGAATGAACCAGGCTCACACGCCAGTTCCACCACTCGACTGATTTTGATTGACGCGACTTCCCGTTCGGAAGCCGCACACAATATCGGAGTAGATAACCTGCCTCCTTGCTCCATTACCATGGGTATCAATACCATTTTAGGAGCGCGAAAAGTATATCTGCTGGCATGGGGAGAAGACAAAGCTGACATTATCCGAAGCGCAGTGGAAGACAAGGTGAGTGACACTTTGCCGGCTTCCTACCTGCAACTCCATTCCAACACTTCTGTTTGCATCGACTTGGCTGCAGCTGCTCACCTGACACGTATCCAGCGTCCGTGGCTGGTAACCAGCTGTGAATGGAACGACAAGCTGGTGAGAAGTGCCATTGTATGGTTGTGTACTACCCTCAACAAGCCGATTCTGAAACTGACCAACAAGGATTATAACGAAAATGGCTTGAGCGAGCTGTTAGCACTTTACGGCTCTGCCTACAATGCCAACATCAAAGTGTTCAACGACCTGCAACATACCATCACCGGATGGCCGGGTGGGAAACCGAATGCCGACGATACGTATCGTCCGGAACGCGCCAAACCGTTTCCGAAACGCGTAGTGGTATTCTCTCCGCATCCGGACGACGATGTCATCTCCATGGGAGGTACCTTGCGCCGTTTGGTACAGCAGGGACACGATGTACACGTAGCTTATGAAACTTCCGGAAACATTGCCGTAGGCGACGAAGAAGTAGTTCGCTTCATGCACTTCATCAACGGCTTCAACCAGCTGTTCGAAAACAGCGAAGACAAGGTAATCAGCGAAAAATATGCGGAAATCAAGAAATTCTTCTCAACCAAGAAAGAAGGACAGATGGATACCCGCGACATTCTGACCATCAAGGGATTGATTCGTCGTGGAGAAGCCCGTACAGCTTGTACGTTCAACCGCATTCCATTGGATCACTGCCACTTCCTGGATCTTCCGTTCTATGAAACCGGAAAAATTGAGAAGAATCCAATCAGCGAGGCCGATGTGGAAATCGTACTGAATCTGCTGCGTGAAGTGAAACCTCACCAGATTTATGTGGCCGGCGACTTGGCCGACCCGCACGGTACTCACCGTGTATGTACGGATGCCGTATTCGCTGCCATCGACGAAGAAAAGAATGCTGGCGCTGAATGGCTGAAAGACTGCCGCATCTGGATGTACCGTGGTGCATGGGCTGAATGGGAAATCGAGAACATTGAAATGGCCGTACCGTTGAGTCCGGAAGAACTTCGCGCAAAACGCAACTCCATCCTGAAACATCAGTCGCAGATGGAAAGCGCCCCGTTCCTGGGCAATGACGAACGACTGTTCTGGCAGAGAAGTGAAGACCGCAACCGCGGAACCGCTTCGCTTTATGACCACTTAGGACTGGCTTGCTATGAAGCCATGGAAGCTTTTGTGGAATATAAACCTATCTAAAAAGCATTCATATCATCCCTATAAAAGACACAGAAACGAAGGATTTCTTCCCGATGAAGAAAGACCCGTTTCCGTGTCTTTTCTTTTTTACTTGTCACTCATATTTTTTATCTACATGAAAAAATTAGTTATCCCTATTTTAGGTTTCTGGCTCAGCTGCCTCTTCCCGGCCTGTACCTCTTCCGACCATTTTCTGAAGGAAACTGACTATCGTCAGAAGGTAAAGACCGACTTCAACCAGAAAAAAGAAGTGCTCAACCGGGGCAATCTCTTTGCAGTTTTCAATGAGGAAATGACGCAAGAAGAGCGGGAAGCCATGATGTTCCTGTATGCTTACATGACACCGGGCGACATTGCCGACTACTCCGGCGATTTCTACCTGAAAAATGTACGTCTGTCTTTGCAGAACCGCAAACAAACGTCCTGGGGTTCACAAATCCCGGACTTGATTTTCCGTCATTTTGTACTTCCCATACGGGTCAACAACGAAAACCTGGACAATGCGCGTGAAGTGTTCCGCAAGGAACTGATGCCTCGCGTTGAAAAACTGTCCATGTACGACGCGGTGCTGGAAGTAAACCACTGGTGCCATGAGAAAGTAATCTATACCCCGACCGACAGCCGTACCAGCGCGCCGTTGGCTACCGTCAAGACCGCTTACGGACGTTGTGGAGAGGAATCCACCTTCCTGGTAGCCGCCTTGCGTGCAGTAGGTATTCCGGCCCGTCAGGTCTATACCCCACGCTGGGCACACACGGACGACAACCATGCCTGGGTAGAAGCCTGGGTGGATGGCAAATGGTACTTCCTGGGTGCCTGCGAACCGGAACCTGTGCTGAACTTAGGCTGGTTCAATGCACCGGCAAGCCGAGGCATGCTGATGCACACCAAGGTATTCGGAGCCTACGATGGACCGGAAGACGTAATGAAAACCACTGCCAACTACACTGAAATCAACATTATCGACAATTACGCACAGAGTGCACCGGTCACCGTCACCGTAGTCGACTCCTTGGGTAAAGCGGTGGAAGGAGCTCATGTGGAGTTCAAGCTTTACAACTATGCAGAGTTCTATACCGTAGCTAATAAGACCACTGACGCTTCCGGTAAAGCTTCTCTTTCTGCCGGACTGGGCGACATGCTGGTCTACGCTTCTGCCAACCAGCGTTTCGGTCTGAAAAAGGTATCTTTCGGCAAGGACAAAGAAGTAACCCTTGCCCTCACCCATCGTCCGGGCGACGTGTTTACCGACACCCTGCACATCGTTCCCCCTGCCGAAAAGGCTAATTTACCGGAAGTAACCGAAGCCCAGCGCAAGGAAAACACCCTGCGTATGGCCCAGGAAGACTCCATCCGCAATGCCTACGTAGCCACTTTCCCGACGGAAGAAAAAGCCAAAGCATTTGCCCAAGGACTGAAGCTGAATGAAGCACAGACCAGTGATTTTATCGTGAAATCCAGAGGTAATTATGCCGACATCATGCAATTCCTTTCACATGCCGCAGAAAAAGGACAGGGCACACGGGCACTGGAGTTGTTAGGAACCTTGGCCGAAAAAGACTTGCGCGACACCCCTTGCGCTATCTTGGAAGACCATCTTTATGCGACCGATGCCGCAGCCGATGTGAAGGAAGTACTGGCCCCGCGTATCGCCAGCGAAATGCTGACCCCTTACCGGAGCTACCTGCAGAAAGCCTTCCCAGCCGAACTGGCTGCCCAAATCAAGGCCGACCCTCAGATGCTGGTAAAATGGTGTAAGGACAGCCTGCTTATCCGCAACGATTTGAGTACCTTGTTTACAACGACTTCTCCGGAAGGCGTATGGCGCAGCCGGGTAACCGACTCCCAGTCGAGAGACATTTTCTTTGTGGCCGCTGCCCGCAGTTTAGGCATCCCGGCCTGGAAAGACGAAGTGAACGGCAATATCTGCTACCGCCTCAACGGCAATCCGGTACTGGTGGACTTTGAGAAATCGGAAGGAGGCAATCTGTCGGAAGGTATACTGAAAGCAACTTACCAGCCGATTCCGCGACTGGATAACCCGAAATATTATACCCACTTCACCTTGTCGAAGTACGACAACGGCACTTTCCAACTGCAAAATCATCCGGAAAATGCCAGCTGGGCTTCTCTGCTGAAAAACGGAAGCCAGATGTCAACGGGTTATTACATGCTGGTAACCGGCAGTCGTATGGCCAACGGAAGTGTGTTGAGTCAGGTTTCTTTCTTCAACGTGGAAGAAGGAAAGACCACCGTGACTCCGCTCTGCATGCGGGACAATACGGAGGAAGTACGTGTCATCGGCAACTTCAATTCTGAAGCACTCTACACTCTCCCGGACAATGGCGAACAGACCTCCATCCTCAACACTACAGGACGTGGCTATTACATTGTAGGCGTATTGGGCGTAGGACAGGAACCCACCAACCATGCCTTGAAAGACATCGAAATCAAGAAAGCGGAATTTGAAAAATGGGGACGCACTCTCGTGCTGCTCTTCACCGACGAAGCTGCCTACAAGCGGTTTGACCGCAAGGAGTTCCCCAACCTGCCGTCGAACGTAGTATTCGGTATCGACAAGGACGGCAGCATCCTGAAGATGATTGCTGAAAACATGAAACTGGGCAGCAAACCCACCCTGCCGGTGATTATCTTAGGCGACACGTTCAACCGTGTAGTCTTTGAGTCACACGGATACACCATCGGCATGGGCGAGCAACTGCTCCATGTTATCCACGGACTGTAAGCGCCTCGATGGTGCGACGTACCTTTTCGGGAGTCGTGACCGGATGAGCATATTCATCCATATCCGTACCTCCCATCGACAAAGCCGGATTGCGAAGAAGCATCCGGCTTTCTTTTACTTCGCGCGCAGAGAAATGGAATTCACGGGCATCCGTCACCCGGGCCAGTTCGGCAATGTTGTGTTCATTCACCCCACATCCCGGCATGATGATGATACGGTCGCCTGCCTGCTTCACCAGTTCTGCCAGCAGGGGTGCTCCTTCCATGGCTGTAGGCATCTGACCGGAAGTCAGCACACGGTTCACTCCCATCTCAATCAGTTCCTCCAATGCTTTGTCCGGCGACTTCACATAATCAAAAGCCCGGTGAAAAGTAACCGAAAGTCCCTTGGCAGCCTTCATCAGGCGCTGCATGGCCGGCTTGTCAAGTTCTCCTTCCGGCGTGAGGCACCCGAACACCACCCCATCGGCCCCAGCCTGACGAGCTGCACGGATGTCTTCTTCCATAATATCCAGTTCTGAAGAGGTATACAGAAAATCGCCTCCACGCGGACGGATAATGACATGCAGACGGATGTCAATCAATTTCCGGGCTACCATAATTTCCCCGATAGACGGAGTGGTTCCCCCCTCCGGCATGCCGGCACACAATTCTACCCGATGAGCCCCTCCCTGCTGGGCTGCCACGCAACTCTCTGCGGAGTTCGCACAAATTTCAAACATGTAGTTTTTCATCTTTCAGTCAACTTTAAAGAGTGATTTTTTTCACCTTCCGTCCCCCCACTTTGCAACTGCCGGAAAACGCTTCGACGTTTCAATCCAAACGCCTAAGCGTTTTAACTGAAACGCAAGTGCGTTTTGTCTCAAACGCAAGGACGTTTTATGTGAAACGCAAGTGCGTTTGAACTTAAACACAAGTGCGTTTTCCAACCGTGGTATACACAGGTTCCGAAAGGGTCTGTACTTATAAACAAAAAAGCTTATTAAACCGTTCATTTTCAGTCTAATAAGCTACTATGTACGCCCGTGGGGAGTCGAACCCCAATCGAAGGAACCGGAATCCTTTATTCTATCCATTGAACTACGGGCGCAAATACCAATAAACCCACTTTCCAGCTTCCTTTGGCAAAAAGGATTTTTCGAAAGCGTGACAAAAATACAATTATTCCCCCTTTTCTCCTAATTTTTTCAGGAAAAAATGGTAGCCTTCTGCCAAAATAGTTGCCTCTTTCTCACGCCTGCGACAGCAATTTCTTAGAACTGGAAATAGATAAACGGCTGAATATCGCTGCTTTTCACCTGAATCACCAGGTAAATCAGTGCAATCATTACCAAAGCCTGTGCCACCAGCGGCAAGCGTACCATGCCCCGGCTGCAAGCATTCTGCCAGTTGTCGGGACAGAAATGCAGCAGAAAACCGACTCCCATCAAGGCAAAGACCTTCCAGTAGCCCGTCAGCAGCTGTTCCAGCAACTCCGGATGGAAAGCCGTAAATATCTGCCGGATCATGGTGACAGAAGCCTCGAACGTGGCATTACGGAAGAAAATCCAGCAGAAGCACACAAAATGGAAGGTTATTATCACCGCAAAGAATTTCCGGATACCTCGGCTGCGATATTGCTTGGGACGCCCCAACAAACTGCGGAAAAACTTATGCAAGGCCAGTGCCACCCCGTGCAGTCCGCCCCACACCACAAAATTCCAGGAAGCACCGTGCCAGAGACCACCTAACAGCATGGTCAATATCAGGTTGATGTACGTACGGATTTTCCCTTTCCGGTTGCCACCCAACGAAATGTACAGGTAATCGCGCAGCCAGGTAGACAAGGAAATATGCCAGCGATGCCAGAAGTCGGTCACACTGTCCGACTTATAAGGCGAATTGAAGTTGAGCGGGAAACGGAAACCTAACAGCAGGGCAATACCGATAGCCATGTCGCTGTAGCCCGAAAAATCGCAATAAATCTGCAACGCATATCCGTATACACCAAACAGGTTTTCCAGTCCCGAATACAATCCCGGATTATCAAATATACGTTCCACGAAGTTCACACTGATGTAGTCCGAAATAACCGCTTTCTTGAACAGACCGCTCACGATAAAGAAAATCCCCTGCCCGAACATCTCCGATGAAACGAACAGCGGCTGCCGGATTTGCGGAATGAAATCGCGGGCGCGCACAATCGGTCCAGCCACCAGCTGTGGAAAGAACGACACATAAAACGCATAATCCAACAGGTTCGACAGCGGTTTCAAATCCCGACGATACACATCAATGGTGTAGCTCAGCGACTGGAAGGTAAAGAAAGAAATACCCACCGGCAGGAAGATATCGAGCGGCTGGAACTGTCCGTTCCACAAGGGAGCCAGCATCTCATAGAAGAAGTTCGTGTATTTGAAATAGCAGAGCAGTCCGAGGTTGATACACAAACTGCACACCACTAACATTTTCCGTTTCCATGCCGACACCGTGACCTCCATCCTGCGGGCCAGCAGGAAGTCGGACACCGTGACAATGCCCAGCAGAAAAAAATAGAATCCGCTGCTCTTGTAATAGAAATAGTATGAAAACAAGGTGACAAACAGCAATCGTGCCGTAGTCTTCTTCTGCAAAAGCAGATAAATCAGGCTGAATCCTAAAAAGAGAAAGAGGAACAGTCCGCTGCTGAAAATCATCGGCTGTGCAGAATCATACGTCAGCACATCCTTCAATCTATCCCAGTCAATTCCGAGTTCCGTCCAGTTGAGTTTCCACATAATTGTTGTATGATTTGATAATCGCTTCGTGCAATAATAATCCTTGCAGGATATATCCGTCCTGCGTGAAATGAATCTTGTCTCGTTGATAATAGTTTCCGGCACTCCAGTTCAGACATGCCCTCCGTTCGCCGCCCACAATATGGTAAATATCCCACAAAGCCAGTTTCCGGGAAGCCGCATAATCCTGTTCCGTTTTCACCACCTGTTTCGTACGGGGATTGATTACCCGAGCCCCTCTCCGGCCGTTGCGTACGTAAGCTCCCGGTGGAGTGGTCAACAGATACACGGCATTCGGACACCCTTTCTTCAGCTCTCCCAACAGATAATCCATGTGCGCCACATGTTCAGTGGAAGAATATCGACGGGCATGTGCCTCGTTCGTGCCAAAAGAAAGAATCACCAAGTCTGGATTCAAGTCGATAATCTGCTGTATGTTCTCTGGCGTAGCAAACGAACCATAAGTTGCCCCGTTCACTCCCAATATGTGGTAGACGATTCCCGGTGCCCCCGTTTCCTGGGCCAAACCCGACGTACGGTAACTCACCTGCATGTCAAGTACCGCTTCCCGCCCGAAATCCTCCTCTAACTGCCGTCGGACGACATACGGAAACACATGTCCGCGCACGTGCGAGTCACCGATATGAACTATCCGCAACGGACGGTCGAGCACAGAAAGCTTCTGCCAGAAAGGAAGGAGTTCTCCCGTCGGGTCTTCAATCCGGTTGTCCGTCGTTTCCCTGAAACTGGCAGGCATCGGATTGCTCACCTGTATAAATTTCAGCAGCTGCTGCATGGCCTTGCTGTCGGACACATGACCGGAATGCCGGTCAGGGCGTGATTTCACCGGCAACACATCCTGTGCCGACACCCCCGTAGCCCATAAGCACAGCACGCACCACATTATCCAGCCCCACAGTTTATTCCATCTCATAAGCCTTCCGTTTCTCATACTGTTCTTTTCCATACATCAAGGTCTCAAACAGAAGTTGGGCCATATGCTTCCCTCCCCTGAAATTGATGTGTGTATAATCATAATTGGCCATCTGCGGTTTGCCTTCCACCATCTTCACCATGCTGCCTTCCCCTCCCATGGCTTCAAACATGTTCCAGAAGGCCACGTGCGTTTCTGCGGCCAGTGCCTGCTGGTACCGAATCAATCCTTTCACGCCGGGCATGGTACGCAGTTCACCGTTTTCATCCTTGTATTCCCGGTCGCCTACACTGACAATCAGAATAGAAGTCTCCGGGAAAGCCTCCTTCAGCCGTTCCACAATAGGCTTCATGGCGTTCTTGTAATATGTATAGTTCAACACATTCTGTGAAGCCACATTCAACCCATATTGCAACACAATCAAATCATAAGGCCGCAATCGGTTGTATTGGCGCAGGATAGACATCGGAATATGTGCCAGCTGCTGTCCGCTACTTCCTCGGGTACTGAAATTATCCACTACCACTCCCCGGTGCGGATCCATTGTCACGGCATAGAACAAGGCTGCTGAGTCCAGCTTTTCCACCGTCCAACGTACGGAACCAATCCGGCCATCGACAGACACGGCCTGCAATTCTCCATTTCCTTTCACAGGGAAGGAATGCGTCTTGCTTCCGTTCACTGAGGCCATCAAGGTAACAGAGTCGGCAGCCAGGAAATAGCAGGTTGACACCTCACACGTATCGATATGCGAAAGGAAACGCTTCTCACCTTTCAGCAAAACATACGCTCCGACCGAAGGAATAAAATAATGATTGGAAATATCCTGACGGGAACGGTCAAAATGCACAGAGTCTGTAATGGCATGACTGCCCCAACCTCCAAACGATTGGTGCACCGTAGGACGGAAACCCGCAATTTTATTCGTAATCGGCACATATCCCACCCCGCATCCGCCAAAACGCTTCTGCAACATCTCACGCAAATCGCCGGTCAAAATATCTGCCTCGATAAAGGAATCTCCGAAATAAGCGATACGCACCGGCCGGTTCAGGGCATTCACCTGACTCAACGCCTCATAAAAATGACTCATTCCGCGCCCCGTAGAATCCACATATTCCTCAATGCATACCATGCCGCTCTTGCAGGTATCCACAAAGACAGGCTTCGCTGGAGGAGGCAATATCAAGGAATCCGAATCCATCGGCTCCACCAATTCCTTTTTCACGCGGACATCAGAAAGCAAGTCTACCCTTCGCAAAGGCTTTCCATCTAAAGAGACAGAGGGTAAATAATGCAGTGCAAACAGACCTGCCACGACCAGAACCGTAAACAGGAAAGTATATAATAATCTATTCTTCATGAATTTTCCTCCAAAATCGACTGCAAAGATAATGAAAGCCGAGTGCAGAGGCAAATAGAAAACGCAGTTTTCTGATTTTGACTATGCCGAGGCGTATTTCGTCACCCTTGACGCTTTCCCCGGATATTCTTCAAGAATTCATCCACCATGCGGTTGCCTTTTTCCGTAGTGATGCCCCTCATGTGCAGAATGGTAATCTCACTGTAAATCTCAGCCAGCGGATAATGCAGGGTTATATCGGAATAAATCAGCAAATCCATCTGCATAGCCATGGTCTGATTGATAATCTGGAAATTAATGTCGTCCCGAAAAATGCCCTGTTCCACCCCTTTTTGGAAATATTCCACCGAATCGGCATCGTTTTGCCGTTGTTCTTCGTGTATAAAGTCCAACACCTTGGGATATTTGCGTAAGTCACGAAAGAACAAGGGATTTACCAGACATAATTCGTTGACTTTGCGTTCATAGAATTTAAGGATTACTTCCAGCACGTTTTCCGCCCTGGAAGTAATCTCTTGCATATTTTCATTGATCCGCTGGCGATATAAGCCGAAGACCTCCAGCAGCAACTGTTCCTTGTCGCCGAACAGTTCATAGAGGGTACGCTTGGATATGGACAAAGAACCTGCGATGTCGTCCATGTGAACGGCTTTAATGCCCGAACGCTTAAACGCTTCGGCCGCAGTTTCCAATATGCGTATTTTCAGCTCCTCACGGTTGCCTTCTCTTCTCCGCCCTGCCATCTGATCACTTTAATCAATGAATGATACCTAATTGTGAAGATTCCACGAACTGAAGAATATTCTCAATTTCAGGTCCGTGTGGAATCTGTTCCCGGATACGAATCAATGCATCATGCTGCGATGTATTGGCTTTATACAGGATACGGTAGGCCTGTGCAATGTGCTTGATAACCGTTTCCGAAATACCAGTATATTCCAGCACCTTCGTATTGATGCTATAAAACGCAATCGGTTCGTGAGCAGCCACGATATAAGGAGGAATGTCTTTAATGAAACGACATCCACCCTGTACCAGTGAATAGCTTCCCAAACGCGTATTTCCCTGCATCAGTACATTCGAAGTCAGGATAGCACAATCGTAGATAATGCAGTTACCAGATACCTGTGAACCGTTACCGATAATACATCCGTTTCCTACTTCCACATCGTGTGACAGACGAGCACCCGTCATAATAAAATTGTTGTTGCCCACCTTTGTGGCATGTGAAGGATGAGTACCCCGGATAATCACGGAATTCTCACGAATCACATTGTGGTCGCCGATGATGGCCAACGTATCTTCACCCGTATAGGCAAAATCTTGGGGAACAGCCGCAACGACTGCTCCCTGATAAACTGTATTCCCGTTTCCCATGCGCGTACCACTCATCAGGCTGGCATAGGGCATAATCACATTATCATCGCCTATCTCTACGTTCTTGTCGATATAGGCAAATGGATGTACCGTCACATTTTTGCCAAGTTTGGCCGACGGATCCACATAAGCTAAAGGACTAATCATGTTTCTTCATATTTAAGGTTACTTATTCTCTTCCACCACCCAGTGCGCTGTACAGGTTGATGACAGCCTGCATACGCTGGAAGTTATCGGAAACTTCGCTCAGCTGGGCGCTCAACAGATTCTGCTGTGCGGTCAGGATTTCCAGGTAAGTGGCATCCCCACTCTGGAACAAGGCCTTGGTGTAGGTCACCGCCTTATCCAACTGGTCCACCTGTCCACGGTCTTCCACCAGCTTCTTGTTCTGCGTGTCGTACAGGTACAACGCATCGCTCACTTCCTTACCGGCTTCCAAAATAGTCTGTTGGTAATTCATCTGCGCAATCTTTTCTTCTGCTTTTGAAACCTTCAAGTTGGCAATCAGCTTACCATTGTTGAAGATAGGCTGAGCCAGTGAAGCCACTGCATTCAGAATCAGTTTTCCCGGATTCAATACAGCCATACCTGCACTGTTGGTCCATCCGGCAGTACCCGTGATATTCAGTCCCGGATAGAAAGCAGCACGAGCCGAATTAGTGGTATAATATGCCGCAGCCAAGGTCATTTCGGCCATCTTCACATCCGGACGGTTTTCCAATAACTGCATCGGCACGCCGGCAGTCAGTTCTTCCGGCATTACCTGCTCATCCAGTGTGCTACGATCGATAGGCTGCGGAGCCTTAGCCAACAACACAGCCAGTGAATTCTCGGTTTCACGTACCTGACGTTTCAAGTCGAGCAAAGAAGCTTCTACCTGATGGCTGGCAGCACGCATCTGAGCCACAGCTGCCTCGGTTGTCATACCGGCAATCTTCATGGCTTCCATTACCCGTACGTTTTCCTTGTAGATGGCCGCTGTTTCGGTGGTGATTTCTACCTGGCGGTCGAGCATCAGCAAAGAATAATAGGTATTGGCAATACCGCAGATGATTTGTGAACGAACAGCCTGTTCAGAATATTTGCTCTGTTCGTAAGCCACTTTCTGTCCACGCTTTGCATTCAGAATCTTTCCAAACAAATCAATTTCCCAGCTGGCAGAAACCGGCAACTGATAAGTCTGCGTCGGTTTCGACTTGTCAAAGCTGCTCAGTGTCCCCTGAGGAGTAAAGTTAATGGTAGGCAAGTAAGACAGTTTCGCCGCCGTCAACATCACTTTCGCTTCCTCTACGCGGAGTGCAGCGGCCTGCATATCTACGTTGTTGGCCAGTCCTTCTTCAATCAAGGCCTGCAATTTTGCATCACAGAACACTTCCTTCCAAGGCAGATTTCCCATGTTGGCTGTGTCCGAAGCCAACGTATCGGTCGCCGAAGCCGGGTCGCGATAGATGCCTGAGGCATCTATCGTTTCCGGACGGTCGTAAGCTTTATAAATGTGGCAGCTGCTCATCATGGCAGTCAGACACATCATTCCTATTATCTGTTTTTTCATTATCAATCTTATTTATGCGTATTAGGAGAATACTGTTCAATTTCAGACTCTACTTCGCTTTCATCGAGGCTATCCCATTCCATCGGTTTAACCTTTTCTTGCAGCCACTGGAAGATGACGAACAATACAGGTACGATGAAGATCTGCAAAATCATACCGATCAACATACCACCGATAGCGGAAGAACCCAATGTACGGTTACCGTGGGCACCTACACCGAAGGCAAACATCAACGGAAGCAAGCCGACAATCATGGCCAAAGAGGTCATCAAGATAGGTCGCAAACGAGCGGCGGCACCCAACACGGCAGCCCACGAAATACTCATACCTTGCTTACGACGGTCGAGGGCGAACTCTACAATCAAGATGGCGTTCTTTGCCAACAGACCCATCAACATAATCAAGGCAATCTGCATGTAGATATCGTTTGACATAGAACCTACAATCATCTTCAAGGCCGGGATACTACCCAATGCACCGAATCCGTTGACAAACAAGAAGCTACCCATCAAACCGAACGGTACGGAAAGCAATACGGCCAACGGAAGAATATAACTTTCATACTGGGCACTCAACAGCAAGTATACGAATACGAAACAGAGCACAAAGATGATACCCGTCGTACTGCCACTTGAAGAAGCTTCCTCACGCGCCATACCTCCTAATTCATAACCAAATCCAGTCGGCAGATTTTCCTTGGCCACTTCTGCAATAGCCTGCAAAGCCTGACCTGAAGTATATCCTGATGCCGGAGCTACCATCACTTTCATAGAAGTGTACAGGTTGAAACGGCTGATGATATCCGGACCGTATACTTTCTTCAAGCTGACGAACTGCGTGATAGGAGCCATTTCTCCGTTGCTTCCACGTACTTTCACGCCATTCAGCGATTCCATGTTCTTAGTGGCATCCGGTTCTGCCTGAATCATTACACGATACATCTTACCGAAACGGTTGAAGTTAGAAGCATACAAACCACCGAAGTATCCCTGCATGGTAGAAAGGATGTCACTCGGACTAATACCTGCTTTCTTACAAGCTGCCGCATCAATATCCAGCTGATACTGCGGGAAGCTCGGGTTGAAGGTAGTCTTCGCAGAGTTGATTTCCGGACGTGCTTCCAGAGCAGCGGTATAACTGTTCACCACTTCGAAGAAGTGATCCAAACTACCACCGGTCTTATCCTGCATGTTCAACTCGATATCACTTGATACTGAATAACCCGGAATCATCGGAGGAGCAAAGAACAATACCTGTGCATCCTTGATGACTTTCTGCGCACGCATGAACAAGGTCGCATAAACGATATCCGAGTTCTGCATCAGTGAACGTTCTTCCCAGTCTTTCAACTTAATGATGACAGAACCGTAAGAAGGTCCCTGACCACCGATGAAGCTGTAACCGGAAATGATAGTACGTGACTGAACAGCCGGTTCTGCAGCCACCAGACTATCTACCTTATTTAATACTTCCATGGCACGTTCCTGTGAAGTACCAGGAGGCAATGTCACGGCACCCATAATCGTACCGGTATCTTCATTCGGCACCATACCGGTCGGAGTAATCTTCATGAAGAAAATCAACAGCACAATAGAAGCAGCTACCAATCCCATGGCCAGCCATTTCTTATGAATAAAGAATACCACACGCTTCTTATAGCTCTTCAGCAAAGAATCGTAAGCCGCATTGAAAGAGGTATGGAAACGGTCAATCATGCTCATCTTCTTCGGCTTATGTTCAGAGTCATGCGGTTTCAGGAAGAGGGCACACAAGGCCGGTGACAGAGTCAAGGCGTTCAATGCAGAGAAGGCGATAGAAATAGCCATGGTAATACCGAACTGACGGTAGAACGTACCGGCCGTACCACCCATGAAACTTACCGGGATAAATACGGACATCATGACCAAGGTAATGGAAACCAGTGCACCACCCAGTTCACTCATGGCATCGATAGAAGCCTCACGGGAAGACTTATATCCTTGGTCCAGTTTTGCATGGACACCTTCCACCACCACAATGGCATCATCGACCACAATCGCAATGGCCAGCACCATCGCAGAAAGTGTCAGCAAGTTCACACTAAATCCAATCAGCTTCAAGACGAAGAAGGTAGCAATCAAGGCCACCGGAATGGCAATGGCCGGAATCAATGTAGAACGCATATCCTGCAAGAAGACATATACTACAATGAACACAAGGATAAATGCCTCAATCAAAGTCTTGATAACTTCGTGGATAGACGCATACAAGAAGTCGTTGGCATTCTGTGCCACATTAATCTTCAAACCGGCAGGCAAGCTTTCTTCTGCCTTGCTGATTACATCCAGCAAATTGTTGATGGTTTCCGTAGCGTTGGTTCCCGCCATCTGGAACACGATACAAGTTACAGCCTTATGACCGTTTACCGTATTATTAAAGGTATAGGCCAAACGACCCAGCTCGATACGGGCTACATCTCCCAGACGGAGCACTTCGCCGTCGGGCAGCGCCTTGATAACGATGTTTTCAAATTCACCAGTCTGCTGCAAACGTCCTTTATAACGGATGGTATACTGATAAGTCTGATTACCACGTTCACCAAACTGTCCCGGAGCCGCTTCGATGTTCTGTTCAGCCAAGGCATTGGAAATATCGGCCGGCACCAGTTTATACTGAGCCATGATATCCGGCTTCAACCAGATACGCATAGAATAGTCCTGACCCATCACGTTGGCATCACCCACACCTTTTACACGCTGAATTTCCGGAATCAAGTTAATCTTGGCGTAGTTTTCAATAAACTCGATGTTATACTTATCTTCTGCATCATACAATGAGAAAATCAACAACATAGAGTTCTGACGTTTCTGTGTAGTCACACCGACTTTGGTTACTTCGGCCGGTAACAGACCTTGTGCCATAGAAACACGGTTCTGTACGTTGACCGCTGCCATATCCGGGTCAGTACCTTGGTTGAAATATACACTGATATCAGCTGAACCGTTGTTGGATGCACTTGACTGGATGTACATCATGTTTTCCACACCGTTAATCTGGTCTTCCAACGGAGCAATCACAGAGTTCAATACAGTCTGTGCATTCGCACCCGTATAAGTGGCTCTTACCGATACGGTAGGAGGCGCAATGTCCGGATACTGGGTAACTGGCAGCGTAGCCAGACCGATCACACCCAAGATGACTATCAAGATAGAAATTACCGTTGATAGCACCGGACGGTTAATAAATTTATCTAGTTTCATTCTTTAAATACTATTTTTGTTACAGTTCCGGAAAATCCTTTGTTACCCACACACTCGTGCGGCTTGGGGATTTCCTTCCACCTTACGCACATTATTTATTAATTGAAAGCTGTCTGAATGTTTCCATCCTTCTGATCCTGCAAAGCCTTCTTATACTTTGCTTCCTTCTCAGCCGGAGTAATCGGTTTGATTTTCTGTCCGTCGGTCAGTGTCTGTACACCTTCGATGACAATCTTGTCACCCGGCTTCAAACCACCCGTCACAATGTAATTCTTACCGTCATTCAAATTAGAAATCTGTACTTCCGTATGTTTGATGGTGCTGTCGGCCTGCAACACATACACAAACTTCTTGTCCTGAATTTCCTGTGTAGCAGTCTGCGGAATCAAGATGATGTCGCTCATCGTGTAAGGGAATACCACATTGGCCATACCACCACTACGCAACACGTTCTGCTTGTTCGGGAAAATGGCACGCATACTTACAGAACCCGTAGTCTGGTCGATGACTCCACTCACGGCATCAATCTTACCTTCTTCAGAGTACATGGTTCCATCGGCCAGCTGCAATTTCACTGCCGGCATCTTTTCCAATTGTTCCTTCAAAGTACCCCCTGCACGTGTCAACTCCAGCAACTGTTTTTCAGTCATGGAGAAGTACACATACATATCGCCAATCTGAGACACTGTAGTCAGCGGTTCAGCTACCGACGGACTTACCAGCGCACCCACACGATACGGGAATGTACCAATCACACCATCCGAAGGGCTTGTCACCGTACAGAATCCCAAGTTTTGTTTAGCAGCAGCATAAGCAGCTTCTGCCTGCGCCAGACTCGCTTTTGCAGAAAGCAGATTGTTTACCGCCGTCTGATATTCAAAGTCACTGATAATCTTCTGCTCGTGCAACATCTTCTTGTTGGCTTCCGTAGAAGTAACTGTTTCCAGGTTTGCCTTGGCTGAAGCTACGCTGGCCTTAGCCTGGTCGTATGCAGCCTTATACTGCGTCGGGTCAATCTGAAACAAGGCCTGTCCTTTACGAACAGTTGCACCTTCATCCACACACAATTTCACAATAAAACCTGATACTTGAGGACGGATTTCAATGTCCTGCAAACCTTTGATTGTTGCCGGGTATTGAGTTGACTGATTGCTGGAAGTAGCTGAAACTGCCTCTACTGCAAATTCGTCATCACCCATTTTCATACCCCCCTGACCACCGCAGGCAGTCAGAACCGAAAGAGTCAATGCATAGAATGCCACTCGGCTAGAAGAAAGACTTCTGTTTCTTTTTGTGCTCATACTTATATTCATACTAAAAATTGATTTTTTCACTCATTCTCTCAATATAAAAGTTTTCCGATGAAAACTTTAAGCCTTTTTTTAGTTTTTAATGGTGCAAATATAGCAAAAAAATGCAGCCTGAAAAACGAGCTTTAACTAAGAATAACCATAAAACAGAGATATCATTACATATCGCCAAATTAATCCGACCAATTGACGATAAACATCGACAAAAAATATGAACAAAATCCGTTTTTTCGTTTTTTTCTAAAAAAAACAGTCCATTTGTTATTTTATTCCTACATTTGCGCAACACTTTATTCTTTGAAATACCCAAAAAACGAAGAAAATATGACAAAAATAACTAAAGAAGCAGCCTTGCTATACCATTCGCAAGGCAAGCCGGGGAAAATCGAAGTAGTCCCCACAAAACCCTATCAGACACAGAGGGATTTGTCACTGGCCTACTCTCCCGGAGTAGCAGAACCCTGTCTGGAAATTCAGAAAAACCCCGACACGGCCTATGATTACACCGACAAAGGTAACCTGGTAGCCGTCATTTCCAACGGTACCGCCGTATTAGGACTGGGCGATATCGGTGCCATGAGTGGAAAACCGGTCATGGAAGGAAAAGGCCTGCTGTTTAAAATCTATGCCGGCATCGATGTGTTCGACATCGAAGTAAACGAAAAAGACCCGGACAAGTTCATTGAAGCCGTGAAAGCCATTGCCCCCACTTTTGGAGGTATCAACTTAGAAGACATCAAAGCACCCGAGTGCTTCAAAATAGAACAACGCCTGAAAGAAGAACTGGACATTCCGGTGATGCACGACGACCAGCACGGCACAGCCATCATCTCCAGTGCCGGTTTGCTAAATGCCCTGGAAGTGGCCGGAAAGAAGATTGAAGACGTGAAGATTGTGGTTAACGGGGCCGGTGCGTCCGCCGTTTCCTGCACGAAACTCTATGTCTCATTAGGTGCCCGTCTGGAAAACATTGTCATGATTGACAGCAAGGGGGTTATCTCCAAGCAACGCACCGACCTGAACGAACAGAAAAAGTTCTTCGCGACCGACCGTACCGACATCCACACCTTGGCAGAAGCCATCAAGGGTGCCGATGTATTCCTCGGCCTGTCCAGAGGTAACGTCCTGACACAGGATATGGTGCGCAGCATGGCCTCCCACCCGATTGTTTTTGCCCTGGCCAACCCAACTCCGGAAATCTCCTACGAAGACGCCATGGCTTCTCGCCCAGACGTATTGATGTCAACTGGCCGTTCCGATTATCCGAACCAAATTAACAACGTCATCGGATTCCCCTATATTTTCCGTGGTGCCCTCGATACCCGTGCTACTGCCATCAATGAAGAAATGAAACTGGCAGCCGTACGTGCCATTGCCAACCTGGCCAAGAAGCCCGTACCCGATGTGGTCAACGAAGCCTACCATGTAAACAACCTGACCTTCGGCCCGGAATACTTCATCCCGAAACCGGTCGACCCGCGTCTGATTACCGAAGTTTCCATGGCCGTAGCCAAAGCTGCTATGGAGTCTGGTGTAGCCCGCAAACAGATTACCGACTGGGACGAATACAAGAACCGTCTGAAAGAACTGATGGGACAGGAAAACAAGCTGACCCGCCAGTTGTATGAAACGGCCCGTCGCAACCCGCAGCGCGTAGTCTTCGCCGAAGGCATCCACCCCAATATGCTAAAAGCCGCCGTAGAGGCCAAAGCCGAAGGCATCTGCCATCCGATTCTGTTGGGTAATGAAGAACGCATCGCCAAACTGGCCAAGGAACTCGACCTGAGCCTGGAAGGCATCGAAATAGTCAACCTGCGCCACGACCGTGAAGCCGAACGCCGCGAACGCTATGCCCGCATCCTCTGCGAGAAACGTGCCCGCGAAGGCGCCAACTTCCAGGAAGCCAACGACAAAATGTTCGAGCGCAACTACTTCGGCATGATGATGGTAGAAACCGGCGAAGCCGATGCCTTCGTTACAGGATTGTATACCAAATACTCCAACACCATCAAGGTAGCCAAGGAAGTCATCGGTATCCAGCCAGGATACAAGCATTTCGGCACCATGCACATCCTGAATTCCAAGAAAGGTACCTACTTCATAGCCGACACCCTGATCAACCGTCATCCGGATACTGACACGTTGATTGACATTGCCAAGCTGTCGGCCAAGGCGGTACGCTTCTTCAATCAAGAACCCGTGATGGCCATGCTGTCCTACTCCAACTTTGGTTCCGACACTGAAGGTAGTCCAGCCAAGGTACACGAAGCTGTGAGCCAGCTCCATCAGGAATACCCCGAACTGGCCATCGACGGTGAAATGCAAGTGAAGTTTGCCCTGAACAACGCACTCCGTGACGAGAAATATCCTTTCACCCGCCTGAAAGGCAAGGAAGTGAACACCCTGGTATTCCCGAACCTGAGTTCAGCCAATGCCACCTACCAGCTTATCCAAAGCATGAGCGAAACAGAAGTCATCGGCCCGATTCAGATGGGATTGAACAAACCGATTCACTTCACCGACATCGAAAGCTCCGTGCGCGACATTGTCAATATCACCGCCATTGCCTGCATCGATGCCATCGTCGACAAAAAGAAAAAAGCGCAATAAGCGTTTCATAATCCATTGAACCCACACGGAGGTACAGCCGCAAGGAAACAGACAGATTCCCTTGCCCGTCTGTCCCTCCGTGTATTATTTCCTATTGCACTATGAGAAAACCACTCAACCACACCCAATGTGTCATACTGACTCTATGCTGGGCCGCCCTCTGCTTTCTGGTCCTCACTTCCACCCCTAAAATAGACGGACCGCTCATTGTCATGATACTGATTTCGGGAGCCTTGGTATTTATTCCCGTTATCAAGTCACTTAAAAACAGAAACAAATAAACACAAATAAGTTACTAAAAAGATATTTTTGACACTTTCCTCTCACTTTTCTTTATCTATTGTTGCATGAAAGAAATTTTATCTATATTTTTGGCACATCAAACAAAACGATTAACCTGATTAATCAAACCAATAAATAAGACAGATAATCTTTTAAATTATGAATGCAGCAAAAGTTCTGGAAGATCTGAAAAGAAGATTCCCCAATGAACCTGAGTATCATCAGGCAGTAGAAGAAGTGTTAGGAACCATCGAAGAGGAATACAACAAGCATCCTGAATTCGATAAAGTCAATTTGATTGAACGTCTTTGTATTCCCGACCGCATATATCAGTTCCGTGTCACTTGGATGGACGACAAAGGTAACATCCAGACCAACATGGGTTACCGCGTACAACATAACAACGCCATTGGCCCGTATAAAGGCGGTATCCGTTTCCATAGTTCCGTCAACTTAGGAATCCTGAAGTTCCTGGCTTTTGAACAGACCTTCAAGAACTCACTGACCACTCTGCCGATGGGTGGCGGTAAAGGCGGTTCCGATTTCTCTCCGCGTGGCAAGTCCAACGCCGAAGTGATGCGTTTCTGCCAAGCCTTCATGTTGGAATTGTGGCGTCACATCGGTCCTGAAACCGACGTTCCGGCCGGCGATATCGGTGTAGGAGGCCGCGAAGTAGGCTATATGTTCGGTATGTATAAGAAACTGACCCGCGAGTTTAGTGGCGTATTGACCGGTAAAGGCCGTGAGTTCGGCGGTTCACTCATCCGTCCCGAAGCTACCGGTTATGGTAACATCTACTTCCTGCTTGAAATGCTGAAAACCCGTAACATCGACATCAAGGGCAAGACCTGTCTGGTATCCGGTGCCGGTAACGTAGCACAGTACACCGTTGAAAAACTGATTCAGTTAGGCGCCAAAGTAGTCACCATGTCCGACTCCGACGGTTACATTTATGACCCGGACGGCATCGACCGTGAAAAGTTGGACTACATCATGGAATTGAAGAACCTCTACCGCGGACGTATCCGTGAATATGCAGAGAAATACGGCTGCAAGTACGTGGAAGGCGCTCGTCCTTGGCACGAAAAAGCCGACATCGCTCTTCCTTCTGCCACTCAGAACGAAATCAACGGCGACGATGCGAAGGCTTTGATTGCGAATGGCGTGTTTGCCGTATCCGAAGGAGCCAACATGCCTTCTACTCCGGAAGCTATCCGCGTATTCCAAGAAGCCAAGATTCTCTACGCTCCGGGTAAGGCTGCCAATGCAGGTGGTGTATCTGTATCCGGTCTGGAAATGACACAGAACTCCATCAAGCTGAGCTGGACTCAGGAAGAAGTGGACGAAAAGCTGAAAAGCATCATGAAGAACATCCACGAAGCCTGCGTGAAATACGGTACGGAACCCGACGGTTACATCAACTATGTGAAGGGTGCCAACGTAGCCGGATTCATGAAAGTGGCCAATGCCATGATGGCTCAAGGTATTGTATAGGGATATTCAGTAAATGTCCCCAAAATAAGATGGCATATGAAATGATTATGGTCTATCATCTTCATATGCCATTTTTTATTGTCAATTTTCCATGTATTCTTACATAATTCTATCCATCAGGACATGACACTTCTGAAGAAGCCAGATGACCTCTTCCGATTCCGTCAGTAAA
>NZ_CABROP010000036.1:0-36466 GCF_902472605.1 uncultured Bacteroides sp.
TCTATCGGATTGGTGTCAACTTCAGTGACGAGCTGCGGAACATTCAGGAAGTGAAGGTAGAAGCAGGGAAATAAAGTAAAATGCGATAGACCTTCTGAAACAACTATTCCATGTTGAACTCGATGTATAGTTTTCCATAAACCACATAACCGGAATAGCTGAACCGGAGCGTTTCATCTACTTGCTGAGTCCCTGCAAACGTTAGACGTACAGATTCTCCTTCTGTTTCCTGAACCAACGTAATTTCTTCGATTTCGACGGATGCATATCCTTCAAAGAGATTATTAAGTACCATGCTTCCGGTCTGCAAGTCTTTGGTATGAAAGGTGACTGAAGCCTTTTCGGACACTTTCTCCCCATTAAGGATTGCCGACAAGTGACAGGCATCGTCGGTAGGCGTATAATTTCCATCCAGATAACTTGTCAGTTCAAACCCTTTGTCCGGCGTATCGTCGCCACAAGAGGTGAAAGTCACGATTGCCATTCCCAAGGCCAATAAGGCCGCTACTAATTTAAATCTCATGATGTTTTTATCTATTTACAATGTTTTTAAAAAGAGTTTTCTATTTGAGGACAGATTTCAAGTCTGCCCGAACCGACCGGCTTTGCACGCCACCTACAATACCGGTTCCGCCTGTGATGTTGGAATAATGAGGAGAAGGTTCTGTCAGTCCGAGGTCTGTCAGACTGCCCTTGACAGATTCCTCATCCGTATTGAAAATACCGGTCAGATAATGATAATAATCTTCCGACAGCGAATAAAGGATGATTTTACGAGGGCGTGAATCATTCGTGTATAAAGGAGCCTTTTCTACGATTTTCAGCGTATAGCGGTTCCCATTGAACAAATCATCCGTAAACGTACGGCCTTCATTCCCATAGATGCCGGTATCCGTTGTGATTCCGTCAATAGACTCCTGCTGCGCCAGAAAGACGTCGTCGTACGAGTAATCAATCGTTTCGGCGGCTATTCCATCACCACTTTCTATTCGGATGAAGTAAAAATTACGCTCCGCCGAAGGGTCGGTAAAAGTAATGTAATAGGTCGCCTCGTACGATTTCCCGTAAGTAACCCCGCCGGGAGCCCAGTACATCTGGTCCGGGTCATCAAAAGTACGGGCCGTCAGTCTGACACCTTCTATGGGTACCGCTTCGGGGATGATTCCCTGTCCGGACACATGCCCGAGGGGACTCTCCGCTTCCAAGCTGATGAGCTCACCGGGCACAGGATGATAATCCGACAGATACATCCGGCTTGTTTCATCGTAGCGCAAGGTTTCCGTAAACCTGCCGTTCACGCACATTCTGACTTCCGCATCCGCCACATTAGTGTCCGTTTCCCGATGGTCGGTAAAGAATACCGTATGGGCTACCTGTACCCGGACAACCGTATCGGGCGAAAGTATGCTGTTAAGCACAAGGGTCGGTTCAGGACGATACTTCTCCAGGTCGATGTCCTTGTAACAGGCTGTCAGCGAGAAGCCGGTCAGTAGCGCCCAAATACTGGGATGAAAATGTATATTCATATAGCGATGTGTCCGTTAGAATTTATAAGTATAAGAGACAGAGGGAATGACGGGAAACAAGGCAAACTGCCGGAATCGGGGAGCCAGCGGTGTACCGTCCATACTCTGTTTCTGGTTGTTCTTCTCTATCATGATGGGGTTCATGCGGGAATAGGCGTTATAGAGCGAAACGTTCCATATCCCTGTCCGTCCGCGTCTTAACGGACGATAGATATTGATACCCACATCCAGCCGGTGATAGGCCGGCAGGCGTACATTGTTTTTCCCTGCATAGTAATCGGGCATCTCCTCATCTTTATGTGGATAAGTGGGGACAATATCCGTAGGATAACCGTCCGGATAAGGATAGTTCTCAAGTGACAGCGTAACCCTGTTCCCGGTCATGAATACCCATCCGGCATTCAGTTCCACCCGTTCGGAGCACTTCCAGGTAGCCGACAAGGTTACCTTATGGCGGTTATCATATTTTGACGGGAAGCGCTTTCCCCCATTCAGGTCAGCAAAGAGCCTGTCGCTCCACATCAGCCCGTAACCGATAAAGCCGTGCAGTTTTCCCATATCGGCTTCTGCCTGAAAATCGACTCCGTAAGCCCTGCCGCTTCCGCTGGTCAGTCTGTCTTCCCAGGAAGCAACCTGTAAATCCTTGTAATCATCCCGGTACTCCAGCAGGTGGTCCATCTTCTTATAATACCCCTCAACGGAGAAAGTGTACTTTTTACCGGGCGACACATACAGACCAATCGAAACCTGCTCGGAAGTCAGCGGCGAGAAGTTCCGGGTAATGGGCAGCCAGTAGTCGGTAGGCAAAGAAATGTAATTGTCGCTTACCTGTTGCACGAACTGGCTCATACGGGCATATCCGGCTTTCAGACTGACCAGCGGGCTCAGCCGGAAATCAGCCGAGACACGGGGCTCGAAAACCTGATATTGCATTCCTTCCACCCGGAAGAAAGAACCGTGCAGTCCGGCATTGAACCGCAACCAGTGGCAAACTTCAAGGTCACCCTCCAGATACGCGTTCCATTCATTGGCAATTACCCGACTTTCGCTGTTCCCGTTTCCCGACGGTAGAGAGGTAGATTCCTGTACCTCCTCTTCCGGTGCATAACGATGGTGTGTGTATTGCGTCCCCAAGCGGATAATGACCCGGTCGGACGGAATAAACGCCAAGGAGGCATCTACACAGAGGTCGTGAATGGCATTTCGGTTCTCGGTTCGCGACCGGCTATTTTCATAGCCGTTCTCACCCTCCCGACCCGATACCGTTTCTACCGTTTTCCTGAAATCAGACTGATAGTGTGTATAAGAAGCCTTCATGTCATATGCGAAAAGGGTATTGATAGGGAGATGCCACTTCAGGGCAGTCAGCATATTCCCCCACCCCAGCCGGTTTTCATTCTTATGGAGATAAGGGTCCGTATCTTCCCCTTCACCCGAAAAGCGATGTTCCCCCATCTTGAGACGGTCATGCCCATAATATCCCAGCAAGGAAAGTGTTCCGAAACGCCCCAACCGATGGTCAAGTTTCAGATTGAAATCCGTGAAATTGTAACCGGCTATGACTTTCTCGCCGGATTTCTTTTTCGAGGCGTTGATGATAGCCAGTGCCGGTACGGAAACCAGTTCCAACCAGGAACGCCTGAGCGCGACAAACAGGGAAGTCCGGTCCTTCACCAACGGACCGGAGAAACTGACATTGGCCGATGTCAGTCCCACCGTAAAGTTTCCATGCCAGCTTTTATAATCTCCGCTTTTCATCGAAAGATCCGTCACACTGGAGAGCCTTCCCCCGTAACGTGCCGGGAAAGCACTCTTATAGAACGTCAGGTGACTGACCGCATCGGCATTAAAAGGAGAAAACAATCCACCCAGGTGATTGGTCTGATAAATGGGACATCCGTCGATAAGAAACAGGTTCTCATCATTTTCCCCTCCCCGGACGAACATACCGGCAAACCCTTCCGTACCGGCAGACACTCCGGGCTGCAGTTGAAGTGCCTTGATGACGTCCGGTTCTCCCAAAAGCGTCGGTACGCTTCGGATAGCGTTGTCATCCATCACCGTCATTCCCATTTGCGGGTTCCGGAGCCTGTCGATGCGAGGGGCTGTCTTCACCACTTCCTGCATGTAGAAACTACGCACGGTATCTTTCGCAACCGGGGCCGACTGTTCCTTTGAGACAGAAGGTGATTGCGTTCGTTTCTTGACAATCAGCTGGTTTCCATGCTTCACAAACAGAAGTCCGTATTTTTCTGAAGCATCCTTCAGAATAACATCCAGAGGCTTTTTCTGATAGTCTAAACGGATTCTCCGGCTGTTTTTCAGGTCAGATTCCTTATAGGCAATCCGGCAACCGGTCTTTTCCCTGACCAGTTCCAGAAATCCGGAGGCATCATACGTCCCCTCAATGGAGAAGACAGCCTGTGCCGAATGTTGGGCATACAGGGTGCTTCCAACCATAAAAGCCAACAGGCAGAACAATAAAAACAGTTTGGTCTTCATCGTGTTATTCGTGTTTTATACTGAGAATGATTGTATGGTCATGGCCGGTTCTCCAAGTAAGGTGTTCATCCAGTACGCAAAGGGTTTCCAACACTTCCTTGACGGTGGCCGTCGAATCAAATTCGAGGGTGTACTTTTCTTCCGAAACACCTTCCAGTTTTATCGGAATATTGAACTTCCGCTCCAGCGAGTGTCTGATTTCCTCCAGACTCGCATTCCGGAAGTACAGGTAAGGCGGCTTTCGCGCAGAAATGTGTATCTGGTGTGTGGTCTTGTCATATACCAAATATTCGCCGGGATGCAATACGTGTGAGTGGAAACTTTCTGCCGGGTTTACTTCAACCGCCCCCGTTTGCAGATACACGGCAGCCTGTCCGTCCTCCGGATAATCATCCACACAAAACCGGGTACCGAGCACCCTTGTGGTCAGATTTGGAGCGTTCACGATAAAGGGCTTGTCTGCATGATGGACTACATTGAACCAGGCTTCCCCTTTCAGCCTAACCCGACGGACAGTATCCTCAAAAGCTTGCTGAAAGGCAATTTCTGAAGAAGGATTCAAACGGACCAGGGAACCGTCGGGTAAAGTAACGGTTTTCGACTCTCCTTTTCCGGTTGTCACCGTTTGTATAAGGGAAGTTTCTGTGGAGTTCCATAGCCAGAAAGAAACGGCCAGCACGCAAATCAGGAAAGAGGCGGCATAGCCGTACCTGTACCAGTGGCGGCTTCTGCTCCTGAAACCCAGCCGACCGGAAATCCTTTTCCATCCGTCTTTCATTTCCCGACCATCGGACACGGCCTCCGCTTCATTCCAGTAACGGAGCAATGCCTCCTCCTTCGCTTCCGCATTTTCATCCTCACAGAGCCAGCGCTGGATTCTTCTCTCCAGTTTCTGAGGGTATCGGCGATGGACATATCGTCTGATAATTTCGTGAATGTAATTCATAAGTTTTTCTGTTTTCTACAATCAAGTACAAACATTTCCGTCCATACTCACTTCCATGGCACAGTTTTTTAACTTATGATAACATGCAGAACAGAAAAATCACGTAGGCAGTGACGGCCTGTCTGATTTCCTTCAAAGCCAGACTGATCTGGTTCTCCACACTTCTTTTGCTGATTCCCAACGTGCCGGCTATTTCTTCATTGCTCACCCCCTGCTCCCGGCTCATCCGATAAATGCGCTGCCGCTGTGCAGGCATTTCCGAAACGACCATTTCTATGAGCAGACGAATTTCCTTGGCGAAAAGCGTATCTTCTACCGTCATGTCGGAACCTATATCCGTGTGCATGTCTTCTATCGGCTCCGATGTGACAGACAATTCTTTTTTCAAATAATTAATGGCCGCATGACGCGAAGCGACAAAAAGATAGTTCTGCAAATTTCGTGAAACATCCAGCGTCTTCCGGTTAAGCCAAAGACTGACAAATACATCCTGTGCCAAATCTTGGGCTGTCTCCCGCCTTTTGATAATGCCCGTGATAAAAGTCACCACTCTCGAATAATAATTCTGATAGAGTTGCTTGAAGGCATATTCATTATCCTGCTGTATCTGAAAAATTAAATTATCCATTGGAACCTGTCGCACATGTTAGAAAATCAAATTCTCAGCAAAGTTACAATAAAATCACCGATCTTGGATACGATGCGCAGCCTATGTATTATTCTATACTCTCCGCAAGTGGTATTCCGATATAACACAGGGGCCATCGGCAACTGGAACTTCCCGGGCAAGGAAGAATATCTGCAGTCAAGGGAGGATCATCGGCAGACACACAAAAATCAGCGCCCGGACGGAAAAGTATGGACAAATTCTATGTACCTTTGTATCCAAACCAACGAAAAAACATGGAAAACTTTGCCGCCATCGATTTTGAGACTGCCAACGGGGCCCGCAGCTCGGTATGCAGCGTGGGCGTGGTGGTGGTGCGCCACGGAGAAATCACCGACACGTTCTACTCGCTCATCCAGCCGGAGCCCAACTACTACAGCCGTTTCTGCACGCAAGTGCACGGACTCACCCGCGAGAATACCGACTGCGCACCCGTGTTCAGCCAGGTATGGGCACAGGTGGCCCCACTGATTGAGGGACTCCCCCTCGTGGCCCACAACAAGGCGTTCGACGAGAGCTGCCTGAAAGCCGTCTTCCGGGTCTACCAGATGGACTATCCCGACTATGATTTCTATGACACGCTGGGTCCCTCCCGCCGCGCTTTCCCGTGGGCGGAGAACCACCAGCTGCACACCGTGGCCGCCCTCTGCGGATACGACCTGAAACAACATCACCATGCCCTGGCCGATGCCGAAGCCTGCGCGTGGATTGCCAGAGAAATTTTGTAACCTTCCACACGGAGCTCTAACCAGCAGCAGGGAATCAGAAAAAGAACATATCCCCCAACCACATGAGTCTAACAGAAAAAGTCCAACCTAAAGGAATAGGACGAAAAAAGCCCGCCATTCTGTCGACTTTACAATGGCGGGCCCTTCCTATCAACAAGTATCTTGTTACTTATTGTTTCAACATCAATTTTATCCAATAAATCAAATTAAGCCATTACACATTTATATCATCAGGAAGATCCACATCCTCCAGAGAATCCCCTTCTGTCTTGGACGCAAGAAGTTCAGCTCTCACATCAGCTGCACTTTTCGTGATTTCCTCACATTCCGTGAAATTTATCCCATCGACATCCGACAAATCGGCCGCCGCGTCCAACGGGAAACCTTCTTCCGTGAAGGTATTCTGATAAGCACTCAATACCTTCTTGCACTCTTTCATCAATTTAACCTGTTTCTTCACGGCCTTGATATCATTCATAGAAGCCAACATTCCGGCAGCAGCACCTACACCGGCTCCTATCCAGGCACCTTTTTTCGATCCACCTAATTTTTTGCCTAACAGTCCTCCCGCAGTGGCTCCACCACCTACCTTCAATAGAATGAAGGCTCCTGATTTCAGCGCAGAATTCAGATGCTTCTTGGCTGTGTTAGCCGCACACACATTTCCGTTTTTATCGATCAACAGAAACTTATACCGCGTGGTGCCGTCTTCATTGACAATCGCATTGCCTAAAGAATCGGTCTCTATGACTTTTTTTACAGAATAAAAAGGGGCATTCTCCAAAAATTCTTTTGCGGAAATGCTATCTTTCTCAGCGTTCTGTTCCGTCGATTCTTTGCTTGTATCGCCATTAACCGCTTTGGTGACAGATTCCACCTTTTCTGCTGCATTCTTTAATTTTTTCAGAAAACTTTGGGCTGAGACATTTGCTGAACAAAAAAAGGCCAGCGACATCCAAATGACCCCTTTAAATAAAAAATTCTTCATAATAATATATTTTTAAATTAACAAACGGTCATTACTTTACATACATTTTCAGACGGAACTGCTTTTCCATATACGTTCCTTGAGCCTGCTGCATCAGCTCGGCGATGGTCATATATTTAATTTTAATCTTGCCATCTTTTGTCGGACGGAACAACAACCCTTGCGGAAGCTCTGTTCTATCCAGTTCAATTTCAACCAAGCCCTTCTCGTCTGAAGCCCCAACTTGAGTGTAATCCACCCCATTTCTCTCCAATAGTTTTTCAAATCTTTTATCGGAAGAGAAAGTGTTGGAAGAAACCGACGACACTCCTTTATAGGCCCAAACTTCCACTCCCGGAATTTTATTGCCTTCCTGCAATGTTTTCCACTCCACAATCGTGAACTTTATTTTCAGCGGCATCCCTGAAAGCAGATTCTTCATCCGTTCAATGCGTGTCCGATAGAAATCATCTGGATTATATGCATTTACCATCTCCATGAATTCCACCGCAGCCGAAGCATAGCGCGCCACTTCTTCCTGAGTGGCATTTCCATTTTTCTTTAACTCAGCTATTTTTTTGATGGCACCCGCTGCCAACCGCTCGTACAGCATGCAAGAATCGCATTGTGCGATTGATTCCCGAATAGCCGGACGCAAAGTGGCAATCACATCTTCCGAATTCCAGGCATCTTCATAAGCCAAACGGGCTTCTTTGTATTTTCGCATGCCAAACAGTCTTCCGCCTTCATTCATAAAGGCACTACACTGGGTTACATATACATCTTTCTCAACCACGATAGGAAGCACCGCATAACATTTCTTGGCACGAGGTCCCAGGTCTCCTACTTCCACCGTCAGCCAGTTTGTTCCAGCCGCATGTATGCCGATGTTTGTCATCTGCTTGAAGCTATTGGCCAGGCTGTCCTTTTCCACTTCAAGCTTATCCAGCAAGTCCCACTCTGCATCCGGAGCTTCGGCCATATTATCCACCTTGTTTTTCTGGGCCGTATATTCCTGTTCGGTCTTTTCAACAAGGTTTCTTGCCTCAGTCAGGGAAATGATCGGAATTTTGACTGTCACGATTGAGATGTTCGGATCAGCCGTACTGACCTTGCTCTCAACCACTGCATGCAGGTCTGGATGACACTCCACTTTCAGATCTTTTATGGTAGTTGACAATTCCAGTACCGCAAAGTTTGCATCCAAATACGCATCGTTCGACTGGGTTTGCTCATCTTTCCATATAGGGTTCTGCACTTCCTCCACACGATAGGCAATCAGGAAATCCGGCTTCACCGCCTGCACCAGCTCCGTTTTATATACACTTCCCCGTCGGCTTATCTCCAATTTGGGCGTACGGGTTTCTCCGGCGTGAATGATGACGCAATATTCAAAATACCCGTCCGGACGTTCGCCTACCAGCCTTATGGACTTATTCTTGACATTCGGAAGGGCTATCACCAAATCTTTATGCTTGGACAACAGGATGACTCCTCCGTCACCCGCCAAATCTTCAAAACGGTCTTCCTCCACGCACCGACTATGTGAAATATATTGTGTCTGCGCATGCAATGCGCAAACACACAGAATCATCCACGTAGCTAAAATATATCTAAACGTATTCATAGTCTACATTATCATTTATTCTTCCATTCTATAAATCAAAGGCACCCAACGTAGAGATGTCATCATCCGGCTGCTGGCGTACACCGCCCACCCATTCCGGCTGCCATGTACGTACATGGATAATCGGGTCTCTGCCATCTTCAGGAAATTCCCATAACAAGAACAGATATCCTTCGTCACTGTAATTGCTGGAATTCCATTCCTGGCGCAGACGCACACCATATTTGGTGGGGTCGACGGTAGAACGAGTAATGCCGGCACATCCCCCGGTTTCACCGTTGTCACCAATTTCACTGAACTTCACATTAATCCATTTGTTGCGTTTAAACGCCTTTTTCAGGTTGCGGATATATTGCTCCTTCGTCTGCTTGGTGTATTCCACCTTTTGGTGCAGCCCTCCAAAGTCATCATTCTTACGCACCGTAATGACTTTTCCCGTAATGATCAGCGCGTCATCGCTGAATATTTTTTCGATATAATCAGAGTCTCGCTGGTTGTATGCCGTACGGAAGCGTTCAATATACTGCATAATAATCATTTGCTTTTCTTTTTCTACCACGCTGCCGCATTTTTCCATGCTCTCTGCCATATGTGCGTCAAGTGCCAAACGGAAATCGGTGATTCTACCGTTTGCGTCAAATTCAATGACGGCCTCCTGATACGTGCCGACCCCAAAGTTCTCGCCTTCTGGAGTGATAATCAGAGGGATATGACTGACCATCATCGTGCCATCCTTGAATACCCAGCAGCGTTCCACCACTTCTTCGTCGTCACAATAAAACGGTGTGACAGCCCATAGCCGCAGCAAGGACCTCAAGGAAAATTCGTCCATCGGGAATCCTCTTGTGGTCAATATTGTCTTTGCCTGTTGGGCCCGATTTATTTCAGTCAGGACAACACCCAGATTATATTCTGCCCTGCTCAAGGCAGCCGGACGGCCAACTCCTTCATCCACAGTCAACGTCACGGTCACCGCCTTCATCTGGCCTACACTGCATAGGCACATGGAAATAAGTGCAATAAATGCACATACCAATCTTCTTCTCATATCAATAAATTTGTGTTTTTATAATTCTACTCCAATCGCCCCACAACCACTATAGTTCTTCACGCTATCCGGCTTATTCGTCTTGATGTTCTTCCTGTCGGGTTCCGGGGTAAGCGTTGCTACCACTTTCCCCTCCCGGTTGTAGATGATCAGATAGCATTTATCCGGATTAGCCAGCGAAGCATAACGGCCGTAATTCTTTATCTTACCTTCATTTTTCGCTTGCTTGACCATCGCCGCCATATCTCCATATTGGGTACAGGCTGCAATTTCTGCCACGATTTCCGGCAACGTCTCTTTCATGGATTCCTCAACCGGAGGAAGCGACTGATTGGAGATGATTACTGCATTTTCCGTTGGCAATATATCATTCTTCTTTACGTAAAGAAACGAACGATACATATTACTGCCCCGGGGCATGGACAGCATGGTCCACAACTCTTTCCGGTTATTCACAACCAGATTGGGGCTCTTTTTCAGTTTCCGCTGCGTAGCCACCCACTTATTGATTTCCTCATACAACTTGCTTTCCGCATAACTCCGTGCATCGGCTTCGGTGGGAGCAGTAGACTCAGCATAAATGTACTGGCTGCTCTTTTTAATCTTGTTAATCTGTTTTTTCACCTCATCGGTCTGGTCAGCAAACAAAGAGAAAAGAGGTAGCCAAGCTAATATAAAAGCAAATAGATAGTTCATTTTCACGGCTCATTCTGTTTAAGGTTCTCAATAAAAAATTTCTCTGTAATATTCTGCAAAGGGGTATAGACATAAATCTTCCCTTTTACTTTATCTTCTCCTCCCTCCAAAATGTGGAAAGGAAACTCCAGGCTAATGGTATGGTTATATGCCATTTTTACGTTCACGGCAAAAAGCGTCACAGAAGCCTTCTCATTCGTACGACTCTTGACACCTAAATAGAGCATGCAATTTTCGGCACGAAAATAAGCGAGAAGCTGCTGCAAAGTCACCTCGATTTCAGACTTCAAGTAACCATACTTGTCAATCGTCAGCTGCATAGGAATACTTCTATGAAAACATCCTGTAAGTAGAACATTGCTGACACTGCGCAAAGGCTTCGAGGAATCTAACAGAAGTTTCATGTCGGTCTCACTTCCTTGCAAATACAAGTCCGAGCGTATCTGATTGCTCAAATAACAACCCTTACTGATTATCCATACACTGTCGGCCCGCGACCGGGTTGCGTTTTTCCATATCTCCTGCCATTCGTCTTCCACCGGCTCAGCAGACATACGTTGCACGTCACGTTCGAAAATATGTTCCAGTTCCACCGCATCCGTTCCCAGGAAAAGCTGGTAATCGGCCGGAATCACCATACATACCTTCTGATTGTTCTTCTCCCAGCTGACTGTATACCTTCGGCGTTCCACCTCATCAATCACACAGCCCATTTCAGGAGTCCGTTGGGCAATCATCGATGCATTACCTTCAATGAAGGTCAGCCGTTTGCGCGCCGCTTCCTCTTCTTTGTCTATATCTTTCCGCGGCACATCCTGCTCCAACGCGTAACGCTCTATAAAATCAAGCAAAGGGCGAGCTGCATGACCTGCCGCCCACTGGGTATCGAACAACTTATAGCCGATGTGCGAAACATCCCCCAGCATATTGGTCCGTATGCGCAAAGTCTTTCCCCTGAATTGCCATGTGGAATCATTATCCACATTTACACCCAAGGAATCAGGCAAGTTCAGATTCAGCGCAGTCGAAAGTCTTTCCAAACAGCGGGTATAGAACGATGGGGCCGCATCCGCCTCTAAAGCGAATGCCGCCACCATCATCCATGCTGCTATATGGAAGGACTTTTTCATGGTTTCACAGCCGTTTCATTTCCGTCATGTTTCCAGTAACCGATTCCACTGATTTTCCCGTCACGGAATTCTCCTTCGAACGTATCGCCAGGATTGGCCACAAAGTCTTTTGAAGACACAATCTTCTGACTTCTCTTATAAGTCAAAGTGCCATATCCGTGGGGCTTTCCATTCTTCAAATCACCGGTATAAATGGCATATCCCAAGTCCACCGTGCCTTTTCCAGTAATTGGTGCAGATTTCTTTACCTTTGGCTCAGCAGGCACCTCTTCCTCCGGTTTCACTGAATCTGTCTTCACTGAATCGTCCGGAAGTGGATTCACCACTGTATCTACCGGAGGCTCCTGAGGCTCAGCCGACTTATCACTGGTCATATAATAATAACCGCCACCTCCCAGAGCCAGGACCAGAACCACACCGCCAATAATCATTGCCATCTTACCACCGCCAGAGCCACCAGGGCCAGTGCCTGTGGTCTTTTTCTCCTTCAAGGGTTGATGACACAGCGGGCATTCAAATTCACTTCCGGGTTCAACTTCTATTTCTTTCTTATAGTTTTCGCAATCAATGTTCACGCAAACTCCTTTTTTCTTTGCCATAGTCTTTCGTTTTTTAGTCAAACTTCAAATCATTGTCACATAAATTCTCTGCTGCCTTGTTAAAGGCCACAAATTCCGGATTATTGTCATTTCCACCCAAGAGTGGCAACAATACATTATCGAGGGTCTCGCCCATCTTCAGCATCAACTGGTTCTTCTTTTCTACATGCTTATAGTTTGTATCCAGTTCGGTCTGTACAGCTTTTTTCAGGGCTTCCGCATCCATCGCACGACTCATCTTACACAATTCATTCAGGGTCTCAATCATGTCGTTTCCAACCGGAATCCAACGGCTGACACGTCCCATGCGGTTTTTCTCACCGGCAAAACACATGGTTTTCACACCCGTTTCCACGTCTTCACGCTCTACCAGAAGGCCATCCAAGGCATAAGCCAGTAGCACAACTGGACGCAGGCGTTTCTTCAAATCGCTTGCATCCAATGCAAACAATCCCGGCAAAGCCTTGGAGAAAGATTCTGTATGTACCACCATGCGGTTGACCTCGCTGCGTACCAGTATGTCATATTTTTCTTTCAGCACACGCACATTGTCCACATAGCGCAACGGGAAACCGCTGTGCGCCGTAATCACGACAATCTGATTGCTCTTGAAGTTTACAGAGACATCATTATCTTTGTTGAACGGGATTTTTCCACTTTCCCCAAAGTCCTTGATAAAATCGTTGCGGAAAGTATCGTCGTCTTCGTACAGAGGCAAAGAAAGCTGGATGATCTTCTGATGATTTGCAGCGGTTTCAGGACTTCCCTTTCCTTCTTCCGACCCGTTGAACGGCAAGAAGCTTTGTGCGGCATTGTAAATCTCCTTGATGAAGCGTTTGCGCTTGTCGGGAGTGCTGCAATCCGTATTTCTCAACTTGTCCAGAATATTCACATTCACCAAGCGCTGGTTTATGTTCTTCAGCGAGTAGTCGTCCATCTCTTTCCGGGCACTTTCAATGCAAATCTTCAGTGTGATTTCCTGCAAAGCCGAAACGTTGATTTTCTTTCCCAGACTGGCAAATCCCACATTGGTCGTACCCAGAGATTCCACGATGCTGGCCCGCAAGCTGCTGGCATACGCCTTCTGATTGGCCTGATTCTTGAGGAATCCGCGCACCGTGTCACGCACCAGCTTCGGATCGTACTCCTTCACTACCTCACTGGTCATGCTGCTGTTTTCCGCATCGCTCAGCTTGCACTTTTCTTCAGCCTGCTTCTTCATGCTGTCGGCAAACTCAGACAGCACCTTCATGAAAGGCTCTACGCTGTTATTGTTCAACAGTGTCAGCATATTGATGACTTCCGACATCAGTTTCACGGCATAGCCATAAGCCGCAATGGAGGTAGCCACCGTGAGCTGTTCACGCTTGGCATCGGCAAACCGTCCGAACGTCTTGGCCGATGCATTCGTAATCGCATCTTTCAGCCAGCCGATATTGTTCCAATCGGCACGGATTTCTTCGAGCTGTTCTGCCAAGTCTTCATTCAGGTAAGTAGTACGTTTGGTAATCTTCGACTTGAAGCCCTCAATACGTTCCGTACATTTGCTTATCAAGACAGCAATATATTTATGTACCTCGATGATGGACATCTCCCCATTCTTCCATTTTGCAAACAGGTTATTCTCTATGCGCCGGCATATTTCTTCGGCAAATCCCGGAATCTGAGTTTCATAATCGAAATAGAATTTCTTGACACCGCATCCACGGTACATCGAATCGAAGAACTTCTCACAAAGCTGGTTGAATTCTTCATACCATTCTTTCTTCTGACATTCGGCCTGCACGTCTTGCTTGTAACGGTCTACATAGAACTCCCATCCTTGCACGATCGGTTTCCAGTTGGTCACATGTTTTTCAATGGAAGGCAACGGCTTGCTCAATGTAAGATAATCGTCGGACAACAGGTTGGCTTCCTTTTCAGCGTCTTTATCCACATCGTGGATGAACGTCTTTCCTACCATGTCTTCCGTACATTCGATGTAGCCGCGCGCCTCATCCCACAATCCATACAACATCTGCATGGAAGCCTGCCGCGCAAAATTATAGGCTCCATATTCTACCACTTCCGTTTCGGGATACTCAATCCGTTTCACCCCAAAGGTCATGAAGCGGCGGCTGCGTACAGGTTCGCCTGTCTCATTGTTCTCCGGCAAAAGGCCGTTGTTCTCATTGGTCTCCAGACGAGCCATTTTTCCGCCACTCTGCATGGAAGAAGCCACAATCTTCTGGAACAGGAAATCACCCACGATTCCCGGCAGCACCTTATGGATGTTCACTTCCTTGCCGGCTTCATTCACATTGGTGTACAGATAAGCCATATCAAAGGCATCCTGCCCCTTCAGCAGGCGACGTACGTTACCATATTCATCGGTATTGCCCTTCACATCCGTCGGATAATATCGGCCTACCGACATGGCGTTGAGTTCCAGCAAAGCAGCATAACCGTTCGGCTGGTAATAGCGGTTGCTGTCTTCGCCTCCCGGAATCTGAATGATTTTCTCCGGCACGTAAAGATACAGCTGGATTTTAAACTTCGAACGGTCGTCTCCCGTACGCTGGAATTCATTACGAATCTGAGCCACCGCATCCACAATGGAACCTGAACCTGTTCCCCCACCGAGTCCTGCACAGATATGGAAGGTCACATCGTCCACATCTTCTTTCTCTTTCAAGGCACGCACACGGGCATGTACCTGCCCGACAAATGTATTCTGGGGCAGACCACACATGTTATTGGCAATCAACATTCGCCCGAAACGACGACGCTGGCCTCCAATACCTTCACTGATAATGGCCCCGATGCCTTCCTTCAGCATCGCCTCATCCTTGCGGTTGATAAAAGCATTGATGCCCGGATACTGGTCAAGATTACTCAACACTCCCGAACCGATTCCGTTGATAGACAAACGCTGGGCCGGAGAGAGCTGAACAGACACACCTAATGTCTGCCAGTATTCTTCATTGTTCAAATCGGCCAGACTTGAATCGACATACAAATATTCTATATTAGCACTGCCTGCCGGATCATTTGAGCGAAACTCTTCATAAATACGTTTGCGCAAGGCACGCAAGACAGAGCCTCCCGTTCCTCCTAATCCAATAACTAAATGATTTGACATAGTAATTAATTTTTTAGTTTATATTTAATCATCATAATGTCTTCTTCTGCGTCCTGCCCCAGAATATCTATGGGAATAACTTCTACGTGTCACGCGTTCCATCGACTTGATTACGACGAAAGCACCGATCACTACAAAGAACAAACTCCAACCTATGCGGCGGAGTATAAAATGATTCATTACCGAACGCAGTTCCCCTGCCATTGCCGAAGCAATCGTTTCCGGCGTATGACCTGAAAAATCGGCCAAGTTCACAAAGTAGCCCACCAGCGGCCATTGGTCCATAATCTGTTCCAATATGATCTGACTTTCCGCTTGATTATATACGGTCTCGACAGGAGCATCCTTCACCCAGTCGTTGATGGCATATTCCACCTCATTGCAATAAGATTTAATGGTTACCGCTCCACAAAGCAAAACCGCCTGGAACGAAAGAAAGAAGAATAGGATCACCCCCACAATGTAACTTATCGGTGTGAACGTGCTGTCACGACGCCAAGACCGAATCAAGACAAACATCAACAATATCCCTGCTACTGTGAGAAGAACACCCAGAAACAGATTACCAATAGAATATCTGATAATATGAAATAAAACACCCATGTTTTTCCTAGCTTTTAGATAATACAACAAAGTCAATCTCCACAAATATATAAATTTTTTCACAAAACATACATTCCTTGTTAATAAATCAAAGTCATCAGGTGTTTTTTTGTCGACTTTTGTCAATTCATCTTAAAAATCTCTTTAGCCAATCATTTTTGTACTATTTTTACATCTATTCACCAAAGAAACGACTATGATTGGAAGCATTCTCGGAGACATCGTAGGCAGCGTCTACGAGTTCCATAACATCAAGACCAAACAATTCCCCCTCCTCACCCCGCAAAAGGGATATACCGACGACAGTATCCTGACTCTCGCCACGGCCGACTGGCTGCTGCACGGCGGAGATTGTGCAACGTATTATTTCCGTTACGCCACCCGCTACCCGTGTCCGTTGGGTGGTTTCGGCGGACGTTTCCGCGAATGGTTCCGACAGGGACAGCAGACGGGAAAGCTCGTTCCCTACGGCAGCTGCGGCAACGGCTCGGCCATGCGCGTGGGGCCCGTGGGATGGGCATTCCGCACCGAAGAAGAGACCCTGGAAGCGGCCCGTCTCTCCGCTGCCTGCACGCACAACCATCCCGAAGGCATCAAGGGAGCGCAGGCCACGGCCCTCTGCATCTTCCTGGCTCGGAACGGAAAGAGTAAGGAAGACATAAAAAATACCGTCGAAGCAAAATTCGGCTACAACCTGAATTTCACTTGCGACGGTATCCGTGATTCGTACGGGTGGGACGCTACCTGTCAGGGTACCGTACCCCAGGCCATCCGTGCTTTTCTGGACGGAACGGATTTTGAAGACTGCCTCCGCAACGCCGTCTCACTGGGCGGCGACAGCGACACGCTGGCCTGTATCACGGGTAGCATCGCTGAAGCGTTCTACGGCATTCCCCCTGCCCTGCACGCCCAGACGATGCGTTATTTACCGCTACATTTCCAGCAACTTGTCACGGAGTTTGAAGCGCTACATCACTCTACGCCCGCATTGTGAATCACGCCCCATGCATCGTTCAAGGTGACAATCAACTCGTCCGACTTTGACAAATCGATGGGCGCATCCTTGTCTTCCTCACCCGGTTCTGCTTCTAAGGTCTGGAGATTTTTCCCTTCCGTATTATCTGTAAACAGCTTCTTACCGATGGAGTAGAAATTGTTGCGGCGGATGTCATACTGATATTTGTTACCTTCGCTCGGAGCATTTTCGATGGTCACATTCAGTGCCTTCAGTTCCTTATCATCCGCTCCCAGAATGTGAATGCTCAAGGTCTGGCTGGCTTCGTGTGACTCATAAGGCAAGACAAAACGTCCGCCAAACAGCGAATTGTCCACACACTTCAGCGATGCATTCTCTGGCATATCATCTGCCAGCTGGTATTTCTTGCCATCCTCTCCATTCGCATTGAAGGTATAGGTCTGCCCTACCTTCGCATCAGCGTAGTTAGTGGCCGTCTTCATGGTAAACGTCAACAGGTCAGTTGTTTTCAAATTATCACTATCCCACTTACCATTCAAATCAACTGTCGAAGGGAAAGTAAAACCGCTGGCTTCACGGTTAGCTCTCACCACCACTTTTTCTACCTTCTCGTTGTTGACGTAGGCAGGCACATTCTTGAAGTAAGCCAGCATACCGGCCACCTGACGCTCCATCGTCACCTTAGGCTGTGTGGTAAACTTGCCATCTTCCGTGGCAGATACCTTCACCGAACCGGCAAACAGTTCTTCTACCTCGAAACCGGTCAGCTTAGTAACGGTCGTATAAGTACCTGTGCTCTCCGACAAAGTAGAGGCATACGGATCAGACTCCCCGTTATAGGCATACGAGATAATCGTGTACTCCCCTTTTGTCAGACCTGACAGCTTGATTTTCTTGAGGCCGTTTTCCCGACTTGTATCCCCTGTACTTTCTGTGGATATCGTATTCTCCCAAGTCGTTCCATTTTCAGCCGTAGGGTCATTCTCACTCACGACCGTACCATCCACATGGGTCACGGTGACATTCTTATCCTCAACACCGTCTTTCAAGATGACCAGCTTGTAATGGTCCACATTGTTGGCGGTAGCCGAACTTCCCACCGGACGTGCCGCACGCGAATTGGCATTTGTCAGACTAATTTCAATAATCGCTTCTCCTGGAGATAATGTGTCATCTCCGCCTTGCGCAGTTGTGGAAATTTCTTCGTTACTACACCCTGCCCATGCCAACATCAGCGCAAAAGCAGACATTTTGAATACATTTTTCTTCATAAGTTAAATTTAAAAATTAAAATCAAACACTCTCGTCTATAGAAACTCATTTTCCCTACAGGTTGTTCACGGGTTTCTCACTATCAATTTTCCGGTGGAAAGTAGCTTTTCCTGATTTCCCAGACAGGACTGTATATCTTAAACCACTGATAACAAACGAAATAATTTTTCCTTACCACAGATTACAAATTCGTACCCATTTGCTCGGTTATCCATCGTTTTTTCTTTACATACGCCTGTAATTTCACATTCATTAAGATATAAAAGACGTATATTCGGGCCAATCTTATTTATTTCTGCACAAATTTACAAGCCTTTTATCCCCTTCCTCCACCAAGGAAAGTTCCACCCAATGGCCGCCTGCGGACACCTTTTTTCGACCTTACCCATAATTTGAAAAAACGTAAATTTTTCCACAGAAATTAAGGAAACACCTGCCTTCAGGAACGCAAGTACGTTTTTCTGAAACGCAAGTGCATTTACACAAAAACGCCCTTACGTTTTATCCAAAACACAAGTGCGTTTGAATGAAAACGTAAGGGCGTTTCTTTATGGATATAAAGTCTGCTGACTACCAGCTATTTACCAAGCCGGATTCTCAACACGGGATACCTCCCGGGAAGTGGCTGAACTGTACTTTCTGGAACTTGTAGCCCAGGCGTTTCAGTTCGATGGCTGCCCCCGTGCGGAACATCACCCGGCAGGCACGGGCAAACACGTGAAAGGCCCGCGGGCTCTGCGGCTCAATCTGCTCGTGACGGATGGCATCCACCGCATACTCCGCACACCGGCGAATGATATTCTCCAGACGAGCGGCTTCCACCCCGTCGAGCGGCAAGCCCAGCAGGTCGTGCACGATCTGCTCGTCCATGTCGTCAAAGCCATGCGACCCGTAGTACGACTTGTACGTGGCCTTCATGCAAGCCTCCCAGTCCTCGTCCCACTGGCAGGCCACACCCAGTCCCAGGTAAGCCGCCCAAGCCACCGACACCGTAGGATAGTCGCGAATCTGCTCCACGGCATCAGCCATATATTCCGGTGCCAGGTCGTGCCAGCGCTTGTCCAGGTCTTCGGTGGACAGGAGCGTACCGTCGAGCACCCCATCGGTTGTACACAAGTGCAGCACGTTCTGCTGCAGTCTCTCTTCAAAATGCTTCAAATATTCTGTATCAATCATGTTTTTCTGAATTAATTCCTCTTTTCAGATACCTTTATTGTATTTTTTTAATCTCAATAAACTAACGCCACCCAGCATGGCAAAGAAATACAATACACAAAGATAAGTACATACTTCCTCAATACTGTAATGTAATCTATAGATAAGAATCTGAGTAATCAAGAATGAGGCTACTGAAGCCCATGCCCATGCAGATAAAGCAAAACCATGGATGGTAGAAATCTGTTTCATACCAAAATAATCAGTCAATAAGGTGGGAAGAGTAGAAAATCCGCCCCCATATCCCATATTGATGATAAACAACAGCAACAATACAGATAATACACTCAGTCCTGAAATCATCGCCACATTCACAGTCACTACGATGCTGCTGAAAAAGATGATACAATAGATCCAGACTTTAGGACGCAAATAATCCGACAACGTAGCATAACCAAATCGACCCAATGTATTGAAGAAAGCGGTCAATGAAGCAATCAAACCAATGTATGCGGAACTGATGCCCACCCCCTGTATAATGTTCTTCTCAAAGGAAATCAATACCAATCCACAAGTGATATTAATGAAAAACATGAACCATATGGTAATGTAACGGGAATCAAGGATTATACCCTTTATCTTCGATACGGACAAAGATATATCTTCTTTCTTCTCCACCCAACCGGAAGGTTTCTTTATCAGATAAGAAGCGGTAATCATACATAACGTACTGATCAAAGCCATCACCAATAGAGTAACGACCACCCCATAATGCTTCGTACAAGATTCTATAAGCGGAGAAAACATCACCTTCGACAAGCCAAATCCACTGATGGCAATCCCTGTAGCCAAGCCCTTATACTTGCTGAACCATATCATCAATGTCTTTACAGGGGATATATATCCTATTCCCAAACCAATACCCATGATCACACCATAGGAAATGTAGATCAGGTAGGGAATCTTGTTATATACGGCAAATGCGGACAATAACAATCCTGATACAAAACAAATCGTAGAACAATAAGTAGCTAACTTTACATTACTCTCTACAAACTTCCCACCAAAGGCCGCACTCATCCCCAGAAAGAATATAGCCAACATGAAGCATATTTCAATTGAAGATACGTCCACTCCCATATAGGAAGCAATGTCACCCTTAAACAATGACCAACAATATACACTACCGATACAACAATGTATCAATAAGGCAGGCAATGCGCCATTCACCCATCTGTTCTCTTTTAAACCCTTAAGTTGCATTTTTATTCTTATATATTCAGTAAACCTCCAATTTTAGGACAACCCCTTTTGGACGGGCGCCAGCAGACACCCGTCTCAAAAAGGGTCTGCAAAATTAACGATTATTATGTACATATTGTCATGGGAAAAAGATTTTTCGTGATCGGTTCTTCCCTTTTTTCATTCTCTGAGGGGGCTACAGAAGTAATTTCTGAATGGAACTCTGCCTGTTTACAGGTTTCTATAAAGGTTTTATAAATGGCTGAACTATGTTGTAAAGTCACTACAATATTGACTTTATCTATGAAAAAAATAGAATCATTCTAAACCTACACAAATACACTGATTAACAATTATTTGAAAACGAACTTCTTCAAGCTGGGAAATCACCCGACACCTGACTGATTTGTATTTTCCTGAAATTGCAACCCAAGCGTTTCAGCTCAATAGCTGTCCCAATGCGGAATATTGCGCCCCGTAATACAACTTGTATGTGGCCTTCATGCAGACCTCCAATCCCTTGTCCCAGTGGTAGGGCACACCCAGTCATAAGTAAACCATCAAGGCCACCGACACCGTAGGATAGTCGCAAATCTGTTCTACGGCATCGACCATGTATTCTGGTGCCAGGTCGTGCTAGTGCATGTCCATGAGCTATTCTGTGGACAAAAGCGTGCTGTCGATTACCCAATAGGTTGTACACAAGTGCAGCACGTTCTGCTGCAATCTCTCTTCAAAATGCTTCAAATATTCCGTATCAATCATGATTTTCTGAATTTTCCGCCAAAAACAAGTGTTATGCGACACATATTACACCTTGCGAATGGGATTTTTGCAGATTATTTCCCCAGTAACTACATCGTAGAAAGGTTTATCGCACCAACTAAATCATTCTAAGAAGAATGAACTCATTCTGTAATTATTAGCGATTAAAGCTTGGATTTATAGAAGATAACTCTTATTTTTACATAAACCTTACGAAAAGAAGAATTAAATTTATGATATTCGAATTTTGTGTCAGTAATAACCTACGTATAGAAAAAAAGAGAAAGCATAAGTCTGACCAATGTTGGGTAGGTCTCGACAAAGATGACTTTCCGGCAAAGGACTTCAACCAAGCAATCACATTAGCTCAAAAGAATATTTTTCGGGTAGCCTACAGTAACCAAGCATTTGAGTATTGGTTACTGCTGCATTTCAATCTCTATCGGGATTTCCTCCATCGCCATAGTTATGTGGATATGCTGTCAAAACTGATAAAGGTTCCCTACTCCTAAAGGATTCGGTGCAGTCATGTATAACAGGCTCTATCATTTGCAATCCCAGTCTATAAAGAATGCAACTCTTGTATTGAATGAAATTTCAAATGGGAATCCTGCCATGGAAAAATCCTCAACTACCGTGCATCTATTCGTAAAAGAACTGAATAAATTTATTTAATCAGAATATAAAAATTATGTAGGACAATTTTAAATTAAATGTATCAATATGTTTGACTTTGATAATTCTACTAAAACAAAACGTGATGATAGTATTGAGTTTAAATTTATCATCATTTATGACAAGTTTACTAAACCTATGGCAGTTTCGCTAAGGAATACCATAGGGAAAGAATCTTCTTGTGCAATTTGGAACAAAAAAGTATATGAACAGAATGAGCCTAAAATATCCAATAAGAATAATCTTATTATTTTAAATGAAGATTTAATTGAAAGCAATTTAGCTAATCCTAATCTGAAACCAATTCATTTTTCTGAAGGCGTACTTATCAAGCATGAAAATAATACTATAGGTATCTATATTGATCCAAATACTAACCTAGGCAGCTTTAAAGAGAAATTCAAAATATCTTGGAAAAAGTATCTTATCGGTATTCTTACTCCGATATTAGTGGTAGGAGGCATTCCTGTAGCTATTATAACAACAGTTATGATGTTTTATAACGATAGGAAAAAGGTGAAATTCAAATTACTATTTGATGCTGTGAATAAATTTAAAGTGAAAACTCTGGAGGATTTTTTGAATGGCAAAAATGTGGGACAAAGATAAGCAAGAAGAGGCCTGTTTGAAAGAAGGTTATGCCTTCGCCATTAAAAATCAAGCGGCGGCTTACGGTGCAGAGATTGGGGGCGAATATGTGCATCGCATCCATGAGACCATAAATATATTGACGGAAGATATGAATAGTTTTCAAGGCTTCCAGACAAACTCTAACATATTGCAAGGGGATCTTGCAGAATTCTGGCATGCAGATACATTTAATATCAATGCCGCAATTAACGAATCTTCTTATAAGGCTTATGTGAATCGTAGTCATGGTTTGGCTTCACCTGATGTGACCTTGAATGACGGTACTCAAATAGGCTTGAAATATTATAAAACGGCGATGGCATCGGCCAATGCCCAAGCAAAAAGTTATTTCCAGCGTTTCTGTGATTATAAGACTTCATCGGGTCGAACAGGACTGACTATGGAGCAATATCTGGCCGAAAATGGTATCAAAGAGGAAATGATTCGAACGGATCCAATTTATTCCGGACAAATCAGAGTCATTCCTTCAGACCAGTATGAAGCTGCCGTGGACTACCTGAAGTGGAAAATTCAGAAAGAGTTGATGACACGTCCAGAAGAAGCAAAACGCTATCAGGAAACATTGGATCTACTTACTTCAAGTGTCAAAGCTTCCGATGGAACCAAGTCTGTGGAATTATCTCGTGAAACCTCGCAGAAGATGGCCAACTTGGCGAAAGAAGGAAAATTTGACCCCGCTGAATTCGGTATAACCACTGAAGAACTGATGACACTTAGTCATGCACTTAAAGAAGGTGTTAAATCAGGGACCTCAGCAGCTGTCATTACGATGGTTCTTAAAATGGCTCCACATTTATATCAATGCTTAGAAAAACTGATACGTGATGGCCGGTTGGATGAAGAGAAAATCTATAATTTAGGATTTGCTACCCTGACAGGGGCAGGACAAGGATTCATCAGGGGATTTGTGGCAGGAACAATTGTTACAGCTTGCAAAACAGGTATCTGGGGAACAGCTCTTAAAAGCGTAAATCCTAATATTGTGGGGGCACTAACAGCTCTTTTCATGCAATCCATGGAGGATTCCTTCCAAGTGATAAAAGGCGACATGACCCAGCATGAATTCGTAGCCAATTTATCAAAAAATATTTTTGTGGTTTCGTGTGGTATCGGACTTGGGTGTGCATTAAGCATGATGACAATCTGTCCGTTTGCTTATCTATTGGGTAATTTTGTTGGATCATTCGTTGGGTCATTCGCTTACATTGCAGTAGACAAAGCTATTATGTCTTTTGCAATTTATTCTGGATGGACCATCTTTGGGGTAGTAAAACAAGATTATGTTTTGCCAAACAATGTACTTAAAGAATTGGGGGTCGATTTTTTTGATTATGAAAAAGAATATTTCGATGAATATCAGTTTGATGAATTCAAATTCGATGAATTCGATTTCGATGAATATACTCCTAATTTTATATCTATCATTAGACGCGGTGTAATAGGCATTCATCAAGTTGGATATATTGAAGATTGATAAACTAATACGATATTAATTGAGATAAGAAACTAAGCCTACCTCATGGTATAGATCAAGATATTATATTTTCCAACAAATATCATATAGAAAATGTAAACTAATCTATACCAATAAAAAGTCACTACAAACTATTCCGAACATAAATAAAGAATACTCTTCTCCCCAACAACAATTCAGGCCACCTCCTCCCTTACCCAGGGAAGTGGTGGCCTGAACCTTTATGATTCATTTTTAAAACAGCTTACTTCATCTCTTCAATCGCAGCCTGCGCCGCAGCCAGTCTGGCAATCGGCACGCGGAACGGTGAGCAGCTCACGTAATCCAAACCTACCTTGTGGCAGAACTTCACAGAAGTCGGTTCACCGCCATGCTCGCCACAGATACCGCATTTCAGGTCGGGACGTACCGAACGGCCTTTGGCCACAGCCATCTCGATGAGCTGTCCCACTCCATTCTGATCGAGCACCTGGAACGGGTCTACCTTCAGAATCTTCTTCTCCAGGTACACCGGCAAGAAGGAAGCGATGTCGTCGCGTGAATAACCGAAGGTCATCTGCGTCAGGTCGTTCGTACCGAAAGAGAAATATTCGGCGTGTGAGGCGATGCGGTCGGCAGTCAGGGCGGCACGCGGCACCTCGATCATGGTACCCACCTTGAACGGGATTTCCACGCCTTCTTCCTTGAACAGCTGGGCAGCCGTAGCACGAATCACTTTTTCCTGTGCCTCAAACTCATACAAGATACCGATGAGCGGCACCATGATTTCCGGATGCGGGTCGTAGCCTTCCTTCTTCAGCTCGCACGCGGCACCTAAGATGGCGCGGGTCTGCATTTCGGTGATTTCCGGATAGGTATTTCCCAAACGGCAACCGCGGTGACCCAGCATCGGGTTGTGCTCGCAGAGGTTGTCTACACGCTGGCGAATGTATTCCACGGTCACGCCCATGGCCTGTGCCATCTCTTCCTGACCCTTCAGGTCGTGCGGCACGAACTCATGCAACGGCGGGTCGAGCAGACGCACGTTGACCGGCAGTCCGTCCATGGTCTTGAAGATTTCCTTGAAGTCGGCTTTCTGATACGGCAACAGCTTGTCGAGGGCTTTCTTGCGGCCTTCCACATCCTCGGCCAGAATCATTTCGCGCATGGCGATAATCTTTTCGTCGTCGAAGAACATGTGTTCCGTACGGCAGAGTCCGATACCTACGGCACCGAAACCGCGGGCATCCTGTGCGTTGCGCGGCGTGTCGGCATTGGTACGCACTTTCAGGCGAGCGTACTTGTCGCAGAGTTCCATCAGTTCGGCAAAGTTACCCGACAGCTTGGCCGGCTGGGTCGGGATTTCTCCGGCATACACATAACCGTTGGTTCCGTTGATGGAGATGTAGTCGCCTTCCTTCAGCACTACCCCGTCGATTTCTACCGTGCGGGTCTTGTAGTTCACGTTGATGGCTCCGGCACCGGATACGCAGCACTTACCCATACCGCGGGCTACAACGGCTGCATGCGAGGTCATACCTCCGCGAGCGGTCAGGATACCTTCTGCAGCCTGCATACCGGCCAAATCTTCCGGTGAGGTCTCGATACGTACCAGCACCACGCGATGGCCGCCGTCATGCCATTCAGCCGCATCTTCGGCGAAGAAGACGATACGTCCGCAAGCAGCTCCCGGAGAGGCCGGCAGACCGCGGGTCAGGACGCGGGCACGTCCCAGCGCTTCCTTGTCGAACACCGGATGCAGCAGTTCGTCGAGCTTGTTCGGCTCGCAACGCATCAGGGCCGTCTTTTCGTCAATCATGCCCTGGTGCAGCATTTCCATGGCGATGCGTACCATGGCGGCACCGGTACGCTTTCCGTTACGGGTCTGGAGGAACCAGAGCTTGCCTTCCTGTACGGTGAACTCCATGTCCTGCATGTCGTGGTAATGGTTTTCCAGCTTGGTCTGGAGCTCGTCGAGTTCCTTATAAATAGCGGGCATGGCTTCTTCCATGGAAGGATACTTGGCCACACGTTCTTCTTCCGAGATACCCTGCAGTTCGGCCCAGCGTTGAGAGCCGATTTTCGTAATCTGCTGCGGTGTGCGGATACCGGCCACCACGTCTTCCCCTTGTGCGTTGATCAGGTATTCCCCGTTGAACAGGTCTTCTCCGGTAGCGGCGTCGCGTGAGAAGCAGACACCCGTAGCCGAAGTTTCGCCCATGTTACCGAAGACCATGGCCTGCACGTTCACGGCTGTTCCCCACTCTGCCGGAATACCCTCCATCTTGCGGTAGAGGATGGCGCGCTCGTTCATCCACGAATCGAATACGGCACAGATGGCGCCCCACAGCTGTTCGTAGGCGCATGACGGGAATTCCTGTCCGGTCTGTTTCTTCACAGCCTCCTTGAAGCGGACCACCAGTGTCTTCAGGTCGTCCACGTCGAGCTCGTTGTCCAGACGCACACCCTTGGCCTTCTTCACCTCCTCGATGATGGCCTCAAACGGGTCGATGTCTTCCTTGTTCACAGGTTTCATGCCCAGCACCACGTCGCCGTACATCTGTACGAAGCGGCGGTAAGAATCCCAGGCAAAGCGCGGGTTACCGGTCTTGCGGGCCAGTCCCTCCACTACCTCGTCGTTCAGTCCTAAGTTCAGGATGGTGTCCATCATTCCCGGCATGGATGCTCTGGCACCCGAACGTACGGAAACGAGCAGCGGGTTTTCCACATCTCCGAACTTCGACTTCATCAGGCTCTCCACGCCCTTGATGGATTTCTCCACATCATCTTTCAGCAAGGCAACCACATCGTCTTTTCCTTTCTCAAAATATTCGTTGCAGACCTCCGTGGTGATGGTAAAGCCCGGAGGTACGGGTACTCCAATCAGATTCATTTCGGCCAGGTTTGCCCCCTTTCCACCCAGCAAGTTTCTCATGTCAGCTTTTCCTTCGGCATGTCCGTTCCCGAAGGTGTAGACTCTTTTCTTTTCCATGTTTTCTTATTGATAAGGTTATTTTAATGTTTTTCGTCGGTTAACTCAACGTGTTTTTCATCGGTCAACGGACGCAAATCTATACATATTTTATTAGATTCCAAATTTTAGAAAGATATTCTTCGACATATTTTGCCACATAGACTTTGCAAAATCAACTTCTTTCCAAAACATAGCAGAATGTCAGGAAAAATGTCTAAATTTGCTCCCAAATTGGTTTTATTAAAAAAACGTGGCAAGAAAGAAGAAAGAACTCCCTTTACTGGAGAAAGTAACGATAACAGATGTAGCCGCAGAAGGCAAGGCCGTGGCTAAAGTGAATGAACTGGTAGTGTTTGTCCCGTATGTAGTGCCGGGCGATGTAGTCGATTTACAGGTGAAGCACAAGAAGAACCATTACGCCGAAGCGGTGGCCGTAAAGTTCTACGAAAAGTCTCCCCTGCGCGTGGAGCCGTTTTGCAGTCACTTCGGTGTGTGCGGAGGATGCAAATGGCAGTGTCTCTCCTACGAGGAACAACTCAAGTACAAACAGAAACAGGTGTTCGACAACCTCACCCGCATCGGGAAGGTGGAACTGCCGGAATTCCGTCCCATCTTAGGCTCGGAAAAGACGCGCTTCTACCGCAACAAGCTGGAGTTTACGTTCTCCAACAAGCGCTGGCTCACCGAAGAGGAGGTGAAACAGGACGTGAAGTACGACCAGATGAACGCGGTGGGATTCCACATCCCGGGAGCGTTCGACAAGGTGCTGGCCATCGACAAGTGCTGGTTGCAGGACGACATCTCCAACCAGATTCGCAACGCCGTACGCGACTATGCCTACGCCCACAATTTCCCGTTCTTCGACCTGCGCTCGCAGGAAGGCTTGCTGCGTAACATCATGATTCGTACCTCGTCTACGGGTGAACTGATGGTGGTGTTGCAGTGCAAGGTGACGAACGACGACGACCGCCGCAAGATGGAGGAAATCCTCCAGTTCATGGCCGACCAGTTCCCGCAGATTACTTCGCTGATGTACGTCATCAACAACAAGTGCAACGATACCATCGGCGACCTCGACGTGGAGGTGTTCAAGGGCAACGATCACATCTTCGAGGAGATGGAGGGACTGCGCTTCAAGGTGGGACCGAAATCGTTCTACCAGACCAATTCCGAACAGGCATATAATTTATATAAGGTAGCGCGCGAGTTTGCCGGACTCACGGGCAACGAGCTGGTGTACGACCTCTACACGGGTACGGGTACCATCGCCAACTTCGTGGCACGGCAGGCACGCAAGGTGGTGGGCATTGAGTATGTGCCCGAGGCCATCGAAGATGCCAAGGTGAACTCGGCCCTGAACGGCATCGACAACACGCTGTTCTATGCGGGCGACATGAAGGATATCCTCACCAACGACTTCATCGCGGAACACGGACGTCCGGATGTCATCATCACCGACCCTCCCCGCGCAGGCATGCACAACGACGTGATCGACGTGATTCTGGCGGCCGAACCAAAACGCATCGTCTACGTGAGCTGCAACCCGGCCACACAGGCACGTGACCTCCAGCTGCTCGACGGCAAGTACAAGGTGACCGCCGTACAGCCGGTCGATATGTTCCCTCACACGCACCACGTGGAGAATGTGGTACGCCTGGACCGCCGTTAAACACACCACATTTACCCAACTGATAACTAACCCAAGATTACGATACACAAAGTGGCAAGAAAAAATATGAACGGCCGGCGTCCCCTTCCGCGGGCTGCCGCCAAATATACGGTCTATCCGGTCACCGAACCGGCAGAACTGATGGAGTTCCTCATGAAGAAGATGGCGGGCATTAGCCGCACACGCGTGAAGGCTCTCCTGTCCAACCGCGTGGTCATGGTGGACAACAACATCCAGACACAGTACAACTATCCCCTCAAGCCGGGCATGAAGGTGCAGGTGAGCCGGGAAAAGCACAACCACGAGTTCCGTCACCCGATGCTGAAAATCCTGTACGAGGATGCGTACCTCATCGTGGTGGAGAAGAAAGAGGGACTGCTCTCTGTGGCTACCGACCACCAGAAGGAACGTACCGCACAGCACATCCTCAATGAGTACGTGAAGCGGGAACACCGCAACAACCGCATCTTCGTGGTGCACCGCCTCGACCGCGAGACGTCGGGCATCATGATGTATGCCAAGGACGAAAAGACGCAGCACACGCTCCGCGACAACTGGCACGACATCGTGTACGACCGCCGTTACGTGGCCATCGTCATGGGCGACATGGAGAAAGACCAGGGCATGGTACGCTCCTGGCTCACCGACCGCAAGCTGTATGTCAGCTCCTCGCCGGTGGACGACGGAGGCAAGCTCTCCATCACGCACTACCGCACTATCAAGCGGGCCAACGGTTACTCGCTCGTAGAGTTGCAGTTGGAAACGGGACGCAAGAACCAGATTCGCGTGCACATGCAGACCCTCGGACATCCCATCGTGGGCGACGCACGCTACGGCTGTGAGACCGATCCCCTCGGACGGTTGGCGCTTCATGCCTTCAAGCTTTGCTTCTACCATCCGCTCACGGGCGAACGCATGGAATTTGAAACGCCCTACCCCGGCTCATTCAAGAACCTGATGCTGAGAAAATAAAAACGACACAATGATACAAAACCTGATTTTCGATTTCGGAGGCGTCATTGCCCCGATCAGCCGCGAGAAAGCGGTCGAAGCTTTCAAGCAATTAGGACTGGCCGATGCCGACCAGCGTCTGGACAAATACCACCAGACGGGTATCTTCCAGGAACTGGAGGAAGGCAAGATTACGGCAGACGAATTTCAAACGAAACTGGGCGAACTCTGCGGACGCACACTCACTTGGGAAGAAACACGCCAGGCATGGATGGGCTTCTTTACGGGAGTAGACGGACGCCTGCTCGACTGCCTCAAGGAACTGCGCAAGCGTTACAAGCTGTTCGTACTGAGCAACACCAACCCTTACGTGATGGACTGGGCTTGCAGTCCGGAATTCTCGCCCAAGGGTAAACCGCTGAACGAGTACTTCGACAAGCTGTATCTCTCCTATCAGATTGGGGTGACCAAGCCCGACCGGCGGATTTTCGACTTCCTGATAGCCGATGCCGGCATCGACCCGGCAGAATCGCTCTTCGTGGACGACGGCCCCGGCAACGTACAGGCGGCACATGCTTTGGATTTCCAAACTTACTGCCCGCGCAACGGCGAGGACTGGCGAGATGCCCTGGCTGCCCTGCTGCAGAAGTCTTGAATACACTCCTGACTCAGACCAACCGAGTTTTTCGGAGGCTGTTTCAGAAATAGAATAAGTGAAGTGAACATCCCCGATAGGCTCCACTTCCACATAGAATCTCCTGTTTTTACCCGTCCGGAAGACAAACCACGGTGAAAGCAGGAGATTTTTTTGCGCCAATCCCTACCCTCCGTAGGGAAATTCCCCTCCACGAATAGGAAAAATCATTCGTTTGTATGCTTTTTTCCAAATACCTTTGTCACAGAAGGAAACCCAAACACCCAAAGTTATGAAAACAAAGGCAAAAAAATTCATGTATATAGCGATGCTGCTCACACTGACGCTCGCCTTCCCGTCTTGTAACGTGGAAATGGATTTAGGAAACGGCTCATTGGAATACCGCGAACGCACGGGCTACCTCTGCAGCTCCGACTGGCAGGACGACTGGTACGATGACTATGGCTACCACCGCTTCCAGGTGCTGCGCTTCTATCCCGACGGCACGGGCGAAGACTACATCCGCGTGCAGGATGCCTACGGACGATGGGATGAATACCGCTACGATTTCGTGTGGGACTGGTTCGACGCGTTCTACACCAGCATCCGGCTCAACTACGGCGGCGGTGATTTCTCCTACATGGACAATATCCGCCTCGGCAATGGGCGACTGGAATGCCAGCTCGACGGTACCTGGGTGAGCTTCTATAATTATTAAAAAAGGAAGGAAAAGAAAGAAGTAAAAAAAACACGACGAAGAATGAACAAAGTGACAACCAGGTTGTTATATAGATAAATCACCAAGCGAATTTCATGTTTTCTTTTTAAGATAATTAATTTTTTAGTTTATTCGTTCAAAAAAAAACGTATCCTGCCGAAAGGCAGCGATACGTTTTTTTATGCAGTGCAAAAAGCCGCACCGGGTCAGGCCATTGTCCCGCCCACGATGTCCAGCAGCTCATTCGTGATGGCCTGCTGACGGCTCTTGTTGTAAATCAAGGTCAGTTCCTGTATCAAGTCATTTGCATTATCCGTGGCAATCTGCATGGCCATCGTACGGGCCGCATGTTCCGAAGCCGTAGAGTCAAGCAGCACGGTGTACAGCTTCAGGCGGAGCACCTTCGGCAGGAGTTCCTGCATCACCTGTTCCGGCGACGGTTCGATGATGTAGTCTGCCTGCATTTCGTCGGCAGCTTCCTCCTTGTCGTCTGCCTTCGCCGCATTCAGTTCCAGCGGGAGATACGTCTCGCGGGTCAGGATCTGCGAAGAAGTCGACTTGAAGTGGTTGTACAACAGTTCTACCTTCTGGATTTCACCGGCAGCAAACTGCTCCATCAGGTTGGCAGCCAGGTCAGCCGCCTCCTTGTAGTTCGGTCTTCCGCTCATGTGCTGGAAGTCGCCGGCCGAAACCACGCCTTTCATCTTCTTCACCGCGTCGGCCACCTTACGGCCTACCGGGTAAATCACGATGTTCTCGCGGCCCACCTTTCCGGCATACTCCTCCACCACCTCGTTCAGGTGACGGATGACGTTCACGTTGAACCCACCGCACAAGCTGCTGTTGGATGCAAATACGACAACGGCCACTTTCTTCACCTCACGCTTCACTGCAAAAGGCGACTCCACGGTCAGCCCCGCGCCCAGGAAATGGTCGAGCATGCGGTGCAGCCGGCGCTCATAAGGAAGCATGTTTTCAATGGCCTCCTGCGCCTTGTGCAGTTTCGACGAGGCCACCATCTTCATCGCCGAAGTGATTTTCAGCGTGCCGTTGATCGAGTTGATTCTTCCTTTAACTTCTTTCAGTGATGCCATGAGGATTATGCTTTAAATTGTCTGGCAGTTTCTGCCGCTACTTTTTCGATAATGGCTGTGACGTCGTCGTTGATCTTTCCGGCTGCCAGCACGTCGAGCACGTCGGCCTGGTGGTTCGCACGCAGGGTTGTGAGGAAGGCATCCTGGAACGCACGTACCTTGGCGATAGGAATATCACGCATCAGACTGTGCGTACCACAGTACAGGATAGCCACCTGCTCGCCCACCGGCATCGGTGAGTACTGCGGCTGAATCAGCAGCTGGTTGTTCTTACGTCCGCGGTCGATGGCCATGGCCGTTACAGGGTCCATGTCGCTGCTGAACTTGGAGAAGGCTTCCAGTTCACGATACTGTGCCTGGTCGATTTTCAGCGTACCGGCTACTTTCTTCATACTCTTGATCTGGGCGCTACCACCTACACGGGATACGGAGATACCTACGTTGATGGCCGGGCGGAAACCTTGGTTGAACAAGTCAGTTTCCAAGAAAATCTGACCATCGGTAATAGAAATCACGTTGGTCGGGATGTAGGCAGAAACGTCGCCGGCCTGCGTCTCGATAATCGGGAGGGCAGTCAGTGAACCGCCGGCCTTTACCTTGCCTTTCAGGCTGGCAGGCAGGTCGTTCATCTGTTCGGCTACTTCCTGCTGGCTGATGATCTTCGCTGCACGTTCCAACAGACGAGAGTGCAGGTAGAAGATATCACCCGGATAAGCCTCACGTCCTGACGGACGACGCAGAATCAAAGATACCTCACGGTAAGCCACGGCCTGTTTTGACAAGTCATCGTATACCACGAGGGCATGACGGCCGGTATCACGGAAGTATTCACCGATGGCGGCACCCGCAAACGGAGCGAAATACTGCATGGCAGCAGGGTCGGAAGCCGTAGCGGCTACCACGATGGTATAGTCCATGGCACCCTTTTCACGCAGCGCGTTCACGATGCTGGCTACGGTAGAACCTTTCTGACCGATGGCCACATAGATACAGTACACCGGATTTCCGGCTTCAAAGTTCGCACGTTGGTTGATGATGGTATCGATGGCGATGGCGGTTTTACCTGTCTGACGGTCGCCGATGATCAACTCACGCTGTCCGCGGCCGATAGGAATCATCGCGTCGATGGCCTTCAGACCCGTCTGCAACGGTTCGGTTACCGGCTGACGGAAGATAACACCCGGCGCCTTGCGCTCCAGCGGCATTTCGCAGAGCTCGCCGCCAATCTCACCGCGTCCGTCCAAAGGCACGCCCAGAGGGTCGATCACACGTCCTAACATCGATTCGCCCACGTTGATGGAAGCGATATGCTTGGTACGCTTTACAATCATCCCCTCCTTGATCTGGTCGGTCGGACCTAAGAGCACGGCTCCCACGTTGTCCTCCTCCAGATTCATCACCGTTCCCATGATACCGTTTTCAAACTGCAGCAACTCGTTGGCTTCCGCATTACGCAGACCGTAAATACGTGCCACGCCATCGCTCACCTGAAGTACGGTACCTACTTCGTCGAATTTCAGCGAGTTGTCAATCCCCTTCAACTGTTGGAGCAACACCTCTGAAACTTCGCTGGGTTTTATTGTATTTTCTGGCATAGTTCTTTTAAATTAATAATTAATAATGAACAATTAAAAATGAATAGCGAACCCTTAAAACCGTTTTCCCTTATTCATTTTTCATTCTTCATTGTTTACACTATTCTTCTGTTTTTCGCGATAAACTGCTGTTTTACGCGCTTCAGCTGGTTGGCCACACTGGCATCCAGGCGGTAGCCCGCCAGTTCGATGATGTACCCTCCGATCAGGCTCTTGTCCACCTTTTCTTCGAGCACCACCTTGCCGTGCGTACGTTCCGCAGCCAGTTTCTGCAAGTGTTCCACCAGTCTGGGCGAGCTTGCAGCGGTCGTCAGCTTACCGATGAGAATGTTTTTGTCCTCCTGATAAAGGTCGATGTACGACCACGTCATGAACTGCAAGAACTTTTCCCGTCTCTCCTCCAGCACCAGATTGAAGAAGCGCGTGAGCACCTTGCTCACCGTCTTTCCTCCCGACGCCTCGCAAAGCAGTTCCACCTTTTTCTTTTTATCCAGTACAGGATTCTCAATGGCGTGGCGCAGGTCGGGCACTTCCACAAAGTGTGCGGCCAGTGTTCTCACCTCCTCATACACCTTGTCTTCCTGTCCCTCTTCCTTCGCGTACGCCAGCAGCGCCTTCGCGAAACGCCTCGAAACGACTCCTGTATTCATAACTCATTTATTTTTTAGAAGATTCAATCATTTCATCCAGCATACGGTCAATCAGCGCGGCCTGTTCCTTTTCGTCAGCCAGTTTGCTGCGCATGATTTTTTCCGCAATGCCCACCGACAGCACAGCTACCTGACGGCGGATGTCACGGATGGCACTTTCCTTTTCCGTTTCAATCTGCTTCTTCATCTCCTCCATCAGGCGGTTGCCTTCAGTGAAGGCTTTTTCCTGAGCGTCCTTGATGATACGGTCGCGTGTAGCCGCTGCCTCACTCAATATACGGCTCTGCTCTTCGTGAGCCTGTGTCAGGATTTTCTCTCCTTCCACCTTCACGTTGGCCAGCTGTTCGTTGGCCTCACGGGCAGCCTTGAGCGAGTTGTCAATGTATGCTTTCCGGTCCTCCACCGTCTTGATGATTACCGGGAAGCCGTATTTTGCCAGGAGGAAGAATACGACTCCGAAGGTGATAATCATCCAGAACAGTAGCCCCGGGTCCGGAGTTAATAATCCCATAATTTACTGTTTTATGTATTACAAGAACAATGTCAACAAACAAACTACGATGGCAATCAGAGCCACACCTTCAACCAAGGCAGCAGCGATAATCATGTTCATACGCAAGTCGCCTGAAGCTTCCGGCTGGCGGGCCATAGCTTCCATTGCTGAGCCACCAATCTTACCGATACCGATACCGGCACCCAAAACTGCAATACCTGCACCGACAGCGGCGCCCAATTTACTAATACCAACACCTGCAGCTACCTGCAATAAAACTGACAATAACATAATTTTCTTGTTTTAAAAGGTTATACTTTAATTTTCTTTAGTCTATTATTTTTTGGCATGCTCCTTCACCTGCGACAAGCCGATAAACACGGCCGACAGCATCGTGAACACGTATGCCTGAATGAATGCCACCAGAAGTTCCAGCGCATCCATGAAAATGCCGAATGCCACAGCTACCACTGTCATCGAACCGTTGATCACCGGTCCCGATTTCACTGTGATGAAGATAATGGCAATCAGGCTCAGCACTGCCGCATGTCCTGCCATGATGTTGGCAAACAAACGGATCATCAGTGCGAACGGCTTCGTAAAGATACCGAAGAATTCAATCAACGGCATCATAGGTACCGGCGCCTTCAGCCAGGTAGGCACATCGGGCCAGAAGATTTCCTTCCAGTAAGCCTTCGTACCGTACACGTTGGTCAGCACGAACGTACACAGGGCCAGCACCATGGTAATGGCGATGTTACCCGTCACGTTGGCACCACCGGGGAAAATCGGAATCAGCCCCATCAGGTTGTTGGCCAGCACAAAGAAGAAAGCGGTGAGCAGATAAGGCGCGTAGCGGCGGTAGTTCTCGCCCACACAGCCCTTGATCACGTCGTTGTAAATCGACATCACCGTAGCCTCTATCATGCCGACGCCCCCTTTCGGAGCCCCGTCTTCCAGCGGATGTTTCTTGTACCAGCGGGCGCAGCTCAGCATAATCACCAGCAGCACCGCACTGTTGATAAACAAGCCCAGCACATTCTTCGTAATGGAGATGTCCAGCGGACGGACCTCCTCGCCGGCTGCGTTCCGTTCCACGATTTTGCCGTCGTAGCTTCCGCCCTTGGCCACGTAGAGACCCTCGTAAGGACCTTCCTCCAGCCGGGCAGACGAGAACACGTGCCAGCCTGTACTGCTTTTCACGATTACGGGCAGCGGGATGCGCACCTCCGTGTTGCCGAAGGTCGCGATGTGCCACTCATAGGCATCGCCGATGTGTCCGAACACCAGTTCGTTCACGTCTACGTCGCCCTCAGCGGCCTGTGCCTGCATCGTGGCG
>NZ_CABROP010000037.1:0-35361 GCF_902472605.1 uncultured Bacteroides sp.
AACACTTTGTGTATGAATTAGTTGGCTAATTTTATACTATTTACTGAATGTCCCTAAAATATATTATTTTTAAAGATAGAGAGTTTCACATTTCATCAACGGAAGTCCTTCAGGTCTTCCTGTAGTCTTTGCCGGGTGAAATAAATCCGGCTTTTCACGGTACCCAACGGAAGATTCAGTTTGTCGGCAATTTCCCGATACTTGAATCCCGACACATACATGGCAAAAGGCACACGGTATTCCTTCGGCAAGGCATTGACGATGCGACGCATTTCCTTCAAGTCGTACGACCCTTGCATGGAATCGTCTTCGATATCCACCCCTAAATTCAGAAAGAACTGATTGTCGGTGTTGTCCACATACGTCTGGTCGCGCAAAGTCTTGCGATAATTATTAATGAAAATATTGCGCATGATGGTATAAATCCATCCCTTGAAATTCGTTTCAGCTACATACTTTTCCTCATTGTCCAAGGCCTTCAAAGAAGTCTCTTGAAGAAGATCATTCGCTTCTTCACGGTCGGCCGTCAATTTATAAGCGAAACGAAGTAGTTCTGTCTGCATGCTCAACAGATTCTGAGCAAAAGTTGCCGTTTTCATAATTCTTTAGTCTTTCTTTTCTTTGTAATTGAAATAATGTCTGCTTTTCGTTTTGACACTGCAATATTAGCAGAAAAAGAAAGATAGCTCTTCACAAAAACTGATAATCAAACGGGTAAAAACTCTCAGTTGATAGTTTTTACCCCTTGTTCTGACAGTTTTCAGGAAGGTTTTCAGACCATTTACAATAGGGCGACTTCATTAAAAATGAATTATAGTATTTGACTTGCCCGGTTACTTCTTCCCCTAAGAACGAAGGACGGTCGAACGGTTCATCTTCACTGCCGAGCTCTACTTCTGCCACTACCAGTCCCTCGTTGTCTCCATAAAATTCGTCCACTTCAAACACGTGCGTTCCACAACGCACCAGGTAGCGCGTCTTGTCAATCATCCCTGGCTCGCACAGTTTCATCAGCTCCTCTGCCTCCTGCAAAGAAAGCGGATGTTCCCATTCATACCGGCTCATTCCTGCGGCATCCGAAGGACCTTTAATGGTAAGGTATCCTTCCCCATTCTGGATACGGACCCTCACCGTACGTCCTCTCTCGCTACAGATATATCCTTGCTTGATGCGCTTTTTCCCATAAGCCATCGCCTTATAAGAATCCCCGCGCACCAAAAACTTACGTTCTATTTCTTGCGGCATACCTCTCTTATTGAACTATCAGGAAGCTAAAGTATAGCCTACAATCATCAAAATAGCCAATAGAATCAAGACAATACAAATCATCTTGAACAGTCTATTGGCTTTTTCCTCTTCACGCTTTTCGAAATTCTGTCTCTTTACAGTTCTGTTGTGTCCCATAAGTTTTCATTTTTAGATTTACACCCCTAAAATTACAACTTATCTGCAAAAAGACAAACAAAAGCGATAATTTTCCGCAAAGTTTATCAGTTTTCGCTATCCGAGAACTCCATCAGGTAAGCTTTAATGAAACCGTCAATCTTACCGTCCATCACTCCGTTCACATCGGAAGTCTGGTAATTGGTACGGTGGTCTTTCACCCGACGGTCATCAAATACATAGCTTCGAATCTGCGAACCCCATTCAATTTTCTTCTTGCCAGCCTCTACTTTGGCTTGTTCTTCCATACGGTGCTTCAGCTCCTTGTCGTACAAGATAGAACGCAACTGACGCATGGCATTTTCCTTGTTCTTCGGCTGGTCACGGGTCTCGGTATTTTCAATCAAGATTTCTTCTTCCTCACCAGTATAAGGGTCTTTATACTGATAACGCAAGCGGACACCTGATTCTACCTTGTTCACGTTCTGTCCTCCTGCACCACCGCTTCGGAAAGTATCCCATGACAAGCGGGCCGGTTCTACCGTCACCTCGATGGAGTCGTCCACCAACGGAGTCACAAAAACAGAAGCAAATGAAGTCATTCGTTTTCCCTGTGCGTTATAAGGTGATACGCGCACCAGACGGTGTACGCCGTTCTCTCCTTTCAGATAACCATAGGCATAGGCTCCTTCAATATTCATGGTCACGGTCTTGATGCCGGCCTCATCTCCTTCCTGAAGGTTGGCGATAGACAATTTATAACCGTTGCTTTCCGCCCAGCGCATATACATACGCATCAGCATGGAAGCCCAGTCCTGACTTTCCGTACCTCCAGCTCCTGAATTGATTTTCAGCACGCAGTCCATCTGGTCAGCTTCCGAACGAAGCATGTTCTTCAACTCCAACGCTTCCACCGCAGCAAGCGCCTTTGCATACGCCTCATCCACTTCTTCTTCCGTCACCAGCTCGTCTTTATAGAAATCGAAAGACAGCTGCAATTCATCTGCCAGTGTCTTCACCTCCTGATAGCCGGAAATCCATTGTTGCAAGGATTTTACTTTCTTCATCTGCACTTCGGCAGCCTTCTGGTCGTCCCAAAAACCCGGTGCCTGTGTACGAAGCTGCTCTTCTTCCACCTGTATCTTCTTTCCGTCAATATCCAAATAACGATGAAGGGCTTCCGTACGTTCCTTTATGTCTTTCAGTTGCTCTATGGTAATCATAAAATACGATAAATTAGTCTGTTTATATTTTCTCGCTGCAAAGATAGTGAAAGCCGGGCGCAGAGACAAATAGAAAACACAGTTTTCTAAATTTGGCTATGCCAAGGCGCATCCTATCTTCTCCAAAGAGATAAAAAACAGGCACCCCTGAAAGAGTGCCTGTATATAAAAGTCAGCCGATCAGCCTATATTTTCTTCATACATCTTATCGATGATATCCTTGTAATTTCGGGCCACTACCGCACGCTTCAACTTCAAAGTGTTGGTCAGTTCCCCGCGTTCCATACTGAACGGTTCGGGCAGCAACGTGAAACGCTTCACCTGCTCGTAATGGGCAAACTCCTGCTGGAGCGTATCAATACGCAGCTGGAACAGTTCGATTATCTTCGGATTTTCCAACAAATCCTTGCGGCTCGTAAATGCGATATGGTGTTCACGGGCAAATTTTTCCACTTGTGCATACTCCGGTACAATCAAGGCAGACACAAACTTGCGTTGATCAGCGATGATGGTTACCTGGTCAATGTACCGGTCTACCACCAGCTTGGTTTCAATGGCTTGCGGAGCGATGTATTTACCATTGGAGGTCTTGAAAAGATCCTTGATACGATCGGTCAGATACAAGAAACCGTCCTTCATGTAACCGGCATCTCCCGTACGGAACCATCCGTCGTCCGTAAAGGCCTGTTTGGTAATCGCCTCTTTCTTGTAATACCCTTTGGTAATCGTTCCTCCCCGAAGCTGGATTTCATTATTTTCACCGATGCGGACTTCCACGCCCGGCAACACCCGCCCGACACTTCCAATCCGAAAATCCCCCTTCCATTCACAGGAAACAGTAGCGGTACTCTCTGTCAATCCATATCCGGCTATCATGTTGATTCCCACCGAATGTACAAACTCTTCCACCTTTTCCGGAATGGCAGCCCCCGCAGTCGGGAAGAAGTTTCCGTTTTCCAAACCGATGGTTTTCTTCAGAAGGCTGTAAATCGTTCGCTCATAGAACTTATATTTCATATGGAGTACAGCCGGAGGAGTCTTCCCATTCATCAGGTAGGTGATATTATGCTCCTTTCCTACCCGCAACGCGTCCAGCATAAGCGCTTTCTTCAATCCTGTGGTTTCATTGATTTTTTCATGCACACCGGCATACACCTTTTCCCAAAAGCGCGGCACACTGCACATGGCAGTAGGACGGATTTCCTTAATGGTTTTCTGAATGTCCTGTGGTTTCAGATTGACGCACAGCATACACCCTTTATACAAACAATAAAAAGCCCATCCCCGCTCAAAAATATGCGTAAACGGCAAAAAATTCATCACCACGTCATTCTCCCCCAGTTCCTTCAGGCGGGCATCATGTCCCTTGAACGCCGCTTCATAATTGGAATGATGCAACATCACCCCTTTGGAGTCGCCGGTAGTACCCGAAGTATACAAAATATTGGCCAGATCGTCCGGCGAAGAAGCAGAGGTACGTGCTTCCACCTCCTCCAGCCATTTTTCATCTTCTCCCAATTTCAGGAAATCAGAGAAATAGATTGAGTTACAGTCTCCCGCAGCACGTTTGACAGTCGGATCAAAAATAATAATCTGTTTCAGGGAACGTCCCAAACTCTGTACCCGATAGGCCACATCATACTGGTACTGCTCTCCCACAAACAAGAAGCGGATAGCCGCATCTTCCACAATGTAATGCACCTGAGCTTCGGAACTCGTGGCATATAAAGGAACGGTCACAATCCGGTCTCTGAAAGCCCCGAAATCCACATAAAAACATTCCGGTTTGTTTTGTGAGAAAACCCCTATATTCTCTTGTGCCTCAACCCCAGCGGCCACCAAGGCCTTGGCCACCTGGTCCACTAAATTCGCAAATTTGTTCCACGTGACAGGAACCCATGTAGATGTCGTGTAATCACGGTATTTTAAGGCAACTTTATCCCCATATTTTTCTGCTTGTCGCCGCACAAGCCGGGACAAATATGAATTAACCATCTATATTTCTTTGTTTTATTGTTTCTTTTGCAAATATAGGATTTTATTTGGAATGTGTTGTCAATCTAAATTTTTTCTCCTAAAAAAGAGTATCTTTGCAAGGAATCTAAAAAACAGGTTATATTTATGATAGATATAGGTTACTACACATCTGAAGCACTGACTCTGCTGCATTCACTGATTGGAATTCCCTCTATCAGCCGAGAAGAAGACGCAGCAGCCGACTTTCTGCAAAATTACATAGAAGAGACCGGCATTATGACGGGACGTTCCGGAAACAATATCTGGTGCATCAGCCCTATGTTTGACATCCAGAAGCCTACCATCCTGCTAAATTCACACATCGATACGGTCAAACCCGTAAACGGATGGAGAAAACAACCGTTCACTCCCAAAAACGAGAACGGGAAACTGTACGGACTGGGAAGTAACGATGCGGGAGCCAGCCTGGTATCTCTCTTTCAGGTATATCGCTATCTCAGCATGACCACACAAAGCTACAACCTGATTTATTTGGCCTCGTGTGAAGAAGAGGTATCCGGGAAAAACGGTATTGAAAGCGTACTTCACCAACTTCCTCCCATTGCCTTGGGCGTGGTAGGCGAACCTACAGAAATGCATCCGGCCATCGCCGAAAAGGGACTGATGGTGCTCGATGTCACCGCCCGGGGTAAATCCGGACATGCCGCCCGAAACGAAGGAGAAAATGCCATCTACAAAATCCTGCCAGACATTGAATGGTTTCGTACCTATCAGTTCCCCAAAGAATCTCCGCTGTTAGGACCGGTCAAAATGAGTGTGACGCAGATTAATGCCGGCACGCAGCACAACGTGGTTCCGGACCTATGCAGCATGGTAGTCGACATCCGCAGCAACGAATGCTACTCTAACGAAGAACTGTTCGCCGAAATCTGCAAACATGTACAGAGCGAAGTGAAAGCCCGTTCCTTCCGCCTCAACTCTTCCAGCATTTCAGTAGACCATCCTTTCGTGAAACGCGCCATCGAACTGGGGAAAACGCCGTTCGGCTCTCCTACGCTGTCCGACCAAGCACTGATGCCTTTCACTTCCGTCAAAATCGGCCCGGGAAAATCCTCCCGCTCACATACAGCCGATGAATATGTGCTGGTCAGCGAAATTGAAGAAGCCATCTCCGTTTATGTACAAATCTTAGATGGATTGAAGATTTAATCTCGACTATATCATTCAGAAAAAAAATAAAAAGTGGTTCATCCTGTTCACCGGATGAACCACTTTTTTATGGTATCACATCAAGATGCCCGAGGCTTGCCTCGGGCACCTGTCTTCTCAAAATTTTACCGTATTCAGGTACTTGTCGACCAACATGCCGTCCAATACCTTCAAATCCAGTTTCAATTTGCGTTTAGCCTTGAATTGGATGGTCATCAGTTCCGCATCCCCTTCCAGATAAGGCTTTTCTCCCATATTTACAAACGTAGGATACAAAGCCTTCGTTCCGTTGGTGTGCAAACGGTCGTTGGTCAGGTTCCTCATTTCCTTCATGCCTGTGGCCTCAATCCCCACATACTCCAACAACTGCGGGTCATAAGGCAGTGCGAAACTGAGAGCATTGACAGAACGCAGTCCTTTACCGGATACCCGGATTTCCACTGTCTCCCCTTCATTGTACACTTTCTTTGAAGGCACTATCTGAATTTCTCCGGCTACCGATGGTACCTGACGACTGCTGACACCTGTCTCCAGTCGTACGGCTACAGCCGAAATGTCATACGCATCAATCAGTCCGTTATCGTTCAGGTCGCCCTTGCTGATATATCCCTCAAAATCAGAATCTCCCCGGCGCAGACCTGTATAATTCATATAAGAAGTTAGGTCATTCTCGTCCACCAGTTTATCCTGGTTGATGTCGCCCGGGATATAGCTTTCCGAACCCGGCACCTTGAACACATACAATTCACGACCGGAGCCGTACTTACCTACGGCCGAGGTTACCGACAACTTGATATAGCGTGCAGTCGGATGTCCGGTAAAGACGAAGGTCTTCACATCACTACCCTTCCAGTCGAATGTACCGGCTTCGTGCCAGTTCGATTTGTCCATACTATAATATACCGTACCCTTACCTAACGTACCGTTTCCAGCATCCAGACGAGGCAGATATTCAAACTTGTCGAGCTGGTTCACACTGTTCAAATCGACAATCAAATCAAATGGAACGGCCTGGGCACTCCACTGCGTATGCCATGCATCCCCTTCATCAAAATTGAAGAGTTTGTTCACTTCCTGACCTTCCTGGTTCGGACAAGTCGTTTCGCCCGTAATACCCCGGATGGCAAATTCCAGCGGGTCGGACTTCGTGGTGGCAGTGACAGTTGCCCAGTCGGACACACCCGCAGCATTCACCGCACGCACCTTAAATGTACAGGTCGTTTCCGGACGGAGGTCTTCAAACAACAGTTGGGTATCCCGGATGGTACTATACAACATACCGTTGTACTCAATTTCATAATAATCGGCATGGTCTACCTTCTTCCAGGAAGGAGTCAGCGTATAAGCCCCGGTATTCTCTTCCGTGACCTGCGGTTCCGGAGTGACCAATGCCCCCTGGCTGACCCGCAGTTTTTCTGCTGGAGCAAACACATAACCCTTCACTTCCAGTGTCACTTCATTCCGTGTCACATCCACTGCTGCCAGCTTGACGTGCATCACCGGATTCTTCACCACCTGCACACGGGCCATCTCACTGCCCGGAGTAGCAAAACGGTTCAATTCCGGAGCGGCTTCATAATAATATACATTTTCTCCCTTCTGCAATGCCTCCAAAGAAGACACCGGAGTCAGTTTCACTTTCTTCCCTCCGATATGTGCCGTCAGTTTCTTCGGCTGTGCCGTGACATTGAGACGGAAATAAGTAGCCTTTTCCGTCACCATTCCTTCAAAATGTCCTTGTGAAGGTGCCACACTGACTTTCAAATCTTCCCCTTCCAGTACAGAACGGATAAGAGTTGTCGCATACTGCCCGTTGCGATAAGCCTCAGAGATACCGTCGTCATCGTATTCCGTAAATTCCGTGTTTCCAGCCGGATACAATTCATACGTACGGGTGTCTTTCGCCATCTGAGCGACCTGATTGTGTGCGGCTGTCATGGGCAGAATGGCTCCCAGCTTCACGAACAACGGGAGTTTCCACAAGGGTGCGTCAAAACAATTGATAACCCGTCCACCTTCATACAAATCACCGGTGAAATAATCAATCCAGTTGCCTTCGGGCAGATAAATGCCGTGGCGCACATCGTTCCCCTTCTCGTCGGCCTGCGTCTTCTGATAAATAGGGGCCACCAGAATAGAAGGTCCGTAAAGGAATTGATAACGAGTGGCTGTTCCTAACGTATAGTCATTCGGATAATCCAGGAACATCGCCCGAATCATCGGCTTGCCATCCACCGCCTCGTGTGCAATACTATAGGTATAAGGCATAAACTCCGATTTCAATTTAAGGTACCAGCGGTTAATGGAAGTGGCCGGTTCACCCAACGCCTGCGGATATTTGGGGTTCGCTCCCCATCCGTCCATGTTCAACTGCATCGGCGTAAACGCTTTCCACTCAAAGTCACGCACGTTGACCGGAATGTTCTTCCCGCCGAAAATACCATCCATGTCGGAAGTGATGTTCGGTTGTCCCGACAGTCCGGAACCGATATAAGTCGGAATATGGAAACGGATGTATTCCCACTCTCCTCCGGTCTGGTCGCCCGACCAGATACCGGCATAACGCTGTGTACCAGCCCATCCGTCGAGTGAGATAATGAACGGACGTGCATTGTTGCCATAATAAGGCATGATACGGGCCACATCGGCCACCCCGTTCAAGCCGAACGAATAGCCGGCACCGACCCATGCCACATCGGTCTTCAACACCCGCACGCCGGCATCACGCACTTCCTTGACAATGTCACGCTGCAACAGCGGTTCCACTCCTTCCTTGGGATGCAAATCCGACTGGGTCCACAACCCAATTTCCACTCCCTTGGCACGGGCATAGTCACCCAGCTCCTTCAAGTTCTGGATATTCCCGTCCAGTGTGGAAGTCTGTCCGTATCCGGCCCCATAGCCATCGTTCGGCAGAATCCATCCCAACGGCATGTCGGCTGCCTCATAACGGTCGATAACCGCACGTGCAGAAAACTGATAATTATTCTTCTCGCCATTCAGCGATTCCTTGATGCCGCCATTGTCTTTCTGGCTTTCCTTGTATTTCTTGCCATCCTCGAAAAGAATCCCTTTTTCGTCTTCTTTCCAATAGTCGCGGTTATACGCATTCAGATGTCCTTCATAAAATCCGAACTTAGGCAGGAGTACCGGATTACCCGTCAGCTGATAAAAATCATTCAACAGAGCGACCGGAGTTTCATCCACCATGAAAAACATGTCCAGGTAGTCTCCCTCGTGACTCAACGCCACCACTCCCTTATCAGTTGCCCCGAAATCATATACTCCGGGACAGAAAGTATGCCACATCACTCCATAACCTTCTGTCGACCAATAGAAAGGTGTGGGAGAAGCCACCCCGCCGTCTGTCCACTGGTTCGTGTTCAAGATATGAATTTTCTTGCCTTTATGAGAGAAGCGTCCATTCTGCACCCCTCCGCCGTAAAAAAACTCTCCCTCATGTTCTTTCAGGAAAAGGCTGACTTGTTTCTCTGCGAAATCCGCCGGGCGAACCGCTTCTGCCACTACTTTGTGGCGTGCTTTATCCGTAATCTTGAACAGCATGGTACGCTTGTCCATCTCCACTTCAATCCGGTCGGTAGCTACCGTGATAACCCCATCCTTGTCTGTCAAGGAAAGTTTTCCCACCTCCTGACGTGGATTATTCACTAAAATCTGGGCTTCAGGCACCGCTTCCGGATTGCGGACAATGCCTCCTTTATTGTCCTGAAACAGACGAAAAATATTTTCGCCATAAAAATCCAACGTCATGCGTTGCTGATTGGAGAATACTACCTCCACAGCCGTGGGATTCAACACACTGGCACTGCAAATGGTCACCTCAGTTTGCGGACCCGCCCACATGGAGAAAGGTACAGCAAGCAAACTGCCGAACATGCATAAAGATAAGACAGAATAGTGCTTCAGTTTCATAATATGAATGTAGTTAATAATTTCCGGTTCTATTCCACTGGCATTTCAAGCTTCAAGTGGAAAGCGCACGAATGTATAACTATTTATTGAAGTAAAAAAGAAAATACATCAAACATTTTTCATTTTATTATTTTCTTCCAAATACAAATGAATATAATTTATTATATAACTATAATTTCTCTGTCCCACAGTGTGGGATACATAAACCACACTGTGGAATATATATTTCACACTGTGGGATACAAATCTCACAGTGTGAAACAGAGAAATTATCAAGCAAAAGAAAAGAATTCGTACTTGCCATGAAAACTTTATTGCAAGACCTTCCACATAAAAAAAGCCCCAGGCAGCACAGCCACCTGAAGCTTTTGCACAAAGTATAAAAAAGAGTTCTTTAACGATGAATCCAGAGTTCCGGGTTCAGTTTCACCGTCTCCTTACGGAGCTGGAAATGCAGAATGGTTTCTCCGTCGGCATTGGTATGCACTTCTCCCAGTACGTCGCGGGCACGTACCTGACTTCCTTTCTTGACCCGTACGGTAGACAAGTTACAATACACGGAGATATAACTTCCATGCCGTACCAACACATTGGTCAGCCCGTTGTATTGGAAAACAGCCGACACTTCACCGTCGAAAATGGCACGGGCATTGGCTCCGGCCTTTCCTTTGATATCCATTCCTTTATTGTCCAACTTCACATTGCGAAGCCCCTTCACCTGATATTGGCCGTAATGCCCTACCACCACGTAGGGACCGGTAATCGGAACCGGGAGAATACCTTTGTTCTTTTCAAAGACACTGGACAAACGCCGGTCTTCCGAATCTACTTTATAAGCCTCCAATTTCTCTACAGGGGTCTTGCTGGTCTTCGTTTTCGCAGCAGAAACGCCGGACATTCCTTTCGCAGCCTCAGCCGCTTTCCGGGCTTCTTCCGCTTTCCGGCGTGCTTCCTCCTCCGCCCGCTTACGGGCCTTTTCGATTTCCTCTTCAATCAAACGGTCAATCTGTGCATTCAGCTTATCGGCCGAACGGCGTTTCTTGGCCAGTTCCGACTGGATGCTACGCTGTTTTTTCTGCAAACCCGACAGAATCTGTTTACGTTCCTGTTCCTGTGCCTCCAGTTTAGCCTTCTCGGCTTCTCCCTGTTTCAGCAAATCTTCTTTTGCTTTCCGGCTGTTTTTCAAAGAAGTAGCTTTCTCGGTCACCTGCTTTTGTTTCCGCTGTACCTGAATGCCCTGCAAACGCTGGTAATCAGCATACTCACGTACATAGCGCAAACGACGATACATCTGCCCGAAGTTCTCGGCCGAAAAAATAAACATCAGCTTGTCTTGTATGGATTTGTTGCGATAAAGGTATTTCACAGACTGCTCGTACTTTTGGCGTTTCTCGCCCAGTTCTTTCTGAAGCCGTACCAAATCTTTCTCCAGACGGTTTATTTCCTGCTGGATACTGTTCACGTCACTTTCAATGGTCTGAATGTATTTCTGACGTTCCTCTATCTGTCCGGAAATCAAAGCCAGATTACCTAACTGGCTTTTCACGTCTTTCTTGGTAGACTGCAACAAGGTTTCCGATTCGGCAATCTGCTGTTTCAGCTCATTCCGCTGCTTCTCCAGCTGCCGAATCTTGCGCGTAGTCTGTGCAGAAAGCGTACACGTACAAAGACAAATACAGAATATGACAATCAGACGCTTCATTTTCCTAACCACATTTTCAGCAAGGTTACCAGTTCCATTTTCTTATACTTGGAAGACAACTCCGTACGAGTTTCCCAATCTTCATTGACAGACATCCGCGACAGGCGCATGTCCAGATTATATTCCTTTCCGGCGCCCTGAAGTTCCGCCAAAATGTGCTGGGGGAAATATCCCGGACCTAACTTGGTGAAATCTTCGTACGTCCATTTCAAGGCATAGGCCGTCCCCGAAAGCGATACAGAAGTGGTTTCCAGCCAGCCTTTGTCGGCCGTCGTCCAGAAACGATAAGCCAGTTTCTTGCTGTCCTTCACCTCCCACAGCGCACGTGTTCCCTCTGCGGTCATCCGGAAGCGATGCAGGTCGGACACTTCCACCTGGTCTTTGCCGGGCAGGAAAATCTCATTCAGGAACAGCGACTGCAACACATTAAAGCTCAAATTCAGGTTGGTCATGCGGTTCAGTTCACTGAACGAAAGTTCCACATATTGCTTATGAAGCCGGTCGACTGCCAGAATACGCTCAGGAGAAATCTCCAGCCGCGCCACTTCAATGCCCAGTAATGGGGCCACCGACAATTGTATCACCTCCCCTTTCTTCATTCGGAGCGTAGCCGACAGTTTTGTATTCTTACTACTTCCTGTCTGCAAATTCAAGGCCACTTTTCCGGTCACACAATTCCATTGTGGAAAACCAGCAATCACCTTCTCCTGATATTCCTCCCCCTTCAGTCCTCCAATCATCGGCACACGCTCCGCATGACGTGAGGTACCGCAGGCAGACATCAGTGCCACCAGGCAAACAATATATAACCAATGAATCAGCCGTTTCATTCTTCAATGTATTTTTTCAAAGCGATTTTACGTTTCAGGCGCTTCAACTCAGCCTCTGTACGAGGAGTTTCTCCATTTTCCTCCTTAACCTCCATGCCATCGGCCTTCTTCCAGTATTCCAACGCCTTTTCTTTCTCGCCTAACATATAGTAAATGTCACCGCAATGCTCCACAATGACCTGGCTGCTGTCTCCTCCATTCTTCATGGCCTGATCAATGTAAATGCGAGCCTCGGTGTAACGTTTCTTTTCAAACAAAATCCACGCATACGTATCCAAGTAAGTGGAATTCTCCGGTTCTGCCTTTACGGTCTTGTAACTCATTTCTTCCGCCTTGTCCAGATGCGTCCGCTCCACAGACAGATAATAAGCATAATTGTTGAGCGTACCGATGTTATTCGGATTGTACACCAATGAAGAGTCATAAGCCGCATAGGCCTCAGCCTTCATTTCCTTGGAATGATACAAATCGCCCAAAATGGCATAAAAGTCGGAGACAATCATCTTGTCACTCTTTTCGTTGACCTGTTTCAATCCTTTTTGGAAAATTTCCAAGGCCTTGTCTGTTTCCTCTTTCTGATAATGGGCCAATCCCAGGTAGTAGTAGAATTCCATCGCATCCGGATTATACTGCAAGGCCGGAGTCGCCACGCGAATCACCTCATCCAAATCATTGTCACGGATGGCATAACTCAACAGTTGCAGACGGGCCGGTTTGTTCTCCGGGTCAAGCGACAACACCTGATTCAACACCGGCACAGACTCCTTATCCATGTGCTTGGTAATCATATATTGCGCACAAAGCATTGACAAATCGGCATTCTGTTGCGGACGTGCCAGAATGTTCTTAAACAAGGCCACAATCTGCGTACTGTCTTTTGTGGTCTGTTCCGACTGGAGAATCAGCTGACGCATGATGCTCATCTTGGTATCCGACTCCACGTTATCGTTCAGCAAAATGGTGTCAAGCTGCTGCTGGTACAGACTGTCTTTCCCTAACTGTTTATAATAAGAAGCCATTGACAGCAGGGCCGGTGCATACCCCGGTTCTTCCTTCAAGATTTTCTGGTAAACTGCATACGCCTCGTCGGGCTTATTGTTGTTCAGGTACACATCGCCTAAAATGGTCTGATAGCGCAAGTCGTACGGATATTCCTTCGACAGACTTTCAATTTCATTGAAGGCCTGTTCCTGATTGTCCATCAGCAAGTACATCCGGAATTTCTCCATACTGATTTGCTCGGACTTTCCATCCAGTTCTTCCAGACGGTTCAACACCGTAATTACCTGGTCATAACTCTTGGTCTGGTTGTACAAATCCACCAGCGCCATAAGCGGCTCCAGCCGGGCAGGGAACTGATGGGCCATATCTTCATACACGGCAATAGCTTTGGGCCAGTCACGTTTCTGCTGGTAATAGGCGGCCAATGTCTGCTTGTACCAGAAATTCGACTCATCCGAACGAACAGCCTTCTTCAGTGCTTCTTCGCCTTTCTTCTCTTGCCCCAGTACCATATAGAACCGGGAGATGTCATATAAAGCAGGTCCCGAATTGGGATAAATGTCCAGGCAATGCTTATAAAGTTCGAAGGCTGCATCGTAATCCCCTTTTTGTTTTAAACGGACAGCCTCCAGGAAAAAATAATCATACTTCCTGCGCTGTTCATAAGATAAAGGATCTTTTTCCTCATTTGCCAGGTTATGCTTGGCGGCCTGCTGCCTTCCTGTAGTTCCACAAGCCACAAGCAACAGGACCATTCCGATGATTCCTATTAATTTTCTCATACCCAGTCAAGATTTATACCGTTCCCGTGTGACCGAATCCTCCTGCCCCACGCTCCGTTTCATCCAACACTTCCACTTCTTCCCACTCTGCCTGTTCGTGACGAGCAATGACCATCTGAGCGATGCGCTCCCCGTCTTCAATCACGAACTCATCAGCCGACAAGTTGACCAGTATCACATTGATTTCTCCCCGATAGTCGGCATCAATCGTACCCGGAGAGTTCAACACGGTAATCCCTTTCTTGATAGCCAGTCCGCTACGGGGACGTACCTGTGCTTCATAACCTTTCGGAAGAGCTAAAAACAAGCCTGTAGGTACCAGACAACGCTGTAAAGGCTTCAGTACGATAGGCTCTGCAAGATTAGCACGAAGATCAACTCCCGCCGACTGGGGGGTAGCATATTGCGGCAACGGATGCCGGGAAGTATTTATAATCTGTATTTTCATCTTATTTATATCCTTTATAAAGTTGCGAAGTTACACAATCCACCGAATTAATAGTTACGTTTACCATTTTTTTATATTTTTGCACTTAACTTTTAGAGCTTCTTTAAAATTAAACTTCACATCACAAAGGAGTTACGCCATGAACTGGAAACAATTATTATCCAATAAACGATTTGGGCTGGAGAACCTCCACGAACACCGTAAAGAAGACCGTACGGAATTTCAGCGCGACTATGACCGCCTGATTTTCTCCGCCCCCTTCCGCCGCTTACAGAACAAGACACAGGTTTTTCCGCTTCCAGGAAGTATCTTTGTCCATAACCGACTGACTCACAGTCTGGAAGTGTCGTGTGTAGGCCGTTCATTGGGAAACAAGATTTCAACTGAATTACTGAAACTGCATCCGGAGCTGCAGCATACTCATATTTCAGAAATCGGCTCCATCGTGGCAGCTGCCTGCCTGGCACATGATTTGGGAAATCCTCCTTTCGGGCATTCCGGAGAGAAAGCCATCGGCACCTATTTCTCGGAAGGGAAAGGACGAAGCCTGCAAAAAGAATTTTCTGCCAAAGAATGGGATGACTTCACCCACTTTGAAGGAAATGCCAATGCCTTCCGCCTGTTGACACACCAGTTTCAAGGGAGACGTCCGGGCGGTTTCGTACTGACCTATGCCACACTGGCTTCCATCGTAAAGTATCCGTTTTCTTCGCAACTGGCCGGAAGCAAGCAAAAATTCGGATTTTTCCTCAGTGAAGAAGACGGGTTCAAGAAAATTGCACAAGAACTGGGACTCAAACAGCTCAGCAAGGAAGGAGAGCCCTTACGATATTGCCGTCACCCGCTGGTGTATCTGGTAGAAGCAGCCGACGACATCTGTTACCAGATGATGGACATTGAAGATGCGCACAAACTGAAAATACTCACCACGCAGGAAACCAAAGAATTGTACCTCCGCTTTTTTGCCCCTGAAAAGATGGACCACATCCAATCCATCTGCAAGATGGTGGACGATACCAACGAACAGATTGCCTACCTGCGTTCATCGGCCATCGGAGTCTTAATCAATGAGTGTGTGCACACATTTATTGAAAATGAGAAAGCCATTCTTGACGGTACCTTCCAAGGGACACTGATTCAACAACTGAGTCCGAGAGTGAGAGGAGCCTACGAAAACTGTTCGCATACAGCTTTTGAGAAAATCTACTGTTCCAAGGATGTGGTAGACATTGAACTGGCCGGTTATCAAGTGATTACCACGCTTATCGACCTGATGATTGAAGCCGTACGTTATCCGGAAAAAGCTTACTCACAGCTTCTGATCAACCGCGTATCCAGCCAGTATTATATTCAGGCACCTACCTTATATGAAAAAATACAGGCTGTACTCGATTATATTTCCGGAATGACCGATGTATATGCCCTCGACCTCTACCGGAAAATAAACGGGAACAGCCTGCCTGCTTTATAATCAAATTATTTATGTATCTTGCTGACTACCGGATTGGCCCCAGAAGTTATCTGCAAGGCCTCCGGATGCTCACGCAGGTAAGATTCGATGTGACGCACGCGTTTTTCTTCCAGAATCTCGTCGACGGCAATCAGGATACCGGTTTCTTCCACATCGCCAAAGCCATAATTGATGGCCGTACCAAACATACGCATGGTCGGTGACAAACTCATATAGGCATTGACCAACGGCGGAATGTTGTATCCCAGTTTACGCACTTCCGTATTCAGCACCTTATAATCTTCCTTGAAGGTATCGTAGCAGAATATCTTTTCAAGCACCTTCGGATCAGTCTCAATCTGCAACGGCTGCATCGGAGTAATCAGTTCGTCTTTGTCACTGAAATGTTTCTTCAGGAAATAAAGAATCATATCACGTCCCAAACGGTTGTAGCTGGGATACATGGTCATTTTGCCAAAGAAATATTTCACCTGAGGCATGATTACCGTCAATGCTCCCAAGCCATCCCACAAATTGTCCAGCGCGAACAAACCTTTCGAACCCGCACGGGTAGACTGATACTCCAATGTCACAAAGGAACGTCCCAGCTCAATGGTCGTGGGCAGATAATCTTTCAGGAACTTTTCTGAGAAATTAAACATATGAGCGGTAGCCAACACCGGTTTTCCTTCGGCATCAAACTCTACTTCATCTCCCAGCAGGTACCGGTAACCACCTAAAATCTCTTCGGCTTCCGGATTCCAGACAATCAGCTGCTTGTAAGGATTTTCCATCAAATCATACTCATCCAGGTCCATCGACTGTCCTGTTCCCCCACCGGCAGCACGGAAAGCGATTTCACGCAAACGGCCGATTTCTTTCAGGACATTCGGAGCATTTTTCCATGTAACGATATAAATCTCGTTGTTGCTCTTATTCGTGAATCTCAAACGCTTATCCTCGGTCAGTTCCGACTTGAGCACTTCTTTGTCAATCGGAGCTATAATATCTTCCATAATCTCTATGATTAAATCGTATTTTCACAGTTTATATACTAACTCTCTTACATAATCCGCCCACTCTGCCGATGACTTCGACTTGTCGAATGTCTGCCACGGAATAGGCTTTCCTATTGTCACTTTAAATGTCTTATGCCGATTTTTATACATTTCATCTACCAGATACAACATGGCTATATTAAACTTGATTCCCAAGAACTTGCATACATTGGCCAGATTGTAAAAGAAATTGGAATTACGCCCTTCAAAATGTATAGGCACCACATCCCGGTGCGTTTCTACACTCTTGGTCACAAATGTCTTTTTCCAAGGTAAATCTTTTATAACTCCTTTCTGCCTTCTGGAACAGATTCCGGCCGGAAACATGATAATATGGGAATCCGAATGGAAACCAACTTCTACCATTTTGGGGAAGTCACGCGACTGGGCACCGGTTTTATTGATAGGGATGCACAAGGGAGCCAAGCCATGAAGATTCATCAGCAAGTCGTTTACCAGATATTTGATGTGTCCGTCGTAATGCTTGCCCAAAATATATCCCAAAGCAATTCCATCTTGTCCTCCCAACGGATGATTGGAGACAAACGTGCACAGACGGTCGGATGGAAGATTCTCCAATCCGCTTACTTCCAGCTTAATATCCAGATATTCCATACAAGCTTCCAGAAAATCGACCCCTGTCTTATCGGACATACGCATCAGAAAAGAATTCATCTCGTCCTGATGCACAATACGCTTCAGATAAGACACCAGGAAACGTGGTATTCGATCGGCTTTTTTGCCGGCCTTGTCCCTCAATACTTTATCAATGTCAATTAAAAATATTGAACTTTCACCCATTCTACAAAAGTTTACCTTGCAAAAGTAACGTATCTTTTGAAACCACATTCATTTTATAATAAAAAATACACTTATCCATACGAAAAATTTTTCTCCTTCCCGAATTTTTATGCACCATGGAAACTTTTCTGAAAAAATTCCAGCCCTTAAACAACCTGTTGATAACTTCTTTAAATTTTCTACCAGAAACATAGTGATTGATTCTATGGAAATATCTAATTTTACAGCTTGAATATATAATAAGGTGAATTCATAATCAAAACCGCATGGAACAGACTGAACAGACATATCATATTCCTGTATTATTGCACGAGAGTATCGAGGGCATGCACATCCATCCCGGAGGTATCTACGTGGACGTAACCTTCGGAGGAGGAGGACACTCCAAAGAAATCTTACGCCAAATGGACAGTAGCAGCAAGCTGTTCAGCTTTGACCAGGACCCTGATGCCGAGAAAAATATTGTCAACGACCCACGGTTTACTTTTGTAAGAAGCAATTTCCGCTACTTGCACAACTTCCTCCGCTATTATGGAGTGGAAAAAGTAGATGCCATCTTGGCTGACTTGGGAGTTTCGTCCCATCATTTTGATGACTCTGAAAGAGGATTCTCTTTCCGGTTCGACGGGAAACTGGACATGCGCATGAACAAACGGGCTGGCATCACTGCGGCCGATATTGTCAACACATACGAAGAGGAAAGACTGGCCAATGTTTTTTACTTGTACGGAGAGTTGAAAAACAGCCGGAAGCTGGCCTCCGTCCTTGTAAAGGCCCGGAGCACGAAACCGGTGGAAACAATCGGAGAGTTTATCGACCTTATCAAACCTCTATACGGGAAAGAAAGAGAGAAAAAAGAACTGGCCAAAGTATTCCAGGCACTCCGCATAGAAGTAAATCAGGAAATGGAGGCCTTGAAAGAAATGCTTTATGCAGCTACCGAGGCCTTGAAACCCGGAGGCCGGCTGGTCGTGATTACTTATCATTCGCTGGAAGACCGAATGGTCAAGAACATCATGAAAACAGGAAATGTAGAAGGAAAAGCAGCACAAGACTTTTTCGGGAACATACAGACTCCGTTCAAGCTTATCAACAATAAGGTAATTACTCCCTGCGATGACGAGGTACAACGCAATCCGCGTTCACGCAGTGCTAAATTAAGAATTGCAGAAAAGAAATGACAATGGAACCACAAGAAAATCATACGCCCCAAGAGGCTCCGCATATCACATGGAGAAGCATATTAGGAGGAGAAGTGCTGGTACACCTGATGAAGAAACAGGCCAACCTGATTATCCTGATTATGATTCTGGTGATTTTGTACATAGACAACCGCTACTCAAGCCAACAGGAAATGATTGAAATAGACCGCCTCAAGAAAGAGCTGATTGATACAAAATACGACGCCCTGACCATCTCATCCGAGTTGACAGAACGTAGCCGCCAGTCGCGCATTGAAGAATATATCTCTGCGGAAGGCACCCCTCTGGAAACAGCTTCCACCCCACCCTATTTAATCAAAAAGGAGGATACTGAAAAATGATACCCGGACAGAAAAATATCATTTTACGCTATACACTTATCGTATTCGTCATGGCATTGCTGGCCATTGCAATCATTGTAAAGGCCGCCATCATCATGTTTGCCGAACGACAATACTGGAAGGATGTGGCCGACCGCTTCGTAAAGGAAAACGTCATTGTCCATCCCACCAGAGGCAACATTATTTCAGCCGATGGCAAACTGATGGCCAGCAGCCTGCCTGAATACAAAATTTACATGGACTTCAAAGCGGGAGGAGAAAAGAAAGATACCATGCTGATGAATCACTTGACAGAAATCTGCGAAGGTCTGCATCAGATTTTTCCAGACAAAAGTGCCAAAGAATTCAGACAGCATATCTTGAAAGGAAGAAGACTAAAAAGCCGGAACTACCTTCTTTATCCCCGACGTATTTCCTACATTGAATACAAAGAAGCCAAGCAATTGCCGGTGTTCAACCTCACCAAATACAAAGGAGGATTTCATGAACTGGCATTCAACCAGCGAAAGAAACCGTTTGGTTCATTGGCTGCTCGTACGTTGGGCGACATGTATCCGGATATGGAATTAGGTGCCAAGAATGGCATTGAACTTACCTATGATTCCATTCTTCGTGGACAAGATGGCATCACCCATCGCCAGAAGGTGATGAACAAGTACCTGAACATCATAGACAAACCGGCTGTTGACGGGTGCGATGTCATCACTACCATCGATGTGGATATGCAAGATATTGCAGAAAAAGCCCTCGTAGATCAGTTGAAAACACTCAACGCAGTATTCGGAGTGGCTATCGTAATGGATGTGGCTACCGGTGATGTGAAAGCCAACGTCAATATGACACGGGCTGGTGACGGCAATTATTATGAGATGAGAAATACTGCGGTCAGCAACCTGATGGAGCCGGGTTCTACTTTTAAGACTGCTTCCATTATGGTGGCCCTGGAGGATAAATACATCACCCCTGACTACATGGTAGATACCGGAAATGGTGTGGTCAACATGCACGGCAGTAACATGAAAGACTGGAACTGGTATAAAGGTGGATATGGCAAGATAGACGTAACCCGTATCATGGAAGTATCTTCGAATGTGGGTGTATCTACCATCATCGACAAGTTCTACGGACACAACCCCCAGAAATTTATCGATGGTCTGAGACGAATGAGCATTGACAAGCCGTTGAACCTGGGATTTGTAGGAGAAGCAAGTCCGCGCATACTGGGTCCCAAAGAACGCTACTTTGCCAAGACAACCCTTCCCTGGATGAGTATCGGATACGAAACGATGATTCCTCCTATTTATATATTGAACTTCTATAATGCCATAGCCAACAACGGTACCATGGTAAAACCCAAGTTCGTAAAGGCTATTGCAAAAGATGGAGAAATCATCCAGGAATTTCCTACAGAGGTGGTAAACCCCAAAATCTGTTCGGATACAACCCTCACCATGATTCAGGGAATCTTACGAAAAGTGGTTTCAGAAGGATTGGCTAAACCGGCAGGAAGTAAACAGTTCAATGTATCCGGAAAGACTGGTACAGCCCAGATTTCTCAAGGTAAAGCAGGTTACAAGGCAGGAGGCGTCAGCTACCTAGTCAGCTTCTGCGGATATTTCCCCTCTGAAGCACCCAAGTACAGCTGTCTGGTTTCCATCCAGATTCCTCACGGTCCGGCATCCGGTGGTTTGCAGGCAGGAAGCGTGTTCAGCCGGATTGCAGAACGTATTTATGCCAAACACTTGTATCAGAATTTAGCATCGGCCAAGGATTCAACCTCTGTGTTCATTCCTCAAATCAAAAACGGAGACTTACGTGAAACGTCTTACATATTGAGAGACCTGAACATCAAGAGCAACAGTACCAGCATACCGGTCGGCAATTCACCAATTTGGGGAAAAGCCAATTGTACCGATACGTATGCAGAACTGAAAAAGACCCATACAGACAAACATCTGGTGCCAAATGTAAGAGGAATGGGCGCCAAAGATGCCGTATATCTGCTGGAAAGCCAAGGACTTCGTGTCCGCCTTTCTGGAACAGGAAAAGTAATCAAACAAAGCCTCAACGCAGGCTCATATTTACATAAAGGACAAACAATTACATTAACATTAGACTAAAAAGAGATGAAATTAGAGAATATCCTGAAGGCGGTAAGTCCGCTCCAAGTCATAGGTGATGAAAACCTGGAAGTAACTGGAATCCACATGGATTCACGTATGGTGAAAAATGGCTTCATGTTTGTGGCGGTAAAAGGTACGCAAGCTGACGGACACAACTACATCCCCAAAGCCATCGAGAACGGGGCAACGGTTATCGTCTGCGAACAATTGCCTGAAAAGCAGGAAGCACACATCACTTATGTACAACTTGCCGATACAGAAGATGCAGTGGGAAAACTGGCTACTACCTTCTACGGAGATCCAACCTCAAAACTGGACTTAATCGGAGTGACCGGAACCAATGGGAAGACCACCATTGCTACCTTATTATATAATATGTTTCGTTCCTTCGGGTACAAAGTCGGACTGGTTTCTACCGTATGCAACTATATCGACGGAGAGGCCATTCCTACCGAACATACCACTCCCGACCCTATCACGCTGAACCAACTATTAGGCCACATGGCTGACGAGGGATGCAAATATGCGTTTATGGAAGTCAGCTCACACTCTGTAGTACAGAAACGTATCAGCGGACTGAGATTTGTGGGAGGTATCTTCACCAACATTACGCGTGACCACTTGGACTACCACAAGACTTTCGAAAACTACTTGAAAGCCAAAAAGGCATTCTTCGACGGCCTTCCGAAACAAGCATTTGCATTGACCAATGCCGATGACAAGAACGGACTGGTAATGACTCAGAACACTAAGGCCAAAGTAGCTACTTATTCTCTGCACACCATGTGCGACTTCAAAGGGAAAGTTTTGGAAGACAGCTTCGACGGCATGCTGCTGGACATCAACAACCGGGAAGTGAACGTACAATTTATCGGACGCTTCAATGCCTCCAACCTGCTGGCCGTATATGGAGCAGCCTGCCTGCTGGGCAAAAAGCCGGAAGATGTATTGCTAAAACTCAGCACGCTGCGCCCTGTTTGCGGACGATTCGATGCCAAACGTTCTCCGAAAGGATATACTGCCATCGTAGACTACGCCCATACTCCGGATGCCTTGGTCAATGTGCTGGAAACCATTCATGAGGTACTGAGAGGAAGAGGTCATGTAATCACGGTAGTAGGAGCCGGCGGCAACCGCGACAAAGGTAAACGTCCGTTGATGGCCCAGGAATCGGTAAAACGGAGTGACAAAGTGATTATCACTTCAGACAATCCCCGATTTGAAGAACCTCAGGACATCATCAACGACATGTTGAATGGTCTGAACAAAGAAGAGATGAAAAAAGTAATCAGCATTGTAGACCGTAAAGAAGCAATCCGTACGGCATGTATGCTGGCCCAGCCGCAGGATGTAATCCTGGTGGCCGGAAAGGGACACGAAACTTATCAGGATGTCAAAGGAGTCAAATCACATTTTGATGACAAGGAAGTTTTGGACGAGATATTTAAAGGAGAACAATAAAAAACAGAAAAGAAACAATGTTATATTATCTATTTCAATATTTGGAGCAGTTCGGATTTCCGGGCGCACGTATGTTTGGCTACGTCTCGTTCCGCTCGTTAATGGCCGTTATCTTATCTTTGCTGATTTCTGCCATTTTCGGAGAATACTTTATCAACCTGCTCAAAAAGAAACAGATTACGGAAACACAGCGTGATGCTTCCATCGACCCATTCAACGTAAAGAAGGTTGGTGTTCCTACCATGGGAGGTATCATCATCATCGTAGCCATCTTGATTCCCTGCCTATTGTTGGGTAAGCTGCACAACATCTACATGATTCTGATGCTGATCACTACCATCTGGCTGGGCACACTCGGGTTTCTGGACGACTACATCAAGGTATTCCGAAAAGACAAGGAAGGACTTCACGGGAAATTCAAGATTATAGGCCAAGTGGGACTGGGCCTCATCGTAGGACTGGCCCTCTATCTGAGCCCGGACGTGGTGATCCGTGAGAACATTGAAATCCAGCAGGACGGCCGGGTGGTAGATGTCGTGCACAAACCTGTCAACGAAAAATCTACCAAGACCACCATCCCCTTCTTCAAGAACAACAACTTGGACTATGCCGACTTTGTAGGTTTCTTAGGAGACCATGCGAAAGAAGCAGGCTGGATTGTATTTGTACTGGTAACCATCTTTGTGGTAACAGCCGTATCAAACGGAGCAAACCTTAACGACGGAATGGATGGAATGGCAGCTGGAAACTCGGCCATCATAGGGGTAACTCTCGGCATATTGGCTTATGTGTCCAGCCACATAGAATATGCCGAGTACCTGAACATCATGTACATTCCTGGAAGTGAGGAGCTGGTAATCTTTATCTGCGCTTTCATCGGAGCCCTGATTGGTTTCCTGTGGTACAATGCGTTCCCGGCACAGGTATTTATGGGTGATACAGGCAGCCTTACCATTGGAGGTATAATTGCCGTATTTGCCATCATCATACACAAAGAATTACTGATACCGATTTTATGCGGTGTATTTCTGGTGGAAAACCTCTCGGTTATCCTACAGGTCAAGTATTATCAGAAAGGAAAGAAAAAAGGAGTCAAACAGCGTATTTTCAAACGTACGCCGATTCACGACCATTTCCGTACCACACTGGCACAACTTGACCCGAATTGTACGTATTTGATCACACGCCCTCACAGCGTATTTCATGAATCCAAGATTACAGTCCGTTTTTGGATTGTGACCATTGTATTAGCAGCAATTACGATAATTACACTTAAAATCAGATAAAGCCATGGCAAGAATTGTCATCTTAGGAGCAGGAGAAAGCGGAACAGGTGCCGCTGTCCTGGCACAGAAAAAAGGTTTCGATACATTCGTTTCAGACATGTCCACCATCAAGGACAAGTACAAAGCGATGTTGAACGAAAGAGGTATTCAATGGGAAGAAGGTAAACACACTGAAGAACTGATTCTGAACGCGGACGAAGTAATCAAAAGTCCGGGAATCCCCAATGATGCACCGATGATCCTGAAACTGAAGAGCCAAGGAACTCCCATCATTTCAGAAATTGAATTTGCAGGACGCTATACGAATGCAAAAATGATCTGCATCACGGGAAGTAACGGAAAAACCACTACCACTTCCCTGATTTACCACATATTCAAGAAAGCCGGGCTGAATGTTGGACTGGCTGGCAACATCGGACAAAGTCTGGCATACCAGGTGGCTGAATGCAACTTCGATTACTACGTGATTGAACTCAGCAGTTTCCAACTTGACAACATGTACAAGTTCCATGCCAATATTGCGGTACTAATGAACATCACCCCCGACCACTTGGATCGTTACGGCTACGAAATGCAGAATTATGTGGATGCCAAGTTCCGAATCATCCAGAACCAGACCAATGACGATGCCTTCATCTTCTGGAACGATGATCCTATCATACAAAGAGAACTCCACAAGTATGGCATTCACGGACAATATTTCCCGTTTGCCGAGAAGAACGAAGAAGGAGTGGCTGCTTTCACGGAAAAAGACAAGGTGTATTTCACCCGTCCTATCGCCTTCAACATGGAAGAAGAGGAACTGGCCTTGACAGGAACGCACAATCTGTTCAACTCCATGGCCGCCGGCATATCCGCCAATATCGCAGGCATACGTAAAGAATGTATCCGCGAAGCTTTACACGACTTCAAAGGCGTAGAACACCGTTTGGAAAAAGTAACCCGTGTGAAAGGTGTAGACTATATCAACGACTCCAAAGCTACCAACGTGAACTCCTGCTGGTATGCCTTGCAGAGCATGAAAACCAAGACCGTCCTGATTCTGGGTGGAAAGGATAAAGGCAATGACTACAACGAAATCGCGGACCTCGTCAAAGAAAAATGTACCGGTTTGATTTTCCTGGGTCTCCACAATGAGAAACTACATGCCTTCTTCGATGGATTCGGACTGCCGATTGCAGACGTACAAAGCATGAAGGATGCAGTGGATGCAGCTTACAAAATGGCCAAGAAAGGAGAAACTGTACTGCTCAGCCCTTGCTGCGCCAGCTTCGACTTGTTCAAAAGCTATGAAGACCGTGGCGACCAATTCAAAGAATGTGTCAGAAACTTATAATATAACTTACGGAGATAGAAATCACAAGTATATATGGATTTGCTAAAGAATTTTTTTAAAGGCGACAAGGCAATTTGGATTATTTACTTATTCCTTTGCCTGATATCCATCGTGGAAGTATTCAGCGCATCCAGTACCCTTACTTATAAAAGTGGAGACCACTGGGGCCCCATCACCAACCATTTGACGTTGTTGATGGTAGGTACCATTGCGGTCTGGATTGTGCACAATATTCCCTGCCGCTGGTTCAAAACCTTCATTATCTTGTTGCCTATCTCCTGGGTATTACTGGCAGCCGTTTTTATTTTAGGTTCACTCACCAACGGAGCCAAGCGATGGATTGACTTGGGATTCATCCAGTTCCAGCCGTCTGAAGTCGCCAAGATGGGCACAATCATCACGGTAGCCTTCATCCTATCGCGTATGCAAGAAGAAAACGGAGCCAACAAAAAGGCCTTCAAGTATATATGCATCATTACAGCTTTCACTTGTGGAATGATTGTAACGGAAAACCTGTCGACTGCCGTTCTCTTAGCTGGAAGTGTATTCCTGTTAATGTTTGTAGGACGAGTGCCCTTCAAACAGCTTGGTATGCTGGCAGGTGCAGGAATAGTCTGTATCTTCATCGGATTAGCTACTATCAAATATGTACCGGGAGAAGCATGGGATAAGATCGGGCTGCACCGTATGGTTACCTGGCAGAGCCGTCTGAACAACCATTTCGACGAGAGTGAAATTCCGGCTGCCAAATTCGATATCGACAACGATGCGCAGATTGCTCATGCCAATATTGCCATCGCCAGCAGTAATATCGTCGGAAAAGGTCCTGGAAACAGTGTTCAGCGAGACTTCCTGTCACAAGCCTTTTCAGACTTTATCTACGCCATCATCATCGAAGAATTAGGACTTGTGGGAGGCGCCTTTGTGGCTGCCCTTTACATCCTTCTGCTGATGAGAATCGGAAAAATTGCCAGAAACTGTGACAAATCCTACTATGTATTCCTCATTACAGGTATCGGAATTCTGCTGGTCATGCAAGCCACGTTCAACATGCTGGTGGCTGTGGGTATCATGCCCGTCACGGGACAGCCTCTTCCCCTCATCAGCAAGGGAGGAACTGCCACGTTGATAAATAGTGTGTACATCGGCATTATCCTCAGTATCAGTCGCTATGTGAACGATCTGAAGCAACGTCAGGAAGCAGAAGCACTGGCACAACAAGCAGGACAAACAGAGGCTATTACCCCAGCCAGCAATATCACTACACAAGAAGAGTCTGTTTAAAAGTTTATTTTTAACTTTGCAGGAAATAACACAACAATATGAAAGAAAATTTACGCATCATAGTAAGTGGAGGGGGAACGGGAGGACATATCTTCCCGGCCGTCTCTATCGCCAACGCCATTAAAGAACTGCATCCGGAAGCTGAAATCCTGTTCATCGGGGCTGAAGGACGCATGGAGATGCAGCGGGTACCAGCTGCCGGATATAAGATTATCGGACTCCCGGTGGCTGGATTCGACAGAAAACATTTGTTGAAAAACATCAGCGTACTCATCAAATTGTTCAGAAGCCAATTGATGGCACGAAAAATCATCAAGAACTTCAAGCCTCATGCTGCAGTGGGAGTGGGAGGTTATGCCAGCGGGCCTACGCTGAAAGTAGCCGGCATGATGGGTATCCCGACCCTGATACAGGAACAAAACTCTTACGCCGGTGTGACAAACAAACTGTTGGCACAGAAGGCGGAAAAGATTTGTGTGGCCTACGAAGGTATGGAACGTTTCTTCGACAAGAGTAAAATCATTCTTACCGGAAACCCTGTCCGTCAAGGTTTGTTGAATGAAAAGATTTCCCGGGAAGACGCCATCCGTTCTTTCGGACTGGATCCAAACAAGAAAACCATCCTGATTATCGGAGGTAGTCTGGGAGCACGTACCATCAACAACTGCATGATGCAAGGATTTGACAAGATAAAAGAATCCGGTGTACAATTCATCTGGCAGACGGGTAAAATCTACATCAATGAAGCCAAACAGGCTGTCCAGAATTATGGCAACCTGCCCATGTTGTACACTACTGACTTCATTTCAGATATGGCTGCTGCCTACAGTGCAGCCGACCTCGTCATCAGTCGTGCCGGAGCAGGTTCCATCTCCGAATTTTGTCTGTTAGGCAAACCGGTTATTCTGGTTCCTTCTCCCAATGTGGCCGAAGACCACCAAACAAAGAATGCCCTGGCCCTCGTAAACAAACAGGCAGCTCTTTATATCAAAGACAGTGAAGCCACGCAAAAGCTGCTGGATACAGCTATCGACACCGTCCGTAAACCGGATTTACTGGAAGAATTAAGTAAGAACATTAAAAAGCTGGCCATCAAAGACTCTGCAACCATCATTGCCAAAGAAGTCTGCAAGCTGGCTTTAAAATACCAAGAAAGTCATGAACATTAATACGATAAAAGCGGTCTATTTCATTGGAGCCGGAGGCATTGGAATGAGTGCCTTGGTTCGCTACTTCCTCTCAAAAGGGAAAAAAGTAGGCGGTTATGACCGTACTCCGAGCGAATTGACTGAAAAGTTGATTGAAGAAGGTGCCCTGATTCATTATGAAGAAAATGTAGCCTTGATTCCGGAAGAGTTTTTACACCCGGAAACCACCTTGGTGGTATTTACACCCGCCATACCGGCTACCCATAAAGAACTGGTTTATTTCCAAGAACACCATTTTGAAATCCACAAGCGTGCACAAGTCTTGGGCATGCTGACCCAGACCGAGAAAGGTCTGTGTGTAGCAGGTACTCATGGAAAGACCACTACTTCCACCATGGCTGCTTTCTTGCTGGACCATTCGCATGTGGGATGCAATGCCTTTTTAGGAGGTATCTCCAAAAACTATCACACCAATCTGCTGTTGTCGGACAAAAGCGAGTACGTGGTAATTGAAGCAGACGAGTTTGACCGCTCTTTCCACTGGCTGACTCCGTATGCCACAGTGATTACCGCTACGGATTCTGACCACTTGGACATTTATGGCACCCACGAAGCCTATTTGGAGAGTTTCCGCAAATACACTTCCCTCATCCGTCCGGACGGCTACCTGATTATGAAAGAGGGATTGGAACTGAAACCGGACGTCAAACCGGGAGTTACCGTCTATACCTATTCAGTAGACAAAGGCGATTTCCATGCAGAGAATATCCGTATCCACGAAGGAGAAATCTATTTCGACTATATCTCTCCCTTGGGCAATATTGCAGATATCCAGTTGGGTGTACCTGTGTATGTCAACATTGAAAATGGCATTGCAGCCATGGCACTGGCACAAATCGGAGGTGCCACCCCGGAAGAGATAAAAGCTGCCATGCCACAATTCAGAGGAGTAGACCGCCGCTTTGATTTCAAGATAAAGAATTCGCACATCGTGTTCCTGAGCGATTACGCGCATCATCCGGAAGAAATCCGCCAAAGCGTGACTTCCATTCGCCGCCTGTACCCAGACCGGAAAATCACTGCCGTATTCCAGCCTCATCTGTATACGCGTACCCGCGACTTCTATCAGGATTTTGCCCGAAGCCTGTCTCTGCTGGATGAAGTCATCCTGCTGGATATCTATCCGGCCCGTGAAGCCCCTATACCGGGAGTCACCAGTCAACTCATTTATGACAACCTGCGTCCTGGCATTGAGAAGAGCATGTGCACCAAAGAAGAACTGCTCGACGTGTTGAAACACAAGAAACTGGATGTGCTCATCACACTCGGAGCCGGTGATATAGACAATTTCGTTCCACAAATTTATGAATTGCTGAAAGATAGATGATTAAACGAATTTTCATACTCTGTATTCTGTTAGTGGTTTCGGCCTACCTGGTGGTAGCCGTTACTGTATTCAACCGGCAACCTGAAAATCAGGTCTGCAAGGGTATGAAATTGGTTGTCAAAGACAGCATTGACTATGGCTTTATCACTGAAGCAGAGGTAAAAAAACTACTTAAGGAGAAGAATCTGTACCCAGAAAAGAAACGCATCGGCAGCATCAATGTCCGCCGACTGGAGGAGACATTGTCCAAGCATCCCTTTATCAACAAAGCAGAATGTTATCTTACCTCCGGTGGTAAAGTGGGCATTGAAGTCTACCAACGTATCCCCATTCTCCGAGTGATGAGCAGCAATGGCGACAATTACTATATCGACCAGTCCGGCAAAATCATGAATGCCACCGGCAAACCCATTCATGTAGCAGTCGCCACAGGATTTATCGATCGGAAATTTGCCCAAAAAGAGTTGTACGAATTAGGATTGTATCTCCAACACAGCCCTTTTTGGAACGCTCAAGTGGAACAAATCAATGTAACTCCCAAAAAAGAACTCGAAATTGTTCCACGAGTGGGAGACCATATTCTTTTTTTAGGAAAAGCCACTGATTTTGAAGAAAAATTCAGTAAATTGCAAACGTTTTACAGTAAAGTGCTAAACCGTATCGGCTGGAACAAATACGAACGGATTAGCATTGAGTTTAACAACCAGATTATCGGAACAAGAAAAGAAAACTAACATATGGCAGTAACAGATTTTATAGCAGCTATCGAACTGGGTTCGACCAATATCACAGGGATTGCCGGTAAAAAGAATGCTGATGGAAGTATCCAGATTCTTGCCTATGCCAATGCCCCTTCATCAGATTGTATCAAAAAAGGAGCCATCTTCAATTTAGATAAAACCACACAGATACTGGTTTCTGTGATCCAGAAACTGGAAAACGATTTGCAGGCTTCCATCAAGAAAGTCTATGTAGGAATCGGCGGACAATCTATCAGAAGTATACGCAACAACGTCACCAAACAATTAGGAGAAGATACGAAAATCTCACAAGCACTGATTGAGTCGCTCATGGAAAACAACCGTGAGATCTCATTGGTAGACCAAGAAATTCTGGGTGTAGAGCCTCAAGAATACAAAGTGGGGAATAATCTTCTGACTGAACCTGTCGGAATCTCAGCCGACCGCATTGAAGGACATTACCTGAATATCATTGCGAATCATACCCTGAAAGCCAGAATAGCTCAATGCTTCAAGCAAACAAAATATGAAATAGCAGACTATTTACTTTCACCGGTAGTCACAGCCAATGTGGTACTGACCGACAGTGAAAGACGTTCCGGCTGTGCCCTCGTGGATTTAGGAGCGGATACAACCACTGTATCTGTATATAAAAACAATATCCTACGCCATCTGGCTGTCATTCCTTTGGGAAGCAACAACATCACAAAAGATATCTGCAGCTTGCAAATTGAAGAAGAGGATGCCGAACAATTGAAGCTTCGCTACGGATGTGCCCTTACCCCGCCCACCGAGGATGAAGACCAGGCACATGAACAGGAATACTCCATCGAAGGGAAATGTACCGTTCCAGCCCACAAGCTGGAATACATCGTGGAAGCCCGTGTCAATGAAATCATCTCTAACGTGTGGAACCAGATTATGGTTTCCGATTACGGCGATAAGTTGATGGCTGGTTTGGTGCTTACAGGAGGAGCCTCCAATATGCCGAACATTGATGAAGCCTTCAAGCAGATTACCAAAATTGAAAAAATCCGTATCGCCAAAGGCTGTAACATCGCATTGGACGGTGCTATTCAGTTACCCAAGAACGGCACAAAGAACACATTGATTGGGCTATTGGTAGAAGGCAAGGAAAACTGCCTTAAGATAGACCCACGGAAAGGCCACCAGCTGGACTTCATCAACGATCTGGCGGAACAAGAAGCAGAAGCCAAACGGAAAGAAGCAGAACGCCTCAAGGCAGAAGAGGAAAGACGCAAAGCCGAAGAAGAAGCAGAACGTATCCGTAAAATCAATGAAGAAAAGAAACGTCAGGAAGAGGAACGCAACCGCAAACGGCTGGAGGAATATAACATCTATGTAGAAGAGGCCCGGTTGCAATTGAGCAAGAAGAAATACAAGGCAGCATTGAAAGAAATTGAAAACGCACGACGTATGCATCTTGCCGAGAAGGAAGAAGAGTTGAACGAACTGGAAGCGAAAATCAATAAAGAAAAGAAAGAAAACAGTTGGTTCGATATCTTCACCAAAAAAGTAACCAACCTTTCCGACGAGATTTTAAAAGACAACTGATTACTCACATAAATAGATAGAATTATGTCAGACGAAACAATGGTACCTTTCGATTTTCCGAAAGACTCTCCACATATAATCAAAGTAATTGGTGTGGGTGGCGGTGGTGGCAATGCCGTTAACCACATGTACAAAGAAGGTATCCATGATGTGACATTCGTGGTCTGCAACACGGATAACCAGGCTTTGGAAGAATCTCCCGTACTCCGTAAACTGCAATTAGGTAGTGAAGGACTGGGAGCCGGAAACCGTCCGGCAAAAGCACGGGCAGCAGCCGAAGAAAGCATCGAAGACATCAAGAATATGCTGAATGACGGATGCCGCATGGCATTCATCACAGCCGGTATGGGAGGTGGAACCGGAACAGGTGCCGCTCCTATCATTGCCAAAACGGCCAAGGATATGGGAATACTGACCGTAGGTATCGTAACCATCCCGTTCCTGTTCGAAGGCAACAAGAAAATTGACCAGGCACTCGATGGTGTGGAAGAAATGAGCAAACACGTAGATGCCTTGCTGGTCATCAACAACGAACGCCTGCGCGATGTGTATTCCGACATCAGTGTCATGAATGCCTTTGGAAAGGCCGACGACACCCTGTCCATCGCCGCCAAGAGCATTGCCGAAATCATTACCCTGAGAGGTATCATCAACCTGGACTTCAACGATGTGAAGACCGTGTTGAAAGACGGTGGAGTAGCCATCATGAGTACCGGATACGGTGAAGGAGAAGGAAGAGTGACACAGGCCATTACCGATGCCCTCCACTCTCCGCTGCTGAACAACAACGACATTTTCAATTCAAAGAAAGTCTTGTTCGTCATCACCTACAGCCCTAACAGTGAACTGATGATGGGTGAAATGGATGAAATCCACGAATTCATGAGCAAGTTCGGCAAAGACGTAGAAACCAAGTGGGGTCTTTATACCGACGAGACACTGGAAAATCAAGTGAAATTCACTATTCTGGCCACGGGATTCGGCATCAAAGACGTACCGGGCATGGACAACGTGCTCAAACAACGTTCGTTGGAAGAACAGAAACGCCTGGACGACCTGGAAGAAGAAGAGCAGAAGAAGGACGAACGCCGAAGCGACTACTACGGAAAGAGCATCCTGAAAAGCAGTATGCGGAAGAAACGTCCGAACATTTACATCTTCAGTCAGGAAGACCTTGCCAATGATGACATCATCAGCATGGTAGAAACCACTCCGACTTACAAGCGTACAAAAATGGAACTGGAAAACATCCGTTCCAAAGCCACCACAGAAGAAAAAGTCAAACCAGAACCAGAAACCACCAATGCTTCCGGTTCCATGACTATTACCTTCTAACCCCAAAATGAATGACATTTTAAAATAATATATTACGAATATGGATTTATTTGATCAGATCAGCAACGATATCAAAGAGGCCATGAAGGCCAAAGACAAGGTAAGACTGGAAACCTTGCGTAACATCAAGAAATGTTTTCTGGAAGCAAAAACTGCTCCGGGAGCCAACGATACCCTGACAGACGATGCAGCCTTGAAAATCATGCAGAAACTGGTAAAACAAGGCAAAGATTCAGCTGCCGTATACGAAGGACAAGGACGTGCCGACCTGGCAGAAGAAGAAATGGCTCAGGTACGTGTCATCGAAACTTATCTGCCGAAACAGCTTTCTCCTGAAGAACTGGAAGCCAGACTGAAAGACATCATTGCCCGTGTAGGTGCTACCAGCGGTAAAGAAATGGGAAAAGTAATGGGCGTAGCTTCCAAGGAATTGGCCGGACTGGCTGAGGGACGTGCCATTTCTGCCAAAGTAAAAGAATTGTTAGGATAAAATCCTCCCTATAAGATTTTCTACGGGATGTATTTTCTACAAACGAGAATACATCCCGTTTTTTGTGCATCCATGTACGGCCTCAACCAAACAGTTCTTTCAACACATCGAGCGATTTCAGTTCCGGAAAGTCTGGCAGATGCAGCCGGTAATATTCCATCATGACCGACAGGCAGCGTTGACGTTCCAGACGGTTCATGCCGAAAAGAAACATGGTCTCGTAATTCATACGGGCCAGTTGACGGATGTGTGAAGCCTCTTCCGGTGAAAGCGACATGCCATGCAGAGGCTTTTCTGGTACAAAACACGCATTCAGCATATCGAACCAGTCGCCTTCCCGGTAATCTTCCAGATTGGGATAGAAACCTAAAAAGCGAGACAGACGAATCAAAAACACCAAATGGAAATTGGCAAAATCTGCCCGACAAGCATCCAGCCAGCGGATAGAAGACGACAAATAGGCAAAAAGCGGTTCGTTCTTTCCCTCCTCGCGCAACGCATGCGACAAGAACTCTGCCAAAAACATGGCAATGCCCAGCTTATAGGGATCATAAGGCACAGACTCCAGCGGATAAGCCAACCGGACTTCCTTCACCGAGGAAAGAGCCGTGCGTGAACGCACGTCGGCCTCCACTTCCACCAACGAAAGCGGACGAAACAACACCCCGTTCACCAACGATTTGCGCGAACGTGCCGCCGGTATCAGGAACGACATGCTTCCGTTCTCACGCGTATAGATATGTACGATGTTTGATTTGTCGCTGTATTTCACCACGTGCAGCACTACCCCTTCCAATCTTTGCAGCATATTTTTTCAGAATTAGCATGGTGCATCGTCATTCACACACTTCCTGGAACAGGCGAATCACCTTCTCACGATCTTCCCGACGCACAGTCAATGTCACACGTCCGGCTCCTTCCTCCGAAGAAACCATCAATACCGGAATATCTTTCAGCAACGACACCAGATTCTGTTCCGCTTTCTTACCGTATGTGTCTGTATCCTCCTGCACACAAATGACCTCCACATTGTGCTCCAGTTCCACTTCAGCAAACGAAGAAAGCTCCCTGAATACCTTTTCCAGACTGTCATGCCCACCTCCCGTCACTACGGAAAAACTGCCGGCGGAAGAAGCCATGGCAAAAACAGGCATCTCATGCTGGGTCAATACCCCTATCGCGCGCTCCAGAAAACGGAAAGAAGCCACTGCTTCCAATGTACGCAAACGCATATAAACCAACTCCTTACAGGATTCCAATCTTTCAGATGGAACGAATTTCCCACTCTTTCCGCCCAACGACGCCACACACACACTCCCGTTGTAAATGCCTACAGACTTCAATTTATAGTCCTTCATTTCTCAATCTACCTTATATAATATCCATTTTTAAGGGCGAAAGATAGAAAAAGTACTTATACTAAACAAACAAAATCTATAAAGATTTCTCTGTACCACAGTGTGGGATACAAAAACCACAGTGTGAAATACATATCCCACAGTGTGGGATACAAATCCTGCACTGTGAAACAGAGAATACCTCACTATATCCGAAAGAATACGCACAAGCATCTCCCAAAAAGCTCCTGCCAGCCCGAGTTAAATCCATTTTCCCCTTCCTTCCAACCTCAATCGGGCCGGTTCAAACGGAAAATCACGCCGGAACAAACAAAAAAAAATCAGGAATGTTTTGGAGTTTAGAAAATTCTTCCTACCTTTGCATCCGCAAACGAGAGATAAGTATCCTCGTAAAGAATCAGGAGGTCTTCCTGAGACAAAGGATGGCCCGTTCGTCTATCGGTTAGGACGCAAGATTTTCATTCTTGAAAGGGGGGTTCGATTCCCCCACGGGCTAC
>NZ_CABROP010000038.1:0-34202 GCF_902472605.1 uncultured Bacteroides sp.
TGCAACTATTAGGTTTATAGTGACAGTCGCTATTGTTGTATATAAAGTTCAATACTTGTAGTTTAACGAATGCTTACGTTTTGTTGATAAACTTGTAATCGATTATTATACCCCGTGGGTTTGAGACTGTCCGCTGAATTGGATGATAGGATTCTATCGTTTTTCAGCCCTTCTAATGAATGATAGGAACGAATACGACAAAGGCTTGTGAGATGCGGTAATATTGCCTCACAAGCCTTTGTTCGTTTTTTAATAACTTATTTATGTTTACTTCTCTTCCTCCATCTTAGCCTTGAAGGCCAAAGCATACATGCGCATCTGTTTTACCATGGCCAGCAGACCGTTGCTACGGGTCGGTGAAAGGTGTTCCTTCAAACCGATTTTGTCGATGAAATAAAGGTCGGCATTCAGAATTTCATCGGGCGTGTGACCTGATACAACCTGAATCAGCAGAGAGATGATACCTTTTACTATCAGGGCGTCACTTTCAGCCTGGAATACCACCTTTCCGTCCACCAAATCAGCTTGCAGCCATACCCGGCTCTGGCAGCCGTCAATCAAGTTCTGTTCTGTTTTGTATTTCGGGTCAAGCGGTTGCTGGTCGTTGCCCAGGTCAATCAGCAGTTGGTATTTGTCCATCCAATCGTCGAAGTCACTGAATTCTTCGATTACTTCGTCCTGGAGTTCATTGATTGTTTTCATTGTGATATGGTTTAATTATTTTTCGTTATAAATCACGCCCATCACCGTTTGTCCTACGGCCTGAAGCGTGGCTTTGTCAATATTTTCAATCGTGTCATCCAGCGTGTGCCAGGTTGGGTTGAAGCCCGTGTCACTCTGCATATCGTAGTGGATGATATCTACACATGGAATCTGTCGGTACTGGTTCACATAAAGGTGGTCATCCGTAATCTGGCCTCCGTCTTCCTTGATGAAATAGTTGCCGTAACCTAAGTGCTCGGCCATCTTCCAGATTTTCTTCATGGCATTGTTCGCTGTCTGCTTGGAGAAGGCTTCGTAGTAGAATGTGGCATTCTTTCCGCCTACCATATCCAGCAAGATGCCGAAGCGCGCCTTGTAGTCAGGCACGTGAGGGATACGGCCCCAATATTGGGAACCTAAGCACCAGGTATCCGGTTTGTAAGTCCCTTTGTAGAAGTCCGGCGTGCCGTAATCTTCCGCATCGAAGAATACGAGGTCGATGCCTACTTGCGGAGCCTGCTGTTGAATCTGTCGAGCAATTTCAAGCAAGACGCCTACTCCGCTGGCCCCATCGTTAGCTCCGTCAATTGCTTTCCGATGATTGGCTTCTTCATCCTGGTCGGCATACGGTCGGCAGTCCCAGTGCGCACAGAGCATCACCCGTTTCTTGTTCTCCGGCTGGTAAGCTCCGATGATGTTGCGTGCTTTCAGAATCGTACCGTCGTAGGCAATCAGGTCGGCCTGCTGGTTATAAACGGTGGCCCCGAATTTTTTTAACTGGGCAGCAAGGTAATCCCCACATTTGCGGTGCGCTTCCGTGTTGGGTACGCGCGGTCCGAAAGCCACTTGTGCCGCTACATATGCGTATGCACTGTCGGCATTGAAAGTCGGGGCCTGCACAATTGTGGCTTCCGTTTCTTCAGTTTGCTGACTGTTTTTCGAACTGCTTCCACAGGAGATGAAAGTTCCTCCCGTTATCAAAGCACTTATAATCAGCATATTTTTTATTGAAATCATAATACCTTCATTTAGTTTGCGCTGCAAAGGTAAGCTTATTTTTGTACACCCCTTGCAGCCGTAAATACGTTTTAAACTTTATTTGTAGGAGCCACTTTCCTGCACTTGCTGCATGACGCGCAGGAAGTTGCCTCCCCAGATCCGCTGAATGTCTTTCTCACTGTAACGTTCGTGCAGCAGCTGGCGGGTGAGATTGATCATCTCCGAAGAATCGTTGCATCCGATGATGCCTCCGTCGCCGTCGAAATCACTGCCGATACCCACATGCTCGATACCCATCACGTTGACCATGTGGTTCAGGTGTTCGATGGCATCCAGAATGTGTGCCGGACGGTCGGTGCGGAGAAATCCACTGTAAAGGCAAACCTGTACCACACCTCCTTTTCGGGCAATGGCGCGGAGTTGGTCGTCGGTCAGGTTACGCGGGTGGTCACAGAGAACCCGGCTGGAAGAATGCGAGCAGACCACCGGTTGGCTGCTGATGTCCAGTGTTTCGTAGAACGTACGTTCCCCACTGTGCGACAAGTCCACCATCATTCCCAATCGGTTCATTTCGCGGATTACTTGTTCACCGAAAGGTGTAACCCCTAAGTTCTCTTCGTTGTGGCGGGCCGAGCCGCAGATGTCGTTGTTCCCATTGTGACAGAGCGTCATGTACACCACCCCTCGTTTGCGGAAATGTTCCACCCGGCTCAGGTCTTTTCCGATGGCATAGCCGTTTTCGATGCCCAGCATAATGGCCTTCTTGCCTTCCCGTTTCAGACGATACAGATCGGCTGGTGTATAAGCGATATCTACTGCCGTACAGTTCTTGGCCACCATTTCTTCAATTTCGTTCAGCAGCTGGTCGGCTTTGGCCGTAGCAGCCAGCAGGGCTTCATCAGTCCGTTCTTTCTGCGCCAGATAAGCCACCATGATGGTGGCATCCTGCCGTCCTTCCGTCATTTTGTGCAGGTCGACTTTGATTTTCGGGTCACGTGTATCAAAGCGAATATGCTGGTCGAAGAACATCGGTGTATCGCAGTGCGTATCCAGAATCAGCAAGCGCTGGTGCAGTTCCTTCGCTTTCCGGAACGAACGGGCTTCGCGGATGAGCCATCCGAAGAGCGGCATCATGCACTTGTCCTGATTCAGGATGAAGCATTCCGGATGCCATTGTACGCCCAGCATGGATTTGTATTCCGTACTTTCGATGGCCTCTATCACTCCGTCGGGAGCCGTGGCCGATACCCGGAATCCCGGGGCCGGTTCTTTCACGGCCTGGTGATGGAACGAATTGACCGCTATTTCCTTCGCATTCATTATACGGGCCAGCAGACTGCCCTCCGCCAGTTCTACCCGGTGTGAGGGAAAGCTCCGTTCCAAATCCTGGCTGTGCTTGATAGACGGTGTATCTTTCTGCGCATAGATGTCTTGATAAAGCGTACCTCCTAAGGCTGCATTGAGCACCTGTATGCCTCGGCAAATACCCAGTATCGGAATCTGTCGGTTGGCGGCCAGGCGTGTCAGCAACAGTTCCTGTCGGTCGCGGTAAGGATTGATGCTGTGTAGTTCACGGATAGGATCCTCGCGCAGGAACAGCGGATTCAGGTCGCCTCCGCCCGTGAGCAGCAGTCCGTCCAAATGTTCCAGTGTGTTGATCAGTAAGTTGACATCCTCATAAGGAGGAATCACTACCGGTACCCCTCCTGCCTGAATGATGGACTGGTAGTAGCCCGGTGCCAGGGTCAGGTTGCCGTCGCTGAAGTTTCCCGTCAGTCCGATAAGTGGAGCTTTTTTATGATTCGGAAAACGGTTGTGAATCTCTTTGTCGAGGGCTTGAATATCGAAAGAAAAATCTGTTTTCATGCGTGCATTCTTTTTTAGCAAGTGACGCAAATATAGAGAGAACTTGTGAATTAATGGCACAATTAGGGAGATAAAGTCGTTATTTTGTTACTCATTGCAGATTGCCCTTCCAGCATGTATAGCATTAATTAGCATCTCAGATAGAAGGTTATTCAAATTATTTTCTCATATTTGTTTAAAATCTAATGATATGGAATTGATTCGAAGCCTTTCTCAAATGGTGAACTGTCTGCGTTCGCGCGGCATACGTCGGAAAGTGGCGGTAGTCTGCCCGAACGATCCGCACACGGAATATGTGATTATCCGAAGCCTGAGGGAGGAAATTGCCGAATATCTCCTGGTGACAGATTCAGCCCACTTGAAAGAAGCGCTCGACTTGCGGGCGGCTTCTCCTGATTTCGTACACATTTACGAGGCGGGTACTCCTGACGAAGCGGCAGCCTTGGCCGTACAGCTGGTACGGATGGGAGAAGCTGAAGTGTTGATGAAAGGGCTTATCAATACGGACAATCTGTTGCGGGCGGTGTTGAAGAAAGGAGAGGGCCTGTTGCCCGAAGGAGGTGTGCTGAGCCATGTCGCGGTGGCGCAGGTACCCTTGTATCATAAACTGTTGTTCTTTTCGGATGCGGCGGTGATTCCACGGCCCACACTGGCACAATTCCGGGCAATGATTTCCTGCGATTTGGATTTGTGTCGCAAGTTGGGGTGTGAGGAGCCCCGGGTAGCCCTTATTCACTGTTCGGAGAAAGTCAACGAGAAGTTTCCCCACACCCTGAGTTATGTGGAACTCAAGAATGAGGCGCAGGAAGGCCGTTTCGGACACGTCTTCATCGATGGACCGATGGATGCCAAGACCGCCTGTGACAAGCACAGTGGGGAGATAAAAGGACTTTCTTCCCCCGTGGTCGGCAATGCGGATATTTTGATTTTTCCTAATATCGAATCGGGCAATACGTTTTATAAAACCTTGTCCCTGTTTGGCGATGCGAACATGGCGGGCATGCTCACCGGTACTACTGCACCGGTAGTGGTGCCTTCACGGAGCGACTCCGGTAATTCCAAATATTACAGTCTGGTACTGGCTTGCCTGGCAGGATGCAAAAAAGAATAAAACCTAACCTTATGAGAATACTTGTCATTAACCCGGGCTCCACTTCCACGAAGCTGGCAGTCTATGAGAATGAGAACCCTGTGTGGCGTGAAAGCATTGCGCATCCGTCTAATGAACTGGCGGACTTTCACCACATCAACGAGCAGTATGAATACCGCCGTGCACATGTGCACGATACGTTGGAGAAGGCCGGTATCCCATTGGTTTTTGATGCCGTGATTGCTCGTGGAGGCTTGTTGAAGCCCACTCCCGGAGGGGTGTATCAAATCAATGAGCGTATCAAGCACGATTTATGGCATGCCAGCATGGAACATGCGTCGAATCTGGCGGCTTGGATTGCCGATGAGATTGCGCATTGTGCCGGTTGTCCGTCGTACTTGGCCGACCCGGTGGTGACGGATGAGTTGCGCGACTTGGCCCGTATTTCCGGTATTCCGGAGCTTCCCCGTATCTCCATTTTTCATGCCCTGAACAGTCGGGCGGTATCCCGGCGGTATGCGGCCCGTATCGGACGGAAATACGAAGAGCTGAACCTGATTGTAGCCCATTTGGGGGGAGGTATCTCGGTCAGCGCCCATCATTACGGGAAGGTGGTCGATGTGAACAATGCCCTGAATGGGGAAGGCCCTTTCAGTCCCGAACGGGCGGGTACCTTGCCGGCCCGACAGTTGGTTGATTTGTGTTTCAGTGGGAAATATACTTACGCGGAAATCCGCAAGCTGATTAACGGTCGGGGAGGCCTGATGGCGCATTTGGGCACTACTGATGTGCAGAGTATTATCCGTTGGGCCCATGCTGGAGCCGAAAAGCACAAACTGGTGCTCGATGCCATGCTTTACACGGTAGCCAAGCAGGTGGGGGCCATGCACATTGCCCTTCATGGACAGACCGATGCCGTGATTTTGACAGGCGGTATTGCCTACAATGACTATTGTATTCAGGGGTTGCGCGAATGGCTGGAAGGCTTGGCGCCCATCGTGGTGATTCCCGGTGAGGACGAGATGGGAGCGCTGGCCATGAATGCCTTAGGTGTGCTGCGTGGAGAACTGACCTTGCAGGAGTATGCGCCGGAAGAAAACGTAGACTTATAATAGAGAATTTGTTGAATGACTGCATGTTATTAGGGAAATGTCAGTCACTTTTCTACGTTTCCCTGTCCGAAAACGTACGTTTCTCGTGGCGAAAACCTATGTTTTCCTATAGGAAAACGTACGTTTCGCATGAGGGAAACGTAAAAAACGTACGGCGTCTGAAGAAACTTTGTCCTTGCGTTTGCACTTTGTGACTTGGATTTGCGATAAAATGGATGTCGCGATTTTGAGACGATAAAATAAAAAAGGGACCCTCGTTTGAGGTATCCCTTTTCCTTATTTAAGTATGTATGATTTTACTGTTCGTATTCCTTTTTCCGTTTCGGATTCATCGGGAACCAACCTTTCAGCACGCGTTCGCGCTGTTCGAAGATTTCCTTGATGGTCCAGAAGGAGGAGAACGAAAAGACTCCCAACAGGGAAGACACGAATATCTGGCTCACCAGGATGGAACCGATGAGGCCCGCGATGCCCAGTACCAGAAAAATCCACCAGCAGCGTGTTCCCCAGTAATATTCCGCTTTGACCACTACCGGATGAAACAGGCCGATGATCAAAAACGTACAGATTCCGATGAGTATGCCTTCCCAATGAAGGCCGTCCAGTCCCTCCATCAATCTTCAATTTCTTTACGGATAGGAATTTCTTTCTTGATGCTTTGTTCCAATGAAATCAGTGTCTCCGTAGCAGTGACTCCCGGAATTTCCTGAATCTTGGAGTTCAGCAAGTCCATCAAATGCTCATTATCGGTGGAATACAGTTTGGTCAGCATGGTATAAGGACCCGTAGTGAAATGGCATTCCACGATTTCGGGAATTTTTTTCAGTTCTGCCACTACGCTTTTATACATGGAACCTTTTTCCAGCTTGATTCCCACATAGGTACAAGTGCTGTAACCCAGGCTCTTCGGATTTACATGGTAGCCTGACCCAATGATTACGCCAAGGTCAATCAGGCGCTGCACACGCTGATGAATGGCTGCACGTGACACACCGCATTCTGCAGCTACATCTTTAAACGGGATTCTGGCATTCTGCGAAATGATTTCCAGAATCTGTTTGTCAAGTTTATCAATTTTTTCCATACTCTAAATGGTTCTTGTTTTATCATATTGTAAGCAAATGTAGAAAAACTTTTTTATCTATACGCTATTTTGAACGAAAAAACGTGATTATTTTAGGGGAAATAACAAATTATCGGTGAATAATGTAAGCAATATGCCCTATTTGCTTATCTTTGTGAGGCTTATTATTTATTAAATTGAAAAACTATGCATCCATTGGAATTGTTTAAGTTTTGTCCGGTGTGCGGTTCTCCTCATTTTGAGGTGCACAATGAAAAGTCCAAGAAATGTGCGGACTGTGGCTTTGTGTATTATTTTAATTCGAGTGCGGCTACGGTGGCTTTTATTCTGAACGGAAAAGGTGAACTGCTGGTTTGCCGTCGTGGAAAAGAACCGGCCAAGGGTACGCTGGATTTGTCGGGTGGCTTTATCGATATGTATGAAACCGGCGAAGAAGGAGTAGCCCGTGAGGTGAAGGAAGAAACGGGACTGGTGGTGACAGAAGCGAAATATCTGTTTTCTTTACCGAATACGTACCTGTACTCAGGTTTTCTGGTACATACGCTCGACCAGTTCTTCTTGTGCAAGGTGGCCGACGACCATCTGGTCAAGGCAATGGATGATGTGGCCGATGCGTGGTGGATGCCGTTGGAGGAAATTCATCCGGAGGACTTCGGATTGGAGTCGGTGCGTAAAGGAGTGGCACGCTTTTTAGAAGCACATCGGAACATAAAATAAGAAATTATGGGTAAGTATAAAAAATATATCTGGACGGCAGGCCTTTGTTGCGCCTTGCCGCTGGCTGTGTCGGGACAGCAGGTAGAACCGCTGACCGGGGCCGACCGTTTGTTCAACGAGGGAAGGGAGCTGTTTCTCCGTCAGGATTACGCCGCTGCCCGACAGACCCTTGTCCGTTATACCCGTCAGGCGGGGGAAAAGGCCTGGGCCGATGAGGTGGATTACATGCTGGCTTGTACGGCGTATGAACTGCGTCTGCCGGGGTGCCGGGAGGTCTTGTCTGATTATTTGGAAGCGCATCCGGAATCGCGTTACCGCAACCGGGTGCAGGCGCTGATTGCCGCCAGTTATTTCTCGGAGGACAAGTACCTGGAAACCATTGCCACGCTGAAAGGATGCGATATTTCCCTCTTGTCGGATGAAGAACGCGATGCCAGTGCCCTGCGCATGGGTACGTCGTATCTGAAAATGGACAAGTGGCAGGATGCTGCCTTCTGGTTTTCGGTGCTGAAGGATTCAAGCAAGGAGTATCGCAACGATGCGGTGTACAACCTGGCGTACATTGATTATGTGCAGCAAAAGTACGATTCTGCCTTGCAGGGATTCCGTGAGGTGCAGGACGACCGGAAGTTTCAGAAACTGGCACCTTATTATATAGCCGATATTTACTTGATTCAGAATAATTATGCTCAGGCCCGCAAGGTGGCAGATGCCTATCTGGCCTTGTATCCGAATGAATTGAATGCAGGGCAGATGAGCCGTATTGCCGGAGAGGCTGCGTACGGGCAGAAAGCGTATGCGGACGCCATCCAGTCGCTGGAACGGTATCGTGAGGCAGAAGAGTTGCCGTCGCGGCTGGCCATGTACAAGCTGGGCATGAGCTATTTCAATACGGGAGTCTATTCCAAGGCCTTGTCTCGCTTGGGAGAGGCTACGGGGGCTCCGGATGCCTTGGCGCAGAATGCCTACCTGCACATGGGATTGGCTGCTTTGCAGTTGAAGGAGCGTAATCAGGCGCGTATGGCGTTTGAACAGGCGTCGCGTATGGACTTCGACCCCAGCATTCAGGAACAGGCGTTGTTCAACTATGCGCTGTGCATTCACGAAACGTCGTATTCTCCGTTTGCCGAATCAGTGATGGTCTTTGAACGTTTCCTGAACGAATACCCGTCGTCGGTCTATGCCGAGAAGGTGAACGACTACCTGGTAGAGGTGTACATGAATACCCGCAGTTATGAGGTGGCTTTGCGGTCCATCGACAAGATTACCCATCCGAGTGCTCGTATCCTGGAGGCCAAGCAGAAACTGTTGTTCCGCATGGGTACGCAGTTGTTTGCACAAGCGGATTATACGGGGGCGCTGGATTATTTTACCCGTTCCTTGCAGCTGGGACAGTACAACCAGAAGACCAAGGCGGATGCGTACTATTGGCGCGGTGAATCGAAATACCGGCTGGCACGTTATCCGGAGGCTGCCAACGACCTGCGGCTTTACCTGGAGTTTGCCACCGACAAGAGTTCACAGGAATACGGACTGGCACTTTACTGTTTAGGATACAGTTTGTTCAAGCAGAAACAATATAACTCCGCACGCGACTGGTTTGTCCGCTGCGTACAGAACGGACGGGCACAGGAACCTTCGGTGACGGGCGATGCCTACAACCGTATCGGTGACTGCTACTTCTACGAACGCCGCTTTGAAGAGGCCCGTCAGCAATATGCACAGGCAGTGGCCATCGCTCCTTCGCTGGGCGACTATTCCTTGTTTCAGGAAGGTATCGTGAAGGGGTTGCAGCGGGATTACGCCGGAAAGATTCAGGCGCTTAACAAGCTGATTACGGATTATCCTTCGTCGGCATATCTGGACGACGCCTTGTATGAACAGGGACGTGCGTTCGTGCAGCTGGAGGACAGTGAGAATGCCATCAAGCGGTATTCGTTGCTGGTACAGCGCTATCCGGAAAGTGAACTGTCCCGTCGGGCCGCCAACGAAATTGGTCTGCTGTATTACCAGAACGACCGTTATGAAGAGGCGATTGCCGCCTACAAGAAGGTGATTACGAACTACCCGGGCAGTTCAGAAGCGCGGTTGGCACAGAGGGATTTGAAATCAATTTATGTAGACTTGAACAAGGTGGACGATTACATGGCGTTTGCTTCCACGATACCCGGTGGGGCCAAGTTCGATGTGAGCGAACGGGATTCGCTGACCTATACGGCGGCCGAACGGGCCTATATGCGCGGCGATATTGCCGGAGCCAAGACCAGCCTGACCCGTTATTTGCAGTCGTTCCCGCAGGGAGCCTTTAGCGTGGATGCCGCGTATTATCTGGGCTTGATTGACTACAACCAGAAAGATTATGCGTCGGCTGCTTCTCGCTTGGAAGAGGTGCTCCGCTATTCAGGCAGCAAATATGAAGGGGAGGCGCTGGCACTTTGTGCTGAGATGGCTTACAACCAGAAAGAATATGCCAAGGCGCTGAACCTGTACAAGCGTCTGGCCGATCGCTCTTCGGTACAGGAAGACCGCTTGCAGGCAGAACTGGGGGCTTTGCGAAGTGCCCATGCGCTGGGTGACCGGGCTGAGATCGTGACCACGGCTTCGGCCTTGCTCAAGCAGACCAAGTTGACGCCGGAGGTGCGGAACGAAGCGTTGTATTTCCGGGCTAAGGCTTTGCAGGCAGAAGGACAGAAACAGCAAGCGCTGGCCGATTTCATGGAACTGGCCAAGGATACCCGTACCGTGTATGGGGCAGAGGCCAAGTACCTGGTGGCACAGATTTATTTCGACGAGGGAGAAACGGCCAAGGCCGAGAAGGAAGTGCTTGACTACATCGAAGTCAGCACCCCACATGCTTACTGGCTGGCGAGAAGTTTTGTCCTCCTGTCGGATGTGTATGTAAAACTGGGCCGCAAGATGGAGGCCAAGCAGTACCTGCTGTCCTTGCAACAGAATTATCAGGCGGACGATGATATCGCCGGAATGATTGAAAGCCGTTTGGCCAAACTTAAAAGTGTAAAGTAAGATGAAATACATAAGTACGATATTGATTTGCGCCGGTTTGTGGCCTGTATCCACAATCTGCGCGCAGAAGGGAGCGGAAAAAGATTCCACCTTGAACCGGACGGTGGTGGTGGAGAATCAGTACAATCCTGAAGTGATGGATGCGTTCAAGGTGAACGTCATGCCCGAAGTGGAGGAGCCTGCCGCTCCGAAACAGGCCATCCAGTATGCTACAGACCGGCATCCGTTAGGAGCCTGGAAGGCAACGCCGATGGAGGCTATGTCGAGAGAATGGGCACAGAAGGGAGCCGACCGCGGTTATGTCCGTCTGGCGTATGGCAACCTGAATAATGTGGACTTGAAGGGAAGCTATCTGTGGGATATATCTTCCAAGGACCAATTGGGAGTGATGGCGTCCTTGTATGGGCGGAACGGAGAGATTCCGCATTTCCTGAGCCCAGATGACTGGAAATCCCGTTTCTACCGGACGGATGTGTCATTGGATTACCGGCACGACTTCCGAAGTGTAGCGTTGAAACTGGGAGGCGCTTTTGCTTCGCAGGTATTCAACTACATGCCTTCTTTGCAGGAAGACGAACGGATAGAGTATTTTCCTACTACGCAGCGTTATACGCTCGGAGAAGGTTATGTGGGAGTGGTATCCCGCGACAAGGATTTGCCCATTCAGTTTGGTTTGCAGACGGGCCTGCGGAGTTTCAGTACCCGTTACGATACCTATTACATGCGGCACGGTTCGGAAAACATATTCCACACCCAAGGATTCATGCTGGGAAATATCAACGACGAGCAGCAGGTGGGCATCGGACTGGAGATGGACAACCTGATTCACGATGTATCGCAGCAGGACTATACGCTGGTGCAGTTGAACCCGTATTATAGCCTTCAGAATGAAGCCTTGAGGTTACGTCTGGGCGCACATGTGGATTTCCAGACGGCCAATGGCAGCGGACTGAAAGCAGCTCCCGATGTAAAATTGGAGTATACTTTTGCCGATTCGTATGTGGTGTATGTGAACCTCCTGGGAGGCAGTCGCCTGAATGACTTCCGTCGGCTGAATGATTTCTCTCCTTACTGGGTGGTGGCACAGCAGATGAAAACTTCCTATACACCGCTGGATGCCAAACTGGGACTGAAAGCTTCTCCGGTGACAGGCTTGGGCTTCGAGCTTTATGGAGGCTATCGCATCACCAAGAATGAACTGTTCGCCGTGCCGGGTGGATTTGCAACGGACAAGCAGAATGTGTTCTATACAGGAATCTGGCAGGATAAAGGAAAAGTGGGTTACGGAGGTGCTTCCGTGAGCTATGCTTATCGTGACTGGGTAGATTTCTCGTTGGGAGGAACCTATTATAACTGGACCGTGACAGAAGGCAACGAAGGCCTGTTACAGTTCAAACCGCAGGTGAAGGTGGATTTCGGTATCCGTGCGAAAGTAGTCAAGGACTGCCATGCCCTGCTGAGTTATAATTATGAACGCCGTCAGAAGATGGGTGAACTGGGTCGTGTCAACGATGTGAATAACCTGTCAGTGGGAGCGGAATATGAATTGTTGAATCGTTTCAACGTGTTTGCCCGCCTGAACAACCTGCTCAACAAGACGTATGCCACAGAAGCAGGCTATCCGGTGGAGGGCTTTCATTTCATGGCGGGTATCAGCTGCCGTTTCTAAGTTTATTCTGCGTGGCGGCAGTGCTGTACCAGTGCGCCGTCACGGAAGAAGAAACGGTTTTCCGAGCCGCAGGGAAGGGTAGGAGCTGGGATGCCGTCGTGCAGGGATACTTGCGCATGTTCGATGAAGGCTTCATCCCATAGTCCTTGTTCCAGGAAAGACTGAAGCGTCTGGCTTCCTCCTTCTACTAATAATGTCTGAATTTTCCGCTCATAGAGTACCTGCATGATTTGCGGGAGGATATTCTGGCCGAAATCCAGTGTCACGTACGTGAGGTTCTGGGTATCGGCCTTTTCTTTTTCTGTAAAGACGAGGGTAGGGGTACTTCCGTCGAAGAGGTGCAGATGAGGCGGCAGAGTCAGCTGTCGGTCGATGACCAGTCGGAGCGGGTTTTGTCCGTACCATTCGCGTACCGTCAGCGACGGATTGTCGAGCAAGGCGGTACGTCGTCCCACCAGGATGGCCTTCTGTTCCGCCCGCATTTTGTGTACGGCCAAGATAGACAACGGGGTAGAAAGACGTACGGGAGCTCCTTCGTCGCGTCGGATGTCGATGAAGCCGTCGGCCGACTGGGCCCATTTCAGGGTGATGTAGGGACGCTTCTTCACGTTGAATGTGATAAAGGCGCGGATTAGTTCCCGGCACTCTTTTTCCAAGACCCCTACCGTGACTTCGATGCCGGCATCCCGCAGTTTTTGGATACCTCTTCCGGCTACTAAAGAGAACGGGTCGACACAACCCACTACCACCCGGGGTATACCTTTCCGGATGATGAGGTCGGCGCAGGGAGGAGTCTTGCCATAGTGGGAACACGGTTCCAGACTGACATAAATGGTAGCCTCTTTGAGCAGGCTTTCATCCTTTACCGAGGCAATGGCATTCACTTCGGCATGTCCGTGGCCGCAGCACACATGATACCCTTCACCGATGATTTTTCCGTCACGTACAATCACCGCTCCCACCATCGGGTTGGGGGCTGTGTGGCAAATGCCGTTTCTGGCCAGCTGTATGCAGCGCCGCATATATTTTTCATCTATCGTCATAATCTTCGTTTTTTATCGTTACTTTTGCAATCATGCATCCGGTTTATCTACATATCAAAAAAGAATTGAGTTCCTTTTACGGAGAAGGGGAGGCATCGGCCATGGCGAAATGGATTTCGTCGGACATCCTGCATCTTTCCACAATGGAACTTTATACAGGCAAAGATATGAATTTTTCCACGAAAGCGTGGAAGGAGGTGGAGGATATTCTTGGCCGTCTGAAGCAGCGGGAACCTCTTCAGTATATTCTGCAGGAAGCACCTTTCTGCGGCTTGTCTTTTCATGTGGAAAAAGGCGTGCTCATTCCGCGTCCTGAGACCGAGGAACTGGTGGAATGGATGGTGTCTGATTATCAGAAAGCCGGGAAGGTACGTATTCTCGACATCGGAACGGGAAGTGGCTGCATTCCGGTGACCCTGGCAGAAAAGCTGCCGGAGGCGGAGGTGGCTTCGTGTGACGTGTCGGCTGAGGCCCTGAAGGTGGCAGCCGTTAATGTAAAGCGGTATGGCGACAAAGTGACCTTGTTTCAGGCTGACATCCTGCAAGATGAATTGCTCGATTGCCAAGTAGACGTGCTGGTGAGCAATCCGCCTTATATTACCGACAGCGAGCGGAAGGATATGGAGGCGAATGTGCTCGACTGGGAACCGGAGCTGGCATTGTTTGTACCCGATACGGACCCGTTGCGTTTTTACCGGCGGATTGCCCAAAAAGGACTCGACTGGCTGACGGAAGGCGGAGCATTGTATTTTGAAATTAACCGGGCCTACGGGGCAGAAACCGTGCGGATGCTGGAAGCGTGTGGGTATCGCGACATTGTGTTGCGGAAAGATTTGTCGGGAAACGACCGGATGATAAAAGCGGTGAGACCATGAGAGAATTAAGTGAAGCAGAGATAAAAAGCAAGGCTGAGGCCTATTGTTCGGCAGTGGAACGCTGTCCGTCGGAAGTGGAGGAAAAAATTCGTAAATGGGGGGCTTCGGAGGAGGTTACGGCCCAGATAATGGCCCATCTGCATCGGGAACGTTACTTGGATGCGGCCCGTTTCTGCCGTTTCTATGTGCGCGACAAGTATCGTTTCAATCAGTGGGGGCGTATGAAGATTGCCCAAATGCTCCGCATGAAAGGTTTGTCGGATGGAGACATACAGAGCGGCTTGGAAGAAATCGATACCGAAGAGTACGACGGCATTTTGAAAAAGCTCTTGAAGCAGAAGATGAAAAGCATCAAGGCCGCCAACGACTATGAACGGAGCATGAAGTTGATTCGTTTTGCCATGGGGCGGGGCTTTACGCTGGAAGAGATACGACGTTACGTCAACCAACTGGACCCGGATGAGGATTTTGACTGACATACGCGATTTCTTCTTTCCCAGGTTGTGCATGGCCTGCGGAAAAAAGTTGCTGGTTTCGGAGCAAGTGCTTTGTTGTGACTGCTTGTCGCAGCTGCCTTTCACCCATCTGGGGAATACACCCGGCAATGAAATGGAAAAGATTTTTTGGGGACGTTTCCCCATTGTGCGGGCTTCTTCTTTGTTGTGGTACTCCCGTGGAGGAAAAGTGGCACATATTCTGGCAGGCATGAAATACTATGGGCGTCAGCAGGTGTGCCGGCACATGGGAGAGGTACTGGCTCTCGAACTACAGTCTTCCGGATTCTTTGCAGGCGTGGATTATCTGTTGCCGGTACCTTTGCATCCGGACCGTCTGCGTACCCGAGGGTACAACCAAAGTCTGTTGCTGGCGGAGGGCATTTCCCGGGTAACCGGTATTCCAGTGTGTGATGGCATCCTTCGGCGGATGCGTAACAACCAGACACAGACTCATAAATCGGCCTGGGAACGTCAGGAAAACGCCTCCCATCTGTTTCAGCTGGCTGGCGACACCCGCTTGCTGGAAGGAAAACACGTGATGCTGGTGGATGACGTATTGACAACTGGTGCCACACTCACCTCTTGTGCGGAGGTTTTGTCAGAAATACAAGAAATTCATCTCAGTATTGTTACATTGGCGTGGACGAAATAGCACATTCTGACACCTTTTAAAAATTTTAATACCCTTAAATTTTCTATTCCCGATGTATTTCCATAATTTTGCAAAAACATTTATCAGAGAATTAAAAAAGTTATGAAAGCTTTGGAAAGATTATTTGCAGAAAAGTTGCTGAAGGTGAAGGCTGTGAAGATTCAGCCGGCTAACCCGTTTACTTGGGCTTCAGGTTGGAAATCACCGATTTATTGTGACAATCGTAAGACCTTGTCATATCCTGCACTTCGTAACTTCGTTAAGTTGGAGATTTGTCGTGTTATTTTGGAAAAATTCGGTGAAGTTGACGCCATTGCCGGGGTTGCTACGGGTGCTATCGCACAGGGTGCCTTGGTGGCAGAGGAGTTGAACTTGCCGTTTGTATATGTTCGTTCAAGCCCGAAAGATCATGGCTTGGAAAATTTGATTGAAGGCGAGTTGCGTCCGGGCATGAAAGTAGTCGTAGTAGAAGACCTGATTTCAACCGGTGGAAGCAGCTTGAAGGCAGTCGATGCCATCCGTCGTGACGGTTGCGAAGTAATCGGTATGGTAGCTTCCTTCACTTACGGTTTCGATGTATCGGTAGAAGCATTCAAGAAAGCAAAAGTAGAACTGGTTACTTTGACCAACTACAATGCCGTGCTGGATGCTGCCTTGAAAACTGATTACATCAATGAAGAAGACATCCCCGTGCTGCAGGCATGGAGAGAAGATCCTTCTCACTGGACTGGAAAATAAAAGATTCTGTAATTAGGAAAGCAGTCTCGGATTGTAAATAGGAGATGTCATCCTGAGCGAGTCCACTCTGCTCAAGATGACATTTTTTTTGCGATGCCGCGAACGGTTTTCCTCGAAGATTAAAAACAACATGGCTGTACAATTTGAAAGTAATGTGAAGCATGTTCCTTATAGTCAGGAACGAGTGTATAACAAACTGTCCGATCTGAACAACCTGGAAGGGGTTCGGGAGCGTCTGAATGAGGTGAAGGACAAGCTGGACGGAAAGCTGGAAGACATGTCGTTCGACCGTGATTCCATCACCCTGAAGGTGCAGGGCATCAACCTCACATTGCGCATCATTGAGCGTGAACCCCTGAAGTGCATCAAGTTTGAAGGTGACAAATCGCCTATACCTTTGAACCTGTGGATTCAGATTCTTCCTGTAACCGAGGGAGAGGCCAAAATGAAAGTCACCATCCGTGCTGAAGTGAATATGTTTATGAAGGCCATGGTGTCAAAACCGTTGCAGGAAGGGGTAGAGAAACTGGCAGACATGCTGGCCATGCTTCCTTATTAAATGAAACGACCGGAACATCTCCGGTGAATAAAAATTGTGATTATGGCTCAAAAACTTTGGGAGAAAAATGTACAGGTAAATGCGGAGATTGACCGCTTTACCGTGGGACGTGACCGTGAAATGGACATGTATCTGGCAAAGTATGACGTATTGGGCTCGATGGCACACATCACGATGCTGGAAAGTATCGGACTGCTGACGGCCGACGAGCTGAAGATTTTGCTGGAAGAACTGAAAAAAATATATGCTTCCGTAGAACGCGGAGAATTTGTCATCGAAGACGGTGTGGAAGACGTACACTCACAGGTGGAACTGATGCTGACACGTCGTCTGGGAGATGTGGGAAAGAAAATACACAGCGGCCGTTCGCGCAACGACCAGGTGCTGGTGGACCTGAAGCTGTTCATTCGCGCCCAGTTGAAGTCGGTGGCAGAGGCAGTGGAACGTCTGTTCCATGTACTGATTTCCCAGAGTAACCGCTATAAAGACGTGCTGATGCCGGGTTACACCCATTTGCAGATTGCCATGCCTTCTTCTTTCGGCTTGTGGTTTGGTGCCTACGCCGAGAGTCTGGTAGACGACATGGTGTTCCTGCAGGCTGCTTATAAGGTGTGCAACCGTAACCCGCTGGGTTCTGCGGCAGGTTATGGTTCTTCTTTCCCCTTGGATCGGGAGATGACCACCCGTTTGCTGGGATTTGATTCCATGAACTACAATGTGGTGTATGCCCAGATGGGACGTGGTAAAGTGGAACGCAACGTATCGTTTGCGTTAGCTTCCATCGCCGGTACCTTGTCGAAGATGGCCTTTGATGCCTGTATGTTCAGCTGTCAGAACTTCGGATTCGTGAAACTGCCCGATGAATGTACCACCGGTTCCAGTATCATGCCTCACAAGAAAAATCCGGATGTGTTCGAACTGACCCGTGCCAAATGCAACAAGATTCAGGCACTTCCGCAGCAGATTATGATGATTATGAACAACCTGCCTTCCGGCTATTTCCGTGACCTTCAGATTATCAAGGAAGTGTTCCTTCCGGCATTTGAGGAACTGGAAGACTGTTTGCAGATGGCTACCTACATCATGGACAAGATTAAAATCAACGAGCATATTCTGGACGACGACAAGTACCTGTATATGTTCAGTGTGGAAGAGGTGAACCGCCTGGCAGCCGAAGGCATGCCGTTCCGTGACGCCTACAAGAAAGTGGGTTTGGACATCGAAGCCGGTAAGTTTACCCATGAAAAGACCGTGCATCACACCCATGCCGGAAGCATCGGCAACTTGTGTAACGACAAGATTGAGGAGTTGATGCAGCAGGCCGTGAGTGGATTCAACTTTGACAAAGTGGAAGCGGCTGAAAAAGCCCTTTTAGGCCGATAAACGCATAAAAATTAAGAAGAAAACGGGTGAAATGTTTGGAGCGTATTGCAAAACTCCCTACATTTGCACCCGTAAACGCGGAAATAGCTCAGTTGGTAGAGCATAACCTTGCCAAGGTTAGGGTCGCGAGTTCGAGTCTCGTTTTCCGCTCTTTCTTTGAAAGGATGCTCGAATGGTGGAATCGGTAGACACGAGGGACTTAAAATCCCTTGGCCAGTAATGGCTGTGCGGGTTCAAGTCCCGCTTCGAGTACGATATTAAGCTCTGTGAATCAATGATTTACGGAGCTTTTTCTTTATGCGCTTGACACTGTACTTTTATCTTAATTATATTCAGTTTATGTGTTTCTGAGGCTCTAAGTTAAACCGAAAGTTAAACCAAGAGTTAAACCAAAATTGATTATGAATGCTACAGTTAATGTGTTGTGTTACAAGTCAAAAACTCTAAGTAATGGCGAACACCCTTTGATGATTCGTGTGTGTAAAGATGGCAAAAAGAAATATGTGAGCCTTGGTGTCTCTGTAAAGTCTCAATATTGGGACTTTGAGAAGAATAGACCTAAAAGAAATTGTCCTAACAAGGAACAGATAAATACTCTGATAAAAGAACAGGAACAGAAATATTCAGAGCAAATTCTTGATTTTTCTTCTAGAAATAAGAGCTATACGTTAACTACATTAGTTGAAACAGTTGATTCGTCTGTTAAAGCGAAAACAGTTAATGGTTTGTTTATTGAATATATTGAACAGTTGAAAAAAGAAAATAGGATAGGGTATGCTCTTTCTGTTCGTCAAGTTTATTCTTCTCTGGTGAAATTCAATGGTCATTTAGATATTTATTTTCAAGAAATTGATGTGAACTGGTTGAAAAACTATGAGTTCTGGTTGCGTGGTCAGAAACTTGCAGAGAATACGATAGGCATACGTTTAAGAACATTACGTGTTGTTTACAATTTGGCTGTTACAGAAGGATTGGTAAAATCAGATAATTATCCTTTCAGAAAATATAAAGTTTCACGATTACACACAATAACGGCTAAACGTGCTATTACGAAAGAACAAGTAAAGCAAATAATGTCTTATAATACTGATTCGTCCTGCTTCTATAAGAAACTGGCTGTTGATATGTTTGCTTTTTCTTATTTGATGGGAGGAATAAATTTCACAGATATGTCTTTATTAACCAATGACAATATAGACAACGATAGGTTGATTTATATACGTCAGAAAACAAAAAAGACAATTATTCTACCCTTGTCTGAACAAGCGAGAGAGATAATAGATAAATATCGTGATTCCAAAAGGAAATATTTGTTTCCTATTCTTGATAATAAGAGTCGCACTGCAACTCAGGTGAAAGACCGTATTTATGATGTGCTTGCTAATGTCAATCATCATTTGAATGAAATTGGTAAATCATTAGGGCTGAAATTGAAAATAACAACTTATGTTGCCAGACATTCGTATGCTACGGTACTTAAGCGTGCAGGAGTTTCTACGGCTATTATCAGTGAATCCTTGGGGCATAGCTCTGAGAAGGTAACTCAAATTTATTTGGATAGCTTTGATAACGAGCAAGTGGATGAAGCTATGAAGAACCTGCTATAACCCTAAATAATCCTGTTCTATAATTGCCATAGGCAGGATTATTCAGTATTTTTGCAAAAACAACTGTAATATGGACTATATAGAAATACCGATGTCCGCTTTCCTCATAATCGAGCCATTGACAAAGGAATGTTATGGGATAGACCGTCACACAATCTCCGAACATATATGCGATTCTGTTGATGCACGTACTTTAAAGGATGACCCAAGAATTTCCCAATATTGCAATGAAGACAATACGGTGGATTTGTTCTCATACGCAATGAACACGATTGAAAAAATTATAATACCCGTAGCCGATGAATGCGATATGGAAGAGTTCAGCCAATTCTATGAGGGCCACCCTGTGGATGATAATATTTCAAGAATAGTCCTGCAATTCATGTACATATTGACAATGAACAGACGGAAAGACCATCTTACAAACTCCAAGGAAGCGGAAAACGGCTATTGGGAATACGTCAGATATATACGCCCCGAAATGCTACGGTTATACATCGCCCTGCAAAAGAACCATCTGCGCAGCCAATGCAAAATCACAATAGGTAGCGACAAACCTGTAATTATTGACAAGCAAGCACCGTGGGCGCAGATAGCATTGGAGAACTATCTGAACAAATTTCTTGGTGTGGACAGTCTGAAAGATGCAGAACGGGAACTGATGACCATTTACGGAAAGAAAACAGGCGCACCTCTGGATAAAGAAGAAACCCGTTATATGTGGGGAACATACCAACTGTTACAAACAATACCCGCAATGAAGTCCAAAAAAGAAAAATCGGTGACTAATGAACAGAGCAGGTTTATAACCGACTACCTAATACTTAACAAGATGCTTGATTTAGACGAAGCGGACAGCAACAACATACGTGTACGGCTGAAACACTTCCTAAAAGACTATGACACTCTTAAGGAACTGTTGGACGAACAGGACTACAGGACATCGCCCAATAATCCCGATACCAAATACGGACGATATTTTTAAATTGTTCAATATCAGATAAATATAAAGCACCTTTCCTATTGCGGCAAGGTGCTTTTTTATTGTGGTAAAAAACTACTCTTTTCTAACTATAATTATTTACCAACCCATCTGAACAGAATTTTGGAAATTTGCCCCGTAATCAAAAACGACAAGGCGCCAAAGTCAGAGATTGCCCCGATTGCTCACGGGAGGTTGAGCAAAGAGTTTACTAACCATCAAAAAAGGAAGAAGATGGAAAAAGTAAATAAGGTGGCGACCTCTAACGCAACAGAGATTATGAAAGCAGTCAATGGTACTGCGAGTGCAGAAACCCTTTTGGTTGGCTTCATGGAAGAACCAATCTCCGAAGGAGATTTTGAGGATTCGGAATCCACTGAGTTAGGTAGTTTTAGTTTTGAACTTTAAACAAAGAATGAATTATGGAAAAGAATAACGATTTAGGATTATCGCTTATGGCAGAAAACGATTACGGTTTTGATTTCAGTTTTCCGGCTGAACAATCACCAATGCCCTATGACAATAAGGGAGCATGTGACGAGTTGAGTAAGGATATGAAAAGATGTGATGTCTTATCCCTGCGCTTCTACAAGGACAAGAATACCAACCATGCGTGTGTACAGGTGGAATCAAAAAATGTCGCCCCGTACAAGCTACAATTGAATCCTGCCTTATTTGCGGGACTGATGCAGTACATTGAGAATGGCAAACCATTTGAGTGTGACCCCGTACCAATGGACGTAATCAAAACGGACGATGAAACCTACAAAACCGACATGCTGAGGTTATTCGTCAATGCAAACAAGACGATTCAATGGACACCATTATTCCGGGAACGTAACGGAAAGTTGAGTGGTACACACATAGCCAAATATGGCAAGGTGTTCTTTTATGTGGAATGCACAGAAGAATTGCTTGATTGGCTTCGTGAAAGGAAACAGGCTATCTAAAGATGAACGGAAAGGGGGATTTACTACAATCCCTCTCTCCTCTATCAACAACCATTTAATACAAATAGGTATGAATATACAAAATATCATTATAAAGAAACAAGGGAACAGAATCCCATATCTTACAGAATTACTGCCAAATGGAGAAATTCCGACCAATACAATCCTGTACAAAAAACTGACAGGGCTTGGTGCAACCTTTTCCGAACTGAAAGCAAGGCGTAACTCTATCATTATTGAGCCAAACCGTCCGGTAATCATCGGCAAGTGCGAAGATCCCGAACACCGAAATGACAACTTGTTTGGGGTATGTCATGGTGTCTATACCGATGACATTATTGATTACATAGAAGAAAGCAAGGAGAAGTTTCTGAAAATACTGACAACACCGGAGAGTTTTCCCAAAGTGGAAGAAGCATTGAGAGCTACCAACATTGAAATTCGGTTCGACTGCTTCCTGCTCTATGACGAATGCCATAAAATCATCAAGGATTCAGATTACCGACAAAACATAGCACTGCCTATGGACTTATTCTTTGAGTGTGAGAACAAGGCGTTGGTATCTGCCACGCCTATCGACTTCACAGACCCACGTTTCGAGAGTTTCCAACAAATTACATTAGTACCGGAATTTAACTACACCAAAGACCTTTTTCTGCATATCACAAACAATGTGTTGCAGACCATCAAGGAAACACTTGAGAATTTGGTTGGAAACGTCTTCATATTTTGCAATTCTACCGACATGATTTATAATCTGATGAAACAGCTTGGTGTGTTCGGTGAATCTGCGGTGTTCTGTTCTACCAATAGCGTGAAGAAGCTACGGAATGACAAGGATGTGAAATTCAAGGATGCGCACGAGGATTGGAAACCCAAATACATGAAACGTTATAACTGGCTGACCTCACGTTTTTATAATGCGGTGGATATTAAACTGAATGAGACCCCAAATGTTATCCTACTGTCCAATTGCTACTTGGCTGAATTTACCACAATAGACCCATTCACGGATTCCGTACAAATAGCGGGAAGATTCCGCAATGGCATCGGCTCGTTAAAGCACATCGTGAATATCAATCCGAACTTCCGTGTACAAAGTAAAGAAGAAGTTCGAGGGTACATAAGGGGACTTGAAGTGGCGCATCAAATCTTGAAACAATTTCGTGACACCGCCCCCGATACGGAAAGAAGAAATATTTGGTGGGAATATATCACTTGTTCTCCATTCAACAGGTTTCTTGACAGTAACGGACAAAAGAGTTACTTTTTAATCGACAACTATGTGGACGATGAAGTGGTGAAAGGATATTATAGCGATAAGGCACAGCTATATTCGGCATATCAACAATGCGACACGTTTAATGTCTATATGGAAGAGCGGATATATCGGCTTGGCGATTATGAGAGATTAAAAATGGAGAATCCGAAGCTGACCATCAGAGAAAAGCGTATGCAGATTGTTGAATTGTTGGAAATGCTCGGTGTTTGTGAAACCCGAATGGAGATTGACTATCGGAAAGAGCTTGAAGAGTCAGACCCGTTCATCGTGGAGGCATACGATACGCTAGGTAAAGCCGCCATTGAACATTTACGTTATCGGGAAACAATGATAAGGGAAGCCATGATATTGAAATGCTACCATGAAAAGAGTACAGGCACAGAGGCTATCCAACTCATCAGGAACTCTTTCAAGGAGAATACTTGGTATGCTGACAGCTTTATAAAGAAAGAATTGCAACGGATATTCAAGCTGCTTGGTATCAAATACCCGAAAACTGTCACGTCCCATACTATCGGTGATTTCTTCGAGTACGAGGACAAGCCGACAAAGAAGAAAAGAGGAAAAAGACTTTATAAGTTTAAATTCTAAGAGGTGACAAAAATATAGAAAAAGTACTTTTAAAGGGGTGTTTCTGAAAATGTCACCCCTAAGAATAACAACATAAAACTGAGAATTATATGTTAAATCAAAGAAAAGGAGATATGTACAAGTTTATTAATTTTACTTGGAATCCCATCAAAGGCAAATGCCTGCACGATTGCAGCTATTGTTATATGAAACAGATTAATCCTGATGCCAAAGAGCCAAGACTTACTGAATACGAGTTTAATACGAATCTTGGATATGGCAGGTCTATTTTTATTGGCAGTTCCACGGATATGTTCGCAGAAAACATACCATCCGAATGGATTGCCAGAGTGTTGGATTACTGCTATCAGAACAGTAACATGTTACTGCCCAATACTTATCTGTTGCAGTCCAAGAACCCCAAGAGATTTTTGAAGTTCATCAAACATCCGATGATGGGACGTGCGGTATTCTGCACGACCATTGAGACCAACCGTTTCTACCCGGAGATAATGAACAAAGCTCCAAAGATTGAGGAGCGGGTGGAAGCTATGGAAGAAATAGCAAGACTTGGACGCTCCACAATGGTAACAGCTGAGCCTTTGATGCAGTTTGACCGTGAAGAAATGGTATCTTTTATCAGAAGATGCAGCCCCAAGTTGGTGAACATAGGAAGAAACTCTTGCAGAAAAATTGTACTGCCAGAGCCTACAAAAGAGGATGTCCAGCAACTCATAGTAGAACTGAAATCGTTTACTAAAGTAAACGTGAAAGATAATGCTTTAGAATGGTACAAGTAACGGGAGAGAACGAAAGTTGGAGAAAACCTGAAATATGGTAGAATCCAACTTTTACTTTTTAGTCTAATTATATAACACATACTTTATAATATACCACATATATACATAAACATAAGGAAAGTGGTCTGATACATGAATTTCATATATTCAGTTTATCTGAAAGTCAAAGAAACGGGTATGGGGTGTCTTATATGAAATTCCCCCTCCCGTTCAGTCAATAGTCTCAATATTATTGAGTGACTGGAAAGGCGGTACACAAAACCCTTTTAGTCCCCCTCTCATAGATAAATGTAAAATAGCCAGTATAGTCCTAAACATCTATATAGTAATAAGATTATAAACTTTTAAACTTTTATCAATATGAGAAATTTGGTTATCATGCCAGCTATGGCAAACAATCGTGAGAGAATGAATCTGGGTGAATATGCAGAAGAAGCTACCGTTATCATGGACGAGCCAGTAAAGCCTGCCAATCACTTTATCGAAGCCAACACACAGGAAGTAACATTGAATCATTTAAAGAATGATTGCATTACTCCAGTGTTCTCTAAAGACAATGAACTTACAATCAATCATGCGCAGTTTGTAGAAACAATACAGGATGCAGCACAATCTTTCTTTAATGGTGAAAAGGTGGAACAAGCCACTATCAGAGCAAGCCACATTATTAAAGGTAGAATCCCAGAAGCTATCCACAAACCAGCCAATCAGCTTTTGGAATCTGACAAGACTATCTACTATGAAAGATGTGCTTTCAGCATTGATGTTCCAACCATTTATGAAACTGTGGGAGGAAACAAACTGAATCTTTCCATCGTAGGAGTAAGAGCTTACAACCAGATGAATCTATATTCAAAGAAAGTTCCCGAACTTTTCCGCTTGGCTATAGGCTTTAAGAATCAAGTCTGCTGTAACATGTGCATCTTTACGGATGGTTACAAGGATGATTTGAGAGTAAGCAATACTACAGAGCTATATCGTGCAGCACTGGAACTGTTCAGTAACTACAATCCAGCCAGACATATTTATCTGATGCAGCAGTTAGGCAACACTTCCATGAGTGAACACCAGTTCTGCCAGATAATAGGTAGAATGAGACTTTATCAATGCTTGCCAATAGGCTACCAGAAAGCACTACCCAGAATGTTGCTTACTGATACACAGATAAACAGTGTAGCAAAAGCGTACATTAATGATGAAAACTTTGGCAGCTTTGGAAGTGAGCTTAATATGTGGAAGTTCTACAACCTGTTGACTGGAGCTAACAAGTCAAGCTATATTGATTCATTCTTAGACCGTTCCTTGAATGCTACAGAAATGGCTTTGGGAATCAATTCAGCTTTACATGGTGATGAGAGATATAAATGGTTCATTGATTAAATGAGCTTTATTGATTGAGAAAGAAAAGGGCAGCTATTAAGTTAGTTGTCCTTTTTTATTTCTATCAACATCTAAAACTTACAATTATGGATAAACAGATAGATAAACTTATAGACCATATCAGAGATTTAGAAAACCGTTTAGGCGAAGTGGATAACAACCTTAGATATATAAAGGTAGTACAGGCATTGAAACATTCTTTAGATAAATTGGATGATATGCTTAGAAATAATCAAGAATTGCAGCGTGAATATCAAGCAACCTATCATAGCTATTTCTATACAGGTTGCGGATTCTCCTTTTATGATAGAATCTGTAATTCTATACTGGATTACAAATATGGTAACAGACCATTCTAGGAAAGGCATATAAGAGGTGGGGGAATATTGCCACCTCTTATTAATATTCACTTTGTGGATTAGTGAATGTTTAGCTATAAATCAATTAGTTAGTAAACATAGCTCAAAATTAACATTCACTCTTATTCATTTACTTATAAAACGGAACATTATGTCACTTAAATATTCAAGCACAACAGCAGACTATCTTGTCTGGTCAGATGCAATGAACCTTATCAGAAAACTGGCTAAAGATGATAATTACAAAATCTCACTTCTTATAGCTTTAGGGTGTTTTACTGGATTGAGAATTTCTGATATTCTGGCTTTAAGATGGAAGCAGATATTAGATACAGACGAATTTACTGTAATTGAGAAAAAGACTGGTAAGATAAGAACCATAAGACTGAATTCCCAGCTACAGGAACATATCAGAGAATGTTACGAACATATAAACCCAGTTGGAATAAATGCACCTATCTTAGTAAGTCAGAAAGGTACAGTCTTTTCAGTCCAGAGAATAAATATCATTCTTAAAGAGGTGAAGAAGAAGTACAGGCTAAAGATTAAGAACTTTTCCTGCCATTCACTTAGAAAGACTTTTGGCAGACAGGTTTATAATATGAATAATGAAAATTCAGAGTTAGCATTAGTAAAGCTGATGGAACTTTTCAATCATAGTTCTGTAGCCATTACTAAAAGATACTTGGGATTGAGGCAGGAAGAAATCTTACAGACTTATGAATCTTTAAGCTTCTAAATAATGGGCAGGTAGGTTTTCAGAGAAATATCCTTTCTAATGGGGAGATTCTGAAAATCTACCAACATTATTGTGATTTTTTGTTTTGCTATACCCAATACAGAAAATAAAGAAAATGTAGGTTACTGGATATATAATAGCCTGTATATAGTCCAATACATTGTACTAGTATGTTATATAATAGTATATTTATTAGCACTTTAGTTTGAGTATTAAAAAACCTTTCGCTAACTTTGCAGCAATTCCAGTGACTTATCGAGTTAAGACGCTGGAAGGACATAATTAACGAGAGGTGTTATTGATATTATCTTCTACATTCAAACTTCGCAACTTTGATTACTAGCATGAAGATGATGGCAATAGCACCCACACTTGATATATACCTACCTTATCCCTATAAGGTTTCTATATATTGTTTGGTGTGGGGCTATTGTTTTATCCATGCTAGAGGTAATGCGAAGACCTGAATGTAGGATAAGACAAATATAGTTCCCACACCTTTTTTATTATTAATAGCTTTCTTTGGGGAATTGGAAAGTACAATATAATAGAATCTAAGGACATGAGAAAAATTCTTTTTACTTTAGCATTAATCACTTTTGTGTCAAATGGATACTCACAGGAATGGAAGCCTATTATTACATTGCCCACAGAAAGTAAAACTAATGGTACAGTTCCTACAAAATCTACAACACAAAGGAAAAACAATTATGTAACTAAAAAATATGGTAATAGTGATATTACAATTTATAGGACGAGTGTAACATACGACCCACAATATAATATGTGTGTTACATTAAATATCACAAATAATACAAACAAAAAAATTGTAGCTATTAAAGTCAGAATGCATTACTCAAGTAAAGAACAACAATCTGTTGATGCAGAAGAAGTCTCTGAGAATATTACAATAAATCAAGAAGAAACAGAAAAGATATTCTTATTTGGAAATCCTAAACCTACTTATGCATTTATGATGTTAGGAAAAATCACTGTTTATCTTTCAGATGGAACTATTCAAGAACTATATTAATTCAAGAAATATATTAAACAATAATATAATAAATTGAATAACAATGAAAACATTTAGATTAATTGGAATAACTTTATTTGCAACAATGTTGTTATGTACATCATGTGACTTAATAGCTGAAAAAATAGGATTTAAAGCAAATAAAGAAAAAGAAAAAAGTGAAACGATTGAAACACAAAAGTCCTATGATTATCCTACTCCTGAATCGAAAAAAACAGTCGTTAAAAGATTTACTGTGACAGCCGAAATATATAGAGTTATACAAGAGGGTACAAGCTTCTATGAGAAAGCAACCAATCATTATTCCGATATAGAAATAACCTTATACAGCGATGGAACAGCATATTGTACCTCTATTCCTTCTAATTTGCCTATGCCTGTGAGGTGTCTTGCAAGCGGAAGTTATGATTTTGAATGCAATAATGGACAAATAGTCTATAAATTTAATACAGACGAGATGTTTTAAATAAATGGAGATGCATAAATTTAATAAAGACTCAGCATAACCATGATAAAGAATATTATATATAGATTAGCTTCTGGAGTACTATTTATGCTAACAGCATTATTTTTGTGCGCCGCTACTGGATTAGGAGTGTTTTTTCCAATAAAGATAGTAGGTATCATTGGATTTATTATTGGTTTCCTATTCCCAACCTTATTATCTAGTGATTAATAAGCTAAATTAAAGATTACATATAACTAGGAACATTTAAAAAGGCCAGCCTATTATTATAAGATAGGTTGGCCTTTCAGGTAAAAAACATGACTACATAATTGATTCTTAATCTTAAAAGAACTCTGTTTATAAGATAATAATATTAAGTGTTAGCTTAAATAATATTATATTCTTATCTTTATCAGGAAACAAATTATAGCTATTATAACATTATGGCAGAAATATATGATATTCTTAAAATAGGTAAAGAAAAATACTTGAAAGAAAATCTTCAACAAGAATTCGATGAACAAATAAAAATGTTTAGTGGCCGTACAACAAGTTTTCAATGTAAGGAAGAATACGGAACAAAAAGATATGAAATTAAAACTTTTAAACTTTATCTCGATATGCATCGAGAAGAGCGAAAATATCAAATTGATGAAAAAGATGGTGAATTTATAGTTAAATATGGACTTAAGACTTATTTAATTTTACAAGCCCTTCCTTATCGTGATAAAGAAGATTTTCTAATTGAATTCAAAGAAAGGTTAAATCGGTTAATTTCTAAAGTTAGAAAAGAAGACTATGATGAAAACAGAGCCTTTTATGAAGAAGTACACCTAATGGATAATATGATTCTTGACATAGAAGACCCTATACATGACCAAGAAGGCCTTATACGCTTAGGTTCAATGGCATATAATGATAAAGACAAAGAATTTGCAAAGAAGTACGGAGATGATTTTTTAGCTGATTGGAAATCTTTCAGAAATAAACAAAAAGAGGATTATAAAAAAATAGAAAATTATTATATAGTTTATGAAGATTTATACAATAATCACTTTGAAGATTTAAAATTATATGCCTTAATGTTTAGGAATGTATGGCTGGGCAACTATTATAGTGATCCATTGTCTGTAATATATTTTTCTGAGAACTACAACAATATTGTTGGATATAAAGAAAAATTAAAAACGCAAAATACGCCAAAATCACAAATTGCATTTCTCTATTATGAGAATGAAGCATTATTCCCATATATCTGTAGTGAATATGCTCAAGTATGTTTTTCGAAAAATACCCAAACTATTCCTATTATAAATGCTCTGAATATATTTCAATCAGGAATAATACCTCAAGTCTTTAGCATTGACAATATGACTGAGGAGCAATGCCAAGGCATTTTAAATAAAATAGAAAATCTAAAAGAAAAATACTTATCAATATATGACAAATGCGCTAAGTCAGAAGTAAATATATGCTATAATAAAATTCAATTCACACAAGAAGTTTATATTCCTATACTTGCAGGAATTAACTATTATTTTAGTGGACTTAGCATAGAAAAGCATGATTATTATTATAAGTCTTTTGAAAGAAAAAGATTATTCCGTTTCCTTTTAAAAAAATACAATAAAAAAGATGCTGTAAAAGATGAAGTTCAAAATATTAAAATCATTTTTAATTCGTATGTCAAACAAGTAAACGACAGATTACAAGAACTATATTGTCGAATCAGTAGTCTATCTAATAAAATTCATGCAATAAAAGAAAATATTCAGACACAAGAAAGATATTGTGAACTACAGACAAATGATTATGATTATTTTTTAATAAGAGATTATGAAATGAATCAAGAACATGAAAGAAAAAAACGAGAAATAACGAATAATTTTATCAAATGGAAAAATGAACAAAACCAAAAAATCCAAGAGTATGATAATATTATCAATAGAATAAGAAGACAAATAGATACAACAAAAGAACATTTTGACAGTGGAATAACAAAATTATTGAAAGAAACCTCTCTGTGGAATTTTGTCTATAACAACCAAAAAGAAATAATATATTACATTAATAATTGTAATATTAGGGCATATTATATATGTTGGATAAAAATGCCAGATAAAATGAGAAAAATAGATAAAGATGAATCTATTGCGCCTAATTTCAATTTACATTACAGATATTTATTTTCAAATGGGACGAATAATATACATATATCTTACTCACACCTAATACAATTATGGATAGAAAACATTAAAGTAGAAGAAAAGAAAAAACTTGAACTTGAAAAACAAGAAGAAGAAGCACGTAAAGAAAAATTCAGATTTAATCAAAGGAATACTCATCCTCTTGATTCTAATATATCTTTCCATGCATCTGACCATACTTACATAGTAAATGGAATCCACTTAGAATCTGTAACAACATTTGTCAATAATGCTTTCCCGAAATTTGATGTAGAAGTTCATGCGAAACAGAAAGCTGGGAAACTAGGCATTTCCATGCAAGAAGTAATAGAAATGTGGGAGCAGAAAGGAAAAGAGAGTCGAGATTTAGGTACTATAATGCATCAAAAAATAGAAAACTATTTCAAAGGTATTGATTCCCCTAATGATGAAGCTTTTATGTTGTTCAAAACATTTGCAAATAATTTTAAATTATCTCCATACCGTACGGAATGGTCTGTGTATGATTGGGATTATAAAATAGCAGGAACTATTGATTTTGTAGATTATCAAAATGGAGAATTTTCTATTTATGACTGGAAACGTAGTGATAAAGTTATTGCAAACGGACTTCCAATAAAAAACAATAAATATGGAGAAAAAGGAATTTATCCACTAGAGAATTTAGACAACTCGCCTTATTATCATTATGCTTTACAATTAAGTTTATACAAATTTATATTGGAAAGAAATTATAATATCAAAGTTTCAAAATTGAGATTAGGGATATTCCATCCAAGCTATAACAAACCATATATTTTAGAAATGCCATATCTTGAAAAAGAACTAAATTCAATATTCAACCTTCGCTCTGAAATTATATTTTAACACTACCATAAACTTATGAAGAAAATTCTTATTCTTATATCAATAATTATACCGTTTACATCTTGCAACATTAAAAATAATAGTACAAATCGTGTTTCAACAGTCGACAGTACCCTACAAATAAAGGTAGATTCCATGCTACAAAACAGGCTGTCCGAGCTTGATGCTACATCTGGACAAGTCATTGTAATGGAAGTGCAGACAGGAGAAATTAAAGCCTCTGCTGGTACAGAACTAAAGCCACAAGAATCTGGCTTGATACGTACTGCTTCACTGTTGGCTGCATTGGAAACAAAAACTGTTCAACTTTCTGATACTGTAGACGTAGGTAATGGTACTTTAATTATCGGTAAAGATACCTTACTCGACCATAATTGGTACAGGGGAGGATATGGAAAGATTACCATACAACAAGGATTCGGACTTTCTTCAAATATTGCCAACTATAAAACTGCCAAGCATACATTTAAGGATGCACAGGCTTTTGCGAAAGCACTTGCCAAGTATGGCTATCAAGTGAAAGATACCAGTCTTGCCTATAATCCTTCGGGATATGGAGTGTTCACTACTCCTTTACAGAATCTGAATTTTTATAATGCCATAGCACAAGGTATGATTGGTGATAAAACAGCTGTCAATAATATTAAGCGAGCACTGGAATATACGGTAACGGATGGATTGGCTAGACCAGCCATGTCTGATGAAGTAAAAATAGCTGGAGCAACGGGAACAATACAACTTCCAAATGGTGAATATGCAGTAGAGTTCTGTGGCTATTTCCCTGCCGATAATCCTCAATACAGCATAATTGTGTCCATCAACAAGAAAAATAAACCTGCAAGCGGTGGACTAATGGCTGGAACTGTGTTCAAACAGATTGCAGAGTTCTTAATGGCAAGAAATGATAAGAAATGAAACTACTATTAATCATTATGTTTGAGCTGCTTATACCGCAGTTCTGCATGCCTAACGTCTTTACAGAGAATAAAGAACTATGCCTCAACACTTTTAAAGAATATCTTGAAGCTGGACAAAGAAGAAAAGAAGCGACAGAATTTATTAAATTAATGCTCAAATATTCAGATGAGAGTAAGGCTGAAAAAGAAAGGTCATGGAAGTGGTACCAAGCTAATACAGTACATGTTGATTCTGTTATGCAGCATTGCATAGAATTGACAGAACAAGGAGAAAGTAAACAACTTTTAAATTTACTGGTTGCTGAACGTGAAAACATTTATGCGCATCCTAATAATTCTATCTCTAACTGTTGGGATTTACATTCAGTGTATGCCATGCTATATTCTATCTACATAAAGGATGATAAAGATTACTATACAAAAATTGCAGAATTAGCAGAATATTCTCGTATGCAGATTGAAGTCTATCAAAAGAGCAATGAAAAGCAGCATGTCCTTTATAAACAGGTCTTAAATGAGTTACTGCAAATATACAAGACATTGCAAAATCAAGAAAAAATAAAAGAAGTTGAGAATATTATCAACAGCTTGAATTAGTTAGTCCAGAAACAACAAAAGCCAACCTACCCAATCATACGGATAAGTTGGCTTTTTCAGTTCTAAAACATAACATATATATTAACTTATACGATTATACAGATATGCCTTGAATACTCAAAATGAAATATAACTATTTCTCACAGGTGGATTTTAAAGAAATAATAATCTGATATACCCATTAAATAAGTTCACACCACTACCAGACAATAGCTTGGATATACAATATATGAATGATTTTGAGTAATAGAGAAACTCATATAATACAGTCAAATACAATATCATTCAATAGAGAAAAAAGTTATTGGAACAATCTCAACTATAGGAGTGATTCATTGCATACAAAAGCAATATTGAGTAACTTTGTAATGCAGTGCAAGACTGCAAAGAGATTATTAATTTATTGTCAAATATCTTGGTTTCATTGCCGGAGTTAAACTATGAGTTAAACCAGACATTTTTATTACAATGTTTTTAATATAGATGAGGTAATATAAGTGGCTGTTTTATAGCATAATAATAGGATAAAAGGATGCTCGAATGGTGGAATTGTGCGAGGGACTTAAAATCCCTTGGCCAGTAATGGCTGTGCGGGTTCAAGTCCCGCTTCGAGTACAGATATTATCATTAAAACTCTTGTAAATTAATGTTTTACAAGGGCTTTTCTTTTTTCTGAGTATTCTAAAATTGTTTTAGTTATATTCAATAAGTGTGTTTCTGGAGCTTTGAGTTAAACTGAAAGTGAAACCAAGCGTGGATTTCTTTTTGCTTTTAGTGCGTGTTATAACTGATATTGAATTGAAACTAAGATTTCTCTTGGTCGCATTTTAATCCATGAAGTATATTGTTGGATGGTCGAATAAGTCGTATATCGGTATTCTTTTTGATTGAATAAGTTGCGCAGGCTCATGGAAAACCGCCATTTGTCCTTGATGTACAAAGCTTCTGCATCGGCAAGCCGTACCTGTTGGTGATGGTTTTCGTCGAGCTGGTTATAGTAATGTTCACCAATCAGACGGACTAGTAAGGTGCGGTTTCCTATTTCAAGGTTGATTTTTTGGCGGATATCCCATAAGGCCGGCAGACTGTTTCCTTCTCCGATGAGGGAACGGTTGCAAGTGAAGGAAGCTAAATAGGTGGCGCTGAACCAAGACAGAGGCGACCAGTTGATTTTGGGAATGAGGGCAAGTTGGGTGTAACGGTAGTTTTGGATGGAGCCCTGTCCCGCCTGTTTCCCTTCACTGTGGAGAAGTTGGGTTTCCAGCGAAGTTTTCAGATGCCAGTCATAGAAGCCTTTTGAGAGCAGACTGGTGAGGCTGTAGCTGCGATTACGATTAGGTATCTCCCAAGTTGTAAGAGTGAAGATGCTGTCTTGGTAGTAAGCATTCGGTAAACCACGTATTTTTGTCTCCAACTTCCATCATTAACTTTACGTCCAAAAAGCAAAGTTATGATGACACGAGAAGAAGTAGTAG
>NZ_CABROP010000039.1:0-30049 GCF_902472605.1 uncultured Bacteroides sp.
CCATACGTTATGCATTTAACTCTACGATGAGCAAATATAAAGGAAGGGGTGCCGGCCAAAGCGAAAAGAATCGTTTATAAGATTCAGATTAAGAGATTACTCTACTAAAAAGGGAGAACCCGGCGGCAATATGCCGAAAGATTCTCAGTTTATCAATTGAGAGATAGTCTGGTTAAATCAGGAAAAAAGTCTTTTCTCAGTACTGCCAAGGAAGTACTTCAGTACTGTCAAAGGAGTACTGTAGTACTTTCAGGAGAGTACTCCAGTACTTCCAAGGAAGTACTGGTAATGGGGAGAAAGAATAGCAGCTTCAGGTCTTAACAGGTACAGAATGTCTTGCCTGAAGTGCATTATCCTTGTTTTGCTTTCTGTAACGTGAAGACAAATTCCAGTCCGCCGGTCGGCATGTTTTTGGCAAAGATGGTACCTCCGTGGAAAAGAACGGCATTCTTGACGATGGCCAGTCCCAAACCTGTGCCTCCCAGTTTCCGCGACCGTCCTTTGTCTACACGGTAGAAACGTTCGAACAGGCGGTTCAGATGCTCTTCCGGAACTCCCACGCCTGTGTCTGAGAAGCTGAAATAGTAGAACTTTTCATCTTCCCGGAAACACTTGATGGTGATTTGTATGTTCGTTCCTGCGTATGCGATTGCATTATCTGTCAGGTTCCGGAAGATAGAGTAGAGCAACGAACTGCTTCCGGTCAAGATGATTTCCGGCGGGAGCTTGTTGACCACCGTGATGTGTTTCTCTTCCAGTCCCAGTGTCACTTCATTCAGAATGTTCTCTACAATCTTGCTTAAGTTGACAGATTCCTTTTCTACCATTTCCGGGGCTTCATCCATTCGGGTCAGGACGGAGATATCCCGTAGCAGGAAGGTCAGCCGGTTGCTTTGCGCATAGCTTCTTTCCAGGAAAGTCCGTACATTCTCCTGAGGAATATTTGGATTGTTGATGATGGTTTCCAGATATCCCTGAATACTGCTGACGGGCGTTTTCAGTTCATGGGCAATGTTTTGGGTCAGCTGACGTTTCAGGCGAGCCTGCTCTTCTTCCTGCGTGATATCGATGATGGATATCTCAAACGACATATCTTGGAAGATGATACATTCTAGCGTGAAGCTGCGCGCATTCTTGTTGATATGTAGAGAATAGCGTTTCTCTTCTTTGTTCAGATTGCCTTCATTCCGGTTCAGAAATTCCGTGATAGGTTTCAGTTCCGGAATGTCGAAAATCTCATTGGTGGAACGCAGGTTTCGGTCAGAAATGTTGTTGATGTATTGTGTGAACAGGTTATTGACCAGAATCTCCTTTCGTTCCTTGGTGAAAACACCCAGTCCCTCGTGTGAGGTCTGGAGGTGAGAAATCAGTTTTTCACGTTCAATGTAAAGCGCTTCTTTGGCCCGGTGCAGTCGTTTGTAAATCTTGATGATGTGCTGAGAGATTTCTCCCAATTCGTTTTTAGGGAAAGTTTGCAGAATATCCATGTCAATCGGCTCATTGCGGTCGGCCTTCATCGCGAACTGCTGCAGTTTGGTGATAGATTTTCCCAGTTTCCGGGTGAAGCGGTAGAAGATAAAAATCAATACCAGGCAGATGACAAGGGCAAACCACAGGTAGCCGGAGTCTGCTTGCAGATGCTCAGCCAGGCTCAGGTTGTAGGGTAGGGCGGCCCGGATGATGAGACGATACGGGGGAAAATAACGTGCCGAGTAGAAATATTCTTCTCCCTGAATGCTTTCCGACTGTCGGCTGATGGAATACCCGCTTCCATACATCAGTGCTTCCTGTACTTCCTTGCGGGAGGAATGGTTGGCAAATTTCTGCCAATTGGCGTTGGTGTTGTCATAAATCACCTTTCCGGAAGGTTCGATAAGGGTTACACGCAGGTTCGGCATCATGTGAGTGCTCACATAACGCTGCATGGAATCCGGGTTGAATCCGTGGTGTTCGGAAATGAAATCGCACAGCTGGTTGTTGTAATTCTGTAGTTGTGTGTTCAGCAGTTCTATTTTATAGGCTTTTTCGCGTTTGTATTGGAACAGCATGAAGCATACTGCATATCCCAGAAACAGGAATATGACAGAAAAAAACAACCTCTGGCTGAAAGGGAGGATGCGGTAAGAAAATTTTGTCATGGTTATACAGCCCTCATTTATTCACATTCAAAACAGTAACCATAGCCGAGGCGGGTTACAATGTATTGTCCATATTCACCGATTTTTTTGCGAAGACGTGTGATATTGACGTCGATGGTGCGGTCGAGCACATAGACTTCGTCATGCCATACTTTGGCCAGAATGTCTTCGCGCGAGAATACTCGTCCTTGATTTTGAAGCAACAGCAGAAGTATCTCGAACTCTTTCTTGGTCAGTGAAACTTCTTCATTATTAATGGTGACTTTTTTCTTGGGTATATTGACCACCAGACCTTTATAAGTGAGCTGGTCTGGCACTTGGGTCTGTACACCAGCCGTACGGCGCAACACGGCCTTCACCCTCATGATTACTTCACGGAGGGAGAAAGGTTTGGATATATAGTCATCCGCTCCCAGGTTGAATCCGGTCAGCGTATCGTTTTCCGTGTCTTTGGCCGTAATGAAAATGATAGGAATATTTTCGGTGTCCTTGTTCTTTTTCATCATACTGGCCATTTTGAAGCCGGAGATTTCTCCCATCATCACGTCCAGCAATATCAAATTGTAGTGTGGAAGATCCAGTTTCAACGCTTCTTCGGCAGAGTTGGCTGTGTCTACCGTATAACCTTCCATTTCGAGATTGAATTTCAGAATCTCGCACAGGTCTTCTTCATCGTCTACGACTAAAATCCGATAATCGTTCATGTGCATTTTCTATTAAAGTTAATACAAAATTCTATATGATTTAGTTTTCGTGACAAAGATGCCCCTTTCTTGTTTCGTCCTTATGAAATAGATGTTACATTTGGGTTACAGTGTGGGCTTGGTAATCTCTCCGGCAATAGAACGGCTCATTTCAATGCGTATTTCCCTGGGGCTGAGCTTGTGTCCGAGCAAGAACATCAGTTTGGTCAATACACTTTCTACCGTTGCATCATAACCGCTGATGACTCCAGCATCCAGCAAATGAAGTCCAGTTTCATAACGTGCCATTTCGACCATACCGGTCTGGCATTGGGAGATGTTTACAATGACGATTCCTTTGGATGTAGCTTCCGACAGCAGCCGGATAAACCAAGGCTTTTGTGGAGCATTTCCCGAACCGTAGGTCTTTAATATGACTGCTTTCAGGCCAGGAGTATTGAGTACGGTATGTACCATATTTTCCTGGATACCCGGGAAAAGAGTCAGGATAATCACATTGGTATCAAATACGTAATGAGGGTGCATGGGTAAATTCGGGTCTACCTTTCGGATGCGGTCGTATTCATATTTGATATGGATTCCGGCGGTGGCCAATGGGGGATAGTTATAGGAGCGGAAGGCGTTGAAGTTTTCCGCATTGATTTTTGTGGTACGGTTGCCGCGGAGCAGGAGGTTTTCAAAAAAGATACAAACCTCCGGCACTACGGCTGTTCCGTCAGGATGTTTAGCGGCTGCTATTTCGATAGAAGTAATCAGGTTTTCCTTCCCGTCTGTACGTAAGACTCCGATGGGCAGCTGACTGCCGGTAAGAATCACCGGTTTGCTGAGGTTCTCTAACATAAAGCTCAGGGCAGAGGCGGTATACGCCATGGTGTCGGTTCCATGCAGAATGACGAAGCCGTCAAAATTGTCGTAGTTGTACTGGATAATCTTGACCAGTTTGGCCCACAATGCCGGTTCCATATCTGAGGAATCGATGGGAGGGTTGAACTGATAGGAGGAAATACGATAGTTGAATCGTTTCAGTTCCGGCACATTTTCTTGTAGCTGGTCGAAGTTGAATGCTTCCAATGCACCGGTTTCCGGATTTTCAATCATACCGATAGTTCCCCCTGTGTAAATCAGCAGTACGGAAGGATAATCTGGTTTTATCATGTGGCTCTTCGTTTAGTTTGGCACAAAGATAGCTAAAATATGCTGAAACCGAAAGAATAAGCCCTTAAAAATAGCAGAATGATTAATTATTCTTCCTTTTTCAGCATTTCTTTCAGTTTGTCGATGGCTTTTCCTGGATCTTTTTCTTCTTCCAGCAGGGTGACAAACTTACTTCCGATGATGCATCCGGCTGCATGGGCTGCGGCTGCTTCATAAGTATTCTTATTGGAGATGCCGAAACCAATCATACGCGGATTCCGCAGGTGCATCTGTTCGATGCGTTGGAAGTAAGCTTGTTTCTGTGCGTTGAATTCTTTCTGTGCCCCTGTCACGGCAGCCGAAGAAACCATGTAGATGAATCCGTTGGTATGTTCATCAATCAGGCGGATACGTTCTTCGCTGGTTTCCGGAGTAATCAGCATAATCATGTGGAGACCGTATTTCTCGGCTACGGGACGGTATTCGTTCATATAATCCTTGAAAGGCAGGTCGGGGATGATGACTCCATCGATGCCACATTCCTGACATTTCTTGCAGAAGTTCTCAAAGCCGTATTGCATGATGGGATTCAGGTAACCCATCAGTACCAGTGGCATTTGCACTTCCGGGCGGATATGCTCCAGCTGGCTGAACAAGGTACGGAGGGTCATTCCGTTGCGCAGGGCCTGAGTGGCGGCATGCTGGATGACGGGACCATCGGCCATCGGGTCGCTGAACGGAATACCGATTTCAATCATCTGTACCCCTTTCTGTTCCAAGGTACGGATTACCTCGACAGTTCCTTCCAAGGTAGGAGTGCCTGCACAGAAATAAATGGAAAGTATATGGTCTTTGTGTATATGGAATAATTGGTCAATGCGGTTCATAGTTGCTAATTTTTTAAAAGTTGTACTTGTTTTGTTTGAATGAATGAATAAAAGTGGAGAGAGAAGCGGCATCCTTTATACCGGGAGTCTGTTCGAAGCCACTGTTCAAGTCAATGCCAGCCCACCGGGGGTGATGAAAGGCAGACAGGACTTTCAGACTCGTAGGGTTCAACCCTCCGCTGAGCAGGAACGGGACGGACCCTTGGTAGTGCGTCAACAGTTCCCAGTCGAAGGTCTTTCCGGAACCTCCGTATTCCTTGCAAGGGGTATCGAAGAGAAAATAGTCACAATAAGGAACATACTCTTCTGTGGCCTGCACATCTTCGGGAGTGCGTAAGGAAAATGCCTTGATGACTTTTACGCCTGTAGGCCGAAGTTGTTGGCAAAAATCGGGCGATTCCTTTCCGTGGAGTTGTACGAAATCCAAGCGCCAGTCAGCGACTCTTTCCTGAATGTGTGGAAGGGAAGCATTGACAAACACTCCCACTTTTTGCAAGGAGGCCGGAAGGTATTCCGGTATCCCTTTTACATAACGTGGCGAACGGTCGTAGTCAATAAATCCCATCCAGTCGGCCCCGGTCTGTTCTACCTGACGGATATTTTCCGCGTCCCTCATTCCGCAAACTTTGACAATCATAAGGCAGCAGCTTGAATAAAATCTGACAATGCCTGTGCCGGAGAAGGCGTTTTCATGAATCTTTCTCCCATCAGGAACCCTTTGAATCCGGCTTCCCGCAGTTGCTTGAGGGTGTCAGGTTGTGAAATGCCGCTTTCGGATACCCATAAAAGTTCTTTGGGAAGTTTTTGGGCCAGGCGGAACGAATTCTCCACGTCTGTATGGAAAGTCCCTAAGTTGCGGTTGTTCACCCCAATCAAGTCTACAGATTCATTCACGTAGTCGAGTTCTTTTTCGGAATGAATTTCCAGCAGGACTTCCATTTCCAGCTGATGAGCCAGTTTGCCCAGTTCTTTACATTCCTCTATGGTCAGGTCTGCGGCAATCAGCAGGACCACATCCGCTCCTGCAACCTTGGCCTGATAAAGCTGGTAAGGGCTGACGATGAAATCTTTTCGCAGTATCGGCAGCTCGGTCAGCGGGCGGATGGTTTGTAAATCTTTCAGTCGGCCACCAAAGAATTCCTGGTCGGTCAGTACAGAGATGCCAGAGGCTCCGGCATGTTCGTATCCGGGAACGATAATAGCTGGATCAGCTCCTGGAGCAATCCATCCTTTGGACGGAGAGTGCCGCTTGAATTCAGCAATGATACCCGTTGGAGAGGTAGTCAGTGACTGTTTCAGGCTCTTTGCCGGACGAGGAGGATTCGTTTCCAATTGCCGTATCAGGAAGTCACGGGATACGGCTTCCTCCTGGTGGGCTATTTCTATACGTTTATGGGCGACAATCGTTTGTAAAATATCAGTAGTCATAATTTATTCTTGGTTGAGAGTAAGGAATTTTTGCAGGGTGGCCAGTGCTTTTCCACTTTCGAGCGATTCTTTGGCCAGTGCGACACATTCTTCTATTTTCTTCTGCGGTTCCAAGGCTTGGATGGCAAAGGAAGCATTGATCAGTACACAATCGGTCTGCGCCTTGCTGCCTTCATTGTGAAGTACACGGTCGAAAATGGCGGCCGCTTCTTCCGGGGTCTTTCCTCCGTAAAGTTCTTCCTGGCGGGCCATCGAGAAGCCCAATTCAGAGGGACGGTAGATGGTCTCGTAACGATTGGTCATAACCTTGAATTCATCGGTCAGCGAAATTTCATCGTATCCGTCCAGGTTGTTGACCACCGCAAACTGAAGGCCGAGCTTCTGAAGCGTGTTGGTGTAAAGTCGCATCTGCGTCAGGTCGGCTACTCCCAACAGCTGGCAGGCTGGATGACAAGGGTTGACCAGTGGGCCCAGCAAGTTGAACAAAGTTCGTACGCCCAGTGCCTTGCGGACAGGGGCTACGGTTTTCAGGGCCGGATGGAAGAAGGGTGCATGCAGATAGGCCATACCGCACTGGTCGATAGAGCGTTTCAGTTTGTCCGGATTGTTGGTGAACTTCACTCCGTAATGTTCCATGACGTTGCTGGCTCCACTTACTGAAGTGGCTCCATAGTTGCCGTGTTTGGCTACCCGATAGCCGGCTCCCGCCACTACAAAGCAGGCACAGGTGGAAATGTTGAAGGTATTCTTTCCGTCTCCTCCGGTTCCCACGATGTCAATCGGATGAAATTCATGCAGGTCGATGGGGACACAGGCCTCCAGCAAGGCATCTCGGAAACCAATCAGTTCGTCTACCGTAACGCCTCGCATCTGGAAAGCCGCCAGCAAGGCAGCTGTTTGGGCTTCGTTCATTTCACCACTGGTCATTTTGTGCATCAATGAGCAGGCCTCTTCACGGGTCAGCACTTCGTGGTGGAATATCCGTTTCAGTATTTGTTTCATATTGTATTTCTAAGTTTTATCAGTTATAAAATGGGTTTCTTTTAGAGGTTTATTGGTGCTGTATCCAGTTCGCCAGTATTTGCTTTCCGTCGGGAGTCAGTACGGATTCGGGATGGAACTGTACGCCGCGTACATCGAGTGTCTTGTGACGGAGTGCCATGATATACCCTTCTTTGCTGACCGCAGTGACTTCCAGACAATCGGGAAGTCCTTTTTGGTCCACTACCCAGGAGTGGTATCTTCCGACTTGGATCTGTGAGGGAAGTCCTTCAAACAGATAATCCGGGGTGGTCAGGGTGATGGGGCTCTGTATGCCGTGGAATACTTCATCCAGGTTGGTAAGTTTGCCTCCATACACTTCGCCGATGGCTTGTTCGCCCAGGCAAACGCCAAGAATGGGTTTCTTTCCGGCGTATGTGCGGATGACATCCAACAGGAGTCCGGCTTCTTCCGGAATACCAGGTCCCGGGGAGAGAAGGATTTTGTCGAACTCTTCCAGTTCTTCCAGTTTGAATTGGTCGTTGCGTTTTACGGTGACCTCAGCTCCCAGTTCTTTCAGCAGGTGACTCAGGTTGTATACAAATGAGTCGTAGTTATCGATGATGACAATTTTCATAGGATATTATCTTTTTCGGCCAGGAGAATGGCTTTCTTCAAGGCTCCCAGCTTGTTGTTTACTTCTTGCAGTTCATTGTTCTCGTTACTCTTGGCTACGATGCCTCCTCCAGCTTGGAACCAGAGTTCGTTGTTACGGCTTACGAAGGTGCGGATGGTGATGGCTTGGTTCAAGTCGCCGTTGAATCCGATGAAACCGATGCAGCCTCCGTAAGCACCTCGGTTGTGCGGTTCAATTTCACTAATCAGCTGCATGGCTTTCACCTTTGGAGCTCCACTTAGCGTGCCGGCTGGAAACGTATCAATGAACGTCTTAATCGGGTCGGCTTCCTCATCCAAAGTACCACTTACCCGGCTCACCAGATGGATGACGTGGCTGTAGTACTGCGGCTGTTTGTAGAATTCCACGTGCGTATTGTGGCAGTTCCGGCTCAAATCGTTGCGGGCCAGATCGACCAACATCACGTGTTCTGCATTTTCTTTCGGATCAGCCAGCAAGGCCTCGGTCAAGGCTTCATCGGTTTTTTTGTCTCCGCTTCTGCGGGTAGTACCGGCAATCGGGTCGATGGTTGCTTTTCGGTCTTCAATCTTGCAGTGAGTCTCGGGAGAAGAGCCGAAAATACGGAATCCGCCGAAATCAAAATAGAACAAGTAAGGAGAAGGATTGATGCTTCTCAAGGCACGGTAGAGGGTGAAGTCATCGCCTTCGTAGCGTTGGATGAAACGACGGGAAAGTACAATCTGGAATACATCTCCTCTTTTACAGTGAGCGATACCTTTACGGATGTTGGCTTTGTGCTCTTCATCGGTCAGGGTACTGGTGGTTTCACCGATTGCGTGGAAGTCGTAGGTCGTATAGTTCCGGTTCTGGACTGCCTTTTCAATTTCCTCGATGTGGCTCGGCTCGTTGTCAGCTTGCAGTTCTACCAAGACCATTTCGCTTTGGAAGTCGTTGAATACAATCAGGTATTTGTAGAGGATGTATAGAATATCCGGTGCATCGTTTTTCGGGTCGCTGCTGTCTTTCACCGGAATCGGTTCAAAATAACGGACCGCATTGAATGTGGTGTAACCATAGACACCGGCATAACGGGCATATTCTCCTTTTACCTCAAAATGTTTCAGAAAATCCTTGAAAGCATCTTCCACTTGGAAGTCAGGAGACAAAGGACGTTCTTCGCGGCTTTTGTCAGGGAAGACGGTAGTGACTATTCCGTGGTTTACTGAAAAACTGGCGATAGGGTTCAGTCCGATAAAGGAGCGGTTGTTTTCCACTCCGTGGTAATCTGAACTTTCCAGCAAGATGCTCTGCGGAAACAGGTCGCGTACTGTCAGGTACGTGCTTACGGGAGTATGCAAATCGCCGGGAAGTGTTTTGTAGCTGGTTGTATAAGCAAAAGTTTTCATTGTTTTCTCGTTTAAAATTGTTCAGGGTGATTTTTGTATCTCAAATAAGTTTCGATGTCTTTGTCTCCTCTTCCTGATACGGTCAGAACTACGATGTCAGAAGGCTGGAATTTAACTTTCTCCAGTGCTCCTAAGGCGTGAGCCGATTCCAATGCCGGAATGATGCCTTCCAATCGGGTCAGTTCGAAGGCGGCACGCAAGGCTTCATCGTCGTTGATGGCCAATACGGTAGCTCGTTTCTGGGCGGCTAAGTTAGCATGCATAGGGCCGATGCCTGGATAATCCAGTCCGGCAGATACGGAGTAAGGTTCCAGAATTTGTCCGTCTTCATTTTGCATCACCAGCGTCTTGGAGCCGTGGATGATACCCAGGCGTCCCAACTGGATGGTAGCGGCTGAGAATCCGCTATGGATACCTTTGCCTCCCGCTTCTGCCAGAATGATTTTTACCCGGTCGTCGTCCAGATAATGATAGATGGTGCCGGCGGCATTGCTTCCGCCCCCTACGCAGGCCATCAGGTAATCTGGATAGTCACGTCCTTCGTGTTCCATCAACTGTTTCTTGATTTCCTCGCTGATGACCGATTGCAGACGGGCCACCATGTCCGGATAAGGATGAGGTCCTACCGTAGAACCAATTACATAGTACGTGTCTTCCGGGTGGCAGCACCAGTCACGTATGGCTTCGTTGGTGGCATCTTTCAGGGTCATGTTGCCGGAGGTGACGGCTTCCACTCTGGCTCCCAGCATTTGCATGCGTTCCACGTTCACCCGCTGGCGTTCCACATCGGTCTTTCCCATATAGACCACGCATTCCATTCCCATTAGGGCACATACCGTAGCGGTTGCCACACCGTGCTGTCCGGCTCCTGTCTCGGCAATGATTCGTTTCTTTTCCATTCTTCGGGCCAGCAGTACCTGACCGATGGCATTGTTGATTTTATGGGCTCCCGTATGGTTCAGGTCCTCTCTTTTCAGATAGATTTTGCATCCGTATTTTTCTGACAACCGTTTGGCGAGGTAAAGCGGAGAGGGGCGTCCTACATAGTCTTTGAGTAAAGCTTGATATTCTTTTTGGAAACTTTCATCTTCCAGTACCTGGAGATAAGCGTTTCGTAATTCTTCCACACAGCGATGGAGAATTTCCGGGATGTAGGCTCCACCAAAATCTCCATAAAATCCTTCTTGATTGACTTGATAAGTTTTCATGAGTGTATTTGTATTTTAGGGGTAAAAACAAAAAAGGCTGTCGTAAGTACGACAGCCTTTCTGTATGGTTATATCTTTTTGAGGTATATACGCGCGACTGAGTTCCCTTACGACTTATGAAGTTGTAAGCGGCGCCACCAGAAGAATGTATTTACCATTGAATGTCTCATAATGTTATTTTTCTTGTTTTTTTATTGTTTCGGCTACAAAGGTAACGATTGCTTTGAAATTTCCAAACAAAAGAGCGTAATTTTTTTAGTTTTTCCTATCTTTGCCCGAAATTTTTAAATCGTGTATATAATAAGGTCATGGAGGAATTCAGACTGGACGGTTTGACCGTCAAAGAACATCTGCTGATATTGGCAGAAGATGGAAACCGCAAGTTTACGGAAGGGCTTCACCCGGGTGTGGAACATGTGTTGGGCATTCGTTTGCCGGCACTGCGGAAATTGGCTGCCAGGATTGCCAAGAGCGACTGGGAAAAGTATCTTGAGACAGCTGACGGATATTACATGGAAGAACGTATGTTGCAGGGGATGGTATTGGGATGCATCAAGCTCGATGAGGATATAGAGGTCTACCTTCACCGTGTCACCTGTTTTGTATGGAACATCAACAGTTGGTCGGTGTGCGATACGTTCAAGTTTGGGGGTGGCCCGGCGTTTATCCGTCAGCATTCAGACCGTCTTTGGAATTACCTGAAGGAATGGATGAAGGCATCGGGCGAGTATGAAGTCCGCTTCGGGGTGGTGATGAGCATGAGTTATTTCTTGGATGCGGATCATGTGGATGAATTGCTGTCCTTGCTCGATGGTATCCGGCATGAAGGATATTACGTACGCATGGCTGTGGCATGGGCCCTTTCAGTATGCTTGGTGAAATTCCCGGAAAAGACTTTGGCTTTCCTCCAAAACTGTCACTTGGATGATTTCACCTTCCGCAAGACCCTTCAGAAGATTGGTGAATCTTATCGGGTAAGTGAAGAAATGAAAAAGGCTGTCAAAGCATTGAAGCGCTGACAGCCTTTGCTGTTTCCTTATTGGAGAATCTTATTTTTTCATGATGAATTTTACAGCTGCCCAATTGTGTTTTTCGCGGTGGTGTACATATTCCATGCCCAGGCTTTCTGCCTTTTCACGCAATATTGGAATATCCTGTGTATAGAAACCGCTGATATACAATTCAGAGCCTTTTTTCATACAGGCTGCATAAGCCGGCATATCCTGCAACAGGATGTTGCGGTTGATGTTGGCAATGATGACATCAAATGGTTCGTGTCCTTTCAGCAGGGAAGCGTCGCCCAGTTCTACGGTGATGTTGGAGATGCCGTTCAGGGCAATGTTGTCGCGTGAATTGTTCACGCACCAGTCGTCAATGTCGATGGCAGTCACCTTTTCTGCTCCTCTCATGCTGGCCAGGATAGCCAAGATGGATGTACCGCATCCCATATCGAGTACCGATTTGCCTTTTAAATCGGCTTCCAGCAATTCACCTAAAATGGAACTGGTGGTTTCATGGTGTCCCGTACCAAATGCCATCTGCGGATTGATGACGATGTCATATTCTGCCTTCGGATAATCTTTATGGAAGGTGCTGTGAATCACACAGCGGTTGTCGATGACAATAGGTTGGAAGAAATTCTTTTCCCATTCTTCGTTCCAGTTTTTGTCTTCCGGCTCTGTGATAGAGTAAGTAATGGTTGTATCAGGTATCGGGAAATTCTCCACTACCTGTTTGAGGGCCTCTTCATCAAACTGGCTTTGCTGGATATAGGCCTTCATGCCGTTTTCACATTCCACGAAACTTTCAAAGCCGATGTCGGCAGTCAGTCCCGAGAGTACGTCGGTGATGATCTCATTGCACGGCTGTGCGGTAAAGGTCACTTCAAAATATTTCATACGTTTGTGCGGTTTAAAATAGAATTTTAGACAAATGTACGGAAAATCCTTGACATAGTGGATTTATCTGATATGAAAAACAATCACTATATGTGGGGATATTCTATCGTTTATGGATACGTAAAATAACCATTTTTGGCGATTTCCCATGGAATAGGCTTGTCGTATTTTTGCAAAGAAAATTTTTACTTGTGTAAAAAACCTTAACCGAACTATTTTATGGATAAAAATCACAACGTAGGGCTCTTGTTGGCTCTATCTTTTCTGTTGCATATAAGCGCTTTATATGCAAGCTCTTCTCATGGCACCCGAGAGACGATGCCACAGATTGTGGTGAGGGGAGTCGTGACCGATGGCGGTGGAGAGCCGTTAATCGGGGCCGCTGTACAGAATGTACGGAAGAAAAGCGGTGTCGTCACAGATTTGAACGGTCAGTTTGAAATCCGTACTTCTGTGGGTGAAAAATGGACGGTCAGTTATATTGGGATGAAACCCTATGAGTTTGTTGTTAAGTCGGAAAAGAAATTGCACATCGTGTTGGAATCCGATGTGCAGGCCTTGGCGGAGGTGGTCGTGACGGGATATAGTAAGGTGAATTCCCGATTGTTTGTAGGGGCTGTCACCAAAGTTTCTACTCAGGACTTCCTTTCAGCTCCCCAAGCCGATTTCAGTCGCCTGTTGGAAGGAAAAGCGCCGGGATTAAATGTCTCTGCGGTTTCCAGCACTTTTGGGGCGGCTCCGAAAGTCAACATCCGAGGAGGCAGTTCCATTCATGGAAATGTGCAGCCTTTATGGGTGGTGGATGGAGCTGTAGTAGAGGATATGGTCGCTTTGAACGAGGAACAGCTGGCTTCCGGGGATGCCATTACGTTGGTCAGTTCTACACTGGCCGGACTGAATCCGGCAGACATTGAAAGCGTGGAGGTGTTGAAAGATGCTTCGGCCACTTCTTTATACGGAGCCAGAGGGATGAACGGAGTCATCGTCGTGGAGTCCAAGGCTGGCAAACGCGGAAAAGGACTCCATGTGACGTATAATCTGACGACCTCTTTGCGACTCAGACCCTCTTATACGCAGTTTGACATGATGAACAGTGCCGAAACGATGCAGGTTTATCACGAGATGGAGAATAAAGGCTATTTTACGATGAACCGCGCCCTTTATGGGCGAAGGGGAGGGGTATATTCTCAAATGTATCAGCTTATCGATTCCTTTCAGCAAGACGGATTCGGTTTACCCAATACGTTGGAAGCCAGAAGGGCGTTTTTACACAAGGCATCCACGTATAATACCGATTGGTTCAAGCACATCTATACCCAGTCGCTGACACAAAATCATTCTTTGTCCTTGAGTTATGGGGGAGAGAAATCGGCTACTTATGCTTCCGTGAGTTTTTACAATGATCCGGGTGAAACGGTAGCGGAGAAGGTGAAACGCTTTACGGGTTTCTTGAATTCGAGTTTCTTTCTGTCTCCCCGTCTGAAAGTATCTGCCAATCTGCAGGCCAACTTCCGGGAACAGCGTGCCCCGGGAACATTTCCACGTATCCGGAACCTGGAGGCAGGAGCTTATAAGCGTGATTTTGACATCAACCCGTTCAATTATGCGTTGAATACGTCTCGTACGTTGCGTCCTTACGATGAGGCAGGAAATTATGAATATTACCGGAACGACTGGGCTCCATTCAATATTCTTCAAGAGTATCAAGAAAATTACATGCGTATCCGCGTGTCTGATTTCCGTTTCTCGCTGAGCGGGGAATGGGAACCTGTCAGGAAGTTGCGTCTGTCGCTTTTGTTGAATACCCGTATGGCGGTGACAGGGATGGCACATTTTCTGGGAGAGAACTCCAATGTGCTGTGGGCGTACCGGGCCGACCGAAGCTTGTTGGAAAGACAGCACAATATTTACCTTTACCGTCCGGAGAAGGGGGAGCCGCAGGTAATTCTGCCCATGGGCGGGGTTTACCAGAAATCGTCACAGACGATGAACAGTTATTTGGGACGTGCCTCACTGGATTATGCTCACGAATGGGGCGGACACCGGATCAAGTGGTTCTCTTTTGCCGAGGTAAAAATGAACGACTTGTCGTCCGATGCTTTCAAGGGATACGGCATCGGGTTTAACCGGGCCAACAGTGTCATGACTTCACCGCTGGTGTTTGAAAAGACACTGAATGAAGGAGAGAATTATTTTTCCTTGCGCGACCGCCATGAGCGTGACATCGTTTTTTCCGGTTCTTTCACCTATGATTATCGGAACCGGTACATTCTGAATCTGGTAGGAAATTACGAGGGTTCCAATGCGGCCGGAATCGGTCGTCGGGTCAGATGGTTGCCCACCTGGAACGTGGGGGTGAAATGGAATGTGGATGCCGAGTCATTCTTTGCCCCTTTCCGTCATTTTTGGGACCGGTTTTCCCTGCGCATGAGTTATGGGTTGGTGGCCAAGATGAATAGTGAAGCCATCAATTCCTTGCCGGTGTACGACAGTCGTCTGACCTTCCGCAAGGATATCTCCGACCGGGAATATGCCATTTACATCCAGCACTTGGAAAACCGTGACCTCACTTGGGAAAAGATGTATGAGTTCAATGTGGGGACCGACCTGTCTTTTTGGAACGACCGGATTAGCTGTTCGCTGGATGTGTATTCGCGCCGTTCATTCGATTTGATTGACTGGGTACAGACTTCCGGTATCGGGGGGGAGTACAAGAAATGGATGAACTTTGGGGATATGAAGACCGTGGGCCTTGATTTTCTGCTGAATACGCAGAACATCCGGCAGAAAGATTTCAGCTGGAATACGGTCTGGGGATTTTCGTTCTATCACCAGGAAATTACCCGGTTGCTGAATCGACCTACCACTTTCGACATGGTGGCAGGCAACGGGCGGGGAAATATCGAAGGGTTTCCTCGGGGAGGGTTGTATTCTTTCGACTTCCGGGGACTGACGGATAGAGGATTACCCCAGTTTTATTTTGGCAATCTGCCATTGTCGTCCAACGGCTATTCGCAGATTGCAGGGGCCAACTTCTATGATACGACTTATAACCGGTCTTATCTGTTGTATGAGGGCCCTTCCGATCCGTTTATCACTACCAGTCTGGAAAACACTTTCCGCTACAAAGGTTGGAGCCTCTCCGTGTTCCTGACTTCCCGCATGGGTAACAAAGTGCGAATCAGTCCGACGTTTGACCCGGAATACAACGACCTGAACGTGTTCACCACCCGTTATCGCGACCGCTGGCTGGTGAAGGGGGATGAACAGACCAAAAGCATTCCGGTCATCCCGGGATATGACATTTACAGCTTGATGGGGAAAGAGAATGTGGAGCGGGCGTACAACACCTACAACTATTCGCAGGTGAATGTGGCCGACGGAAGTTTCGTGCGCTTGAAGAGTCTTTCGCTAGGGTACACCTTTCCCCGCTCGGTTTGTGAGAAAATGAAGATGAAAGGCCTCAGTCTGTATGCTCAGGTGACCAATCTTTTTTTGATTTATGCGGATAAGAAACTACAGGGAAGAGATCCGGAGTTCATCAATTCTGGAGGGGTTTCTTCTCCCACTCCCAGAACGTACAGTATGTCGGTACAGTTAAGTTTTTAATGAATAGAAAAGATGAGAAGAATAAATAGATATGTTTCCTCCCTTTTGGGAGCAGTTTGCCTCGTGCTGTCTGCCTGCAATGATTTTCTGGAACAGTATCCCGATTCGAATACCTATACGGAAGTCGACTCCAAAGAGAAGATTGCCCAGCTGCTGACGGCTGCTTATCCGGAAGCCAGTTATTTTCGTTTCCTGGAGTTGCGGACGGACAATGTAGACGACCGGAGTGCGAAATTGCCGGCTTCACGGTTGAACGAGGCTATGTTTTATTGGAACGATTACCACGAGGAAGAGTTGGATTCTCCCAAGCTGTATTGGCTGGACTGTTACCGGGGAATCGCTCAGGCCAATCAGGCGCTGGAGTTGTTGGCCGCTTATCCGGACAAGGAAGACCCGCAGTTGCAGGCACTTTATGCCGAGGCGTTTTTGGTTCGTGCTTACCTGCATTTCATGGTGGCCAATATCTGGGCGCCGCCTTTTGCCGACGAGGAAACCAACAAAGGCCTGCCCGGCATCCCTTATGTGGAGAAATCCGAGAAGAATGCGTGGGTGTCTTATCCGCAAGAGAACTTGCAGGACACTTACCGGAAGATTGAAAGAGACCTTTCCTATGGACTGGCTTGGGTGAGGGACGAGTATTATGAGAAGAAAAAATTTCATTTCCATAAAAAAGCGGCTTATGCATTGGCCGTCCGCTTTTTTGCTTACACGGGACAGTGGCAGAAAGTCATCGACTATGCCATGTATGTGCTGGGAAACGATGTCAAGAAATCCATCTTGCCTTATCAGGAGTATAAGGAAAAATCGGTGGAGGAGATGGTGGAGAGGTATGCTTCGGAAGATAATCCCAGCAACCTGCTGATTACTACGGTGGAGAGCCTTTGGGAAGAAAACTACAAGACCGACCGCTACGGACTGGGAAGCGTATCGTATGAGGAGGTTTTCCAGCGTTTCTCGTCCAAAAGTATCCGACAGATAGAAGGTTATTTCAAGGCGGTACGCAGACTCGACCGGACCCGTGCCTACTGGCCGAAGTTTACCCATTTTCAGTCGGCCGACGGATTGCTGAACGAACGTCGCGGACAGTACACACAGAATGTCTTGCTGACCACCGAAGAAGTTTTTCTGCACCGTATTGAAGCCTACGCCATGACGGGCCGTGCTGATTTGGCCAAAGACGACTTGATTACGTTCATCAACCAGAAGCATATTGCGGATGGTATCGGGAGTGAGTTGTCGGGTACTGAAATCGAGAATGTGAAACCTGCCGACCGGGAGCGGATACAGCCTTTTTATCGTCCGCTTACGCAAGAACAGGCCGCTATTCTGTACTATGTCAGTGAGGTGGCCCGGCAGCAGTTCATTCACGAAGGACTCCGCTGGTTCGATTTACGCCGTTTCAATATTAGTGTAGACCGCAACCGGGTGGGAGAGGCCAAGAAGGCACGTTATGTGTTGCAGCCGGAGGATTCCCGCAAAACACTCTCTTTGCCCGAGGGGGTAACTCTTATTAATCCGTAAACTTATAATGATATGCGAAAACAGATTTATTTATTGCTTTTGGTAGGAATCGTTTGCTTGGGAGGGGGATGCCGGAAGGAAGAGGGGGCCGTGCAGTATCCTTTTGCTTCGGAACCTGGACCACAAACCGAATTGGACCAATGGCTGTCGGAAGAATTTGCTCGCCCCTATAATATAGAGGTTGGGTACACCCGGACGCCTTACAGAGAAACAGACTGGCCTGACAACCTGCCGCCCAATCGGGAGAAAATTCGTCCGTTGCTGGAGGCCTTGAGGGCTTTGTGGATAGTACCTTTTGAACAGGCCGGTGGTATGGCATTCGTGAAGGAATATGCCCCCCGGCAAATCCTTCTGCTGGGAGAGGCCAATTTGAATTCCTTGCAGATAGGTGAGATCAATACCTCTTTGGGAGAAGCGATACTTCCAGTGTTTGGGGTCAATCGTTTTTCGGCGGCAACGGCAGAAAAGTTGTTCCCATATGTGCGGATGGCGACTTTTGCTTTTGCCAAACGGCTGGTGCAAGGACGACTTTCCTTACTCGACAAATTTGCGGCACTCAATCCATCGTCTCTTTATTATGAGTGGTCGAAAAGTGCGGATGTATCCAAAGGGGAGTATCAGTTTCAGGGTACACCTTACAGTTGGAAGAAAGGTTTCTTCAGCAATGGGGCGATGGAATCTTCCCTCTGCGATTTTGCCGAGACATTGAGCATGCTTGTGTGCTTGTCTGTCAGTGAAATCAATGAGTGTCTGAACACGGCACAAGAGCTGGGAGGTGAAGGAGCCAAGGCGACATTGCAGCGTAAAATGGCTTTTGTCGATGAGTTTTTGTGGGAGAACTTTAAGATTCGCAGGGAAGCGCAGCTGACCCGGGTCATTTCAGCTTCTCTCAAGCATTATAATCAACAACCACACGATGCTCCGGCATCGTGATAAAAAACAGTGTGATGAAAAAATTGATGTTTTGCATAGTGATGGCTTGCGGATTAGGCATGGGGTGCAGCAAGCAGGAATCCATTCCGGTGCGCAATATTGAGGACTTGCCGGCGGCAAAGGATTTCCGGGAACGCTTATGCCAAGCGGAAAATGGATGGCTGGTGCGTTATTTCCCGCAAGTGGACAATTATTTGAATACGAATATCACCGAAAATATAAAGACGAACTACAATTCGTTGTATCCTGAAATCTTGTCCCGCCGTCTGGGCGTGGGAGGCTATAATCTGTTTGTAAAGTTCCAACCCAACGGCACCCTGAAGATGCTGACGGATATTGCCTACCGGCAGTCGGACGCTGACCAAACGGAAATGGAGCGGAAAACCTATTATGCGCCGGAATTCAATCTGGAGGTGACGGAGGCAAACTACGAGATAAAGGTGGCGGAAGGGTTGAACCTGATTTTGACGACGCCTACCATGCTCGACCAGTTGAAAGGATTTGAAGTCAATGTGGAAAACCGCTTCTCTCCGGTACGGGTGGAGAAAGACAAAATCGTGTTGCGTACGGCAAATTATCTGGGGGAGGGTTCCGAATGGATTGAACTGACTCCTCTCGATTTTCCGATGGAGGAATGGAAAGAACGGATGCAACGGCGGATTGACCGGAAAGAACGGTTCCGGAAACGCTCTTTTGCCACAGGCAACCAGAAATCGCGGCGTCCTTGTGTCTTGCAGATTCTGCTGACGGCAACTGGAGAAGTGGTGTATCAGAGCACCATGGATTTTGGTTATACGCTGATGGACGACCGTATGACTTATCATTATGGTCATACGCGGGAGAATGGAGAACGGGTGGCCCGTTACGACCGTTTGCAGTATGAACTGTTCTACAAGAACGAACAGCCGGAAAAGACGGTGGAAGGCTACGATGGCAGCACGTATTATACGGCGCTGGGGTCGGGATATATTGCTACTGAAGAGGGCGTTTCTTTCTTGCCCGGGTTGAAGTTCAACGAGGAGGTCGTGTTTCAGGAGTTTGTAGAAAAAGGAAGCCGGGAATGGGAAGGGGTAGCAGGACCTTATACCGCTCGGATAAAATTTAATTGAATTGATAAATGAAAAAACGTATGAAATATTATGTATGGGTAGGAATGGCCGTGCTGCTGGTCGGTTGTCAGAAAGAAACGGCGGAGATGCCGCCCGAAGATTACAGCAAGTTTATCTCCTTGAAAGAAGCCGACAAGTTGCCGCTGGAGTTGGGAGTACCTTTCAACTGTTTCCCGAAGCATCCGGGCGACTGGGGTGTTATTCCGTCGGATGAGTTTCAGAGGGAGGATAAAAATACTTATTCAATAGACCTGAATTTCTATGCGCGGGCAGACATTCACAACCGGCAGGACCCGGCCAATCTGACGGCCATGGTGATTCAGTACTTGGACACAGATAACCGGCTGGTGGTCGATACCTTGTACGACGGGAAGAACTGCATTACTTCCCGGGAACGTAACGGAATATTGTCTTTCTCCGGAAAGCAGGTCGACCGGACGTATACGATTGAGAAGAAAAGTGGCGACCTATTCTATTTTGCCGTGTTCCTCAGTCCGTATGGCCGGGTGGATGTCTCTTCGGAATTCTATGTCAATGGAGATGCCGATGATACGTTCTACGGAATGCAGTACGAGTATAGCCGGAACGCGGAATCCTTCCATATTACCGATTATGGGGTGGACTACCTGATTTATTCAAAAGCTATGTATTTACCTTAACTTAAATAATTTATCAAATGAAAAAAATCACTTTATGGATGATGTATTTGGGGAGTGCAGCTTGTCTGCTCTCCGGTTGTACGAAAAAAGAATTGGAAAGAATGACCGATTCAACCGAAGAGAAGAAAGAGGAGCTCCTGATGGAATATAAGTTTACTCAAAACGGAATTTCTACGGTGGACATTGGAGAATCGAGAGAAATGATTCTGGCTTTCCGCCATTTCAACAATGCCATCAACAGTAAGACGCAGAGCAATTTCTCCAAACAGCTGGAGAACTACCGGAAGGACATTGCGGGTACCTTATCTCCGACGAATGAATCACTCAGAAAGCCGGTGGCCGACCGTATTTCCGGACTGGCAGACCAGCTGTATGCACTGGTGAATAGTGAGGCAGTCAGCCGGAAAGCACAGCCAGGCGTGTCGGGTACGGTGGCCGTGTCGAATGAAGAATCCCGGATGCTGGACGAAAAAGGGGTGGAATTAGGGCAGGTCATCCAGAAAGCCCTGATGGGGGCTTTGACGCTCGACAAGGTCAATTATTTTTTGGATAAAGCCCTGAAGGCGGACAATGCATCGCCGGTGGCCGGTAAGAACTATACGGAGATGGCGCATTGTTGGGACACGGCCTATGGCTATTTGGGTACGTTGGACGTAGACCCGAATCGGCTGGCTCCTTTGTTTTTGGCCAACTATATTGAAAAGGAAGCGGTGGGCATGCAGGGACTGAGCGGTATCAATACGTCGGTCTATCAGGCTTTTTATAAGGGTCGGAAGGCCATTGGGGACAACAATCTGGAGGAAGTGCGGAAGCAGGTGGCTTTCCTTCGCGGGCAGATGGCCCAATTGTTTTCTTTGCGTACGGTTTATTATTTGCGGGAAAGCCAGACCTTTCTGGAACGGACGGTTTCGGTGCCGAGCGAAGGCTATTTCCATTCCATGGGAGAGGCGCTTGGGTTTATTTTGGCTCTTCCGTTTGTGAAGGATGAGGCTGGAAAATCCCGGATCACGTGGGAGCAGGCGGTTGCCCTTTACGACGGACTGACGCAAGGCGAGACCGGCGTGTGGGAGAAAGACCGCCTCACCGGGGTGCAGGAAGGTTCCATCAGCGCGGCTATCGAAAAAGTACATCACTATTTTCACTAAAAACGCATTGACGAGACATGAAGAACTATGTGTGGATAGGCCTGCTTTTGCTGTGTGGCATGGTGGGTTTTACCTCGTGTGTGTACACCCCCATCAAAGGATACAATGAAAATTCCAAGATTGATCCGCAATACCTGGATTTCTGGTATCGGCAACAGATATTACCTGCCTATGCTGGCTATTTGGCTCAGGTGCGGCGTTTGGATGAAATCGCTGGAGAACTGGAGAAATATCCTGAAAAATTAGTAGAGCTGAAGCAGCAGTATGAGACCGCTTTCCTGTCCTTGCAAGACCTGATTATTTTCGACCAGCCTTATTTCGTGGGAGAGCTTTATGGCCTGTACCCGGTATCGGCCCGTTTTCCGGTCAATAAGGCCCAGTTGGAAGATGCGGTACGGAATCGTTATTCGGCGGAAGTTTTGTCGGAGCGGTTGGACCGTGGAGTGTTGTCGCCCAATGCCTTGGGGTATGCGGCACTCGATTATTTGCTGTATTCCGGCCGGGTGGATTTGACTGGAGAAACGGGACGAGAGAATCTGTCTTTTCTCCCGGCATTGACTAGGTTGTTAGTGAAGCAGGCTGAGGCGGTGTATGCCTTTTATGAGAAAGGTGGCGATAATTTTGTGCGCAACGATGATTTCTCCGTGGGCGGCAGCCTGAACGTGGTGCTCAACCTGCTGATGAGTAACTTTGAAGCCCACATCCGGACGGCTAAGGTCGGCATTCCGGTGGGTATTTATGGAGTCTCAGTCCATCAGCCGGAGCCGATGACGGTAGAGGCTTATTACCATGGAGAGGGACTTTCCACCCGCTTGTTGGTCCGGTCTGTTCAGGCTTTCCAGCGATTTTACGACGGTTATCCGTACGGGGATTCCCCGGTCAAGAATGGGGCGCTTTCTTTTGCTACGATGTTGGGAGAGTACCTTCCTCCTGCCAAGAGAACGGAAATTCTGCAAAAAATGGAACAGGTGTTTACGGCGCTGCATGCCGAACTGGATAACGAGTCGGCCGACCTGGCCCGGCTGGCTGCAACGCCGGAAGGAACGGAGAAACTGAAGCGGGTGTATGCGGAATTACAAAAAGTAGTCGGCATCTTGAAAACGGAAGTCGTGTCGGCGTTGGGACTTACGGTGACGTACAGCGACGGCGAAGAGGGCGATTAAAAGCGGAGGACAAATGAAAAAGATTTTATTGTGTGTCATTTTATGCGGTGGAAGCATCGGGTGGGCAGTGCCGGGATTTTCTCAGTCGCTGCTGCATCTCTACGGCGATATCCAGTGGGAAGAAAAGCAGGTGAAAGGACCTGTTTGTCTGGAAATCTTCGGACTGGCGGGTAATCAGTCGGTACAGGTGCAGACCAATGAAAAAGGAACCGGGTATGCGCTTACCGTGAAACGTCCTGATTACACCTTCCTGTCCCTGATGTTCCGTCGCTGCAGACAGCCCGACAAGGTGGCTTACGTCAACGTGCAGCTGACGGAGAGTGATTCCGTGCGGTGCGACCTGTCGTTCCGCCCGCAGGAATATATGTTAGGTGAAGTACAGGTGAAGGGCAGTTCTTCCCGCAAGGAACAGGGACAGCGCTTTATGCGCGATGTGGAGGAAGCCATGATTTTCGCCGGCAAGAAAAGCAACGTGACTCTGACGGAAAATATGCTGTTCAACAAGGCGGCCAATAATACCCGTCAGTTGTTCCGGAACGTGCCCGGCATCACGATTCAGGAAGGAAGCGAGGGCGGGCTGCAACTGAACATCGGTACCCGGGGACTGAACCCCAACCGTTCTTCCAATTTCAATATGCGGCAGAACGGCTACGACATCAGTGCCGACCCTTTGGGCTATCCGGAAAGTTATTACACCCCCAATGCCAATGACATCAAGGAGGTGCAGGTGTTTCGTGGGGCTTCGGCCTTGCAGTACGGTTCACAGTTTGGGGGAATGGTGAACTTCAAACTTTCGGAGCCTCCGGCCGACAAGAAAGTGGAGGTACGGCAGCACGTGTCGTATGGCAGTTACGGCTTCCTGAGTTCCTATACCCGACTGTCGGGTACACTGGGCAAATTCGCCTACTACCTGTCGGGGACGGTCAAGAAGGGAAACGGGTGTCGTCCCAATGCCGACTTCAAAGGATACAGCGTGTTAGGTCAGTTCTTCTACCGGCCCAGTACCTATGAACTTTACAAGCTGGATGTGCTGAAATACCATTATCTGGAACACCAGCCCGGCGGACTGACCGACAAGATGTTTGCAGAGAATCCCTACCAAAGCAACCGGGAACGCAACTGGTTCATGGTGGACTGGAACATTCTGTCGTTCAAGTACCGGAAAACCTTTGAGGAGAGTGGGGATGAGGTGAATTTCCATGCGGTCGGTTTGTATGCCCGTCGCTTTACGGTGGGATACCATACCAAGCGGGTGGGTTCGCCCGACCCACAGAATGTGGAGCGGGATTTGCAGCGCGGCATCTTTGTCAACTGGAGCCTGGAGGCCCGTTACTTGAAGCGTTTCCGTCTTCTACGGTCGGAAGTGAAATCCTCGTGGGTGGTCGGCATGAAATATTATCAGGGACGGAATACGGGGGAACAGGCTCCGGGCAGCCGGGGAAAAGGCCCCGATTTCACGCCGGTGGAGCGGACCACGGATTTGTCGGACATGAACGGCAGGGTAGGTCTGCATTCTTTCTACCGCTATCCCAACCTGAATCTGGCTTGCTTCAGTGAGGCTTCCCTCCGTCTGGGAGAGAAGTGGACCGTGGTGCCGGGTTTGCGTTTCGAGATTATCCGTACCGGAATCTTGGGTGAGTTGTCACACTACCGTGTGGCCTACACCGACGGGACACCCCAACTGCAGAACGATGTGCTGAAAGATCGGGTGCATAAGAACCGGACCATCCTCCTGGCCGGAATTGCGGCTTCGTGCAAGTTGCCCCGAGCCGAGTTTTATGCCAACGCCACCCGGAATTACCGGGCCATTACGTTCAATGACATGCGTACCGTATCGCCCGGACTGGCCGTCAATCCCGACTTGAAGGATGAGTCGGGCTACTCCAGCGATGTGGGAGTCCGTTCCCGAGGGAAGAGTTTGCTCAGTTATGATGTCAGTGCTTTTTTCCTCTACTACGGTAACCGCATCGGAGAATACTATCGGGAGAATCCGGAGATGAAGGGCACCTACCACCGTTACCGCGACAATGTGGGGAACGGTATCAGTTATGGGGTGGAAAGTACCTGTTCTGTCGATTTGTCTTCCTTTGCCCGGGTGATTCACGAAGACTTGAAGCCGGAAGTCTATGCCAGTGTGGCTGTGACCGGCTCCCGTTACCTGGGGCAGTCCCGGAAGCAGATAGAGTTTGTGCCGTTGTATAACCTGAAAGGAGGACTTAATTTGAGTTTCCGGCGCTTCTCGGCAGCCGTGCAGGTGAGCGGTACCTCTTTCCAGTACACCGACGCTTCCAATGAACCGATGGACCCTAACGACGGAGTGTACGGTATCTATGGAGCCATTCCCGGTTTCTGTGTGGTCGATGCGAGTGTCAGCTACCAGGCCACACGTTATGCGGGGCTGGTACTCTCTTTGCAGAACATCGGGAACGAGATTTATATGACCCGCAGGGCTACAGGCTATCCGGGGCCGGGCATCATTCCCTCGGCTCCGTTCAACATGATGCTGACCCTAGAATTACATTTATAAAATCAACGCAGAAAATGAATTGGATGGAATTATTTAAAGAAGCAGTCTGGTTGCCAGTGGCGTATTTGTTCGACCCTGCACGGAGAGTCTTCATCGGCTATCTTCTGATGTCCGGACTGATAGGGCTCTGCCTTTTGTATTTTGTACATGGAAAATCGTTTGTGGAAAGCTGGAGGGAATTGTTTGCTAAGCGTAACTGGTGGAGCAGTTCTGCCCGTACGGACTATGGTCTGTTCTTCATCGGTTTGTGTTTCAAGGCGGTATGCATCGTACCTTACCTGTCGGTGGGATCCATGCTGGCCTACGCGATGTCCATGCAGCTGACCGATTGGCTGGGACCTCGTCCAGACGCTTCTTCCAGTCTGTGGGTGGCATTCTGCTATCCCGTGATTTTGTTTCTCGTGAAAGACTTTTTTGTCTTTGTCACCCATTACTACCTGCACCGCAACCGCTATCTGTGGGAGTTTCACAAGGTGCATCATTCGGCCACGGTCATGAATCCGTTTACGCTCTATCGTATGCATCCCGTGGAAATCCTGTTGCAGAACTTACAAGGTATGGCGGCTTTTGTGCTGGTGACCGGCCTTTTCTTCTACTTCAACAATCACTTGGTGGCCCGGGCCACAATCTGGGGCGTCAATTCGTTCAGTTTTCTGTTCTTCATGGCTGGGGCTAATCTCCGCCATTCCTCTGTGCCGTTGAGCTATCCGCGGTGGCTGGAAGTAGTGTTGATGAGTCCTTATCAGCACCAGATTCATCACAGTGATGAAGCCCGGTTCTGTCATAGCAACTTCGGTTCCCGCCTGGCTATTTGGGATTATTGGTGCCACACGTGGGTACGTTCCGTCGATTGTCCGGAAAAAGACCTGCACTTCGGTCTGCCGGGTCGGGGACTTCATGCTTCGAATACCATAGCCGGAAATTTGCTTTCTCCTTTCAAGGGATGTGTCAGCGTTTTCCGGAATGTAGGCTGCCGGAAACCACGCAGGTAGTAAGGCAAAAGCCGTCTGGAGGTCCGTCATGGCAAAAGATTGTTTCATGACGGGCTTTTTTTGTGGAAATCCATTTGTCATATCAAAAAAAGTTCTAATTTTACACGGCCAAGGTCGGCGGTTTGTTTGCCGATCGGACGATCACGTTTGAACGTAAAGCGCACAGGTATGATGAAAAGCACATTCCGTATGCTGCAATGCAGTATCCTAAGTTTGATGTCGGTGTTTGCCGGATGCAACAGCGAGGTCTTTATTGATGAATTTTTGACGGATGTTCCAACCGTTTCTCTATCGGAGACAGAAAACGAGGTTACGGTTCGTTTTGATACCGACAATTGGAGCATTATAGATATAAATTATTTGCGGTCGGATGTGTCCGTGTTTGCCACCGACCTGGAAGGGGAAAACGGAAAATCGCTTCCGTTTGAAGAAGGCGAAACCGGTATTGTGCATTGCCGAAATACCTTTCTGGATTTTCAGGTGGAAAAAAGGAACGGTCGCGAGTTGCATCTGATTGCCGGAGAAAATCTTTATGACAGGCCGTTTGAGGCCGCAATCAGGGTAGGTAACCGTTACGAAGAAAAGATGATTCAAGTTTCTTTTGCACCGACCAGGAAATATCAGGTAGACAGTGTAGCATACGACTGGAGTCAGTTCTCTTTTTATGACAATATGTTGGAGCCGGTAGACGAAATGGTAGTGAATACTTTGAACAGTACCCAGCCCGTGACAGTGTGTTTTTATCCCTACCGCAATTCAGCCCGTACAGTAGAATTTTCCATGTTGGGTAGCAGTGGAAATATAGGGAGAGAGGATGTACAGCAATTGTTGGAAGATTCTCTTTCTCAGGTTGAGATTCCGGATGTGGTGAATGGCGTGCCGGGATTATATGGCACGAAGGTGTCTTTCTGTGTTCAGGAGCAAAGGCTGGATGCGGGGCTGGACAAAAACCTGGGGGTGGAAAAGAAACTGGGACCCGGCAAGAAAGTACGCTTGGAAGTCTTTACCGAAATGAAGATGTATAATATACCTTATAAGGTTTATCTCTCCAATTCGTTTACCGGAAAGAAAATGATATTTTCCGGGACGCTTTTCAGTTCAACTCCATTCGATTATTTGATAGTACCTTTTGACATTACCAATGAAGATGAATAGATTCATAGTCAGGATGTACGTAGGTGCAGTCTTGTGCACTTGCGCCCTGTCGTTGTATGCAGGCGGCCGTGACAGCCTTTCCCATAAGATGGTGCATGCGGTAGGCTTTGACCTGAAGCCGGCCTATGTGTTCCCCACCCATGAGTTTTTTGCCGGGAACAATGCGGCTTTTGCGCCCATCCGGAAAAACCTGTCGGTCAACCTGAAATACGGATTCAAGTTTGCCCCCGATACCTATTTCGGCCGGATGTATCCTCATGCCGTGCAAGGTATCGGAGTGGGGTACCACTCGTTTTTCAATTCGGCCGAGCTGGGAAATCCCTGGTCTGTTTATGTGTTCCAGACTTCCCGTATTGCGAGTATCACTCCCCGTTTGTCTTTTGATTATGAATGGAACTTCGGAGCCTCTTTCGGCTGGAAAAAGTTTGATATCGAATCGAATTTCTACAACCGGGTGGTCGGTTCCAAGGTGAACGCTTATCTGCATCTGGGATTTCTGTTGAACTGGCAGCTGGATGCACAGACCAGTCTGCGGGCCGGGGTTGTCGCTTCCCATTTTTCAAACGGGAATACGGGCTATCCCAATGCGGGTGTGAATATGGTAGGAGCCACTATTGGCATTACCCGTTATTTTGGAGGGAGTGAAAAAGCGGCATCTGCCTACACCTTCCGACGTCCGGCTTTCAAACCCTATCTCAGTTATGATTTGATTGTGTATGGTTCCACCCGGAAGAAAGGTGTGTTTCTGGAAGACGGCACTCCCATTCTTGTGCCCGGCTCCTTTGGTATTCTAGGATTGAATTTTACGCCGATGTATAATTTCAGCCGCTATTTCCGTGCCGGAATATCGTTGGATGCCCAGTATGATGAGAGTGCGAATATTTCCCAGCATATCGCCAACAGTGCGACACCTCCCGATGCAGAGACCATCAAGTTTTATCGCCCTCCGTTCCGGGAACAGTTTGCCGTCGGACTTTCGTTGCGTGCTGAAATTGTGATGCCCATTTTCTCCATCAATCTGGGAGTCGGACGAAACCTCATCTGTCAGGGAGCCGACACCGACGCCTTTTATCAGGTATTGGCCTTGAAGACGGATATCACCAAGAACCTCTTCCTGCATGTGGGCTACCAGCTGCATGATTTCAAGGACCCCAACAACCTGATGTTAGGAGTGGGATTCCGTTTCAATGCCAAAGGAAGGGAATAGCGTATCCCTTCACTTTGGGGCGGATTATTGCACGGCTTTCAATGCGGCTTCATAATCAGGCTCATTGGAGATGTTCTTCACCAGCTGCGTGTAGCATACCTTCCCATTTTCATCCACCACGATGACCGTCCGTGCCATCAGTCCTTCCAGCGGACCATCAGCTAATTGCAGACCGTAGTTCGTGACAAAATCCCGGCTGCGGAACACCGACAACGGCACCACGTTGTCGAGTCCTTCGGTAGAACAGAAACGTGATTGCGCGAAAGGCAGGTCCATGGAAAGGCATAAAACCACGGTATTTTCCAGTCCTGCCGCCTTGGCATTAAACTGCCGGACAGATAGCGCACATGTCGGCGTGTCCAAGCTGGGGAAAATATTCAGAATCACTTTCTTCCCTTTGTAGTCCGACAAACTGACCTCTTCCATTTTCGCATTGACCGCCCGGAAGTCGGGGGCTGTTTTCCCCACTTTGACCATCGGTCCGGAAGTGTGTGCTTCTACTCCCCGGCAGATAACGGTTTCTCCTTTTTGCTGAGGCTGGTGGCTGGCAGATGTGCTGGCTGTCACATTCAGCGACAGGCAGAGCAGGCACGCCGCCGTCATTCCTAAGATTCTACTGATTTTCTTCATATCAAAAAACAATTAAGGGTTAGGGCGCTAAAGATACGGAGATTTTTCGATTCTCCAAATGGAATGGGAAGTCTTTCCAAGTTTTCAGGCGTATCGTGTATCGGATGTTGAGGTGATGACAATCACTTGAATTTGAGGAAAATCTCTTTGAACAGACAACCACCTGTCAAGGTATTTTTTACGTTTTCCTTACGGGAAACGTACGTTTTGCGGCAAGGAAACCTACGTTTCCGCCAGGAAAGACGTACGTTTCTGGACAGAGAAACGTAAAAAACGATAAGGCACTTTGCTCAAAATGTGGGCGCATTGCAGGGAACAAATAGGGGCGTTTGGTGTGATTGTCTGCGGAAAATCTGAATCTGCGCTGCGATTTTGGGCGTGTATGGGTGAGATAAGAAAAAATAATCCTTCCTTTTAAATTAATTAACTGTTTGTTTATGTAGTTGTTACGGTAACTTCGTAGATTTGCGAAAAGTTCGTAGAAGACATGGATCGATATGGAAAAGCTAACTTATCAGGAGAAGAGACTATGCGTTTCATCTGGCATTTTGGACCGTATTTCGTGCAAGAAATCGTGGCCCGTTATGACGAGCTGAATTCTTTGTTCATAAGCCTTCAATTTTTATTATAAATTACTGAACGTATAATATTTAGGAGATATTTATATGAAAAGTTTTGTGTCATTTTTATCAATAGTATTGTTTAGTTGCAATACTATCTTTGCTCAGTCAAATAGTGATGGTTCTTTTGCATTGAAGAAAGAGAATGGTCATTATTATTTTGAAACCCTAATTAATGAAAAAGCTCCGGCTAAAATGATGTTGGAATCCGGCATTTTTGTCATGGTGATGGATTCCATTTATGCATTTGAAAATAACGAAGCCATCAATCTTGATTATACTCGGACACAGGGAAATGAGAACATGAATCTCGGTGGAAAAGTCTATGATATCACCCACAAGGCAAAAGGAAAGATCC